>JAIBAN010000077.1 GCA_019695185.1 Blastocatellia bacterium | reverse complement strand
TGAACCCTGAACCCTGGACCCTGGACCCTGAACCCTGAACCCTGAACCCTGGACCCTGAACCCTGAACCCTGGACCCTGAACCCTGAACCCTGGACCCTGAAACCTGAACCCTGGACCCTGAAACCTGAACCCTGAACCCTACCCTGAACCCACCTACGGACGGGTTCCCCGTGCCGGACGCCCCAGCAGCGAAGGCAACAGTTCATAGGCATCGCGGACCCATTCGCACAGGAGTGGGCGCGTGTCCTGCGGGTCAATGATTTCCTCAATGCCAAAGTGTTCGGCAGTGCGGAACGGAGACCGAACGGCATCCAGCCGGGCGTTGATTTCAGCCAGCAGGCGGGCCGGGTCGGGGCTGGATTCAAGCTCGCGCCGATAGGCTGCTTCGATGCCTCCTTCAAGCGGCAGCGAACCCCAATCGCCGGAAGGCCAGGCAAACCTTTGTACAAAGCGGTGCCGGTTGGAAGCGCCCGCTCCGCCCACGCCATAGACCCGCCGCAAAATCACCTCCGCCGCCGGAACCCGTGCCTGATAGATGGCCGCTATCGCCCGCGCACCATGGCGGATGACTCCCCGTCGTTCGGCGGCGCGTCCAATGGCGATACCAGGCTGGTCCGTCAACATCACCAGCGGCAAGTGAAAGGTGTCGCACAGGTCGGCCAGTCGAATCAAAGCTTCGGCACCTTCCACGGAAAGCGCGCCGCCTCCGACAAAACAATCGGAGGCCGCCACGCCAACCGGTTTTCCATCCAGGCGGGCCAGTGCCGTCACGGTCGAACCGCCGTAACAGGCCATTTCAAACAGTGAACCTTCGTCAAAAATGGCTTCCAGAATCGGACGGATTTTGTAGCGGTGGCGGCGATTGCGCGGAATGGCCGAAAGCAGCCAGGGTTCGCGCCGGTCTGCGGGGTCACAGGCGACTTCCACCGGCGGCAACTGGAATACATTTTGCGGCAGGTACGACAAAAACCGGCGAATGGCGGTCAGGGCATCCATTTCAGTGGGAACCACCATATCCACCGCGCCATTGGTGCGATGAACCTGCGCACCTCCCAGGTCTTCTTTGGTGACCTGTTCGCCGGTGCCGAATTTGACGACGGGCGGTCCGGCCACCATCACCTGGGCGGTCTTTTCGACCATCACCGAGAAATGCGACATCACAAGCCGGGCGGAACCGAGTCCGGCCACCGAACCCAGGCAGGCGGCAGCCACGGGAACCAGACTCATATTTTCCACCACCAAATCCCAGCCCGGATTAAACGGAACATAGGTGAAACCGTACTTTTCCAACAGTTTGACACTGCCGCCGCCGCCGGTTCCATCCACCAGCCGCACCATTGGAATTTTCAGGCTGTTGGCCATCTGTTCGGCATAAATCTGTTTGGCAATGATGGCGGCATCAGCCGCTCCGCCGCGCACCGTAAAATCATCTCCGCCCACCACCACTTTGCGGCCATTGATGGAGCCGGTTCCGCAGACAAAATTAGCCGGAATAAAGGACTTGAGCCTGGTTCCCTCGTATTCGCCGGTTCCGGCCAGGGCTCCCACCTCATGAAAGGAGCCAATGTCAAGCACGGCGTCAATCCGCTCGCGGACGGTCAGTTTTCCCTGGGCCTGATGTTTGGCAACTTTTTCGGGGCCGCCCATTTCACGGGCCAGTTCTTCGCGCTGACGGAGTTCCTCGACTTCCGCCTGCCAGATTCCTTCCAGTTCAGGTGCGTCGTTCATGTGAATTTTCATTCCTTCTTATTTTTTCACCGCCGCAGGCGCAGAGGAGGCGCAGAGCATACGCAGAGAAAAGTAAACAACTCTGCGAAAACTCTACGCCTCCTCTGCGCCTGCGGTGGTGAAGAAAAAACAATAGTTTAGATTTGCAATGCCGTGAGTGTCTGCTGCCACAATGAATCCTTGAACTTTTCGCGGAAAAAGCCGAAATGTCCCACGTTGGGCAAACCGTTTTCGCCGGGCCGCACATGATGATGGCTGATACCGGCCTGCGCATAAAACCCCAAAAGTGCTTCCACCGCCCGCCGGGGGGCGTAATTGTCATCGGCAAAACTGAATGCCGTCAAGGAAGTTCGGACCCGGTCAAATCCGGGTTTCCGGGCAGCCAAATCAGCTCCGCCCAGAATGTAATGGGGTCGCCTCCCCCAGGTCGCCCATTCCAGGGCTACCCCTTTGGGTACGTCTTCGCCGATTCCGGACCAGCCCGGCAGGTAGCCGTACACTCCGCACAAGCCCGGAATCATGGCATGCCAAAGCAGCCACATCCGCATCTGCCCCATTCCATCCCAGGTCCGCCAGTCACCGCTTTGAGCTGCGACAAAGACGAGTGCAGCCAGGTGTTCATTGTGCGGGGACAGCCCGACGATTTGCCCGCCGACACTGTGTCCAACCAGACTGATACGGGAAAAATGTTTTCGCCCCAATGCCCAGGCGAGGACGCCGGTGAAATCTTTTTCCCCCCACTCAGTCAGCCGGGCGGAAAACCCGCGCAAGTGCCGGGGACGTGAATCCCCAATGCCGCGATAGTCATAGGTAATGGCGGTGCAGCCCTGTTCCGCCAGAAACGAAGCGAATTTTTCGTAATAGCGCCGTTTGACGCCCATTGCCGAATTGATAATCACCAATGGTGTGGCTGATTGCCCACCGTCCGGCTCAAAAACAGTTGCCGCCAATTCAAACCCATCCGTGGCCCGAATTGTTGTATGCTCAAACTTCATCCGCTGTTGATTCCTTTTGATAAACCGCGCAATACGCGAAACTTTTCAAAGATTTTCTTTTCTTTTTTTCGCGTATTTCGCGGTTAAAAATTCTTTGTGTGTTATATGAAAATCCTGCGACCGCTGATTTTGTTTCTGGCTGTTTTGGGCTGTGGGTTTCTGACTGGCAAGGCACAGGAACAGCCACGGACCGTTCACCTCTTTGTTGCCCTGTGCGACAACAAAAATCAAGGAATAGTTCCGGTTCCGGAAAAAATTGGAAATGGAGAGGACCCGGCGCGAAATCTCTATTGGGGCAGCGGAGAAGGGTTCAAAGGCCATTTCGGTCACCTGAAAGACTGGAAACCAGCCACGACTGCGGCCAAACCCAAAAGCGCCGTCCTGGAACGGCTGGTGTTCAGACACAGTACCAGCAACCTTTTTATTGTGGCGGATGCTTATCGCGGAGCGGAAATCAAACAGGCGGTGGCTGATTTCTTGACGGCGGCGGCCACCGGCAAAGGGGAAAGCATTGAGGTTCAGGCCGATGGCAAAATCGTGCGCCTGTCACTTGCTGGCGGGGCGGATTGTGTGGCCTACATCGGCCACAATGGCCTGATGGATTTTCAACTTCCGACAGGGCCGGGAGCTGGCGGAAAGGGAAAAGCTGCGATTGTGCTCTGTTGCGCCAGTGAGCAGTATTTTCTCAACCGCCTGACGGCTGGGGGTTCCCGTCCCTTGCTGTTGACCAGACAATTGATGTATCCAGGCTCTTTCCTGCTCAAAGCTGCGTTGGATGGCTGGCTGAAAAACGAAACACCGGCTCAAATCCGCGAGCGGGCCGCCCGTGCCTATGCCGCCAATCAACGAATCAGTCTCAGAGCTGCCCGTGGAGTTTTCAGTGAGTTGTAAAGAAAAGCTTTTCACCGCAGAGGCGCAGAGTTTCCACAGAGTTTTTTTGTTTTTCTCTGTGTTTCCTCTGCGCCTCTGCGGTGAAAAAGAAAACAGATGTACCGGAGCAAAACCGATGTCGTATCGAGCACGAACGTCTTTCCTCACCAATTTCCTGATGCTTGGTTTGGTGGTTACCTGTTTTTTCTGGTTGGGAGCGGTCCAGGCTCCCAAGGTTCAGGCTCTGGCAGTTACCAAACAGGGCAGCCCGGTGATTTCCGGACGCCTGCGGGTGGTCAACGAAGCCAATCCGGGACAAATCACCAATATTGACAATCTGGGAGCCGCCAGCGCCAACAGCCGGATTGATGTGTTGCCCGCCGGAGCCGCACCGACTGCGCCACCGGTGATTCAATTACGGGTGAATCCCGATGGAACCTTTACTTCGCAAAACCTGCTTTCGGGCGCGGAAACTGATTTGGTGGAGGGCAATTCCTATTACCTGTTGGCCCGGCTGACCTACGATGACAACATCACGGTCAACAATCTTTCAACCGACCCGTTGGTAGCTGGCTGCGTGCCTCCGGCAGGAAATAAACTGAGTCGGACTGCCGTGCAGCAAACCGCATCCTTTCCGGTCAGTTTTGCCACTCCGACCGTCGTCAATGCCGATTATCCGTTGCCATTGGTCCTCGTCCACGGTTTGGGGGATTGCTATACGGCCTGGGCCGATTGGGCCAGCTATCTGCTTTCCCGGACTGCCACCGTCAACAATGCCCAACGCATTCAGGGTCGGATTGTCTTTACCGGCTCCCATCAGTTTATCAGTGCCTCGTACGAAACCATGGCCAATGAGATGGTCAGCCAGCTCAATTTGGATATGGCCGGACTGTTTCAAACTCCGCCCCATGTGCGGATGATTTGCCACAGCCAGGGCGGAATTCTGGCCCGTACCATCCAGTGGAATTTTCCCGTCTGGCGGCAGCGGATTGAAAAGGTCTATACGCTGGGCACGCCGCACAGCGGGACCCAGTTTGCGGCTTCGGAGTTTTTCAATCTGAATGAAGTCCAGCTTTCGAAGTACAACACGTGGTATCCGAATTTCAAATCGCCGGTCTACGCCGTGCAGGGAACCGGATTTTTGGGAACCAGCGACGGCCTTGTCTATCCGCAGGAGTCCTTGAACAGTCTCAACGTCCTGACCAACCGCACCGCAACGGATTATGTTCCGCTGCAAACGTTCACGCCGTTTCAGGCGGTCCCGTTTGTCCATAATTCACTGCTGCGGCTGCCGCTCCTGTCACAGCCTCCGGCCTTTTTGGAACCAAGCGGCATTCCGGACATTCTGGAACGCTACCTCCTGCCGGATTTCACCCAGCCGACGCCGCCCGCCGTACCGGGAACAACGCTTGGTTCCGTCCTGCAAAGCTCAACCATTTCGGTTGATTATGTGATTTTGCTCCCGATTTTCACCCAGAACGTGACGATACCGGTTTCCCAGACGGATGCCGTCAGTTTCGCCGTCACGATTGCCCAGGGAAATGTCGGGGTTGCGCTGGTGGACCCAACCGGACTGGTCATCAACTCAACCAACTACCAAAACCAACCTAACATTGGCTTTGCCAATACGGCGTTCGGACAAATTTTCACCGTCTATAACCCGCGCACCGGCAACTGGCGGGTGCGGCTCAGTCCTGACATCGGCGGCGGGGCGGCAGCCGTCGGAGCCAACGAACAGTCGTTTTTCCGGCTGCTCGGCAGCGTCAACAAACTGGCCTACCTGCCAGGTGAAACCGCCATTTTGAATGCCCGCCTGACCGGAAACCGGAGCGGTGTCACGGTGACCTCGATGAATGCCACGGTAACGGACGAGAATTTGCAGACGCTCGCCTCGGCCACGCTCTTTGACGATGGAACGCATAACGACGGCGCAGCCGGTGACGGGCTTTATGGCAATACCGTGACGGTGCCGACGACGGCCAACAGTTACAGCGTGGCGTTCAAAGCCAGCGGCAAAAATCAGGGCTTCGATTACGGGCGGCAGGCTTTTTCGCTGATTGATGTCATGCCGACGCCGCGCCTCTTTTCGGGAATCTTTTCCGACACATCACGGGATGACAATGCGGATACGGTGCCTGACACGATTGTGGAAACCGTTGGGCTCAATCTGGCTGAAACCGGCGAATATCTGGTTTCCGCCGACCTGCTGGATGCAACCAACTATCAGGTTTCGCACGCCGTCACAAGCGTCAGCTTCACCACCACGGGAGCCAAAACCGTCCAACTGGCATTTGATGTTTCGCAGGCTGGGTGCGGGTCGTTTGGCGGAGCGTTTCAGGTCAGGAATCTGACGGTGGCGTTGTTCAACGGGCAATACACGATTCGGGATGTCTGGACGAACACCCTGACCACGCAGGTTTACAACGGTGCGACCTTCAATTGCGGACCCAATCCAAACGCCACACCGGTCATTTCAAGCCTTGCTCCGCTGACCGGATTTGCCGGTGACCAGGTGAAAGTCACGCTCGGCGGCAGCAATTTCGTCACCGGCGCAACGGTTCAATTTGGCGGCACGGCAGCCACCGTGCAGGTGCTGGGGCCAACTGCCGCTTTGGCCACCTGGACGATTCCCCCCGGAACTCCACCCGGACCATTGAATGTCACCCTCACCAATCCGGACAGCCGCAGCTTTACCCTGACCAATGGCTTTACGGTCGTGACGGACCAGCCACCCGTGGCCGGAATCGGATTTCCGGCGCAAAATCAACGGGTGAGCGGAACCGTCACCATCAATGCCTTGGCAGCGGATGACCGGGCCGTGCAGCGGGTGGAGTTCTCGATTGACGGTGCCCTGGTCGGGACGGATACGACGTACCCCTATCAGTTCGTCTGGAACACGCAAAGCCCGCTTAGAATCAACGGCTACCATGTGATTTTGGTGGCGGTGTTTGATTCCCTTAACCAGAGCCGCACTGCTTCGGTCACGGTGATTGTCGCTAATGCCTCAACCACGCTGGGTGTCACGCAGTTTTATCCGGTGGCTTCCACCAGCGGAAAGACGATTACTGTTTTTGGAACCAATTTTGCCACGGGCACCCAGGTCTTTTTCGGAGGAACCCGGTTGATTCCGGCATCGCAGGTAACGGTGGTCAGTTCGACCGTTTTGCAGGTGACCGTACCGGCTTCAGCCACCGGCAGTGGAAACATCAACGGCTATCTGACCGTCCGGAGCAACAGCACCGACGTGACCACACAGGGGCTGGCCCAATCTGCCGTTAATCCTGGAAGTGCGCTTTCAACGTTTCCGGAATTTGTCTTGTGGGGCGATGCTTCGGGGGATGGGTCGTTTCAGGCCAGCGACATTGCCCTGACCCGTGCCTTTTTGCAATTTCAAGCCGTCCCAACCGCCCGGCAGTTGCTGGCGGTGGATGTGGTGCCCGGCAACGATAACGGCAGTCGCGGAAACGGTCAGATTTCTTCAGTTGATTTTTCGTTTCTACGGGCAGTTTCTTTCGGTCAGACAACTTTTTGAAAATTTGCGACTCTAAAGCGATGAAAGCACCTCAGCCGCCAAGATGCAAAGGAGCCTTTTTGATGAGAACAACCTCGCGGCTTGGGTGCTTTTTATTTTCCCGCCTGAATTTTTTTCCTATTTTTTCCAGACATCACCGCAGAGGCGCAGAGAACCCGCAGAGAACCCGCAGAGTTTTTCCTTCTTGTTCTCTGCGTAAACTCTGCGGGTTCTCTGCGCCTCTGCGGTGAAAAAAACCAGCTTAATTCCTAAAAGACGGGTCCAGCCGGTCCAGTTTGCGGAGCAGCCCCGGCCAAACCAACTGGCCGCCCAGGCCACGGGTCACCTGTTCACGCTGGGCGTTGATGGCCGCCAGAATTGGCCCCGGAATCGGTACCAAGGCCGAGCCGGTTGATTGCGCCAGAATTTGAATCTTGCAGGCCCGTTCCAGCACAAACATCGCCAGAAACGCATCGGCCACGGTTTTTCCAACCGCGAGCGTCCCGTGATTGCGCAAAATCATGAAAATATTGTTGCCCAAATCAGCGACCAGCCGGGGTTTTTCATCATCGTTGAGCGCGACGCCTTCATAGTTGTGGTACCCGATGGAGGCGAGTGGGAAAAGTGAATTCTGGGTAATCGGCAGCAGCCCTTTTTCCTGGGTCGAAACCGCTACGCCATAGTCGGTGTGCAGATGCAGGACGCAATGGGCGTCTTCGCGGGCGGCGTGAATCGCGCTGTGAATGACAAATCCCGCCGGATTGATTTGGTAGGGCGTTTCCATCACGGGTTTTCCGTCCAAATCAACTTTGACCAGACTGGAGGCCGTGATTTCGTCGAACAGGAACCCATAAGGGTTAATCAAAAAGTGCGTTTCCGGTCCCGGTACACGGGCGGAAATGTGGGTGAACACCAGGTCATCCCAACCGTAATGGGCCACCAGCCGATAGGCGGCGGCCAAATCCACACGAACCTGCCATTCTTCCGGCGAAACCTGCTCACGAACGCTCTTGAGCTGTGCTTGGGAACTCATTGCTTTTCCTCCTCGGAGTTGGAAATTGGGGAATTGAGGCGACCGGCTTTCCGACCCGGCAACGCCATCAGATAGGTAATGACGGAGCGCAGTCCGGAAAATTTGAAGGTCGGGTCAAGGTACTTTTCAATCACGTAAAACAGAAAATAGTAAAACCGGCAAAAGGCCCACAAGGCAATCACCACCAGACACCACTGGCGGAACGAGAGTCCTTCACTGAGCAGCAATCCCAGGCACAAAAACCCCAGGCCGAGAAAGAGAATGCCTTTCAGCGCAATCAGGCGTTTGCTTTGCAGGTCGGAAAAAAATGCAGCCATGGCAACGAATCTGAAAAACTCTTATCAGGGAGCCTGCGAAGCAGGTGTCAGAGTGTAGCCCACAGTGGGGCGCAACGAAACTGTGGGAAACGGAAATCCAACCGTTTTTCCCCGGATGTTGTTTTCCCCGAAAATATGATAAAGAAGCAGCCGTTCAACCCAGCATTCCCACCTCCATTTTGAACAAGGAAAAGTCATTGTGAGCACCAGGAAACAGGATTCAGCCGGCGTCAGCCGCCGCTCGTTTTTGACTGGCGCGCTCAAACTGGGCGCAACTTTTGGAATCAGCCAGTTTTTACCCGAATTTGCCCTGCCCGTATTAGGTGAAACCATTCCGGGCAAGGAAAAACTGCTCGTCCGTTCCGTGCGACCGACCGACCTGGAAACACCGGTCGAACTGCTCAATTCCTTTATTACACCGATTGACCTGTTTTACGTCCGGTCCCACTTGTACACACCCGAAGTCGAACTCGAAGACTGGTCGCTTTCAGTCGGAGGCATGGTCGGCACGCCCCTCAGCCTGAAACTGGATGATTTGAAAAAACTGCCCCGCAAAACCGTCACGGTGACCCTGGAATGTGCCGGAAACGGACGCGCCTTCTTCGACCCACCGGTTGCCGGAATTCAATGGGGCAAGGGAGCCGTGGGAACTGCCCGCTGGACCGGTGTCAGTCTGGCGGATGTGCTCAAAAAAGCCGGACTCAAGTCAGGCGTCAAATACATTACCGCCAACGGGGCGGACCGTCCGATGGGAAAGGTGCCGGATATGGTCCGCAATGTTCCTTTGGAAAAAGCCCTTCATCCGGATACGGTGCTGGCCTGGGAAATGAACGGCCAGCCGATTCCGGCGCTGCATGGGTTTCCGTTGCGACTGATTGTGCCGGGCTGGGAAGCAGCTTACTCGGTCAAATGGCTGATTGACTTGCAGGCGGCGGATGCCGAATACGACGGATTTTTTGTCAAAACCGCCTATCGCTTTCCCAAAAAACCGGTTGCACCGGGAACCATTCTCGACCCAAAGGACACGGCTCCACTGCTTGGACTGGTGGTCAAATCCATCATCACAACACCCAAGCACGGCCTCAAGGTGAAAGTCGGGGAAAAGGTGATGGTTTCGGGCTTTGCCTGGGCGGGTGAATCCGACATTGTGAAAGTGGATGTCTCGACCGACCGGGGTTCGACGTGGCGTCCGGCCCGCTTGGGCAAGGAGCACGAACGCTATGCCTGGAGGCAGTTTTTCTACGAGTGGACTGCTCCGGAAAGCGGCTCGCACACGATATTGTCACGTGCCACCGACGACAAAGGCCGAACCCAGCCCGTCACGGCACAATGGAATCAATCCGGCTATCTGTGGAATGTCATAGACCAGGTGCGAATCAATGCTGAATAACCAAGAAGTCCTGGGAGTCTTGGGAGTCTTGGGAGTCTTGGGAGTCTTGGGAGTCAGGAAAAGAAGGGAAAACAAAATGATTCAATCATTTTTTCGCAGGTTCAATCGAAAGACAGTCAAATTCCTGGCTATCAGTTTCGTTTTAGGAATGGTCTTTTGCTTTTCTTTGAAAACCACGGCTTTTTCACAAAACAGTATTCTTAACTCCCAAGACTCCCAAGACTCCCAAGACTCCCAAGACTCCCAAGACACTTCGGGTTTGCCAAATTCAGACGGCGTGGAGGTGGTCCGCGACAAATGCGTGGTCTGTCACGAAGCGGACTTGATTGTTCAGCAACGGCTGGACCGGGCGGGCTGGAAACGCGAAATTGGGAAAATGGTCCGCTGGGGAACCAAACTGACGGATGCCGAAACCGAAAAGCTGGCTGATTATCTGGCGCTGCATTTCGGAAAAACAAAAGCCGGTGCCAGTGTCGGACTGGCTGCCAAGGGCGAAGCAGTCTTCCTGGAAAAATGCCTGACCTGCCACGAAGCCGACCTCACCGAACAGCAGCAGCTTTCAAAAGCCGGTTGGGAACGCGAAGTCGGAAAAATGGTCCGCTGGGGCGCACAGGTTTCTGAAGAAGAAAAACCCGCTTTGGTGGAATTTCTGACCGGAAAATACGGTGTCCGGTAAAAGTGTTGGAGTTCCAACACTTGGGTCAATTCCTTTGTTTGCAAAATGTTGCAGGGAAAAGTTTGTTGTCTTCCAAAAGCATTTCTTCGATTTCCAAACGTATATGGTGGGGCTGGATTCAAACCGGTGGGACGAATTGAAAGCGACTCTTGCCGCAGAGTTGGTGAGCGCGCTTCGCAGCCTGTTGGATGAATCAGAGACAATTGCAGAAACCGACCAATCAGCCTGGAACAAATGGAACGATGCCTGGTGGGGCGTTTGGCATGAGCTTGGCGAGCAAATGGCCCATCAATGGACGCTTTCACCTGCGGCGTATTTGGCTGTTCCACATTTAGTTGGGATGGGTGAGGAATTCGATTCCATCAAAGAACCCTGGTTTTTGATTCAGATGGCCAGGATTGCAGCCCCTTACCAGATTATCCTGCCATTGCCGGACGACCTGAAAGAGGATTATGAAAAAGCCCTGCACATCGTCGCACAGGTTTCCCTGAACGAGGCGTCAACAAACAACCTGCTTGCTGCGGATGATTATTGGAGCGTTCTTCGCTGTGCGACCTCATTTCATCGCCAGGATACATTGATTTGGTTATTGGCGGATTCCAAAGAACATACCTTTTCGTGCCCTCATTGTTCAGAGTACCTGTACTTTCTCAGGACAGACACCGGGTGTGAGGTGGAACGGTGCGACTGGAAAAGCAAATCCCAAGTACCCAAAACACAGGTAACACCACGTTGCATGACAAACATCCAATGGAACCCGGAAGACCAGCCCGCAGATGATTTTGAATGGCTGACTGCTCTTTGCCAAAGTGCGCAACAGCACGAAGTTTTGGAGTGGATTTGCTTTCTTTTTGGTGAAGCTGTTTGTCCTGAATGCGGCGGTCCCGTGACCATCAATGTCGAAGTTGGAAAAGAGTGCCCTGACATAAAACGACCGTTGTGAATGAAAAGTGTTGGAGTTCCAACACTTGAGTTAATCCTTTTGCCTAGAGCGTGTTGCAAGGAAAAGTTTGTTGGCTTTCAAAGCCATTTTGCGGTTTTCCAAAAGCCCGGCGCGAGGCACCGGGCTTTTTCATTTTGCTCTTTCAGAGCAGCCTGAACCTAGTCTATTCAGGAACCACCTTCCAGTCTCCTTTGCGTTCTCCCGGAGCGAGTTTCCAGCCGCGCTGGAGTTCCAGCTTCCAGCCTTTGCCAGTCAGAGGCATGGCAGTCGGGCTGTCTGGTGAAGGTAGGTGTAGTCCGGTAAACCGTCCCCCTTCGATACGGATGAGCGCGCCGTCGCTGACTTCCAAAATCCCCCATTCGTCGGTTGCCCGCAAGGTTGGATAGACCATGCCGAAACCCTCCAGCGGTTTCAGTTCGTTGGGATTGAAACTGAAATTGAATTTACTGCGAGTTGGCAGCACCAGCACCGGACCATCCACAAACCGGGCTTTGTATTCAGCCGCACGGGCTGCCCGTTCTTTTTCGCGTTTGGCTTCCTGGGCAAAGACCTCTCCGCCATCGTAGCGGTCGGTTCGGCGGCGGGCTTCTGTTTCAGGCGGTGCAGGTTTGGGCAGAGCCAGGGCCTGGGCGAGCAGTTCTCCGAGGTCGTCTCCGGTTTTGAGCTTTTTGCGCCAGCCGGGCTGAAATTCGTCCAACAGCAATCCGTAGGCTGGTCCGCTGGCATAGGCAAACGAGCGGACAAAACTCTGCTTCTGTGGTGCCTGATGGAGGCCATAGGCCGCCCGTGCCGTCGCTTCGTTGACGGTACGGCTACTGGCGGAAATGGCAGTGAATTCGGCCAAGCCTTCGTTGAGTTCCTGCGCCAGTTCGTTTTTGCCGGTTTGCGGGAACAGTACCTGCCGCTGACGACGGAAGAGAAGCGCATCGGCTGCCGCCTGCCTGCGCTCGGTGCCCCGCTCCTGGAGTGCCCGTTCCAAAGCACGCCACTCCAGCCGGAGCCACGTGCGACCGGCTTCCGTATCCAGGTGTGGGTTGGGCGGGTCGGCTCCCTGAAAACCAAGCTCCGGCTGGATTCGATGAAAGAGTTCGTGCGCCAGCAGGTGCAATCGGTTATGCCGGGTTTCGGGCAAGGGCCACTGAATCATGGTCCACCGAACTCCGGCCCAGGTGAATGCCGTGTTGGCAATGTTTTCGTCCAGCGGGAGCGTCCCGGTAAAGATTTCACCATCCTTGCGCAGCTTTCCTTCCGCATCAGCCTGATTGGCGGCAACGGTGCGGGTTGCGGAATCCACGAACAAAAGAGGCCCAGCCAAAGATGTTCCCCACAGTCTTCCACTTTCCTGGCGAGCCAGTTCCGTCGCTTCGGCAAAATAGGTGGCGGCCAGTTGCGGGTCAATACCGCCTTGCCGGTGTGAAGCCGTGCCCGGACTGGGGAGCAGGACCAAACACAGCCACCCTGCCAGAAGTAACTTCAAAGTGATTTTTTGAGACATACAAATCCTTACTCACCAAACTTTTGTGGTGAAAAAATGCATGAAGTGATTGAGATTGGTTTAGTCCGAACTTTCCCCCTCGGCCAGCCGAATGGTGAAAATCAACTCGCATGTGCCAGTGTTTGGGAGGGAAAGAAAGTTGGTCAGGTCATATTTCAATGGTTCGCCCAGTGTTCCAACCCCGGCACCATTGCGTACCAACGATTTGACGGCTCCGGCTGGGTCACTTTGGAGAACATCAAAATGGATGCCAACCGTGTCTTGGGGACGGCTGCGAGTGAAATCGCTGACTGTCAAAGCAACTGCAACCGGCAATTGATGCAAGGTTTCAGGAGCGGCACCGGCTGGAATCAGTTTGATTTCCTGCACAGCCTCCAGGCGGCAGGAAGATTCCCCCTGGGCCAGCGTTTGACCATTCCGGACCAGTGCCAGACGGGCTACAAAACGGTGGGGGATTTTCCGTGCGGTGACTTCGATTTCCCCATTGGGAGCCGGCTTGACCAGCTTGATTTCGAGCGGCATAGGCCGTTTGGCGGTTCGTTCAATTGGGTTTTGGGTAATCACAATTTTGAAGCTGTCCGAATCGCCTTCCTGACCAAACGGAAACAGCACCGCTGCTTCGTCGGTTCCAACCAGAACACTCTGGCGCTGGGTGTCAATCTCATATAGTGGCAGATTATGGTCGGACTGCCCCAGGTAACGCCGGGTTTCCAGGGCGGCCCGCATTTCAACCCGTTGGTCGGGAAGCAGGTCCGTCAAAAAACGGGTGGTCAAAACAAATCCCTTGCTTTTCAGATTCAGATTGAAGTCGGTTCCCGGCGGACCTTCAATCAGGGTTTCGGAAATCAGATTGGGGGTGTTGGAATGGGCCTCAATGGCGGTGATGCAAAACTGAATCCGCGAAACCGTGGCCGCCGTTGTCGGTTGTGACCCGGCGCGGCCCAAACCGAAGGCGCATATCCCAATCGCCAATGCCCAAAATAAAAGCTGTGCGATTCCGCTCCGTCTGGCATTCATGACCTGGCTCCTGTGGCCGGAAGGACCGTCTTTTTGACCACAACCAACGTGGCCCGTCCGCCGTGGTCATAGCGGGAAAAGTCAATCACTGGCTCTGGTTTAGATGGAGCCTGCGGCATGGCTGGCTGCCGGGTTTGGGATGTTGTCGGTGCAGTTCGATTGGTGATTCGGGGGAGCACATATCCCCCGACCAGCGCCAGCAAAACCGTCAGGGCAAAAACCGGAGCCGGAATTGTCAGCCGTCTCCGCCACCAGGGAGGTGCAGGTTCACCCAAAATGGCGTGCAGGGCAGCATACTGCACCATCGGCGCAGGCGGGGCGGGAGTGGATTTCAACTCTGCCCGCAGTCGTACAAAATCATTGTATGCCGTGCGGCAGGGAAGGCACGTTCCCACATGCACCCGCACTGCGGTGGCTTCTTCGGATGAAAGCTCGTCATCCAGATAGAGGGATACTTTTTCAGTCCATTCACAAGGCATAATTGAGAATTGAGAATTGAGAATTGAGAATTGAGAATTGAGAATTGAGAATTTGGACCCAGCTCCAACTTTGAGTTTCCTCAATATTCAAAAACCTTGGACCATGAACCTTGAACCTTGGGGTTCATTTTCAATTCTCAATTCTCAATTCTCAATTCTCAATTCATGTATTTTCGCCGTTCAGTGGTGCGGTGATGTTCGTGCCATTTGGTGCGCAAGGCTTGGCGGGCGCGAAAGACATCCACTTTCACCTTGCTTTCCGAAACACCCAAAACCGCTGCAATTTCGCTGTATTTCATCTCTTCCTGCTCGCGCAGGAGCAACGCTGCCCGTTGGTCTTCCGGCAGGGTTTGCAGCAATCTGACCAACAATGCCGCACTGTCAGCCTGTTCCAGTTCTGTTTCGGGATTGGCCTGCGCCGGTTGGAAAAGCCGGGTGAGGGCTTCCAGCAATCGGTTGCGGTTGGCAGAACGGGCCTTTGCATTGAGGGCCAGATTGCGTGCCACCCGAAAAGCCCAGAACCGGATTTCCGGGGGCGGAATGCGCTCGATGCCAAAGCGATAGAGCCGGAGCAATGTTTCCTGAGCGATGTCCGGCGCACTGCCGGAATCGTTGAGCAATCCCTCAACAAACCGGCAGAGCTTCGGGAACAGTTCATGAAAGATGAGTGTAAAGGCTTCGGATTCGCTCGGCATAAGTTCATTTCACTTCATAAAACCGGTGAAATGAAGGTTCGTTACAAAAAATCCGGGGGAAATTTTCAAATCACGAAAGACCAGCCCTTTCAGAGAGCAAGGTAACCCGGCATCCAACACCAGGGAGGACAGCACCAATGCTCGGTTTGGCCAAAAAGTGGCGCGATAAAGTGGCGCGATTTGTTTAATCGCGCTTAAGTTTTGTTTTGAAATCAGAAACCCTTTGCTTGAAGGGTTACGGTTCCTGGAGGCTGGCTACTTTCAGATGCCGAGAAAGCACGATTAAACAAATCGCGCCACTTGCCCAATTGAGCGTTGCCGAAGCCCACAAACTTTTCTCTATAATTCTTGTATCAAATGGAGTTAGTGAAAGTGTTGGAACTCCAACACTTTTGTCTTCAGAGGATTTCAACAGGCTAAAAGAGTTGCAGGAGGAGGGATTCCGGCGGACAATACGGGAGCGTTGAGGGCTACACCAGCCATTTCGTGATGGGTCAATCCAAATGCTTCGCAGGGTTTCGACCATCACTGTGTTTGTTCCTCAACGCACCGGTCCGCCGGGTTGCTTCTTTGCACGCTCGACTGTTCCGGAAGTTTCCTTACTTGTTCCATCATTTTTTACCGCCACCAGTCGCACCCCGACATAGATGGCGCGGCTGTCGGGTGTCATCCAATCCCGAAAGGAAGGGCGGCAAAAATTGCTCAGTCCATGCCAGGAGCCACCCCGAATCATACGGTACGGCTGGTCCGGATTGGTTTCCCACGCGGTTTCATCTGCCGGAGCGTTGACATAGGTCTTGTGATAGGAATCCTGACACCATTCCGCCACATTCCCCAACATGTCATACAAACCAAATGGATTCGGACGTTTTCCCCCCACCGGATGGGGTTGCTGGCGGGCGTTTTTCTCGTGCCATGCCATATCGTCAATTTCCTTGGCGCTGAATCCGGTGGTCTGCCCCCGACAGGCATATTCCCATTCAGCCTCGGAGGGCAGCCGATAGCTGTACTCTTTTTGCATGGCATTCAGTTTTTTCAAAAAAAGCTGAACCTCATCCCATGAAATTCCCTCCACCGGCAACATGTCACCCTTGGCGAAACTGGGGTTGGTGCCCATGACTTTTTTCCACTGAGCCTGGGTGGTTTCATAACGGGCCAGATAAAAGGGTTTGCGAACCATTACGACATGCAGCGGGCTTTCCGCCTCGACTTCGGCAAACCCCATGGTAAACCGACCTGATGGAATCTGGATAAATTCCATTCCCAAATCATTCACCATTGTGTTTTGGGTCGTGGTCAGAACGGTGGCCACCGGTTCTGCCGTGCCTTTATCAACCGGTGCCGTGCGGTTTGACCATTGATATAAGGCCAGGGAACCGGCCACCAAACCAGCCAGGGCCAAAACCGCAAATCCTAAAAATCTGCCGGTTGCAGGCGGAGGAGCACTCGGTTGAACGGCTACCGGCTGGGGCCGGGCACCAATGGGGATGGTTGCGGCATGGGAAACCGTTTCTTTGCGTTGGGCCGCCGGGTAGGGAATGGTTTCCGCCTCCTCAATTCCAGGCCCGCTTTTGACAGTGGTGGCGTTATGGGTGATGAGGTGCGGCGAGGGTAATGCGGTTTCGGCATTGGAAATGTCTATGTCTTCTTCCGTAGTCATTCTATGGAACTGAGCATTTCCCTTTGGCAATCCGGCCTGTAAGACCAGAGTGGTGATGACGGGGGTCAGGTTCCGCCGGGATGGTTCCGGTAAAGCCTGTGCCGCCTGCTGGAATTGTTCTCTGACTTCACGGGCGCTGGCGGGTCGTTCCAGGCGGTCTATGGCCATCATCCCGGCCAGAATCTGCCCGATTTCAAACGGAATGGCCCGATTTACCTCATCGGCGAGCCGTAACGGGTCAACGCCCGTATCGTAAATCTGCTTGGAGCGGGTCACTACATCCAACGGCGGTTTACCGGTTATCAGGTGATAGAGGGTGGCTCCCAACGAAAACAGGTCGCTTTGGGCATCCGTCCCCTGTGCCAAAAACTGTTCAATCGGCGCATAGCCCGGTGTCCAGGCCCGAATGCTGGCATTGAGCGAAACCTGGGCCTCCTGGGTCAAGGCAAGTCCTTTGGCCAGACCGAAATCAAGCAGAATCACCTCGCCGCGCTCGGTCAGTTTGATGTTGGCAGGCTTGATGTCCCGGTGAATGATGGGCGGTTGCTGGGTATGCAGATAATCAAGTGCATCCAACAGCCGGTCAGTTATCAGGAGCACATCTTCCAACGGCAAAGCCGCTCCGAATTCATCCAAAAGTTCCAGTAAATCCTTGCCTGTGATGAACTCCATGACTAGAAACTGGCCGCTTTCCTCCAGAAAATGGTCGCTCACTTTGGGCAATGACGGATGCCGCAACCGGGCCAGAATGCGGGCTTCCCGCTCAAACGCCCGCACCATTTCCGGCTCGGTAAAAAAGGTTTCTTTGAGCGCCACCGTGTAGGAAAGCCGTTCGTCGCGGGCTTCGTAAACTGCTCCCATGCCACCCTTGGAAAGCGGACGCACAATCCGATAGCGATGTTGCAAAAGCGTGCCGGAAGCCAGCATGGGGTTTTGAATTTTGAGTTTCGAGTTTTGAGTTTTGGGTTGGAGAAAAACGAAACTTCGTTCAAAAGAAGTCCCGTTCACTATACAATAAAATTTCACCCTTTGTCCGAATGTTCGTCATTTTACCCATCAGGAGATTGAAAAAGTATGACTCCCCTTGCGCGTCACTGTCTTGTGATTGGCGTCCTGTTGTGGCTGGGCGGGCTTTCCCCCATCCTGGCCCAGACCAAAAAGGATGAAAAAATACGGCTTGCCGTCGCTCCCCAGGCAGATGCCATCACCCAAAACTACGGGGTGCAAGTCCTGGAAAGCACCATGACGGATGCCTTGGTCAAAATGGGCCGGTATGAAGTCGTGGCCCGTTCCCAACTTGACAAAGTGCTGGCCGAGCAACGGCTCAACAACTCGCAACTGGTTGACCCCAAAGCAGCCCAATCCGTCGGAAAGCTGCTGGGAGCCAAATATATCGTGGTCCCGCAGATTCAACAGGTCAATTTTGAACCCGGTGTTTTCACCAAAGACAAGTACACCACCAGAGTCCAAATCCAGTTGTTGGATGTGACCACCGGCAGCATCAAAATTTCCGACACCTTTACCGGACAGGTCACGGCATTTGCCATGCAGCGGGTTCCCAACACCAACACCCTGACCCCGCAGGAAGCCAACAAGAAATTTCTTGAAACCCTGAATCTGGCGGCCCTCCAGTTTATTGACCGCATCAATTTACTGACTCCGCTGGAAGGGTACGTGGTCGCAGTGGAAGGCAACCGGGTCGCCCTCAACCTGGGCGAACCAACCGGAATCAAGCCCGGACAGGAATTTCTGGTGATTCAGGAAGGGAAGCAAATCAAAGACCCGGCAACGGGTGAGGTCTTGTCTTCGGAAAAGAAAAAAATCGCCCGCCTGCTGATTACCCAGGTTGAAGCCAAACTGGCTTGGGCGGAGATTGTGGCAACCTATTCGACGGCGGCCTCGGTTCCGGTTGGAAGCGAAACCGTTGACCTGTATCCCGCCAGTAATCTGGTGCAGCAGTTGATGGCCGTGGTGCAGGCTGATTCACAGGCTGCCGCCATCCAGAAAGAACTTGAAAAACAACGGAAGAAAGCGAAAAAGTAAGACAGTTGCAAACAAAAAAATCCCGACCTGAAGACACTCAGGTCGGGCGAAAGCGCGTATCAAACTTGTCTGAACCAAAACGTTTCAAAAACCTCGGACCTCAGTCCTCAGTCACTACTGATTGTCCACCTGGGCTTCCAGCACCGCCTGGATGGCTGGCGGAACATTGCTCAACAAATCATAACCGGTCATGGCTTCGATGCTGTCCACGCTGACGCGGTATTGCTGCCAGGTGTTGTTGCGGATGCCGGCCACGTTGGGCATATCAACGGCAATCACGCGGGTGCTGGTGTTAATCCGATTGAGGTCGTCCGTTCCGTTGGGAAGGACCACCACCACTTTCCAGGTGTTGGTCGGAATCGTCATTCCGTTGACGGCAATCGTTCCGTTGGCACCATAGACACCGCAAATAATGTAGACTTCATTCCCCGCCTGAACCTGCGTACGGGTATAGCTTTCCAGTTTTTCCCACGGTCCCTGGTTGTTGTCAGATGCCTGGGGAATCATGTTGGTCATCAAAAACGTCGCGCTATTATTTGGGATTGTGCTCGTTCGATCTGCTGACGGGCACTGGTGACCACGGTCGTATCCGGTTCCAAAAGCAGTTCCTCCAACTTGATACCAGCCCGCTGGAAGTGTGGTGTCAGCGCGGAAATCATCCTGGCGTGGCGCGCTTCCGATGTCGGAAGTGTCGAGGTGCCAACTGACCCAGTTGGGGGTTCGGCGGTCACGATGGTAGCTGAGGACATACTGTGGTTTCTCCATTAAGTAGTTGGTAAAGTTCGCCGTATCCATGGTGGCCCCGGACGGGTTGCCCAGCGCGTAATGCAACGCTGCATTCGGGTTCGGGTTTGGGTTCGGGTTCGGGTTCGGATTCGGTCCCGGTTCCGTGACGTAATTGCTGATTTGAATGTCGTCAATATTGATCCGGCTACCGGCACCCGAAGCCTTGTTGATCGAAAACCGAATGTTTCTTCCGGTATTGATGACAAAGGTGGCGGCTTGCAAGGTCGTGCTGGTGGTCGTCACCGGCATCCCGGCCCGTTTCCAACCCAGACCACTGTCGAACGAATACCACAATTCCCAGGTGCTGGGGCCGTCCGAGCCATACACCGCGTGCTGAATCGTTACGGTTCCGGCACTGACCCGGTCAAAGTTCATCGTGATTTTGCCGCTGTTGACCATCCGGGCCGATTTTGTGCCGTTTTTACGGTCACCGGTCAGATTTCCAATCAGGGCGTCGTCCATGGTCCAACTGCCGCTGGTGAGTGTGACACTGGCCGAGGCATAGCTTCCCTTCGAACCGGTTTCGAATCCTTCATTGATGGGTGACACCTTTTCATAGGATTCAAACCCGTCAATGGCCCGGCTCGGCTGATCGGCATCGAGATTGATATATTGAACCTGTTCGGTCACATTTGGATCAATCTGAACAGCCTGGTCAGCAGCATATTGTGGTTCCTGGGTGTGAGCCTTGGAATGCAGGGCAGTGGAACCTGCCATCAACATGATTGCCAAAAACCAGACTGCCAACTGACCACGAAACTTTTTCAACATGAAAACTCCTTATGGACGATGAAACCGGTAATCCGGAACCTGTATGGAAGGAATGAAAGCAAGTGCGCAAAAGATTTTAGATACAAAATCAGAGAGCAATTGATATGCCAGTTCCGGAAAAGATTTTTTTGCTGTGGCACAAGCCGCTCACCAGCTTCGCATTTTTCCGCTTGATCGAAATAAATCTTTGAAATAGAATAACTTGCAACCATTCTCAATTCTCTTTGGCACGTGTTCATGCGCTGGTAACATCCTGAGCACAGATGCGCACCAATTGCACACCTGTTCAGCTACTGCGCAACGCGCACCAAGTGAGCACCGGAGCAGGGTCTAGGGTCTAAATCGGACTACACAGCATTGGAACACTTCGGAAAACTGTTCTCACCGCAGAGATGCAGAGGAGACGTCGAGAGAAACAATGAAAATCTCTGCGAAGGTTCTGTACCTCTGCGATGAGAAAAACCGTACCAAACTCTTGTGGTCTAATTTAGAGCCCCTGAACCCTAGACCCTAGACCCTAGACCCTGAAAAGCTGCCTATGACCAATGCACGGATTCCCAACGACGACAATGCCAATTATGTAACCCTTGAACGGGTCACCTTGTCGAGCATGGTCAACGAACCAAATCAGGCTTCAACTGATTTGGTCCAGATTTCCTCGCTGCTCAAGGATGAATCCCTCTCAGCCGAAGAAGTGCTGGAAAAGGTGGCGGAACGATTGGAGAGCGCTGGCCGCTATGAAGAGGCGCTGGCCCTTCTGCCCCAGGATTTGCTGCGCCGTGACGACCCTCTGCCGCCACGGGTGCTGGCGCTTTTATGGTTTCGCTTTGCCAGTCTCAACCGCTGGACTGGAAACACGCCCAGAGCCATCTGGTGTGCCACCAACTGCCTCCACGTGGCCACCGACATTGGTGACACCATCCTCAACGGGGCGGCCCATGCCCTGTTGGGCTATTGCTACTGGATGATTGACGAGTATGCCATTGCCTACGATCATTTGGTGGCGGCCCGCAAACGGCAGGAGGAGGTCGGAGATGTCCGCCCTTTGGCGCAAACGCTCTGGAATCTTTCGATTATCAACCATCTGGAAGGCCGCCTGGAGGATGCACGGGAAAATTGCCAGCGGGGGTTGGAACTGCTGGGCTCCCAAGTCCCGCTGACACTGGCTGACCACCTGACGCTTGGGAAATTGCAGAATACGTTGGCGTTGCTTGATACGGATGAAGGATACAGCCGCGAGGCGGTCGCCCATTGCCAACAGGCCATCACCCACTGGTCCGAATCGAAAGACAATGGCCTCATGTCGTTGGGTCATACCAATCTGGCAGCGGCCCAACTGGCGATTGGAGATTGGGCAGCGGCGGAAAATTCCCTGGACCAGGCCAAAGAATTGATTGCCAACCTGAACCCGCTCACCGAGTGCCAGATTCATATCACCTATGGGTTGTTATATGTCCGGCAGGGAAAACTGGCCGGAGCGGAAAAACACGCCCGGCGGGCAACTGAAATTGCCATGGAAACCGGCCAGAAATCCTCCGAGGCCGCTGGGTGGGAACTGTTGGGACAAATTCTGCTGGCTCATAACCGGGTGGAGGACGCGTTGCTGCAATTCCAGCACAGCCTCCTGATTTACACCAAAATCGGACGCCGGATTGCCTTGCCCGAAATCCACCTCCGGATTGCCGAAGTGTATGTGGTCCGCAAGGAACCGGATTTGGCCAACCAGCATCTGCAAACCGCTCTGGACCTGCTGCATGCAGTCCAGAAACATCATTTGACCGCCTGGGCAACCCGTCTCAAAGGAAGTCTGCACCTGTTGCGGCAGGAAATGACTGAGGGAGTTGCCTGTCTGGCTCAAAGCATCTCGCTCTTTGAATCCATCAGCTATGTCTATGAAGCAGCCTGTAGCGAGTGTGAACTGGGGGCTGCCCTGAACCAGTCTGACCCCCTTCAGGCACAGGTTCACCTTGAATCGGCACTGGAAACCTTTCGTAACCTGGGAGCCGAGCCGAAACGGCTCCGGGCGGTGGAACTGCTGCTGGCCATTAAAAACAGACGACAGGTGGTCATGCGGCCCGGTCGCCCATTTTCACTTGACGACGTGGTGGTCATGGAACGTCTGACCACTGCCGCCACCTCCCATGAAATGTTGCTGCGTGAAGTAGCGGCCCTGTTGTTCCGTTACCTTCATGTGGAAGTCATGGTGGTTGAAGAAACCGGGACCCATGGGTTCAAGGCCGTTGCCGCCCAGGGACTTTCCGACCGCCAGGGCGACAAACTGCTGTTGGTGTTACGGGAACATCTGGAGGGCTCGCGCCCGTTGCCGAAAAATGTTCAAATTCGCGCCCTGACCGACGCCTCACTTCCAACGGACACAGACCTGCAACGGCATTTCTGGATGATTTTACGGGTCGAGGACCAACGTCCCCTGCCTGACCCGGACCATCTCAACCCGTTGCTCCGGTTTGTCAATTCCGGCCTCGAATTGTGTCGGTTGCGGACTTTGGTCCGGACCATGCGCAAAACCGTCAATGTGTTCACTGCCGGACACCATATCAATATCGCCGGTGTGATGTGCGAATCACCGGCCATGCGCCAGGTCATTCAGCAAATTCAAAAAATCCGTTCCTCCGATGCGACTGTGTTGATTACCGGTGAATCCGGTGTCGGAAAAGAACTGATTGCCCGCGCCATCCACACCACCAGCGCCCGGCAGGACAAACCATTTCTGCCTTTTAACTGTGCTTCCATCCCGTCGGAACTGGTGGAAAGCCGATTGTTCGGACATACCAAGGGTTCGTTTACCGGCGCTGACAAAGACGCCATGGGGGTCATCCGGGCCGCTTCCGGCGGCACCCTTTTCCTCGACGAAATCGGGGAACTGGAACTTTCCGTGCAACCGAAGTTGCTGCGTTTCCTGCAGGAACGAGAGATTCATGCCCTTGGCGACAACCTTCCCATCAAAGTTGACGTGCGCGTGCTGGCGGCCACCAACCGCGACCTTGAAAAAGACGCCGAACGCGGAACCTTTCGGGAAGACCTCTATCACCGGCTGAATGTCATCCGGATTGAGGTTCCCCCCCTACGCGAACGCCCGGAAGACATTCCCTTGATTGCCCGCTATGTGCTCGCAGAATGCGCCAAAAAAGAAAACAAGGATGTCGCCTTTTCCGAAGCGGCTCTCGATGCCCTGTGCAGTTATAACTGGCCGGGCAATGTGCGCCAGTTGAAAAACGAGATTGAACGGGCGGTCATCATGGCCGAGCCGGAAGCGGTTTTGGTGCCTGAGGATTTCTCCACGGAATTGCGGCACCGGCCCTCCATCAGCGGCTCATTCCGGCTCAGAGCCGGCTCTGAATCCACCAAAGCCCAAACCCTGGCCGCAGCTATCGAGGAAGTCGAAAAACGGGTCATAACCGATGCCCTTCGCCGTCACAACGGGAATATCTCTCGTGTAGCCCGCGAGTTGGACATTTCCCGCAATGGACTGGCCCTGAAATGCAAGCGGCTGGGGATTGACACCAACGAATAAGCCCAGACTGAGGAGGTCCAGGGTTCAGGGTTCAGGGTTCAGGGGCTTTGGAATGGACAATGGACAGCCTAACCACTCTTTTAATTTTTCTGGAATGCGAAACCTCTGAACCCTGGACCCTGGACCCCGGACCCTGGACCCTGGACCCCGGACCCTGGACCCCGGACCCTGGACCCTGAACCCTGGACCCCGGACCCTGGACCCTGAACCCTGGACCTTAAACCCTGGATTTGCGGTGTATCCTCTTAAACCACACCCAATTCCACCCCCTCCCCCCCTGAATCAGCATTGATTTCGCTAGGTTTCTATGTAACATGGCGGCCATTCATCCGCCCTGTTCCCTCTGTTTTCATCCAAGCAGTTCGCCCAAGCCTGAAAATTCTCACTGGGAAACAACGGGGCAAAGGCAATTTGATCCTGGGGTTGTTCGCTTATGAAACCGTTTTCCATTTCACCAAACCCGGCTTGTCTCTATCTCACCTCTTCCCTCAAGGCGGTGATTGCGAAAGTTTCCTATACGATTGAGGAACGGCAGGGACTGACCTGTATTCTCGGTGATGTCGGAATGGGCAAATCGAGCGTGTTGCGCTTGCTGCACAGTGATTATTCAGCCCGCCCGGACATCACCTGCTGCCTGATTCCCAATCCGAGTTTCGTGACCGATTTTGCCTTTCTCAAGGGGATTTGCAGCGAGTTGGGAGTTTCCGCCAAACGGTCGCTTTTTGACCAGGAAGAAGCCCTCAAACGGTTTTTGGTCGAACATTATGCCAATAACCGGAATGTGGTGGTTTTTATTGACGAAGCCCAGAAACTGAATGGGAAAATGCTGGAACGCACCCGCGCTCTGCTCAATTTCGAAACCTCAGAAGATAAACTGATTCAAATCATTTTTTCCGGTCAGTTGGAGCTGCGCGACCGGTTGCGCGACCCTTCGAAAAAAGCCATTCGGTCCCGTATCTTCGCACCGTCCATTCTCAGCCCTCTGACCTTCGAAGAGACGGTTATGATGATTGATTTCCGCTGTAATTTCTTCAACATCAACAACCCGTTTTCTTCCGAAGCCGTTGAAATCATTTACAACAACACGAGCGGTGTACCCCGCGAAGTGCTCAAAATCTGCGCTATTGCCTACGCTATTGCCCAGGCCAAAGACGAACCCAAAGTTTCGCTCGGAACGATGCAGGAAGCCGTCACCGAAGCCGTCATGTAAGAGGTCCCAGCCATGTCGGAAAAACAAGTTGGCAGCTTTGCCTTGCTCTATGAAATGGAGCAGCGAAAAAAGAAAAGCCAAGGACTTCCGGCGGTCTCCGAAAGCGAATCCGCACCCTCTCCGGAAGCCCTTCCCACGACGCTTGAAGACCTTCCCAAACGCCCGAAAAAAAACATTCAACCCAGTGGCAAGCCACAGGGTTCAAATATTGGCAAGCCACAGGGTTTGGTGGCAAGCCACACCCCAGGTGTGGCAAGCCACACTTTCCCCCCACTTTCGCGTGGCTTGCCACACAGTTCAACCCTTCAAAACAGTGGCAAGCCACTTTTTAAACCCAGTGGCAAGCCACCACGTAAGAGGGATTTCTCGAAATCCCGCCGCTCCAACGAAGTGTCCATAACTACAAGAATTGACAGGGATTTACTAAACGACATAAAAAATTACTGCACAAATCACGACTTAACTTTACAGGAATTTATCACACTGGTGGCAAGCCACACCTTAAATGATGTGGCAAATTGGCAAGCCACAGGTTCAAACGTGTGGCTTGCCCATGACATGATGATATTAACTACACATGATGATATCATCATGCGCTACGAGCTTTACACAAAACAGCCTTGGACGCGCCGTGATGACCGGATCGGATGTCGCTACAACGACGTTGATATCCGCCTCATCGAAATCGCCCTCATCAGCACCATCGAGAAAAAATTGCGGGGCAACACGGCCAAACAGCCGATCAAAAGTTTCAACTATTTCACCGGGGAGATAGACCTTCTCATCCAGCAGCAACGGAACCGGGAACTGCCCAGTTCATTGGATGATTACCACCGTTATGTGCTCCATACGTGGGAGAAACGGATTAAGCCCCTGCGGGACGCCAAATGGGGAATTGTCGCGGAAACCGAAGGCGACTGAACCGAAAACAGCTTTCGGCGATAAGAAAAAACCAGAACTGGCTTGAAAAAAATGGCCCCTCACCATATCGCTAAAGAAACAGTTCACCGAGGTGAGGCCGAAGATTTTTCATCCGTTTCACGCTCCGCAGCCACGCGGCTGGTTTCATTGACCAAACATTCACCCAGCCGCAGGCGGGCAAACGTCCGCAACTCAACCCGTGCGACTCGTTCACACACCGCTTTGGCACGGGGAACGTCCGCCGGGGCCAAAGTGGTCACGGTTTCCACCCAGTCAGCCAGCATCGAAACGGCCTGTTGGCCCCGGTCCAGGGAAAATTCATTGAACCGCAGGCGTTGCGAAGCGCCATAGCCGAATCCGTCAAGTGTGGCCATGGCTCCGGTCAGTTCATTGACCTGATCAACCAGCAGCTCCGCCACTTCAAACCCCTGATTGGAATCAATGCGGGCATAGACTTTGGTAATTTCGAGAAACAACTGGAATTGCCCCAGGTTTTCCGGACGGGGAGGGAGTTGCAATTGGGCCTCACGGACCAGTTCAGCCGCCGTTTTGAGGTCTTGTTTGGCGGCGGCTGTGCCGGCCAAAGCAATCAGCATTTGCACCCGCTGATGTTTGGACTTGATGCTGTAGACCGCCTTGCGGGCCTCGGCAACTTCTCCGGTTTGAACCGTGGTTTCAACTTTTTGGCGTTCGATGTTGTCCAGATACTCCTTGCGCATGGTGGGGTCGGTTATTTTCTGGCGGGCAATTTGCGCCGCCTGATCGTAGTTGCCCTCAGACATTGCCTTGGAGATGGCCATGGCCACAAATTGTTCATTTCCGGTTCGGTTGGCCCGTTCGAGAAAGGATTGAGTGGTTCCTTTCGACATCAGGGACACCATTTCCGACCGGGCTTTTTCCAATCCGCCGTACAGCCGCTCATACTCGGCGTTTTTGGCGCGCAGCATCTGTCCCAGCGTGGGCGACACCCGTTCCAGTTCGGGCAGGATGTTTTTGAGGTTGCGGAAGAGGCTCCAGGTATCGCCTTCAAACGGAGAGCCAAAGTCAATCTGGGCCACGGCCTGTTGAATCAGAGCAAGCAAGTCCCGCCGGGCCTGGGCGTCCAGCGGCAGCCCCTTGGGCAGAGCGGCTGGTTCAGCCTGGGCGTTGGGGTCGGTGTACATCGCAGGAAAGACTTTGCCCAGGATTTGCAGGGCCAGCCGGGTGACTTCCCGCCTGGATTTGCCCGGATCGCTTTTGAGTTTGGCAATCAGGTCCGAGGCCAGCTCCGAGGCCAGCTTGGGGTCCTTCTGGTTGAGTTCGTCAACCATTCCGAGCACAGAATCGGAAATGCCTTTGGCCAGCGCCTCTTTGGCATACTTGAACAGGGCTTGGGGGTCGTTGGCAGCGACCTGTTTGAACAGATTGAACTCAAACTCGTTGAGCATCTGGGTGTCGTTAGGGGCAGGAGCGGGAAAAAATGTCACACGGGTGGACTGCAACAGGCTGTATGCCAGGGCAACATCTTTTTGGCTGATGCGTTGCAACACCTCGACGTAGATGTTGGCCGTCAGGTCCGGTTCGTCATCCTCTTCCGCAGGAGCCCGTTCTTTGATGACCCCGCCGAAAGAGTTGACGGCATCGGAAAACAGCGCCTTGGCCAAGTCCCGGTCCCGGTCCCAAAGCAGTTCCGCCGTTTCGATGAGCACCCGCATGCGGTTTTCAGCCGAGCGCAGTTGTTTGGTGTCGGTCAGGATTTCCTGCAACAGCAGGTCGGTTTGGGCCTGAAGTTCCTTTTGCCGCTTGGAGGTCTGGCTGGCTGGCGTTTGGCTGGCGGGAGCCGGCGGCTGCGTCGGTTCCTGGGAAAAAACCGAAACGGTGAACGAAAGGCCCAACA
This sequence comes from Blastocatellia bacterium, assembly GCA_019695185.1. Taxonomy (GTDB): domain Bacteria; phylum Acidobacteriota; class Blastocatellia; order Chloracidobacteriales; family Chloracidobacteriaceae; genus JAIBAN01. The sequence goes on along the minus strand of JAIBAN010000077.1, from coordinate 11,407 downwards.
GCCCACCCAGGCAAGCAATGCGAAACGCGGAAAACAACATACAACACTCCTTCGGGGAACAAACCAGCCTGAAAACGGGATTTTTCAGAGCCAGTGATTGAAAATCACGGATTTGGATACAACCCGTTACGTGTGCCCGCTGAAACAAACCGGTCTCAATTTTGTTTCCGGTTTTTAGCAGAACCTCCCTGCGATTTTATTCGTAGGCCCGCCTTACAACACGCGGTTACCCACACCAAATCAATAATTTTCAAATTTTTTAAGAGAAATTTTGGTACGTGAAAGGAAACTCCAAAAAAATGAAAAAACGGGCCCAACTGGTTGTTCTCTTGCTGCTGGTGCAGTGCGTGCTGGGTTTGACGCACCTCGTTCAAGGAAGTTCCCCCGGAGTTGGCCGGGGCCGGGCTCCCCAAACCCAGGTTCCCGCTGAACCACAGGCTCCGGGCAGTTGTTCGCTTATACGGGGCACGGCTGCTGTCACCGTTACGCGCGACCAGGGGAAAACCCTGACGCCGACCGAAGGCACCCTGAACGGGATTGGCTACACGTTTGGTTTGGCGGTGCTGGATGAACCGGAAACGCTGCTGGCCGTGCATAACACCTCTCTCCTGCGGTCCGCCGATGGCGGCTGCTCCTGGGCAATCATTGCCGAACTGCAACCGGTGGGGGACTATCTGCCTTCGACATTGACCCCGGCTCCCGGAGGCCGGGCCTATGCCTGGTCCGACAACCGCAACTTTCTGGCCCGGATTGACGGAACCCAGGTCACGTATCTCAAATCCCCGGTCGAAAACATCCACGGTCTGGGAACCGACCGCAAGGACGCCAACCATGTCCGGTTGGGCGGGGATGATGGTGTCTGGGATTCAACCGATGGCGGAACCACCTGGGCCAAAATTGCCGATTTGCCTCTGGATGGCTCTCAGCGCCTCGTATACCGATTTTCGTTTGATCCGGCTACCCTAGATCATTTTTTGGTCGGAACGGCGGTCTCCGGGGCTTTTACGACGATTAACGGGGGAAAAACATGGCAGGCATGCCAGGGTTTCTCCCCTGACAACCGGAATGTGAATGTGTTCAATCTGGTCGTTTCTCCGGTCAAAGGGTCGGTGGTGTGGGCCATGGGACTCAATCTGACGGAAGGTTCCAACCGAAACCGCCATATTTACCTTTCGAAAGACGGCGGTGTGACGTTTCAGCCGGTGATTGATGGTTCGGCTGAGGTCACTTTGGTGAACGGGCCTCTGTTGGTTCCCCATCCCAAAAATGCCAACGTGTTGTATTTTGTGTTTGGCACATCCTTTCAAGCTTATGGTACGGACTTGTTCCGCTATAATGCAAAATCAGGAAAATTGACCAAAAATCATAACAGTTATGATGGAATTAATTCCATTGCTTTTGCCAAAAATGATCCGGATATAATGTATCTTGGATTGGAGACGGAAAAGCGACGTGAATACAATTGCGTCGTTAATAGCGAGTGGTAAAAAATAACCAACCGACAGTTTCCAAAAAAATTGATCAGTTGAGAAACACCAACGCCTGGCAGAGCAATTTGCCAGGCGTTGGTGTTTGGTCAAGGAAGTTTGGAAAGGAAGAGGCTTTTGCGTTTCAAAACATTGAACTGTGAACTCATTGGAAAGTTTGTAGAGCCGATAAAAAATTTGATTTATCTATCCGTTAGAAGGCTAAATATTTTTATTTTTAATCAATTTGAATTGAATACATAAAATAATTTTTATTGAAAAATTAAATCCCAGATAAAAAAAGTACCAGCCTTGATTAAAGGCTGGTACCTGCTGCAAGAAAATTCAAGAGCGTATTTACCAGATTTTACAGGTGTCTTTTTCACTGCGAACCATCGGAACGGTTCCCGCACACCCAAACGCTTTGCGGAACACTTCCATGTTTGACAACGGGCCGTTGACGCGGAATTCGGGCAACGGGTGCGGGTCGGTGGCAAGTTGCAGTTTGGTTGCTTCAGGGCGCTGGCTGCCTGCCCAGACCTGAGCATAACCCAGGAAGAACCGTTGTTCGTGGGAGAATCCGTCAATGTCTTTTGGAGCCGGTTTGCCTTTCAGGGATTCCTGATAGGCTGCCCAGGCAATCGTCAGGCCGCCCAGGTCGGCGATTGATTCACCTGAAACCAGTTTTCCTTTGTGGTGCAGATTGTCAAGCACCGTGTAGCTGTCAAACTGATGTTCAATACACTTGGCGCGTTCCTCAAAGTTCTTGAGGTCGGTTTCGGTCCACCAGTTTTTGAGGTTTCCGTCGGCGTCAAACTGCCGCCCTTCATCATCAAACCCGTGGGTGATTTCATGCCCGATGACGACTCCGATGGCTCCGTAATTGACCGCATCATCAGCGCTTGCATTGAAGAACGGGAATTGCAGAATGCCTGCCGGAAAGACGATTTCGTTCAATTGGGGGTTATAGTAGGCATTGACCGTGGGCGGTGTCATGCCCCATACCGAGCGGTCCACCGGTTTGCCGATTTTTTCCAGGTCAAGCCGGTATTCAAAGGCTGAAGCCCGGAAGATGTTTGCCAAATACTGGTCGCGGCTGATTGCAACCGACGAATAGTCTTTCCATTTGTCCGGGTATCCGATTTTGACGGCAATTGAATCCAGCTTGTGGAGCGCCTGCTTGCGGGTTGCATCACCCATCCAGCTCAACGTTTTAAGGTCGTCGCGGAGGGCGGTCCGAATGTTTTTCACGATTTCGAGCATGCGGGCTTTGGATTCGGGCGGAAAGGCTTTTTTCACGTAAAGCTGGCCGAGAGCTTCGCCCAGGTTGCCGTCCGTGGCATTGACACAGCGTCGCCAGCGGGGCTGGATTTCCCTGGCACCGGTCAGAATTTTGCCGTTGAAATTGAAATTTTCCTCGACAAATTTGGCGGGCAGGGCATTGGCGGTCTGGTTCAGCAGGTGCCAGCGCAAATAGACTTTCCAGCTTTCCAAAGAGGTGGCCGTCATCTGGCGATTGACTTCCTTGAAGAATTCCGGTTGTTCAAGGTTGATGTCTTCCACCTTTTTGAGCCCGATTTGAGCAAAGTAGGCGTTCCACGAAAAATCCGGAGTCAGCTTTTCCGCTTCGGCCAGTTTCATTTTGTGATAGGACGCTTCCGGGTCGCGGAGCTGAATCGAATTGAGGGAGTTTTTGGCCAGACCGGTTTCCATCTCCAGCACGGTTTGGGCGTTGGCTTTGCTCTTGGCGGCATCCTCACCCGCCAGTTCGAACATTTTGGCGACGTGGGTCAGATATTGGTCCCGCAGCTTTTTCGAATCCTCGTCGTCTTTGGTGTAATACTCGGTCTCAGGCAATCCCAGACCGCCCTGGCGTGCATCGGCCAGCACTTTGGTGGCGTCTTTGGCATCCTGATTGGAGCCAAATCCAAAAAGGACGTTGACCCCGATGGTATGCAAATGGGCAATGGCGGCCTGCACCTCCTTGGGATTCTTGAGGGCGGCAATCCGGTCCAGTTCCGGTTGCAGCGGCTTGAGTCCGGCAGCTTCGATTTTTTCGGCATCCATGCAACTGCAATAAAAGTCTCCGACTTTCTGCTCAACGCTGCCCGGAGCGGCTTTGGCATCCTTGGCCGTATCCAAAATGGTTTTCAGGGTTTCCCGGTTGTTTTGGGCCAACAGGTTAAAGGTGCCCCAGGAGGGGTAGGCTGCCGGAATCGGATTTTTGGCAATCCAGCCGCCGTTGGCGAATTTATAAAAATCGTCGCAAGGCTTGCAGGTGCGGTCCAGGTTTCCCAGGTCAATGGCCGCAGTTTCTTTTTTGGCTGGAGTCGCATCGGTTGTGGCCGGGGCGGTTTTGGTTTCTTCCGGCTGGGTGCTATCAGCCAGTGTGGTGGTGAGCGTCAGACGGGCGGAAACTGCAATAAAAAGCAGTGCCACCAGAAGTGCGAGTTTGTTCCGCATATACGTTTCCTTTCCGGGCCCGTCTGAAACTGAATCAGACAGGGGTTCCGGGTTTATGAATGTTCCAATGACGAGACCAGTGCTCCCGGTGTTGGAGAACCGCTGCCGGTGCGCTGGCAAAACCCGGAACCCGAAGTCTTACCAGTTGTTGCGCTCGCGCAGGCCGGTGATGTGGGCGGTGTGATGGCGGCTGTGCCAACTGTAGAGCCCAATCAGTTGGGAAACCGTCAGATTTCCCAAATCCGGATGGCGGAACGTGCGCTGCAAGTCAGTTTCATTGAGGGAGCGTAATAAGACGACCCAACGTTGATGAAGGGATTCGAGGAGCTGCAACGAAATTTCGAGCGGTGTTGTTCGGGAATCTTCCAATTCCGCCCAACGGGCTTCGTCATAGGGCTTGATGGTCGGGGTTTCTTCGGTCAGGGCCAGCTTGAGGCGGATGTAGGCGTTGACGTGGCTGTCCGCCACATGATGCACAACCTGGCGGACGGTCCAGCCTTCAGGGCGATAGGGGGTTTCGAGCTGTTCCTGGTTCAGTCCCTCGATTGCAGCGCGCAATCGGGCCGGGGTGTCGTCAATATGATTGATGGCGGTGGTGATGTCTTCAAGTGAAAGTTGAGCGGTGAAGTCAAACTTTCCAATCGGGTAACTCAGATTTGTCATAGAATCCTCTCGAATTATGCAAGGTGCGCCTGATGCGGAACACCGTGGCAGGTTGAGGCAAGAGGAAAACCACACCGGAACGAGGATTTCAAGGCAATTTCCCGGACCAAACCTGATGCGGGTTCAAGGTGCAGGGGCCACGTGGCTTTATCTGCTATAATTTGTTATTTGATGGCAGAGTGGTGTGAAAAGTGAGAACCTGAAGGCAGAGGGCAGCATCCCTAGATTTTTGTATATTCAGTGCAATACCAGTCAGGAGAAAATACAACTGGTATTTGGGAGATCGACAAATTTGTGAGTTACAGGGAATTAGCAAACCCTGTGGTATTTCTGTATCTGAAGTGGTACAACGTGCGCTGGACTTGTTTTATTGAAACTGAAAGGCAAAAAGTAGTATCAAACTCATTGCCTCAAAGGATGTAATAAAAAATGCCAAGCCTAAAAATGAATGACATCTTACTAGCCGATGCCCTTGAGACGACCAGGGCTTTGCCGGACATGAGCATAGACCTGATTATTTGTGACGGTCCTTATAATGCCACTCCTCACGAATGGGACCGGGTTTCCAACATTCAGGCATTCAATTTCGAGTTGATCAAGGCATTTAGCCGCATCCTCAAGCCGGGCGGGGTTTTATATCTGTTTGGCAAACCAACCTGTGTGGATTTTATTGACTACAGGCCGTATCTGACCCTCAACTCCAAGATTGTCTGGTATCAGCCCAGTCGTTTGGGGCAGGGCCGAAAGTCTTACACCAATAACTATGATCTCATTTGTTATTTCTCAAAAGGCAAACCTGGACAATTCAATCTCGATGAAATTCGTGTCCCACAGTTGGTTGAACTTGAACATAGACGACGGTGTGAAAATGTACCATCCGTAAAAAACGGGACGTATGCGAAAACAAAGTTCAATGAGGATGGGAAAAATCCTGGTGATGTTTGGGGAGACATCAAGCAATTAACCTATAAATCGAAGGAGTTGGTGAGTCGTGAAATGCTCAACACCGTACAGAAACCGGAAAAGTTGATGGAAAGACTGGTTTTGGCCAGTTCCCAACGGGAAGCTGTGGTTTTTGACCCCTTTTGCGGAAGCGGCACGGTTCCGGTTGTCTGTAAACGGTTGGGGCGGAATTTTATCGCCTGTGATACCAATCCAACGTTTGTTGAACTCGCAAGCTTGCGCCTTGCCGGTAAATTGCTAAAAGTAAAGGTCATGGAAGATAAGGAGATGGAAGACGCTCAAATGGAAGTGCAGGTTCAATTGGGATTTTGGTAAATCTGTCTTCCATTTTCCTGTACCCACTTTATTGTAAATCCGATATGAGATATATCGTTTCGGCTCCGGTCAAGTTGTCTTTCTGCTTCTTTGAGCACTATTTGCACCTCCACTTCATAGATAGCAATCACATTGAGAGGGTTTTCCCTTTCAAATACAGCGCAGTAGATTTTGTGGTTTCGTGTAATTCTTTCCAACGACTTTGCTCGTTTTTCCTCAGGTGACTTAAATATCCTATCTAACTGAAAAGTCCCAGCTTCAAAACATGATAGGTATTCATATTTTATGCCAGGATTATTAGGGTCATAAGCGTCTGGCTCATGTTTGGTTTTATGAACGTCGTGCCCCAAGATATCAGCGATGATTAGCTCTTTTACCAAACCGGGTTGTAGCAAATTATGGAAACCATGTTGTGATGCAATTTCTTGCGCTTTTCGTATCAATTCAACAATTTGAGAAATGTAGTTCATAATTTGCAGTTGTAATTGGACTATTTCAAAGTTGGTTCCCACTGCCGGTTGAGCCATCCATCCAGCTTCCATTCAAATCTCAATTCGCAATGAATACGGTCAGAGTTTGACGGTGGGAGCACCCAAAATAGTCAGGTACGTGTTGTAATCGTGTTCATATCCGGCCTGCTGAAACCAGCCGCCTTCGGAGCGTGCTTCGCGGGCAATGGGAAACGGGTGGGCGGCATGGGCGAAATTTTTCCCTTTGGTCAGTTCAATCATGCCGTCAAGCAGGAGTTTGAACCATTCATCCATCCATCCCATTTTGCTGGGAGTGGTTTTGAATCCTTCAAGATTGTTCCAGGCCAGCGGAATCACATCCAACTGGTTGTAATGGCGTTGGTGCCGCTCGCCCAGCCGGGACTCGGTATAACGGGCCAGTTCGGTTTCACCCGGAGTCGGGGCCGCAAAGGTACAGGCAGAGACGGTGGCTTTTTCCAGCCGGTCCGTCAGCCACACCGCGAGCATAACGGCCAGACACCCCCCCAGGCTGTGGCCGGTAACGGTCATTTCCAGGTCGGCGGCACCGGATTGCGCCACCAGAAAATCAAACAAAGAGCCACTGTTTCCTTCCGTGGCCCAGGCGTCCGGCTGGGCTGCGGTCAGCATTTCGGTCAGTTGGTTAAGGCCCAAAAGCGTTCCTTTGGCGATCTTTGGATGCCCGTCAAAGGGCTTCCCGGCCATTGGGTAATCAACCAGGCTCACCCATAAATCCTCAACCCAGTTGTCAAAATCCATTAAATCCGTGCCCCGCACGCAGAGGACCAGGCGCTGTGGGGCAGTTCGTTCCTGCACGCAGAAAAACATGGTTTCGTCTTTCTGGCAGGGTCCCCACACCAATGACCAGTTCCCACCCGTGGCATATTCAGGGATGGCAAGCTGGCTCACTAAAGCCGGTTTGATTTCCGGCAGCGGTTTGTTTTCGTTGACGTAAGTCAGAGCGGAAAGCGTCATCATCTGTTGGGAAAAACTATCACCGGCAACTGTTTCGGACATAGGCGGACCTTCTTTTTTGGCATTTGCGATTTGCAATTGCCCATTTGCCATTTCAAAAACCTGTTTGGTTCCAAGTTAAAAATGGCAAATCGCAAATGGCAAATCGCAAATGGTGTTAGGCTTCAAACGTCACAGACATGGCTGTGGGCAGGTTGCCGTAAGCCACTTTGGGGTCGTCCGGCGAGGTGACCTTGTGCAGACCCTTGAGCAACAGGACCCGCTTGACGGTTTCACGCAGTTGCACCTGGGCGATGTATTCACCCAGACAGCGGTGCTGGGCATAGCCGAAATGGATATAGTTGGACGAAGGCCGGTTGGGGCGGAATTCCTCTGGCGCATCCAGTTCAATCCGGTCAAACATGGCCGAGAAATTCGCCGCCATGACGAGCGTACCCGGCTGAATGGTGATGGCCCGGTCGGTACCGTGCGCCACCGTGTAGGCGCTGACGCACAACCGGGGAATAATCGTGTTTTGCGGGTGAAACCGCATGGCTTCCCAGATGATGGCCATCAAAGTTGCATCGTCGTTGGCCGCCGCCGCTTTTTGCGCGGCAGCCAGTTGTTCGGGCATTTCAAACAAGGTCTGAAACGTTCCCAACACCGCCCGTGCCGTGGTATCCACCGTTCCGGTGATGGAGCCAATCAACTGGCTTCGGATTTGGTCGTCGGCCAGATGGGTGGACGGGTCGTTTTGCATGTGAACCAACCGTCCGATGACGGTTTGCGGAGCCGGTGCGCCACTCGCAAACGAGGCCCGGAGGTCGGCAATCTGCTGGTCCAGAAAGGCACACATCTGCTGTCCGGCAACCGTGGCCTTGTCTGTAATCGCCGGGTCGTCGCCCGTGTTGTGGAACACGTCCTGAAAGATGTCATCCGCCCAGCGGAGCAGGGTCGGTTCATCCGGTCCGGGTACGCCGTAATATTGAGCCACCAGCCGGGTCGGGGCGAGTTGTGCCATGCGGCCCAGGTCCAGTGTGCCGGCGGGGAGGGCTTCCTGCACCAGTTCATCGGCCAGTTGTGCTGCCAACGTCACCAACCGGGGGGCATCATCCCGGCGGAAAGCCAGCCGCAAAATGGAAATGAAGGCCGTGTAATCAGGCGTATTGTCCATGGCCAGCACAAACGGACCGGACAGACGGTTCATTTTGGGGATATAGAGCTGCACGGAAAAACATTCGTCCCGTGAAATCACTTCCTCCACATCGGAAAACCGGGTCACCACCACCATATTGGGCGTCACCGCCAGATTGGGGCGATGTTCGCGGAGTTCGTCAAACAATCCTTTGGGGTCGGCATCCAGCATTGTGTTAAAGAGGGTGGCTTGTGCTCCGGCAATGGCTGCCGGGTCGCCGCCTTGGGCGGCAATTGCGTCGTATTCTGCAAGAAATCCCATGAGGTACCTTTCCTTTTTGAGTTTCCGTCTTTTGTATTGAGAATCGAGAATTGAGAATTAAAAACCGATTGGAGTGTAAGTTATGTCTGAAAACACAAGAGGTTTGTTCATCGGAAGGTAAGAAACCAAATTCTCAATTCTCAATTCTCAATTCTCAATTATGCTGTTCCGGCAATTCGCTTCAGCGCCTTGATGCCCGGCAGGAAAAAATATTCGCCGCCACGGGTCACGACAAAGCGGGGCAAATCAAAGAGCATCTTGGGAATGCCGGTTTCAGAAGGAATCGAATACTGTCCGTTGTTGGAGTTGTTGCCGATAATCGCATCCTTTTCCGCCATGTCGAGGTCGGCAAAATCCCCTCGGTTGACCCACTGCTGCTGGACAAATTCAAACTGCCGTTCGATGTCGGCACACATCGCCACAAAAAACAGGCCCCGGTCCACGTTGTCTTCCGGTGCCCCTGGAGGCAACGGCGGCCCGTAGGCAATTCCTCTCCGCAGCATCCGGTGGCGGCGCACCACGGTGGCGGTGTTGTCGAGCGCATCCCGTGGGTTGCAGCGGCGGATGTGCGAGCCGCGCGGACAACCGTATCCCACCGGGTCATCCTTGAAGCGAAAGTTATTGTTCCGGCTGTTGTCTTTGCCCAAAGCGGGGTCGTCTTTCTGGGCAGCCAGCGGCAGCGGCGCACCACTCCGCCAGCGTCCCACCATCTTGGCCGCGATGAGTTCCTGAGTTTGGGTTGAGGTATCCCAGTAATACTGAGATGCCGTCTGCTGGATAAAATCCCGAAAGGCACCCACTTTCTGCCCCAGTTTGCGCACCACGCAATAGCTGCCGTTGATACGGAGGTCGTTGGAATTGGTCGGGTCGGCTTTGCTTCCGGCTTCGTCCGGGTAACCAAAAACAAATTCACCGGCCTTGACCGGAGCCCAGGTTCCATCCGGCAGGGGGGTACCATCGCCCTGGTACACAGCGGCTGCACTGCCTTCGACAGCGGGCTGGCTGATGCCGTCTTCAAATCCAAAATGCTCGCGGCCTTCGGTCTGCACCTCGCCGTCCTGTTCATATACAATCCGGGAGCCGCCAGCCTGCGCGATATGGTCCCGCAACTGGGTGCTTTGGGAGGCACGATCCTCAGCGGTTTGGGAATACAGCCCAACCATGATGTGCAGATTGGAGCCTGCCAGACCTGCTTCCCATTTGGAAGGGTCGCTCTCCGCATTGTCACCAAGGACGGTGGCCCGGCTTTTCATCCCGCTGCGAAAGGCCGAGGAAAAAAGCGCCAGTGAGGCCGCCGCCGCCCCTAGTTTGACCAACCCTGCATAGCTGAAGGCAAGGTTGAAGGTATAAGCCGGTTTTTCATCCCAGGCTTCTGCCGTTGTGACCAAAGAAATCACATGTTGGAGCGACGCCCGCGATTTTTCGGGGTCAATGACCTCCAGAAAAAAGAATCGGGCAAACGGCATCGAGTAACTGCGCAGGATATTTCCCTGAATGTCAGTCAAATCAAGTTGAACCGTAGTTTCCTGTCCCATGACTGTTCCTTTCCAAAAATGGAGCGAAAAAAACAGGTGACGGCAGCACGTGGCGACAAATGTTCACACGTACCGAGGCAGTGAAAATAACCCAGGGCTTTGGCCCTGGGTTATTTTCACCTTGGCCGGACACACGTCTTCAGGAAAACCTGCCGTTTCTTTAATCGCTCCACCTGTTGTCTGCAACCGGTCGGTTACTGCCCTACGTTGGGTGAGGGCGGTTTCTGAAGTTCCCGCATGTAGTTGTCGGTTTTGGCTTTCCAATCCAGGGCCAGGAAAATCTGTTTGACTGAGGCGTTGGGGTAAGCCGGATAAAAAAAGGTGGTTTCAACCTGGTGGGTTCGCACGTATTCCATAAACGGCTCAAACGGCTGGGCACCGGGATAGCCCACACAATACTGGAAAATGAAATCAAGCCCTTCGGCATCCAGCGTGGCAAAATCACGCAAGTAGTCTTCCCAGCCGCCATCGAAATTGCTGGTAAAGAGCAGACGGGTGTCGTTATCGAAAATGACCCAGCGGGCAAAATGAATGGTCGAGATTTTTTTGAGCGGATTTTCAGGACTGAGTGAAATTTGCGTAAAGGCTTCGCGCAAGGCATCGGCTTTTCCGGGAATAATCGGAGCAATACAGGTGAGTTCGGTCACCTGGCCGATGGTTTTGCTGATAACGGGCTGGTCCATGATGTTCCTCCAAAGGGGGGGAGTCCCGGACGTATGGCACACCGCTACGGGCTGACACAACGGCCAGGGTGGTTTGATTTCAATGGGAAAAAGCCGGGCGTTCACTGCCGGGCAGCTCTTCAAAAAACCAATCAAGGAACCTGACAACAGGGTTTGGAACAACAAACTGCTGCAACCGTTGGCGTGAGTGAATCGGAAGGAATTTTTGTTGTTGCTCTCTGAGGGGTGAACGGTTGCGGGCGGTAAAATAGCCCAAGTAACTGGAGAAAACAACCGGAAAGAAAAGCTGGCTCAATGACAGTGAATTTAGGGTCCAGGGTCCAGGGGCCAGGGTTCAGGGTTCAGGGTTCAGGGTCCAGGGTTCAGGGTCCAGGGTCCAGGGTTCAGGGTTCAGGGTTCAGGGTTCAGGGTTTTCGAATAG
>JAIBAN010000076.1 GCA_019695185.1 Blastocatellia bacterium | reverse complement strand
GAGCCCGCACCTGCGGCAAATCCGGGACTAATTTTCGGTTCATTGGAGGTCTCCCAACTTAAAATATTGGGGACAGACCTTACGCAAACCCGATTTGGAAAATCACGCCAAAACACTGCAAACTTACCCAGACACTGATGGTCCGCTTCAATGACACCAAATCCGACAGCGATACCCTGGGGGCCGGGGGGATTTTGGGCAGCGTGGTCAGCGGCGTGCGCCAGAACCTGAGCGGAACCCTGCAACACAGCGCCGTACTGGCTACCGGCCTGCTCAATGAGGCACGGCTTGGGTTCAATCGGACCAAGGCGGTGGACCAGCCTTCCGCCAACTCCCTTTTTTTGGGAAACCCACAGGTCAATGGGGAAATCGGATTGCTGGTGGTGCCGGGTTTGAGCACCGTGGGAATTCCCTCCTTTCTCAATCAGGCCAACTTTCAGAACAACTTCCAGGCGAGCAACGACCTGTCCTGGACCAGGGGGCGGCACCAGTTCAAATTCGGCACATCGTTCCGGCGGGTGCATGTCAACGGAGGCAACCTTGACAACAGCCTGCGCGGACAACTGACTTTCCTCAATGTGACGGATTTTCTGGCGGGAAAACCCTTGTCCTACGTTCGGAACCAGGGCAACCCGCTGATTGGCCTGCGCCGTTCGGAATGGCATTCCTATGCCCAGGACGATTGGAAACCGGCGGCCAATCTGACGTTCAGCCTGGGGGTCCGGTATGAAATCAACACGGCTCCGCGCGAAGCCGCCAACCGGCTGCCCGGAAAATATCTGCTTCCCACCGATTTCAACAATCTTGCCCCCCGGCTGGGGGTCGCCTGGCAGTTCAGTCCCAAATCGGTGTTGCGGGCGGGGTATGGGGTGTATTTCAACGTCGTGGAGATGACCTTTCTGGGATTGACGCGGTTCAATCCGCCGCTGTTGCAAAATTTCACCGCCTTTCGGCCTCAGTTCCCCAACCTGCTGGGAAATGCCCAGGCGGGCATTCCGAGCGGGTTGGTGATTCCCAACCCGGAAACCAGCACACCCTATGCACAACACGTCAACTTGACCCTGGAACGGGAACTGTTCAGCCCGAATTCGGTGCTTTCGGTAGCCTATGTGGGAACCTTCGGGCGCAAGCTGTCACGCACCCGCCGCACCAACGGCGGCGAAAATCTGCCCCAGGCGCAACGTCCCGACCCCGCTTTGGGAGTGGTCAACCTGCTGGAAACCTCAGCCAATTCAAGTTACCACGCCTTGCAGGTTTCCTGGTCGCAACGGTTTACGGAAGGGCTGCACCTGCGGGCAGCCTACACGTTTTCCAAATTCCTCGATGATGTGTCCGATATTGCGAGTTCCAACACCAATATTGCCCGCAACGTCCTGCCGGTTGATGAAACCAGCCTGGCGGCAGACCGGGCGGTTTCGGATTTTGACCTGCCGCAGATTCTGACGCTGACCGGCATCTGGCGTGTGCCCCGGTTCGGGTCAAACCGCTGGCTGAACGGCTGGAGTCTGACCAGCCTCGTCACCATGCAGTCAGGGCGACCGTACTCGCTCTTCAGCAACACGTTCAATCCGACCGGAACCAACAACAACCGGATTAACGACCGGCCCGGAACATTGGTCCGGAATTCCGGGGCCTTCATTCCCATCCGGTTGGCTCCGGGGATAACGCCGGACCAACTCCGGCCGGTCGCCGGAAAGATCGGCACCCTGGGCCGCAATTCGGAGCGGGGCGCGGCTTTCTATGACTGGAATTTTTCGCTGGCCAAGGATTTCCCGATTCATGAGGGATTGACCTTCCAGGTTCGGGGAGAACTCTATAACGCCTTCAACCTGACCAATTTCAGCGCGGTGGACAATGTGCTGGGGTCACCCACGTTCGGACGCCACACGGCGGCCTCCGATCCCCGGCGGGCCCAAATTGCGGTTCGGATAGTGTTTTAACCAGGCCGGGGCGACTTCGTGGTCGCCCGGCTTTTTTCCCCAAAGGAACAAGCGATGAAGAAACAATGGTATGTGCTCCATCGGTGGCTCGGAGCGGTTTCCTGTCTGGCCGTTCTGGTCTGGTGTGTGAGCGGTTTTCTGCATCCGGTCATGTCCTGGACCCAACCCCGGCCCAGGTTGATGGCTCCGAAAGCCCAGCGGCTGGAGCCGGGCGGGTTTGGCCTGTCCCCGGCGGAAATCCTCAACCGGCAGGGCATCAATGAAATTGAAGGCGGCCAGATGGTTTTCATCGCGGAACAGCCTTTTCTCCAGGTCAAATGGAAAGAGGGTCTTCCTTTCCTCTATTTCAACCCGGCGGACGGCACCCGGCTGCCCGACGGGGACCAGAAATATGCCGTTTTTCTGGCGCGGACCTGTCTTGGCGAGTTCCAGGCACCCGTCTCGGAGGTGGTGCGCCTTACCGAGTTTGACCGGGACTACCGCAGCATCAATCGGCTCCTGCCGGTTTACAAGGTGGTTTTTGACCGACCGGATGGCATGGCGGTGTATGTGGACCCGGAAGGCAGCCGCATTTCCACCCTGGAACATCGGCTCAAACGGCGGCTGTCGTGGACTTTCGGGATGTTTCACAACTGGGAATTCCTGGGAGCGGGCACCCGGCTGCGGGTCGCCGCCCTCGTGTTCCTGTCTGGGCTGACCCTGGCGGTGGCAGTGAGCGGACTGGTGGTGTATGGGTTGCTCTGGAAACGGCTGCGCACCATTCCGGCCCGGAATCATGGCCGCAACCGCCTCAAACGCTACCACCGGATTTTGGGGCTGGCCGTTTCGGTTGTCATGATGCTCTTTTCCTTCAGTGGTGGATTGCACGCTTTTGAAAAGCCGGCTGACGCTGCAACCGACCCGACGGAGCGGAGCGCGGTTCCGCTTCCCGTCACGGCGCTCCGCACTTCACCAGACCGGATTCTGCACGACACCCGGCTGGCACCGGGGGTTGTCAGTCTGAATCTGGTTCAAATGGAGGGGCGCTGGCTGTATCGGGTGACCGGGATGGACCAGTCGGTTTATTGTTTTGACCCGGAAACCGGCGCATTGGTGCCGGGAGCCGCCGCACAGTATCCCATCCAATTGGCAACCGGGTTTAGCGGACTGGCCCCCAGCCGGATTGTCTCCACCTCGCTGCAAACCCAGTTTGACGCCGAGTATGGCTTCATCAACAAACGCCTGCCGGTGGTGAAGGTTCAATATCGCGCGGACCGCAACCCGCGCCTCTATGTGGACCCGGTAACCGGGGTTTTGGCCGCCCGGTTTTCCGACGGGGGACGTTCATTCGAAAACTTCACTTTTACCCGCCTGCACAAATGGCAGTTTTTGGATTCCCTGACGGGGAAAATGGTGCGGGATGTGTTGATGATGCTGACGGTCAGCGGCATGGCGCTGGTGGCCGGAATGGGGCTGGTCATGTTCGGCTGGCTCAAGCTCGCGCCACGCCCCAAACCGGTAGCGGCACCCATCCCGCCACTCCGGATTTCGGATTCGCCGCTACCAAACCGGAAGTCCGGCTGACGGGTGAAGCCGCTCAAGCCGGTCAGCCACTGTGGATTACAAAAGACAATGATAAAAAATAGCGTAAAACTCCCTGCTTTTTATAAAAGACGATGATAATGGTAGTTTCCCTGAATGTTTGTCCATTTTTGACCCCAATTTGTGCTCACCCCATCCCCCAGCAAACCTGCATTATTAAAGGGGGAATCCCGGTTTTTCAAAGAAATTCCAAATCTTGGTTGAGCAAACATTCAGGTCAATTTTTTGACCTGAATGTTTGCTTGAAATCCACAAGACCTGGAATCATTTCAAGGTTGAACTGCCTCTCCTTCTGGTGCGGGGCACAGGAGGCTGAGTTGACAGGTTTTCCTGGGTTGAAGGGTGAGCACCCGGAGCATCAATAACCTGCACGCTCTCACGTTGAAGCAGAAGCAGTTGTGAAGCTGCCTCCAAAGTCTGGGCGGTTACATCCGCTTCCCCTTGGGCATAGGTCCACTCAAGTGCCGTCGTGACCAACTTCACCAGGTTATCCATATTCGCTCTGCCGGTTCTTTGCGGATCTAGGAGCGGATGGGTCAACCAGGAATACAAGGTTCCAGTCCATTGTCGCAGATTGAGGGCCGAAAAATAAGGCTGATACACACTTTCCAAAGCTCCCAGAATGTCGCGCACTTCCTCTTGAGTATGGTTGGCAATGCGACAATAAGGTTGGACCCGGTCAAGTCTCCGGCGAAATTGCATCCACATGGTTTCCGGTTGGTCAAAAATGTCTTTTAAGGGCATGGCCGCACCGCGTCCAGCGGTCACCAGACAGAGACCCAGTGGGCGGTCGAAGGGCGGCAGCCGTAATTGATCGGTAATCTCCTTGAGCAGGATGAGATGTTGCATCGACAGGTCATGGGCATCATCAATAATGAGGCACTCGACCCCATAAATTTTGAGCAGTTGCAGCAAGGCACACTTTTTCTCGCTCCAGCGCCCTGTGATGGGAAGGTTCATGGCAACCATGATGTAATTGCCAAGCCCTTGTTCTTTTGGGTCATTTTTGGGAGCCGTCACGGCCAGAATCGGAAAATGCCGCCCACCGACGGGAGACTGCTCGCGGCGACTGGCGGCAACGAAGTCGCAGATGCCCATGCTTTTGCCACTTCCCGGCTCGGCGACAATGACATGCCAACTGCGTTGGTGCCACGCACGGCGTAAAATCCCTTGAAACCGCTGCTCAAAGCCGGTTTCAATAAATCCAGCAAAGACAGGGAAAGGGGCTTGCATCAAGGGTTCTCCTTGTCTCGTTCACGAATGGCCAGCTTGTGAATGGGGCCTTCCAGTTCAGGGTCAGGCTCGGCTTTGGGGAGACGGAGTTGCTCTGGTGACGGTGTTTGCATGCGGGCAAGTTTTTCAAGCACCTGGGGAGGATGAATCTCACTGCGCTGACGGTCCAATTGCCGTTGTTGTTCCATTTGCCTAGCGTCCTGCACCAGCTTTTTCCGAGAATTGGCGGCAACTTGTTGGATGCGTTGGCGCACCGCCAAGCTTTCGGAGGCGGCCTGTTTCGCCTGAGTGGTGTCAACCCGGCTGGCCGCCTGTGCCTCCCACACGCTCACCCGCCGCCCCATCAGTTCGGCACAGTAGGCTTCACCCACCAAAACCCCACCCAGGAACAGATAAATGACCGAAATGTCCCGGCGGTCGTAGTAAATTTCAATTTCCCGGCCCCGCAGTCGATCAAGCAAACCGGGACTGACGTAGCGCCGCCCGAGAAACGAAAGGGTGCCATGTGTAATTGCATACCGCCCGGTGCTTGGATTCTTGCGGTTGACCGCTTTCATCAACAGGAGTTTTAAATCGTCCGGCGCTCCCATCCAACGGGAAACACCTTTTTCCCGGACGCTCCCTTCCCAAAGCGCGATTCGTTTGGCCCGTCGCAAGCTGTCCCATTCCTGCATGTATCCATCAACAATGGCTTGGATAAAGAGCTTTTCCAGCAGGTCAAGCGTGATTCCCGCTTTTTCTGCCTCTCCCACACTGTCATAAAGCCCCCGTTCAGCCACATTGGCTTTGGTGGTTCCGGGGAGGCGGTGTTCCAATTTTCTTGTCGTCCAGGTAAACAACGCCTCCACGGTCCCTTTCACCGAGGGAGTATAGGGAGGGGCTTGTTCGGTGGTGATGCCAAGTCGTTCAACCAGAACTTGCGTGGCTCGTTCGGAAGTAAAGATTTTTCCCCGGTCGTGAAAAATCACCATTGGTTTGCCGGAGCACGGCCAGGAATGTTGGCACTCGTGGAGCAGAGTCAGGCGATCCTTTGGTTCCAGCGCCATTTTCACCAAACGCATGTAATCCTCCTCGCGGAGTGCGTCCAGTGCCAAAACCGCCCCCAGAATTGCCGCTGTTTTCACACAAATCAGCACCGCAGCATGAACTTGGCGGGTGAGTGCAATTCCCTCAGCCGTCACGACCAGCAGATCCATCGTATGTTCGTCCACTTGGCACAAAGACGCCGGATAAGGAATGGAAAGCACAAAGGACGATGGCGAAAGATGTGAGGCAGCAGGATGTTTCACACCGGAACGGGCTTGGCGCACAGGCTCTTCCTGTTCAATCCTTTTGAGAAAGCTCCTCACCTGCTTGTAACTTGGGGTTTTGACCAGTCGCTGTTCCTCGGTGCTCAGTTTCTCAGCTAGTTGTTGCAGCTTTACATCTTCATAGACCGCCATGATCGTTGGGCGGATAGGATGGGTATAGAGTTTACGCAACAAAGCTTCAAACGCGGGATGGAACTGGTGATCCCGTTGGTAGGTGGCATGCGGAACACAAGCGATTTGCCCGTACTGTTGAACGCGCTCCTCCAAGCGGGCCAACGTAAACGGATGGATTCCATAGGTTCTCGCCACCTGTTGGCGTGTTTCCCCGGAAAGCCGCGCCGTCACCGCCGCCAAATTACGATGAAAACGGGTACGCTGATCCTGATTTTCCAAGGTGGAGGCATCAAAGGTGGGACCAGGAATGATTCCTTGAGTTTGGAGTGGCAAGTCCGGGCCTTCCGCCGTTGCAAGCACTGGCGGGTCACTTGCTTCCACCGGTTCAAGCCCTTCGGGTAACGGATCAGGCAATATAGGAGGCAGGTTTGGGTCCAGCAAAGTCAAGGGAGTGGTCCGGGAAAGTTCCACTTCCGTGAGGTCAACCAACAAGTGGCCTGTGGCTGCCGCTTCCGCTGCCAGTTTCCAAACGGCTGCTTCCACTTCCTGCGGTGACCATTGTCTCCCAAACTTTCCTACCAATTCGTTGATGCTGCACATCTCGCCCCAGGGCCAATGAGCCAGCAAGGTAGCCGTAATTTCCTGGCAGGTTGCAAAAGACTGCCGCCGAGCATGTAAATACAGCAAATTGTAGTGCCGCCGAAATGTAAGATTCGTTTCGGTGCCGATCCAGTACATTCCACGGTTGAGATGGGCCACACACCGGGCGGCTTCGGCTTTCGCGAGGGCCTGCCCTTTTTGTTTCTCGGCTTCCCGACCGGCTTCAGCAATGAGCAGACCGCCATCACAGAGGGTTCCGACGAAATCCGGCAGATAGTTGTGGGCTTTCCCCTCATAGAGATATGTGATGGGGTAAGGGGTTCCCAGCGGGGTATGCAAATGCCGCGCACGGGCAAAATCTGCGCTGGCATCTCCACGCTGGTACGAGCGCACATGTGGATGGTATTCCAAATACAGCGCAAGGCGTTCTTCCAGTTGGGAGGTGAACGGTTGGCGAGCCAGATATGCACTGCCTGTTTTGAAACTGGGAAGGAAGCCGGAGATTGACCGTCCTGCGATTTTAAAAATATCCAGTCCCGGCGTGCCCTGGCGTGATTTGGATGGAGCAGCAGGTGGTTCCACTGAACACCCCCTTTTGAGATTCGTGGCTCTCAAGCAAGGGAAAAACGATTTCGTCTGAATGACTTCGTCTAAAACACCTTGAACCTGTCTCCGAACCACAAACCCATAAGCTTGAACGGGATGTACCACAAATTCAGGTCAAAAGACAAAGATTCAGGTCAAAAATGGACAAACATTCAGGGAAACCACCAAAAAGACGATGATAATATTACAAAAGACAGTGATAGTGACTTTGTTTTTTACAAAAGACAGTGATAGCAAATTATGCCTGTCCGCAAAATCCCCTGTCACTTTAACCATAACTTTGCAGTTTTTAAGGATAATCTTGCAGTAAACCGAACTACTGGCAGAAAGTTGAAGGGGGCAGGGTTAGATTAATCGTTGTTCTCCAACCCGATTGATTCTAAAAAGTCACGAACAAGTCTTGAACTGATGGCCTCCCCAATCATCAATTGTGTCAAATCATGGAAGTATGCCAGTAACTCCGACACGATTTGTGACTCTACAAACCGTTTGGAAAGTTCGTCCGGCAATGTTGGGGCACTCGCAACCCCCAATAAGCTGGAAGCCAAAGTCCGAATTGCATCGTGATGAAATTGTGCCATTGATGGAGGTTTGCCGACCACAATACCAATCACTTGATCATCGTTGACTCTAAAGAGCGGGCCGCCTGAATTGCCAGGGTTGAATGCCCCATTGACCACCAAACGTGGTGACTGGTCCAGGGTTGATTCATGAAATCCTGCCAAATAACCCACGGATAACAGTGGGAAAGGACCATTGTATCCAAGCGGGAATCCCCAAGTTATCAAGGCACTTCCAACATCAGGTGGTTGTGTCAGGTCAAGTTTAAGACCTCCGGATAAGGGTTGCTTCGGCTTCAAAGCCGCCAGACCAATGGCTGTTTCACCAATCACTTGGTCAAACATGACCCTATAACCGGATGCTGTGTATCCAATGATTTCGTTGGCCGCATATCCCTCAATGACTTGATGATCCGTCAAAACCCATCCATTTTTGTGTACAAACCCGGTGCCTTTTGAGCCGGTTTTGGGGCAAACAAGCCGTAAGACTGAGGCAACGGCTACCTGCCCAATGGTTCCCGCCCCAGCCAGTGTATACTTGGTTAGGACCGGGATGGGGTTCCTTTCCGTCGTTCTCTCTTTGACCAGTAAACCATCTGATTTGAAAGATTTTTCAGTTTTGGTCCAACCCAGTTCTTGCTGCATTTGATTGAGCTTGGCAACCCCCTCTTGGGTGTTGAGGCAGGATGGATACATCATCAAATCACGTACTTTATGAGTCGCCGGGTAGATTCCTTGTTTATGAAGCTCAGTGGCGACAACTTGGATTTCCCGAAGCCCCTGTTCTTGCCTCAAAATAGCTTGGCTCTTCTTATATTCTTGAAATCTGGTGGCAATCGCCTGACACAGATGAGGGCAATGTTGGTAAACAGACTTTGTGCTGTATCCGGTTTGTTTAATAACAGCATTTAATGAAGTTGGGGGAGATGTACGCAGGGCGCTTTGCAGCATTCGGCGGAGTTGGTCAACATTCACCCTGGCAAAATTTTGCCGTTTGGTTTGGCGGCGAGGCACTGGGTCAGGTTTGAGAAGCTGATCTGTGTTTATCACTGTCTTGCCATTCAAAAAATCAAGCAATGTCACCCCGGCAAGACTACCTATGGAAAGAAGTGTTGAGAGGTGTGGACGCGATCTTCCCTGGATCCAGGCATCGACCGTCGCTGGATATATTTGAAGCATGTGGGCAAACCTGACCACATCACCGCCCACTAATTGGTTCAGGCAAGACATAACAAAGTCGGCTATGATCGTGCGTGGGAGGTTTACTTTTGGAGACGCGGTAATCAATTCGTCAACTGCCGTTGCAATCCATAACTGCCCACTTAATTCTTTGGTCAAACGCTCTTGATCTTCACCGGCGGGGGTTTCCGACATACAGCCAAGCCATTGATAACACCTTGCACAGAAAGCAGGTCTGGCTGCATGACCGATAGCAGGTTGCTCTTTCCGGCAATGTGGACAGACAACCTCCAAAGCACAGGCGTGAGTGGGACAAACCATAACCACATCGACTGACCACAAAAGAGGTTCATGGAACACGCCGGTTTCCTGCCACCCAGTGAAGCATTGGGGACACCAGGCTTTCTTGCGACGGAGAAGGAAGTTGCGCGGGAAAACTTCCGCCCAGGGAATGAAGGTCAAATACCGAAGTTCGGTCTGACCGGTCAGGTGCTCCAGGGCATGAACCATATCTGCAGCAACGATTCCGACACCATTCATGGCTGACCGTGCGACGTAACCGATTTGACTTTTTTTTCCAATGACCGGCTCAATTTCCTTATGGAAGAGGTTTCCAACTGAGACGCAGTGTGCTGCTGCCAGGCGCATGAGGTAACTGACGAGACTTTCCGTCAAACGGGTGCCAATCCCGATGGGTTCCAGGCTGTACAATCGGGTTGGCCGGTCGCAGGCCGGTTGACGCAAGTCCCACGTTTCATAATGTGCCAATGAAATGTCAGGCATGAATTTCAATTTCCAACTTTATCGCGTTTCGGATTGCGTCGGATTGGTTGGGACTTCTTCCGAATGGTTTTTGATCCCGGCTCAACAGACGCAACGCCCGGCTGATTCCTCTGATCGTTTCTTTCCTCTGAAACTAAAGGCAGTCCCAAAAGTGCGCACAACTCCCGATGATCTTGAGGTGTTTCAGTCAGTTCAGCTTCCCCTTCCATGATTTCCCGAGCGATTTTCTTGCACTGAGCCAGTGGCAAAGCCTGGCTTTCCAGATGGTATTGTGTGATTGAGGTTGACGCTTCATCCAAAGCAACCGCTAAGGTTCGTGTCAACCAGTCTTTCAAAATGCCGACACAACCCAGTGACCGCTCGTAGAAGTACTTCCAACGCGTCAGCAAATCAGGCTCTTGCTCCACGGGTAAATGGCGTTGAAACGCAAAGATTATATTTTGAAAAACTTGCACATCGTCAGGGAGGTTGGTTGAGTATCGTCTAAAATGAATATCTCTGCTCCGCCGACTGAGTTGGGCGCTCAGATTGCGGCAGGCAAGGAGTTCATAGGTGCCAAGTAAAACCTGAATGGTTCCGGATTCATTCGCCAAGGATTTAAGGGCATCCATTTGATCCTGCAGTTTCCGGCCACTGGCAATTTTGGTTACGTGTTGGGCTTCATCAATCAGTAAAGCCGCCGGTTGCCGATACCGGAGAGCATTTTCCAGCGCATAGCGGAGGTCGGGACTGACGATCCTTTGATCAATCCGCAACCGTCCTTCTCCATCGCGAGAAACCTTACGGGCTCCATAGTCAATCTTGTAATCAACCAGCGGTTCTTCCAAAGCCAGCAGGGTGCGTTTGTAATAATCTTTCCAACTGAAATTTCCCGAGTCCGGGGCAATGGCTTCAATACCTGCAATCGGAATCCGCCCTGATTTCTGATCCAAACCTGAACCGAACTCCTCTTTGAAGTGCTTTTCCACGCGCAGGCGTAAGGTCGTTTTTCCAACTCCAGTTGGGCCATAAATGAAAACCAGCGCCACTCCAGCCGGTTCTTGAATGACCTGAATGAGCTTGGTGTAAACTTCTTTGAGGATTGGGTGAGCAATCGTATACGCCCTGAAGTATTCAAGTCGTTCAGCGGGGGATTTCTCAAGCAGTTCAGGGGAAAAGCCCGGTTCAGTCACGCCTAAAACTCCTCATACATTTCAAATTTATCGTAGTTGATAGTTTCTGCTTCAGGGTTGGCCGACTCATTTCCTGGAGCCGGAGTGACTGTATCAGCGTTGGTTGGAGCGTAACCGCCTTCTATGAGCCGAAACACGGATTGGGCTGCTTTGTCTTTCAGTTGCTGTGACAAAAGAAGCTCATCCGTTTCAACCCTAGCCAGGAAATCCGCTAATTTTCGGGCGGTCAGCTTGAACTTTCGGCGGTGGTTTTGTTGTCTTTGGCGAAGTTCGCCACTCAAGAGCATCATTTCTTTTTCTGATCTTCCGTGAAATGAGGTGTAATGTTCGGAAAAGCAACTCACCCAACGATTCCCCACATAGGCATAAGCAGTCCCGGCATCATACGGGTCATACCTTACCGGTACCGCTGTCTGTTCAATCGCCGGGTTGCGGAAAGCGTTGTTCCAGTAATAAATATGATTGACTTTGACCCCTTTTCCGGGTGAGACACGGGCGGTTCCTTTGGATGTCGTGGGGAGCGTCAAGATCCGAAATTCAGAGTAATTTTCAATGGAACGATGGCGGCGCTGGCCGAATTGGGACAAGCCATTGGTAAAAACATCGCGCGGGGACTGACCAAACGCCGGATGTTCAACCGTGTCGTAAACTTCATACGCCCACTCGCACAATCGCTCATACAATCTTCCGAGCGTCCAGATAGCCAGATTTTTGGGATTCACCGATTTGGTGATCTGGCGGACGTTTTTGGTGATCTGTGTGTTTCCGGTCAGGTTGTGAATCAATTGTGTGTTGGTGGTGCCAAACAATCTTTCAATGACCGAACCGAACCGGGGTTTTGCTCCCGGTCTGGTTTTTTTGGTGCATTCATACCGGGCCAGCAGGGTTTCAAAGTACACACTCTCAAATTCTTTCCCTCCATCAACCACCAGGATTTGAGGGAGCCGACCATTTCTATGCACACATTCACGCAGAGTCATCATGCAAGATCGGTAACTTGGTGGGTCAAAGCTGATAAAAACGGCGAGAATCCGACGGGAAAACGCATCCGTCAGGAGGCTGAACCAGGGACGTCCAAGGTTTTGCCCAGTCACGGAGCAGACCAGTTCGACATCCAGCAAGGTATGGTCAAGATGGCATATATGGAACGGATGATCGCCATGCCGGGGAGTGCTCAGCTCTAACTCAAAAAAGAATGCCTCTTCGGGATATGCCGCTCGAACTCCCTGCCGTTTGACCATTTGCTGATGCCGAGGACGGTTTTTGACCGCGAAAGTAAACGTCACGTAACTGGGCGGAACCCATCCACGCAGCTCGCATTCCCGTCTGAGGGCTCCGTACACTTCAGACATGCGTCGTTGTTTCAGGTTTTCATATTGGCTTTCAATCACCTCCACCATCAAAGCCTTGATGTTTTCTGAGAGTTTCGGGTGGCGGTTTCCCTTTTGCCATGAGCGGGGAATCAGTCCCAGATACCCATCGCCGGATTGTTTTTCCGCCTGGCGATATTTTGCCAGCCAATAATAAACCGCTCTCGCCGACTGCTGTTCCGAGTTGATTGGATCGCCGTTCAAATAAGCGGAAATGATGGCGTAACGGCGGTTGGCCTCTCGCAAACTCTCAGGATCAGCCGCTTCCAGGATTGACGGCTGTTCACTGGTGAGAAGGGTATCCTGAGATTCTGGTCGGGATCGGATAAGTCCCAGGCGGGCCAGTTCGTGAAACACCTCAGTTGTCAGATTGACACAGGCAGACTCCTTTCCCAGCAACGTAATCGTGCTGGCTCCGACATTTCCAACCATCCAGGGAACGCCATCCCAGATGATGCTTTGACCTGTTTCCGGAACAAACCAATGACTGGTTGTCGGGAGGGAATCCCGGCCTTCCTGGGCACTGGCCCTATCGCTGTACACTTGTGTCTTCTTCGGGTCTGTCAACAGGACACCGTGCAGGTCCACCCATAATTCCTGCGTTGCGATCAGGCTAAAGGCTTGATCCGGTGTAATACCTTGATCGCTCTGTAACAGTTGCTCCAAAGAAATGCCTGGATTGGTCTGGACAAATGACCGAATCTGCCGCTGGGCTTCGGGTAAAACCAAGGGAGTCTCCGTACGCAGATAATCCTCCAAAAACTCAATGTTGCGCAGATAAAATATGTTATTGACGGCTGATGACCGCAGATCATACGTCAAGCCCAATTCAGTGGAATAAAGCTCCCCAGGCGGACAACTCCAACTCCCATCTTTTTTGCGGAGGTATCGCTTTGGCTGTCTTTCGGTGAGTTGGAGGAGGTCATCTTCGGTTTTGCATTCAATCCATCCGGCTGATTGCTTTCGGAGGACGAAGAAATCCGGGGTATGCACAACACTGATTTCCTTGCCATTCTTTGTCTGATAGCGGAGTTTAATGGGCGGAGCGGGTTGATCAAAATACTCTAAAACGTCAGGATCGTATTCATATTCCAAAATAGCGGCCAGCTCGTTCTTATGGCTTTCAAACTGAATCGTCCTTCCCATTTTCCTTGAAGGATATGCCCCGCTGACGTTGCCTTTTTTACTGCTCACCCGGCGGGCAGGCGGGGAGGAACGAATGAAATCAATCGCTTCACTGACTTCTTTTGTGAGTCCAAGATGCTGACACCAAATGTAGAACTCCTGACTACTGAGCATCCGGAACCTCCTGCATTGACAATGGGGCTTACTGCAAGATTATCCTTAAAAATGGGGCTTACTGCAAAGATATGGTTAAAAACAAGCAGAGAATCATTATTGAAGTATCTGCAACTGTTGCAAATCACTGCAAAATTATCCTTAAAAAACTGCAAAGTTATGCTTAAAGTCACATCCCCAAGAGCTATCGCAGCCTGACCGGGCGGTTCGCCAGCACGAAAAATACCCGCTTGACGGGATTCGAGTCAGGGCTTGAACGTGATTTCCTGTTCCTGCTTGAATTCGATCCGGCGGTCGTTTCTTTTGAGGAACAACCTGTCACCATTTTCTATACCGGCCCGTCCGGAATCCTTCGGCGGTATACACCTGACGTTTTGGTTTCATATGCGGGAAATCAGCCGTCCGAACTGTGCGAAATCAAGTACCTCAAGGACCTGAAGGAAAATCGAGGAGAATTTTGTCCGAAATTCCGGGCTGCGCAGCAATATGCGATCAAAGAAGGGTGGCGTTTCCGCATCGTGACCGAGCGAAAAATCCGGGGTATCCGCCTTAATAATGTCAAATTTCTGCTCCCGTACCGGAACCTGGAATTCGCTCCGGAGCAACTGCAAATGGTTTCAAAAACAATCCAGCAATGTGAAATAACCGGGACTGCCGGGATTGAGCGGGTGCTTGACCGACTGGCGGAATCACGAACCAGACAGGCGGAACTTTTGCCGGTCATCTGGCATTTACTGGCAGTGGGGCTGATCCAAACGGATTTGAACCAGCCGCTGAGAATGACCAGTATCCTTGATGCGGGGATGTAATGAACAGGATTGAGGTGAATCCGGGGGCCGTAGTTGAATTTGAGGGACGGCGCTATCTCGTCACGCATCGACTTGACCTGGAACAGGTACTGGCCAGACCCGAAATTGGTGGTCCGCACCAACCGTTGCGGATCCGTGATTTGCGGCAACCGGTGAACCCTGAAACTGGTGGATCGGATGGATCGGAACCCTTGTCCCAACCGCAGCCTGATCTCATGGTGATTCCGGACGAAGCCTGGAGGGAAGCGGAACGCCGGTATGAGATCATCAAACCATTGATCGAGAATCCAGGAAAAATTCGTCAACAGGCACTGATGCAGGCACGAACAAACGGTGTCGGCATCGCCACCGTGTATCGGTGGCTTTCCGTTTACCAGGAAACCGGACGGATGTCGGCTTTGTTGCCGATGTCAAGTCCTGGCGGGCGGGGAAAATCCCGGCTGAACGAGGCAGTGGAAGCCCTGATTCAGGCAACCATTGAGGAGTACTATTTGACGGCACGGAAACCGAAGGTGACGCGGGCGGCTGAAGAAGTCCTGCGCCGGTGTCGCCTGGCAGGGATTGAATCACCTCATCCGAATACGGTCCGCAACCGGATCAAGGCGCTGTCCCTGGCCCAGACATTAACCAGGCGGGGAAAAAAGCGTGAGGCACAACAGCGTTTTCGGGCGTTGGAAGGCTCGCACGAGGCACATTATCCGCTGGAAATTGTTCAGATCGACCACACGCCGGTGGATTTGATACTGGTGGACAATCTGAGTCGCCTGCCTATCGGTCGCCCGTGGATTACCATGGCGATTGATGTGTTTTCCCGAATGGTGCTGGGGTTTTATGTCTCGCTCGACCCGCCCGGAGCGCTTTCCGCCGGGCTCTGCATCGCCCGCTCAATTTTGCCCAAAGACCAGTGGCTGGCCAAGCTTGAGATGGAACTTTCCTGGCCCTGCTGGGGACGGCCCCGGACGATCCACCTGGACAACGCCAAGGAGTTTCGCGGGCGCATGCTGCAACGGGCCTGCGAGCAATACGGCATTCATATTGAGTGGCGTCCGGTGGCGACGCCGCATTATGGGGGACATATTGAACGGCTTTTGGGAACCTTTGCCGGACGGATTCATGATTTGCCGGGAACGACGTTTTCAAATCCGGCGGAACGTGGGGAATACGATGCTGAGAAACAGGCAGCGCTCACCCTTTCCGAATTTGAAGTCTGGCTGACCAATCTCATTGTCGGGGTCTACCATCAGGAAGTTCACTCGGAACTGCTGGTCAGCCCTTTGATCCAATACGAGCGGGGTGTGCTTGGCTCCGAAAGGAAACCTGGAACCGGTTACCACCCGCGCGAGGCTGATGAGCACCGTCTGTATCTGGACTTCATGCCGTTTGTCGAGCGCACGATTCAGCCCACCGGTGTGGTGGTGGATGAAATCCATTACTTCGCGGACGTGTTACGCCATTGGGTCGGTGCTCCGGACCCGGAAAACCAAAACCTCAAACGCAAATTCATCTTCCGGCGGGACCCGCGGGACATCAGCCGGGTCTGGTTTTACGACCCGGAACTGAGCCTCTATTCTGAAATTCCCTACCGTGACATAACCCGTCCGCCGATGAGTCTGTGGGAGTTGCGCGCTGTCATGCGACGCCTCAAGGAAGAAGGACGTGCCGGCGTTGACGAGGCGGCCATTTTTGAGACGCTCAACCGGATGCGGGCGATTGAAGAACAGGCGGTGCGGGAAACCAAAAAGACCCGCCGGGAGCGTCAACGCCGGGAGAACCACCGGGCGGCGGACCAGCCCCGGTCTTCCGGAACATCCCTGATAAAAGAAGTGCCGGAACCGGAGGCGGACCGTCCTGCCACCGAAATTCTCCCCTTTGAGGAGACGGAAATCATCAAGTTGTGAAGCACCCGACCCTTTTCAGCGGGAGCGGATTGAAAACAGCCTATGAACAGCCAAGCCGAACATCTCTCGGAAGAAACCAGCAGCCAGTTGGACAAATCACCGGAGGAGCGCAAGGAGTTTATTCGGCTGGCCCGGTGGATTGGCTATCCGCGGGCTGCCGAAATCCTGAAACACATGGGGGAACTGCTCCGGTATCCGCCGAAACCCCGCATGCCCGGAATGCTGCTCGCTGGTGAGACCAACAATGGAAAAACGACCCTGGTCGAGCGGTTCAGCCGGCTGCATCCCGCCTATGACTCAACCGATGGTGAAAGCATCGAGCATCCGGTTTTGATCATTCGGGCTCCGGAGGAGCCGGATGACGGGCGCTTTTGGAATGTCCTGCTGAACCGGTTGTTTGCCCCGTACAAGCTCAACGACCACGTGGACAAGAAACGCGCCCAGGTCATTCAGATCATGCGGCGCATCCGGGTCAAAATGCTGGTCATCGACGAGATTCACAATATCCTGGTGGGCACCGTCAGCAAACAGCGGCAGTTTCTGGTCACGTTGAAAAACCTGACCAATGACCTCCAAATTGTGATTGTGCTGGTCGGAACGCAGGAAGCGATGAATGCCATCAGTTCCGACCCACAAATCGTCAACCGGTTTCCAGCGGTGGTGTTGCATCGGTGGCAATTCGACGACAACTTCCGGCGGTTGCTGGCTTCCTTTGAACGGTTGCTGCCGTTGCCGGAACCGTCCCGGCTGGCTGACGAAGACACTGCCAAACGAATCTTTCACCTCAGCGAAGGACTCATCGGCGAAACCGCCACCCTGGTAACCGAGGCCGCTTGCCGGGCGGTGGACCAAGATTTGGCGAAAATCACCGTCAAAACCTTTGACCTGGTCGAGTGGACGCGCCCGTCCGAACGACGTTCAGTTCGGGCGTTATAGGTGGATCGCAACTTGGGACGACAGCTTTTGAAAGATGAACCATCCAATTTGGGGTAGGAATCAGTTCCCGGTATGAGAAGTACCGGTTGAGCCGGAATAGTCCGTCAGTTTTTTTCAACCCACCCACAATTGCTTTCGGTCAGCCAAGCGACAGGCATGGTCTCCCCTTTCAGGTAGGCCCAAGGTTCGGAAAACGAGGGTTTTCCAGACGAATTCAGGCGTCCGGAGACAATCCCGGATTTCAGGGTGTTCCAAGTCAGGAAATATGGTAAAGAAAACAAGGTCCGGATTCCACCCGGACGGACCAGTTACCGAACCATTTTAAGAGGATGCCATGATGAAAATCGGCTACGCACGAGTTTCCACCCATGACCAGAATCTGGATCTCCAGCGGGATGCCTTGAAACAGGCCGGTTGTGAAAAAACCTATGTTGACCAGGCCAGTGGGAAAACGATGGAGCGCACGGGACTGGAGCGGGCACTGGACCATCTGCGGCCTGGCGACACGCTGGTGGTCTGGCGGTTGGACCGGCTGGGGCGTTCCCTCAAACACCTGATTGAATTGATGAGTGACCTGGAACAAAAGGGGATCAGCTTTTGCAGCCTCCAGGAATCCATCAACACTGCCTCTCCCGGTGGCAAGCTGGTGTTTCATCTGTTCGGCGCGCTGGCGGAATTTGAACGCAACCTGATTCGGGAACGGACCCAGGCCGGGCTGGTTGCTGCCCGCGCCCGCGGGCGCAACGGCGGACGGCCCCGGGCGCTCACCCGCAAACAGGAAGAATTGGCCCTCAAGCTCTACCAGGAACGCCAGCACAGCATCCGGGAAATCTGTGGGTTGCTTAAAATCTCAAAACCCACCCTTTATGAGTATCTGCACCGGCTCCAGGCGGTTCCGACCAGCCGCCAGCCTTCGTGACGGCCCGGTTCACACCGTTTCCGGCTGGAGCGGCGTCAGTTGGGACCGGTATTTCGGCTGCATCAGCCAGAGGTGCAAAATTCCCACCAGCAAATTGCCGGGCAGCATCTGGAAGGCCACGAAAGTGGCGATAGGAAGTTGCGTTCCCAGTTCCAGTGGCCCATTCAAGCTCCAGGCTGACAGCGGTTTGGCGGCCATGGTGAGCGTGACGGCCACGGTGTGCAGGGTCATGGTGAGCACGTGGACGGCATAGTCCGTCGAGGAGAAGCCGCCCGGGAAGCCCAGCTTTGGTTTTCTTCCAGCACATCCAGCAATGCCACCCCGAAATCAACCACCACCAGCGTCACTGCCACCCACAGCGCCCAGCTACCCAGGTTGCGGTAAAACAACCCGTAGACCACCGGCAGGAAGAGAAAGGCCCGGATCTCCGGCCACCACTCCGCGGAACAGGTGTTCACGTCCCGGGAAAAGCTCGCGGAGTTGGAAAACCAGCTCCGGTCGGCTCCCGACCGTCAACTCCTGAATTTGCTCAACCAATTGGCCAATCGCCCCAAGACCTGGGTGCATCTTGTCAGTGGTCGCCCCCGGGAGGCGCTGACGGAATGGTTTCAGGCACTGCCCATTGGCCTTCATGCGGAACATGGGTATTGGTCGCGGTTTTCGCCGAGTGAAGACTGGGTGTCGGTAAGAAACCCAATCCCGGAATGGAAATCCAGACTCCTGCCGATTTTGGAACAATTCACGAAACAACCCCCGGATTCCCTGGTCGAGGAAAAAACCGCCGGTTTGGTCTGGCATTACCGGATGGCCAACCCGGAATTTTGTTCTATCAAATCCAACGAACTGTTCCTGTATTTGACAAATTCGTTGAGTAACCTGCCCGTCGAGGTCATGAAGGGTGAGAAAATTGTCGAAATCCGTCCCCAGGGGGTGCATAAGGGCATCGTCCTGTCCCCGCTCTGGCGCCACCTGGACGCTGGTGAAATCCTCACAGTGGCCTTTGGAGATGACCGGTCGGACGAAGACCTGGTTGCCGCTCTGCCTCAAACCGGTATATCCGTCCATGTCGGAGGTGCGCCGAGCAGGGCGACGCACCGGGTCGCTTCCTTTGAAAATGTGAGACAAACCCTGCACCAATTACTCAATTGAAGAGAGGGGGGAGCCATCCCAACCAAGGATTCCAACCCACCTTCGGCCTGATTCCGAGAATGTGGGAGTGGCACGCGGCCGCTCAAGGGGAGCGAATCCGGTGGCAGGGAAGGTTTCACTGTCGGTTCAACCACCGGCCCCGACCCCTGACCCACCATCCCCGAACGGCCCAGAAAAAATCAGCCA
Source organism: Blastocatellia bacterium (assembly GCA_019695185.1). Lineage (GTDB taxonomy): Bacteria > Acidobacteriota > Blastocatellia > Chloracidobacteriales > Chloracidobacteriaceae > JAIBAN01. The sequence continues at coordinate 19,856 of JAIBAN010000076.1, read as the reverse complement.
ACTGTGGCGAGGTCCCGGACGAAGAGGATATTCAGGACTTCCGACCCGAACGCCTTGCCTTATAATATCGACCTGATCCTTTCGGGCCACAACAATCGAGGTGGTGGCAATTCACAAACGATGCAGCCAGTCGCCTACTTTGTCCGCCGCAGCCAGGACATCCGGGCAAAAACGACGGACAAAGCCCTCGTCCAGCGGGTGGTCCTGACCGGCACCGCGGGCGGCCGCCAGTACCGCCGCTCCATCAAAATTGACAAAAGCCAACCGGGCCGTTAACTCTTCCGGCGGACGTCCAAAATCATGGCCGGGGAGCAGCGCGACACCGGTTTCGTCCAACAGGGCCTTGCATAACTCAAGCGCGGAAACAATGCCGCGGGCTTTGAGTCGGTCACGATACCTTTCAAAATCAACAAAAAAATAGAAAGCGCCCGCCGGCATGAGGGTTTTGAGTTGGGCTTCTGCAAAACGACGAAAAAGCACCCGGGCCAGGAGGTGCAAAATCCGGCGGACCTGGATCAAATAGTCATCAATTTCAAGATTGGGGCGAAAGGCTGTGACGGCGGCATACTGAATGGGGGCACTGGTGGCCGTGTAAGTCTCACTGGCGACCACCGCCATGGCGTTCATGATCTTGCGCAGTTGCGGAGGAAAAATGAAACAACCCAGCCGCCAGCCGCCGGCACCGCACCATTTGCTGAGGCCGGTGCTGACAATCGTACCCTCGGGATAGTAATGGGCAATGGAGATATGCCGTCCCTCATAATCCAGCATGCCATAGATTTCATCGGAAACAATCACCAGCCGGTATCTGCGGGCCACCTCGGCGAGCATTTGCAGCCGTTCCAGGCAATAGCTGCTGCCCGTGGGGTTGGAGGGATAATTCAGAATCACAATCCGGGGACGATCCGGATCCGCGCCACAAACCTGTTCAATGTTTTCGGGGCTGAGCATCCAGCCATGCTCAAACAGGGTTGGCACCCAGGTGACCCGCCGCCCCGCGATCAGGGCTTGGGGGGCATAGGAAACCCAACTCGGAGTGGGAATGATCAAATCCCCGTAATAGACCAACTGCAAAATGAAAAAGAGTTCCTTGGAACCCGGGCTGACCATCACATCCTCACTGGTGCGGTTTAAGCCCTGGGTCCGCTGTTCAAAATCAGCGATGGCCTCCCGCAAGGCGCGCAGACCGCACACCGGCAGATAGTCCTTTTGGTGGGCGTTCTCCCTGAGCGCCGCGACCACGGAGTGCGGGACGGGGAATGGGGACTGCCCCAGCCCCCATTTATAAACGGTTTTGCCCTGCGCGATGAGGAGATTGGATCTTTCATTGATGGCCAAGGTGGCCGAGGGGGACAAGCCCCGAATGTTCAGATTCAAACTCATGGAAGGGATCTCCGGTGTTTGGGCTCAATTGTTTTTCATACATGGCGTCCAATTCATCCTCATAGAAAAACCGGTCGCCAAAGGCAGGTTCGAGTTCATCCAACCAGGTCGCGGTTTCACTGTACTTGGCGAAAAAAGGCTTCAGAACCCAATCCGGATTGCGCCCCTGCAACATGCGCAACATCAGGACTTTGCGATTGTCAATCACCGTGGTGCCTAAAATCTCCACCTTGCCCGGATTGGCTGACAGGCTGGGCCCCCGCACCGTTCGGCCCAACCCGCTCAATTGTTGATACGCCTGTCGAAAAATGTCATGGGCCTGAACCAGCGGAACCCCGAAATAATGTTGCGCGCCGGTGTCGCGAACCACAAACATATAATAGGGAATCATGCCCAGCGTCACCTGGGTGCGCCACATGCGTGACCAGATCTGGGCATCATCGTTAATATGGCGCAATAGCGGGGATTGGGTGCGAACTTCAGCCCCGGCATCCCGCAACCGCCGGATGGCTTCACGGGCCGCCGGCGTTCCCAGTTCCTGCCAATGGTTGAAATGGGCCATGATCGCCAGGTGTTTTCCCGCTCGCCGAATCCGCTCAAACAGGCGCAGGAGATCGTCCGTGTCGGGGTCGTTGATAAAACGGTACGGCCAATAGGCCAGGGCCTTGGTGCCCAACCGAATCCGGGAAAGATTTTCCAGGTTGGCGTCCAACAGCGCATCCACATAATGGGCCAGTCGTTCGGCTTTCATTATCAACGGGTCGCCGCCGGTAAACAACACGTCGGAAATCATCGGGTGGTCGCGGATGTAATCAACCAGCAGTTCAATTTCCCGCGAGGCAAACTTCAATTCCTTTAATCCGACAAATTGCGGCCAACGGAAACAGAAGGTGCAATAGGCGTGGCAGGTCTGGCCCTGGCTGGGAAAAAACAACACGGTCTGTTGGTATTTATGTTGCACGCCTTCCAGTTGATGTTCGTTAAACAGGGGGACGTTCAATTCTTTTTGGCCAGCCGGATGCGGATTCAGTTGCCAGCGAATCCCGTTGGCGACGTTTTTCAGGACCTCGCGCCCTGCCTGCTTCCGAATGACCTCCGCCATCTCCTGGAAATGCTCCGGCCGGAGCATCCCGCGCTGGGGAAAATTGAGGACAAACCCTGGGTCGCCGGGAACCTTTTCCCAGTCAATCAGTTGTTCGACCACATAATTGTTGGTTTTAAACGGCAGGACATTCCCCACCACCTCGATTTCGAACTTTTGTTCCTCCGTCAGCGCCTGAAGTTGGGGAAGGGTCCGAAAATTACTGAGATTAATGGTTTGGTAAGGCGGAGGCCGGTTTTCATTCAAGGTTGTCATGGTGGCTCCTTTCAAAAAACACCTTGCTGGAGCAAGGTGTGATGGGTCGCTTCCCAACCACGTCCGGTCGGGTTAAAAAACCGGCAGGCTGGCAACCAACCTTAATAACGGAAGATCGCGGCGATGGGGCCATCCCCGGGCACGGTTTCGGGATTGATGGCAAACACTGAGCCACCGGACCAAAAAGTGTGCATGGCGGCGAAATCCAAGAGGTCTTCATCGCCGCTCTCCATTTTTTGATGGAGGTGGATTCCATTCGTTTCAGGATCAAAACGACCCCACTGCTGGACTCCAACCGCGACAAACAAAGTCTGGACCCGTCCAGCTTGGGAAGCGGCAACCACCTCTTCCAGCCGACCCGAAGTGCGCCCCGTACTGGACAAATCCTGGTTTTGCATCAGTGCATTCCGCGATGCCGCCTGAAAGATGGGCGAAATGACGGACCAGGCCCGTTGATGAAGCTCCGGCATACTCAGCCGGTCAGGATTGCCGGAAAGATGCTCATCAACCAAATGTGGGTAGGTGTTCGTCGATTTATAAATTGGAAAGAGGGAAGCGACGCAGGCCACCAGCAGGGGTGCCTGTTCCCGGTTCAACAGCTCGACCAGTCCGCGATCTATCTCCCGAAAATACTGCGTGAGTCGTTGCTGGTGTTGCTCAATTCCATGACCTTGACCGTGAATCGCCCCCGTTGGTTGATTGCTGGCGGACGAGGTTCGGGTATGGGACTGAAGATGCTCTTCGGCACTGTATTGATTCATAATCTCGGCCAGGTTTTCGGGAACCCGGCTCAGCTTGACCTCGCGCACACTTTGCAGCGAGCCTTCCAGCAACCTGACATGATTTTGACTGAGCGCCAAAAGGAAAAAACGTCCGTCTTGACTGAGCAGGCGAAGTAACGGCTTGAGGTGAAAACGGTGGGTGACGACCACCAGTTCATCAAAGCTGGTAGTCAGCCGGAACCAGCGAAACGTATTTTCCGAGAGGAAGAGTGCCAGCCCGTCACTTTGATGCACCCAAAAATCTTTGGTGGCAAGCAGCTTCCGGGCAGGGGCGAGCAACTTCTTTGCCGCAGAAGCACCCAGACCGGCGGCGATCAGGTGTTTCCGAGCCTGGTTGAGCAGGTTTTTACAACGAATCGGATCCTGATAGGTTTCCGGGATGGCTCGATGCGCCGGCATATAGAGCGACACGCACCATCTGGATTGATCTTCCATCAGTGTTTGTAAATCGTTGTGTGTAAAGATGTTCATAAACCCTCCTTGGTTTTTGGTGGTGGCGGGGTGCTGATCTTCAAACTAAAATTTCAATCCGGGAAATTTGAACCCACCCCAACTTGGCAATTCGAGGATGAAAGACCAAACCATCTACTGAAAACCGGGCGGAAACCACTTCGACCGGGATGAGAATGAGTGGAGGATTGACAGTCCGGGATGGTTTGATAATCAGATTTGCAGCTATTTGGCTATGAAAGTATTACTATCGTTTGTATTAGTTTTACTATACAATATTTTAATAAAAATATCAAATCGTTTTATCGATCAAGCGGTGGCGGGAAGGGTTTGGGAATTCAACCGGCTTGCCTAAATCAAGGTTGGGGCGGGAAGAGATGGAATTCAGGGGCAACCGGAAGCCACAATTGAGGTGGTTCAGTCAGGCGGGTTCCAAACCGGATCGTGGCCTGGATTCGCCCAACATGAAATGTGATCCACCAGCCCCTGCTGCTTAACCCGGATCACCGGGTTCCTCATCGGCGGGCCTGGGACGCATGACCGGAACCAAAAAAATCGGGCGCGTGGTGATTTGAATCAGCCGGTCGGCGACGCTGCCCAGCGCAACCGGGCGATTGACTCCGCCCCGGCCATGGGTGGTCAACAGAATTAAATCACGGTCTTCCGACTCGCTGACGTCCTTAATTGTCCGGGCCGGGCCGGAACCCGTGACGCGGCAGGTGACCTGAAAGCCTTGCTCCTGAAGAGCCTGGGTCACCTGTTCCAAATAGCCCTGCATCGGACCTTGTTCAGCGTCGGCTTCCGGAACCGAGAGGAGGAGGATTTCACTGTCAAAGCGCCGGGCGATGGCCCTGACAAAACGGAGCACGGTTTCCGCCGCTTCCGAACCATCCAAATTCACCAGGAGCCGTTTGAATTGGGATGTCCGACTTCTCCAATCAGCAGTTGGGCGAATCAGGAGCAATGGCGTGTTGGTCTGACGGGAAATCTGGTTGGAGACCGAATCGGCAAGCATGCCCTCGGTCGCAAACAAGCCATGGGTGCTCATGACGAGCAGGTCAGCCTCGATTTCCCGCGCCAGTGAAAGAACTTCCCGCGCCACCGGTCCGTTTCGCATGACCCCGTCCACCTCAAGGTTCGAGTGGCGCAACCGCCAAACCATCCGCTCCAGATAGATCGCCATCGAATCCGTGAGTTCATTGGTTGAGTCTGGCTGTCCGGAGATGGACATCAAGGTGAGCTGGCCGTCGCAGCAATGGCAAAGGGTTTCAGCCAAAGGCAGGGCTGCTTCGGCAAACGTGGTTCCATCCAGCGGAACCAGCACCCGGTCAAAAGTGGTCTCGTCGGCGGGTCTTCCCTCCCGCTCAAAAGGAAGCAGGTACTGACCAACCAAAAACCGCCCCAGATGTTCCTCCAAAGGCTTGGGCTCCCCCAATTGATTCCGAAAATAGGAAAACACCCCATAGAGAGCCGGAATGAAGATGAAATAGGCCCAGGCACCTTCGGTAAAGCGTTCCGCAAAGATAATGGCGGTCGCCCCGGAGGCTAACACCGCCGCCAACCCGGTTCCGGCCAGGGCAGCCAGTCCGGACAGGGAAAAGGCGGTCCGTGCTTCCCGCCGGAGCCGCTTGGCCGCCGCCCAGCCGGTCATGCTCAAGAGAATGAAGACACCGGCGGCGTAGATGGAAAGATAGGTTTCCTCCTGGGTGCCAAAGACCAGAAAGCACAGTGAGACCAGCCCGACCTCAACCCAAACCGGCTTATCGGCCACGTCAAACCGGTTGCGCTGGCCCAGGGCGGCTGGAATATAGTGACGATAACGCAGACCGAGCGCCAGGTTCTGCAATCCTTGCGCGCTGGCGGCGGCGGCTGACCCGAGCACGATGATTCCAATCAGGGTGCCGATATAGGGCAAGGGTGCGGGCAACAACCGGTCCATGGTCTGCGTGAAGACCGAGACGTGCGGGTTGGTGGGGTCAGACACCTGGAGAATCGCTGGTCCGACGATGAGCATGGTGACCGAAGTCGTGCCCATGATGATCATTAAACTTCCAAAGGCTTTCCGGCTTTTTTCACGGGCCGTTCCGCCATAGGCCGCCACCAGGTTGGCAAAAATTTCAATCCCGGTCATCAAGGCCAGAATCCGCGCATATCCGCTCAAGGTGAAATGGAGAAATTCGGGGTGAAAGGCGCGCAGGTCAAAACCCGGGAGGCGCACCCCGAATTTCCAGATGGTCGCCACCACCATCCCCCACAACAGGACCAGCACCGCCAGGGTCGCCGGCCCAAAAGCGCGGGCAGCCATCTTCGGCCCCCGATTGACCAACCAGCCAATCACGAAGCTGAAGCCAACCGCGATCACGGTCCGGAAGGGCAGGCCGGACCAGCTTCCATTCAAGGCCGGAAACCGGTCGGCCAGAAAGGTGACCAGGGCGGCCACGCTCACCAGAAAGGTCAGCGTATACTCGACAAAGGTGATTCCGGCGTTGATCTTGACGGCCCAACTGCCGAACTCTTCCTCGCTCAAGCCGCTGCCGCCGCTGCCGTCCACCACCCAACCCATGACCAGTCGATACATGCCGGACACAACGGCGACAGTCACCACCACCATCCAGACGCTGACGCCAAAGGTGACATGGGCGACTCCGGCGACCACGATCAACTTCAAAAAAGGGCCAAACACGTACAAGGGCGAAGTGGCCGGGTCTCCCCCACCCGCCAGTGCCCCTTCAAAGGAGTTCGTGAGTTTATGCGAAACATGAGCCATTGAATCAATTTTCTTTCTTTTCGGCTATCCGCACCTGCAACACCGGAGTTTCAACCAGATGGACCGTCATGGAGGCAATCTGGACCCGATGATTGGTTTTCTCAAATTCATCCAAAATCCTGGTAAACAACCGGTCCTTGGTGCCCCGCCTTTTTTTGAAATCAACCACGTAGCGCACTGTGAACTCCATCCAGTTGTCGGTGGCCACCAGGGTCACCAGCGGACTGACGGTGGTATCCTCGATCAAATATTGTTTGAGCATGCCCTGCCAGGCCAGGTCGGCCTGCTCAACATATTCCCCCACGGTTTCCTGGGTGACGGATTCCAGAATGGCGCGTGCCAAACGGTGATCGCACCCGTATTTGACCGGGACCGTGATTTCGTCCCACAGAAAAGGAAAATCCCCCGAATAGTTAAAGACCGGTTCCTTGAACACAAAACTGTTGGCGATGCGGACCACCCGCCCGCTATAGAGGTCGCCCTTGACCCATTCGCCGACCTCCATCAGGGTGGTTCTGAGAATGCCAATATCAATCACATCCCCTTTGATGCCGCCCAACTGGACCCGGTCGCCGGTATTGTAAAAACCGGCGAAGGAGATGGCGAACCAACCGGCCACGCTGGCCACCACTTCCTGCAAGGCAAAGGCGATTCCCGCGCCGGCGACCCCCAGCACCACGGTCAGGCCGCCCAGTTTATCGCTGTAGACGGTCGCCAAAACCATCAGTCCCGCCAGGTACCCCACGAAATTGATGAATTTCCGAACCCGATAGCGAACCTCGTTATCCTTGAGATAGACACTGAAGGATTCCTTGACAATTCTGACCACGATTGCAACCAGAATCAGACCAAATAACGCCACCGCCAGCTTGCCGACGGTCGGATTAAACACCCACTGTTGCAAAAGTTCCTGCATACACTGCCTGCCTTTCGAGCAAAATGACCAACCACCACATGGTGGAGCCGGTCACTTGGTGCCGGAAGAAAAAGAACCATTCACCTCCGGGTTTCAATCAGTTGGGGAAACGAGATTCCGCCTGGCCGTCTCGATCACCTCCGGCGCGCTGAGGGGCCGGAAGGGGGTTACCGTGGCGATGCCAAACCGGAGGGTGACCGGCGGTTCAGGCCGGAGTCCATCAAACGGCGGCGTGGCTGAAGCAATCTGATACCGAATGGTTTCCAAAAAGGTGGCGGCTGATTCGGCGCTGCATTCAGGGAGGAACAGCAGAATATCCTCCCGGCCGTTGAACCCCAGCAGGTCTCCGGGATGTTTCAATTTATCTTCCACTGCCTCCACCAGGCACCGGACGGGATGATCCGGCGGCGCCCAGGCGGGAGATGCGCCGATGGCGGTTCCCGGTTCAAACCTGACCTGGACGATGGAAATCGGCATCCAGGCGTGGGAATCGCGCCGCAACTGCCACGCCAGATACTTTTCAAATTCAGGAAAGGAGAGCCGGTCGGCTTGATCTTTTGCAACGGTCCCGGTCTCAGCTTCGTGGGAAACCGACCTTGCGGATTCAATTGGATTGGGACTGGCAGACGGTGCCGGCACCTGCCCGAGCGTGCCGTAGAATGAGGCTTCAAGGAGCGCCGATTCAGCCGTCTGAAAGTCCCCTTGGGCTTCATACAACCGGGCCAGTTTCATGCATTCAACCGATGCCTGCGCCATCAAGCCGGTTTCAAGGTACAGTTTTTTCAATTGCAGTCGCCCGGAAATCGAATCCGGTTGTTGCAAAACGAGATTTTCAAGCAGCCGAATGCGGTCATGGAGATGGCCGGGTATGGATGAGGACGGAGGAACTTGGGCCGAGTTACCGCTCCCGTGGAGTTGGCCGTCCCGTTCCGCCGGGTGAATCCGGGCCAACCACCCTTCCGCCGCGGGAGCCCGGCCTGGGGCCAGTTTGACCAATTGTTCCAAAGCCAGGGCCGCCTCTTTTTTGCGCCCTTGGGTCAGACAGGCATCGATCAGGACATTGAGCGTATCGGCGGCCAGGGCCGAATTCTGTCCTTGCATATAAATTTCAGCCAACAGACGCAGGGCCGCAATATAGTGAGGATCCCGTTTCAGCATGTCCTTAAGCAGAGCAATGCACTGCTTTCCGATCTGACCTGAGCGGCTCTGGTGCTTCAGCCGTGAGACAATCTTGACGGCCCGCTCGCGCCGGCCGGTTTCCAGCCAGCGCTCCGCCAGGCCAAGGAGACGACCGGGCTGGGCCGGATCAAGCTCGGTGACCTGCTCCCAGACAACTTCCGCCTCTTCCAGCATACCGGCATTGAATAAAGTCTGACCAAGTAAAACCAGCAACTCCGGGTTGTTTGGTTGCCGCGCCAGCCGGTGTTGCAGCATGTCCACCGCCGCCTGAACGTTTCCCTGGCGCACGTAAAGATCGACCAGGAGTTGCAAACCCGGCAGGGCTTCCGGAATAAGCGACAGAGCCTGCTGCACGGCTTGCAGACAGAGCGGAAATTCTTTTTTTCGGAGGGCTTCGCCACCGGCCTGAACCAGCAAGTCATAGGCTGCCGGGGTATCGCCGTTCAGGGAACGAAGGTGCGCCAAGTTCATCCGGATTCCGGTATCCTGGGGAAGCAGTCGGACTTGGCGTTCCACCGCCGACACCATCAACTCCGTTTGCCCGGCTGCTTGAGCCAGGCGGAAAGCGGTTTCAAACTGTCGCCGGGCCTTGATGGGCTGGTGGCGCAGCGCCATCAAATCCCCTAATTTCAGCAACACCCTGATATTATGGGGGTCCAGTTTGACTACTTTTTTGAAGATGGCCGTCGCTTTGGCGATAAATCCTTCCTGTTCATAATACTCACTGAGTTCGAGAAAAATTTGAATTGCTTCCGGCAGGTTTCCGGCCCGGACATGCAAATCGCCCAGCGTGTTTTTGATGGTCAGATTGCCTGGTTCAGCCGCCAGAATTTGCTGATATTCCCGGATGGCGGCCTCAAAGTTTCCCTCGCATACGTGGACTTCGGCTCTTTTGAGCGCCTTGTTTTTTTGAAATACCATTTCCTTCGCCTTTCTGCCCGACTCCAGCCAGCCTGGCCAATCCAGACCAACGCTTGTGAACCAAAGCAAGTCAGGATTCATTCCCGGTTCGCAACGCCTTGGTGGAGGGGCCGGGATCATGGCGGCCCCACCGGAGCAACATGCCGCGTCTGAGAAACTCCGCCTTGGCGCGAATGGTGATGTCGCTTTGCAGCCGGGGTTCAAACCGGTGGTCAAAGACATAGGCTTTGATTCGGACCAGCATGAACGGCCCATCCTGAAAGCGGTCCTGCAAAAGCACCACCACCGGTTTCGCCAGCAGCAGAAAGGGCGAGCTATAGGCCGCCTCATAGCCGATTTCCACCGCCTCGGTCGGATTCACGTCATGCGGGACGAACAAGTCGGTGACCACCTGGCAATCCGGCACGCCGGAATTGGCGTTCCAGGCTTTGCCGCTCAGGATTTCACTGTTGGGAATCGTGACGCGGGTGTCGTCGGCGGTGGTCAGCTTGGTGCTTCGCAGTCCGATATGGTCGATTTCTCCGTAGGCATCACCGATTTTCACCCGGTCGCCCAGTTGATAGGGGCGGTCCGCCAAAATCACCAGTCCGCCGATGATGTTTTTGACCAAATCCTGCGCGCCCAAACCCAGGGCAATCCCGACTGAAGCCATCAACGCCAGTAATGTGTCGCGCGAGGGGGAGAAAATAGTCATGACGATGACGAAACCAACCGTCCAACTGGTGAAGCGCAGCACCGGAGCCAGCAATTTGAAATAAAAGCGCGCGCGCGGAGCTTTTTTGGCCAACCCCTCCAGCAAACGGTCACTGAGGTACACCGCGAGGGCCGTCACCACCACCACCAAAATCGCCAGCACGATATTTTCAAGGGTAAAGGTGGTCAAAAATTCCACCTGTGTTTCCAGCCTTAAAAAAAGCAATCCAGGCCGGGAGAGGAAAAAGATTGGGTCTTGCATGATGCACTCCATGTCTGGTGAAAGGCCGAGGCCGCGAATCGATGGCCTGATAGCCGGAAGGAAACAAGGTGGCGTCGGTTTTGAGTGGGTTGCTTGCGCTAGAGCAGATTTCTCCGGTACAGCCCGCTTTGCACCACCCGGAGCGCCTCGGGCCGCACCCGCACCCCCGGTCGTCCAGGGTCGGGTTCAATGATTTCCCGTGCCAACAGCCCGTCAAGCTGGGCCTGGCTGGCCGCCAGACCTTTTTGAAAGACCAGCGCATGCTCGTCCGGTGTGAGACTCCCGTGCTGCATAATCGCCACCAGCGTAAACAGGTCATCCTGATTCAGGCTGTCGATCACCGGGGCCAGGTCCGGAGCCTCAAGCGGTTTGAGATACATCACGCCCGACAGCACCGAATCGATTTGTCCCAGCCAAATTTCAAAGGCGCTTCGAAACACGCCGCCGGATTCCTTCGACAACTGGTCAAAAAAGATTTGTTCCGGGTCGGCCTGGCCATGCAACCTGTTTTTGAAGCGACTGAACCAGCCCCGTTCGGCGGGCGGCAGGGCGAACTGCAAGCGCAGCCCCGACAGGTTGTGACGGCGGACAATCGCCTCCCGCAGGGCCTCGCGGTTGGCCCGGGCGGCGTCAATCCGGTGGGAAAAACTCTGGCCGAGGCCCACCGAGGCATCCAGAAAACGAAAGGCAATATGGTTCATGACCACCACCCAGAGGGTGGTGGAGCAGGTGGCAGCGATAATTTTCTGAAGCTCACGCACCGAAGCGTAGCAGCCGACCTGGCGCAAAAAGGTCCGTTCCAATTCCTCCAGGATGATCACTCGGGGTTTTTGCCGCAGTGTTTCCTCCAGTTTTTCAGAGTCGGCGGCCTGGACCAGCCCGGCCAGGAAGGCCCGCACTTCGCCCTGGTTCGACAGTCGTTGGGTGAATTCGCCGCGCGTCACCTCCAGCCCCTGCAACGGGTGTTTTAAAGCGCAATTGAGGAGGCTGGTTTTGCCGCTGCCCCGTTCCCCGATAATCAACACCGACACCGGACGCCCGGCTTCCCACATGGCCCGGGCCTGGGCGATGGCCTCCAGTTCCTCCGTCCGGCCAACCAAAAATCGTGGGTCCTCGACCGCCTGGAACCGAAACAACCGGCGGTAGATGGCGGGCAATTCTTTTTCATTGAGATCAGCGGTGAATTCCTGGGGCAAAAAGGCGCGGGTCACAATTTCCGGACGGTCCGCTCGCGGAGCCGGAATCCAGCCGATATGGATCATTCCCTGACGAATGGCCCGTTCCGCCCCTTTGAACGAAAGCCGGGCTACCCGCCGGGTCGCGGTGAGACCGTTGCCGACCAGGAACGAAGCGGCGTTACCGGCTCCTTTCCGGCCCAGGTAGGCAAAAGTCCCAAACTGGGTGCGACCCAGGGTCAAGCGGGTTTCCGACATGACGGCTCCCAACGCCCGCCGGATTCGGGTGTCGGCGGCGGCGCTCCAATCGGTGGCCTGGGCGCGGTGAAATTCAAGCAGGGAGAGGGCGTTTTGCATGGCTTCCGCGAGAATTCGGTGGTTTGCCCCCTGCCGGGTCTCCTCCATGGCAAAGAGCAGGACTTCGCGCGCCCGTTCGATTTCCCGCATCATGCCGGAATGAATGGCCTCAATTTCGACCAGCAGGACAGTGACCGTTGGAATGCCGGTTCGATCAAACGCCGCCGCCGCCGTGAGGCGTGGGTGCAGCTCCCTTGGTTTCAGCCAAAACCGGGGTAGGGCGGAAAATTTGGTGCGAATCAGCACGGACACCGGCAGCATTTCAAGCTGCTCGCTGACGCGGTTCCGGAACTCGGCCAACCGGCTGGCGGACGGCACGACCTCGGTTTGAGGTGGCGGAACGGCGCTGGGAACCCTCGCTTCCGATTGTTCCCGCAGCCATTTGATAAAACCGTCCAGTTCCTCCCGCAAAGCTCGAAATTCCTGGCCAAGCTGGTCGAGCATCCGGCCCGACTCAGTCATCCATCCATCTTCACACTGTTCCAGCACCGTCTCCAACCGCAGTTCCGCGTCCAACGCCCGCCACTGTTCACCCAAATGGTTTTGAAAAGCGTTCCGGTCGGTTTCCCGGACCTTGCCGCGCTGACGGAGGAAAAAGCCGCGCAGCAGTGCGGTGGCCAACCGGTCGGACAGCCCTTCCTGCCATTGACGGGCGGCGGTCAACACCGTCCCGCTTTCAACCGTCAACCCGGCTTGTCGGTGCCGTTCGGTGTGAAGCGCCTGGTTGAACCAGGCGGAATCCGGTTCCGCTTGCGCCAACGCATCCAACGCGCCCCGTCCGACCTCCCAATTCCGTCTCAGTTGATGAATCCCACCCGCGATGACCCGAAAAAAATCGCCTTCCAGTCCGCTTCGTTCCAGCCGGAGACGCTGCCAGGCAGCCACCAGCAACCTTCGTATCGGCAATTCAAAAGGCTTGGTGCGGACCCGCACCCCCCAGTGCAGCAGTTGGTTCGACGACCGGGAACCCAGTGCTTCGAGCAACTCTGGTCCCGCAACCGGCACCGTTTCCGGCAGGGAGCGGACCAATTCCTCCAGGTTCCGGTCAAACGCTTCAAAGGCGAGCAAGGCCCGCTTATAAGGACGGCGCTGCTCCCATTGCGCCAGCGGTTCCTTGAGCGACTGGTTGGCGGCCTTGGTTCTCAGCATCTGAAAAGCCAGGAGATTCGGTGACGTTGGAAGATTGGAAAGAATATTTTCCAGTTTCTCCATCTGCCCCGCGAGCAGCCCCGCCAGGTCGCTTCGGCATTCTTCCAGGTCCCGGGTCAGCCGGTGATTGAGCACACCAAGCCGTTCGTTGAATATCCGCCATGCCTCCTTGAGTGAGTCACGCCCAGGCTGAACGGGAGGAGGCGGTTCTGAGCTTGAATCCGCTGCGTTCCGATTGGTGGTGGTCATACTGGTCACTTTCCGGCGGCCACCGTGGATTGGGCCGGGTCACGTCGAATCAGTTGATTGGCGATGCGGTTCAGTGCCTCCCGTTCATCTTCGGTCACGGATTCTCCAAATTCGGGTGATCCGCCCGAAGCCTGCGCCGTCCGTAAACAGAGACATAACAGATTGGTGCAGCACCGGTCACGCTCCTCGACCCCCATGGAATCAAGTATCTGGCGCAGCACTTCGAGTGTCCTCATAAAAAACTGTTTCGGCGGGCGGGTGTCAAGCCACCGGTTGAGTTGGTTCCAGGCTTCGCTGCCGGGCTGCACGCTCCGGCGGCGGCACCACCGCTCGACCAGCTTCCGTTCCCGTTCGGTCACTTCCCCGCTCGACCAGGCAACCTGGACACAGGGCACCAAATGCAGAATTCGGGCGGTTTGGTGAGTAAACCCCAGCGCCTCCAGTTCCGTCAGGATTTCGGCGTTCGTCACCCCGACCATGCGGGCCAGCGCCTGCCGGTTCCGTTCCGGCTCAACCGAAGATTGGTTTGGGGGGGCGAGCGGGAAGCGGTTGGTGGTGTAGTTTCGGATATTGTTGAGTTGTTCCCTGCGAGAATCAAGGGGTTTGGGTGCCATAAGTACTCCTTTCAAGGGTGGGGAAAACCGGATTTGGTTCCGGTTCGTCCCTGGCGAAGGGGTTTAGAATTGAATGCCGTGTTTGGAAAATCGCTTTTTCAATTCCTCCTTTTTTTCCGGTGCAAACGGGTTGGCGGAAACGACCACTTTCCGCAGGTTGGGGAGTGGCTCCAGTTCCGTGGGAAGGTCAGTCAGTTGATTGGAGCTGAGATTGAGTTCCCGCAATTGGGTCAGTTTCCCAAGCTCCGGGGGCACAACGGTCAACCGGTTGCGAATCAACCGGAGGTTCACCAGATTGGTCAGATTCCCGATTTCCGGGGGCAGGCTCGCCAAATCATTGGCCGCCAAAGCCAATTCCTGCAAATTCGCCAGCTTCCCGATTTCGGGGGGCAGCGCCTTCAATTGATTGGCCCCGGCGTACAGGAACTGTAGTTCGACGAGATTGCCGATTTCAGGAGGGAGGAGCGAGATTTCGTTGGCTGCCAGCGCCAATCGCTGCAAATGGACCAGGTTCCCGATTTCGGGCGGTAATGCTTTGAGCTGGTTGGAGTTTGCGTAGAGTTCGGTCAAATTCGTCAGGTGGCCGATTTCTTTCGGCAGCGCCTTGAGTTGCGTGTTGTTGAGGGTCAACACCCGCAGGTTGGTGAGCGTTCCGATTTCCTTCGGCAGCGATTCAAATTTCTGGTTGCTGACATCGAGCCGAAAAACCTGTTCCGGCGTTTTCAGGGCTTCCGGCAACGACCGGAAGGTTTTCTTTTGAGGCGGGTCAGCCGCGGTTTTGCCTTGGTCCTGGGCAAGTCCGAGGTGGAATGTTGCCATCAGCAGGCAAGCGGTAAAAAACAGTATTTTCATAAGACCTCCTGGAGAGAAACGAACGGGTCACACCCGTTCAAAGGGCTCGGCGTGGTCGAGGCGGATTTCTCCGGCTTTGCCGATGGCCAGTTTGGTAATCACCGGACCAGCCACCTCATTGATCAAAACCGAACCGAGCACCACGGTTGCAATGGTTTCGGCATAGGCTGGGAGGATGCTGCGCATTTGGAGCGCCAATCCGATGGCCACTCCGGCGTGCGGAACCAGCGAAAAACCCAGATATTTTTTGACTGTTTCGGGGAACCCCAAACGGCCCGCGCCAAGGTAGGCGCCCGCCGTTTTTCCGAGCACCCGCGCCACCGTGTAGCCAATGCCGCTCAGGCCAATGGCCGCCAGGGACGAGAGCTTGAGGTGCGCGCCGGCCAAGACAAAGAAAATGGCGTAGAGCGGCGGGTCGGTGCTTCCCAGCACGTCAAACAGGTGTTGGCTTTCCTTGGACAGATTGATAAGCGTTGCTCCGAGCGTCATGGTGGTGATGAGCGCCGAAAGGCCCAGCCACTGGGTGGCCCCGACCGCAATCAGAATCATTCCCAGCACCAAAATTAACACTTCGCCCTGTTCCTCGACTTTCCCGCCCCAGGTGGCCAGCAGGTATCCCAGAACCACCCCAAGTGCCACCGAACCGAGCAAACCCCACAACAAATGGAAGGTTTCCCGTAGCGCAAAGCCGACAAAGCTGGCGGATTCTGGCCCCCCGCCGAGGAGCCTGACCAAAAAGGCCGCCACGCCGAAAACCACCAGACACCCGACATTGTTGAGCGCCAGCAGATTGGTGATGGAGTCCGTCAGCGGACCTTCCGAGTTTAATTCGCGCAACACCAGAATGGTGGCAATGGGTGAGATTTCGGTGGCAATCACCCCCAGCAGCAAGGCGGTCTGCCAGTTTTGTCCACACAGGAGCAGGGTGACGATGACCGTCACAATCGTGCCGCCCATGATAAAAAGCGTCAGCCACAGGGTGCGCATTCCTACTTTTCGTAAATTGCCAAATTCAAAAATTGCCCCGATGCTGAACAAAATCAGGCCCAGCGCGATTTGGCTGAAAACCTCCATCGCAATGACGGTGTCGTGGGTGAGAATTGCGGTAAAGGAAGGACCGAGAAACAGCCCGATAAAAAAATACCCCACGATTTCAGGCACCTTCAGCAATTTGACCAAATGCCCTCCGGCCAAGGCTAGCAGCAGGATGAGGCCAACCAATAAAATATTGCTCATTGGAGGGTGACTCCTTCCTTGAGGGTGACACACACCGTGTGCGCTCCCCGCCGAATCAGCCACAATTGAGGCTCCCCGGATGGGACCGACCGCATAATCCGGCTCGCATCCGGGGCGGTTTCAACTGGAAAACCGTTCAGACCCACCACGATGTCGCCCAGCCGGAGGCTGGCGGTGCCCGCTTGCCCGGTGGGTTCAATGGATTCAATCACCGCCCCGGAACCGGTCAGATAGTTTTTTGCCAGCCGAATCCGGAGTGGTTGACCGGGCTGGTCGGATTCCGCCTGGTTGGAGCGTTCGGGATGGTAGGCAACCGTTTCGACCTCCACCTCCCGGACCCCGCCGAGTCGGGTCACCCCTATTTTTAGACGGCTTCCCGGCGGAAGGCCCTGGACCAGGGCAATCAGGGCCGGGGCTGACTCAACCGGGGTTTCGTTCAGGCTGAGGATGACATCCATGCCCTTCAAACCGGCGCGGAAAGCCGGACCGTCAGGGGTGACCTCCGTCACCAAAACACCGGTCGAAACCTTCAAAACGTCATGCATTTCCGGCGCAAGATTTTGCAGCTCCACTCCAATCCAGGATTTCGGCGGACGACGCGAATCGACTTCCACCCTGTGGACAATGGCCTGCACGCGCTCCATTGGGAGGATGGCGGATTGGGGTTGCCCCGCCACCGGCACCTGAATGCCGATGACCCGACCCGCCGGAGTGACAACCGCCCCTCCGTCAAAGGCAGAACCCGGATGAACGTCAAGTGACAGGGCAGCATTCCCCGCAGGCTTGGCGGCATAACCTGAAAACCAATCCAATGCCACCAATTGATTCCCGTCGGATTCCCGTCCGAGCTTGACCGCCCAGGTCACTGGTTGCCGGTCCGCCTCCGGCTGACTGGCCAGAGGTTGCGGCAGGTTCCCCAGTTGGTCCAATTGGAGGACCGCCAATCCATCAGCCTGGCTGGCACCCAACAGTCGGGCGCTTCTCCGAACCCGGTCGTTTCCCGTCACGATGAATTTGGTTCCCCACCGAACGACCCGCGCCGACGTGACCACCCGGCCCTCGCCATCGAAGAGAAAACCCGACACACTCAAGAGGCGGTCAACCGCGGCCCGGACAGGGTAACCTGCGTCAAACCGGTAATCGGTGTAAGTGACGACCGGCCCAGCCGGCTTTTCCGGGGTTTGACCGGCCGTGATGGTGACCACCGCCGGAGCAATTTTTTGGGCCGTTTCCAAAACTGTTTCCGTAATTGACTCCAGCTCATCCCGCTTCAAGTCATCCTTCAATTGCTCGACTTCGGTTTGCAGGGCTTCAAGGACCGGGGACTGGCTGTGGGCGTTTGGGGTGAGCAGAGAACGGCGGTAAAGTCCTCCCGCCACCAACACCAGCAGCGCGAACGAGAGAATCCCGGCATGATATTTCCAGGAATGGTTTGATTTGGTTGTTTTCATGCGCCTCCCTGGGGTGTCTCAAAACCGGGTTTTTCCGGTTCCGGGGCGACGAGACCGGTACGGATGTGTACCTCCCGTTGGGGAAAGGGAATCTCGATGCCATGTCGTTGAAAGGTTTCAAAAATTGAGAAATTCAGGTCGCTGACGAATTGCCAGCGCCGATGGACCAGGGTGGAATTCCAGACCAGCAACTCGAAGTCCAGACTGCTGGGACCGAATCCCCGAAACCAGACCAGCGGGGGCGGATCATGCAAGGTATCCGGATTTTGCGCGGCGACCTCGATGAGGAGCCGTTTGACAAATTGGACATCGCTGGCGTAGGAAACCCCCACCGGAATCCGGAAACGAACCTTTGCATCATTGTATTTCCAATTGGTGATGTTTTCACTGATAAACTTGGAATTGGGGATAATGATGGCAATGTTGTCGTTGGTTAAAACGGTGGTGCTCCGGGCTCCGATTTCGACCACATCCCCGTCGATGGGACCAACCTCGATCCGGTCGCCGACTTTGATGGGCCGCTCAAAAAGAATAATCAGTCCCGAAATGAAATTGTTGGCCACGTTTTGCAAGCCAAAGCCAATTCCAATCCCCACCGCTCCGGCCAGCACATTGAAGGTGGTCAAGTCAATCCCCACCGTTTGGAGCGCCACCAGGACGCCAATTAACAGCACCACGTACCGGGCGATGGTGCCAATTGCCACCCGGGCTCCGAGTTCCAGCCGGTTGATGACCGGCACGCCTTCAATCAACCATTTCCGGATTCGTCCGGCCAGGTAATAAACCATCACCAGCAGAAAGGAAAGATTCACCAAGGTCCAGGCGGTGATCTCGGTTTTTCCCACATGCACCAAGGGAAACTCGAACCAAAACAGAATTTTCCGCAGCCATTCACCCATCACGAACTCCTTAATTGATTAGAAAATTTAATTTTTATTAAAATTAGTATTACTATCTTAAACGCTAGTAATACTTCTATCAACATTAATATTTTCTGTCAATCAAATTCGGGTTGAGACCGGCCCAAACCGGGGGTGACAGCCTCATCCAGTACGAGGTTTGGGGTAAGATTTCCGGAACGCTGGCTAGCGGACCAAATGTATTTGGCAGGTCCATGGTTATGACGAAACCCTTCTGCACATGGTATCCAAGGATGAGTTCCGGCTCCGATATTGATGGACTGACGGGTTGATTTGCCTCCCGTTTGATCCGGTCTCTCAGACTTCCGGGATAATGGGCAGTGTTCAACTCCTGCTTTATTTTTCGGAGAGATACCGATGCACTGCCTCCGGGTTTCGCCTCATTAATTCATCAGCGATTTGGTCAAGTGCGGCTCGCTCACCCTCGGAGATGTTGCTGCCTAACCCCAGAAATCCTCCCGAGGTTTGCGCGAGACGAATACAAAAACCGAGCAGACTCGCACAGATGAGGTTTTGGTCTGTTTTCGTCAGGGTATTCAGGATATGGCGGATAATCCGTAAGGACGTTTGAAAAAAGTCATCGGAGGGTTGTTCATCCATCCAATGAATCAACTGTTTCCAGGCAAGGCTGCCGTTCTGAATCCCGCGCTGCTCAGATAACATCAGCACCATTTCGCGCTCCCTGGCGGTGACAAAACCACTGGCCCAGGCAACCTGTATCAATGGCACCAAGTGCAAAATCCCTATCGTCTCGCGGGTGAAACCCAATTTATGAAGGAGGGTCAAGATCTCTTCGTCCGCCACGCCGACGATTGCAGTCAACTCCCAGTGTTCGGTGGCCTGTTCGGAACGCTGGCGCATCTTCCCAATCAAGGCTTGTTCAATTTGACGGAAGGATTCTTCCCGGTTGGATTTTCGTGGATCTGAAAACATAGCCTGGTTTGTCATCGAAACCTCCTTTGGTTTGCCGTCCCGCAATACTTAGGGAATCGGAAATAAAAAAGCTACCAGGGGTCTGAGGTCTGGGGTCTGGGGTCTGGATTGTGAGAATTGGACCTTGAACTGATGAGGAAAGACCGTTTGGGAACGAAATGAGTGAACGATCAAACCCAGACCCCAGACCCCAGACCCCAGACCCGATTT
>JAIBAN010000165.1 GCA_019695185.1 Blastocatellia bacterium | reverse complement strand
GACGGTCCACGAGGAAATTGTCCAGTATTACGCCACCGACTGGGACCTGATGGTGTTACGGGCGGAAATGAATGGAATGGTCGTCATTGCACAGGGCGACGAAGTGACGGTGGAAAAGCCCGATACCTCGCAAAAACCCGTTTTACAGGTGACTTACGGGGAGTCAATTCTTGATTTACAGGCGGAAATGGACGCTGCGACCCAACTGGCTGCGACTGCCATCAAAAGCTACACCTGGGATATTGCGCAACAGAAACTGATTGAATCCGGTCCGGGTTCGGTGTCGGTCCAGGAGCCGGGGAACTTGTCCTCAGCGGAACTGGCCAAAGTGTTCAATGTCAAAAAATTCAACCAGCAAACCGGCGGGCCGATTGAGCCGGGAGCTTTGCAGGATTGGTCTTCGGCAGAACTGCTCAAGTCGAAACTGGCCAAAATCCGGGGTTCAGTCCGGTTTCAGGGCAGTTCCCTGGTCCAGACGGGAAAAATGCTCCGGATGACCGGACTGGGTGACCGGTTTAGCGGCAATGCCTATATCAGCGGCGTCCACCACCACATTTCCAGCGGCAAATGGTTGACGACGGTGGATTTCGGCCTCTCTGCCCGCTGGTTTGCCGGGGAAGCACCGCACATTGCCGCACCGGCTGCCTCAGGCCAGCTTCCGGCCCTGGCGGGCCTGCAAACCGGCAAAGTGAAAAAAATTGTCCAGGACCCGGACGGCGAATTTCGCGTCCTGGTCAACCTGCCCTTGTTGCAGGATGCAGCCAAAGGGGTTTGGGCCCGGCTGGCCACCTTTTACGCCTCCGGAAAAGTCGGGGCCTTTTTCTATCCCGAAATCAACGATGAGGTGGTGGTTGGCTTTATGAATCAGGACCCGCGTTACCCGGTCATTGTCGGAAGCCTGTACAGTAAAAAGCTGGCTCCCCCTTATGCCGCCGATGAAAAAAACAAAACCAAAGCCATCGTCACCAAAAGCAAGCTGGAAATCAATTTTGACGATGAAAACAAGATCATCATCATCCGCACCCCCGGCAAACACACCATCAAAATGGATGATAAATCGGGGGCGATTTCGATTCAGGACAGCAATAAAAACACAGTCTCACTCTCAAAAGGCGGAATTGCGCTCGACAGCGCCTCCAACCTCAAAATCACAGCCAAAGGCAATATTTCACTCGAAGCCAAAGGAAATGTGACAGTCAAGGCCACTGCCAACGCTTCGATGGAAGGGTTGCAGGTGGCCCATAAAGCCAAGGCCAAATTTTCCGCCAACGGGGCTGCTTCCGCCGAGGTCACATCGTCCGGAATCATGACGGTGCGGGGAACCTTGGTCAAAATCAATTAAACCAGGACTGAGGACTGAGAACCGAGGTTCCGGAAAGGTACAGACTGATATGCCACCTGCTGCACGACTCACGGATTTTCATCAGTGTCCCTTGAGCACGCCGACACCGGTGGGCCCCATTCCGCACGTCGGGGGGCCGATTGCCGGCCCCGGCGCACCGACGGTTTTAATCGGCGGGCTGCCGGCGGCAAAGGTCGGAGACCTGGCCATTTGTATCGGGCCGCCGGACGCCATCGTCAAAGGTTCTGCCACGGTCAAAATCATGGGGTTGCCGGCAGCCCGCATGGGAGACAAAACTGCGCACGGGGGAACCATTTTGCTGGGCTTTCCCCTGGTCATGATTGGAGGCTGACGCCATGAACAATCCTGAACGGGCATTCCTGGGCACAGGATGGAGTTTCCCCCCTACCTTCAGCCGCCTCACGGCCAGTGTGGATATGGTCAGTGAGGACCGGGACATTCAGGAAAGCCTGCGCATCTTGTTTTCCACCGCGCTCGGGGAACGAGTCATGGAACCCAATTATGGGAGCCAACTGAACCGCATGGTGTTTCACAGTGTCACAACGACGTTTCTGACGGAATTGGAGGCCATCGTCGCCAAAGCCATTTTGTATTGGGAAGCCCGCATTACCGTGGATGAGGTCCTCGCGCAGCCGGACGCACAAATCAATGGACTGGTGACGATTACAGTCAATTATGTGATTCGCACGACCAATGCCCGCAACAATTTTGTTTACCCGTTTTACCTACAGGAAGCGACCATTCCGGGGGAGGCACCCTAAATCATGGACCAGCATGAGGGAAAAAGCATCAACGGGGCCCCCAGCCAATATGACCGCTGGCTCAGTTTGGTCAATACCGAGCTGGCGCAGGTGGACGGTCGTTCTTTTTCCGCTTTGCTTGCCTTTGCCGCCGAGTACGGGCACCTGATTCAATATTACAACCTGCAAAACCAGCCGGACGGGGACTGGTCCCCCTTTTTCCAATGGGATCCATTGATGGTGACAGCCGCTGTGACGGCCCTGGATACCGCCAGACTGGAGGCGGAATTCCTTGAAGCGGAGGCAACGACCCGTGCGGACACTTCGTTTACCACAAAACTCCAGGCCTTCCAGCGGTTGTTTGACCGGATTGTGGCACTGGCCCGCACATTCAATTCCTGGCTCGAAGGGCTGAGTGGTTCCTGGAAAAATCCAAGCACAGAACCACTCCGGCGGCTGCTGGTGGCAGCGATTGAACCCACGCTCAGTCAAGCCCTGGGCAATCTGAAAGGCTATGCCGAAGGTGCAGCCAGCGAGTCCGCCCTGGGGCAGCCGCTTGGAACCAGTTTCAAAGGGTTTTTATCACTTTGGCATTTGGCTTCGGTCAAACCTGACCCCTCCATTTACCGGGGGCCAAACCGCACTCGGAAAATTGACCACGCTCTTGCGCCGGTAGGCTTGGTTTTTGCCACGTTTCTGGGAACCATCCGGGAAATTCAACCAGCGACCCAGGCCCTGCTCCAGGCCACACTGACCGAAGCCAATCACAAACCCCAAATTGCTTTGTATGCTGCGTTCATCAAACTTTTTGGGACCGCGCAAAATACAGTCAACTCCATGTCCAACCGGTACTTGGAGTTTTATTACCGCGACCTGTTGCATGAAAAACCAGCCGGTCCCATTCCCGATCAGGTCTATCTGACGTTTGGGTTGGCCGCCAGCGAGGAAGTGACTCGCGCCACAGTCCCCCGTGGCACCTTATTTCCTGCCGGTCAGGATGCGGAAGACCGGACCATTCTCTATGGTGCCGACCACGATTTGGTGGTGACCAGTGCCACCCTGGCCAAGGTTCGAACGGTTCGCGTACTGAACGGCCCGCTCTACCAGCCGGCAGCGGCTCTCCCGGCCTCAGCCGGGCTCCAGGCGATCTGCCGGATTCTCCAGACGGAGATTGAATTGCCGCCTCCTGGTTCCGCCGCCGCGCCAGTCACTGCGGATGGTACCCCCTCCGGCTGGGCCACGTTTGGGCCGGCCCTGGTCAGGGAAAGTCCAACCGAGCAGACCAAACCGGCGGAACTGGGATTTGGCATCGCCACCGACGTGTTGTGGCTGACGGGCGGAACCCGGATTATCAAACTCGAAATCGGATACAGTCAGGCGTTTCAAGAGGAACTGGACCTGTGGTTGGCAGCCGTGGCACTGGCGACCGGGTGCCCGCCGGATGATATTTTGGAGCAGATTTGGCTGGCTGCCTTCACGCTGTATCTGACTTCCGAAACCGGTTGGTTCACAGTCGAGAGTTACCAAGTCAACCCGACTGCCATCACCGACGCAGGCCAACCAGCCTGCAAACTGATTGTCACTTTGCCGCCCACGGCACCGGGGGTTGCGGCTTACCAGACCGACCCGGCAGAGGCTGACACAACGACGGTTTCCCTTGACCCGACCTTTCCAACGCTCAAAGCTGTGTTGCGGCAGGAACCTGTCACAATCAGCGGCAGTCAGGGCACCGTCACGGTCTATCCGCTTTCATTTCTTGACCGGTTGCCGGTCACAAGTCTCAAAGTGCATGCCACAGTCACCGATCTGGCGGGCTTGCAGATTTCCAACACGGACGGGGAGATAGACCCTGCCGAACCCTTTGCTGTCTTTGGGGGAAATCCCGTCGTCGGTTCCTATTTGCAGGTTCGGCACGACGAGCTTTTTGCCAAAACCCTGAACACCCTTGGTTTGAGTATTTCGTGGTTCAACCTGCCGCTCAATGAAGCAGGGTTTAAGGAATATTACCGGGATTATGTGATTGGTCCGGACGGTCAATTCAACCTCCGGTTATTTACCAATGCGGTGTTTGCAGGGGAGATTGCCGTGGTAACGCCGGGGAACTGGCAGTTGGCCGACCCGGCCACCGGCCAGCCGGTTGCTCAGGTGGGAGAATGGCTGTTCCGGACGCGGCCAGACTGCACCCTGGTGCCGCCGCCGCCCATCGGCCCCTTATGCACCACGACGGCTTTTGAAAACCTGACTGTTGTGGCCAGCACCCCGCCGTTGTATTACAAACCGGCGGACAGCGCCGTCCGGTTCAAGCTGACGGCACCGGCCTACACGTTTGGGAATTCGATTTATGCCCAAAACGTCCTGAACGCAATCATTCAGGACCTGCCGACCCAGGACCTGCCCCCTCAATCCGGCCCCACCCCGGCGGAGTGCGAGGAAACCTGTCAAAACAAAAGCCAGGTATTGCTCCAGGCCGCTGCCTGTATTGAAAACTGTCTGCAATGCCTGGCGGCATATCCACAATTTCCCTGTGCCGACGAACCCAACTCGATTCAGAAATTTTTGGCTGAATGCCTGACCTGCCTGCTCATGGTGTCGTTTCAGTGCCTGGAGCAATGTCTGCCCAAAGCAGTCGCGCTGCCCCCGGAAGACGCCCTTTCGCAACTGCAAGCCCGGCTCAAAGCTGCCGGGGTGCTCGCGCCGGAGGAACAATTACACTTGGTGGAACAGGCACACCAGGAATGTCGGGCCCTGCTGCGGCAGGGTGGTTTTTCCCCTCAGGTCCGTTTTTGTCTGGAAAAGTGCCTGTTGCTTTTGGACATCTTTCTCTCGGTCTGGAACAGTATCGTTCCTTACGAAAAAACCGCCTTGGCCAACGTTGCCAATTTGCAAATTGGTCTGGAAGCCTGCCGCCCCACCATCAGTCCGGAGCTTTGGACCTGTTTGGAAGCGGCCTTGAAGAACAACCTGCTGAGTGACCCCAGGTGTCTGGCGGAGGCAATGGAGACCTGTCTCACAACGGTGGTCAGGACTGCCCCCCAACGATTGGAGGAATGCCTGCCAAAGGTCTTGGGTTCTCCGGTTGAAGCAGACTTTCAGCTCCTGCTGGCCCGGATGCGCGCCACGTCCCCGACAATCTCGGCAGCCCGGACGGAGGCGATGCGCCAGCGATTAAGCGAATGCCGGGAACTGCGGGCCGGACCTTACACACCGGCCCTGCTCAAACTCTGTCTGGAACGGTTTGTGCAAAGCCTGGAAAGTTATCTGTGTGTCGAAAAGTGTCTGGCAGTTTTTCTGAACCAATCAACGAGCAACCTGGAAACTTTGAAAACAGCCCTGTCTGCCTGCCACACCCAAACCCTTGAAACCTATGCTGATTATTACAAACGCTGTGTTCTGAAATGTCTCAAGCAAAAAGACCTGAAATATCCAAATGAGCCTTATCTGCCGCTGGCGACCTCGGTGGCGGTGAACTATACGGCCCTTTGTGAATGGTCAGCAGCAACGTCCCTGCCGGTCGGTCTGAGGTTTTACCATTTGCTGCCCTTTGGCGGGTACCGCCGGGTTGAACCGGCCACGGAACTCCCGTTTTACCTCCTGCCGCAGTTTGCCTATGCCGGAAATGCCTATTATGGGTTTTCCTCCCTGCCGGTTCCGGAAACGCTGACACTCCTGTTCGAAATGAGTGGGTCGGCCAATGAAACGGCGGCAGACGGACTGCCGCCGGTCCAATGGGCCACCTTGGCAGAAAACCGGTGGGCTCCGTTCCTGCCCGCCCAGGTTCGGCGAGACACCACCAACGGTCTGCAAAACACTGGGATTACCGCCCTCGCCATTCCCACCCAGACCACCCTGGCAAACACCGTGCTGGAGCGTGAGTACCGCTGGTTGCGGGCGGCAGTTGCGTCCGGTGCCGGAGCATTTCCGCGCACCATCAATCTGACGCCCAATGTTTTGACTGCCACCTGGCAAGCGGGTGACGGGACCGGTGAAACCTTGCGGCAGCCACTGGCGGCAGGAACCATTACCGCCTCAGTTCAGGACTTGCCCGACATCGCCGAAATTTCACAACCGTTGGCTTCATATGGGGGGCGGGCACCAGAGACAGTCGAGGAATTTCGGCTCAGGTTGAGTGAACGACTGCGCCACAAGGAGAGGGCCCTGCTCGGCTGGGATTATGAACGGCTGGTACTGGAGCGGTTTCCCACGATTTGGAAAACCCAGACCTTGCCGGCCCGCAACCTGCAGCATGGAAATGCCCCTGGTGAGGTGCTGGTGGTGGTGGTGCCCGGCTCAGAAAGCCGGGAAATCCAGGACCCCACGGTTCCCACCGCTCCCAGTGAAATGCTCAAGCGGATTCAATCATATTTGGCCGAACGGACCAGCCTGTTTGTCAAGCTGGCTGTTGTCAATCCGGTTTATGTCCGGATTCAGGTAACGGCCACCGTCCTCTTTCGCGGCGAAACCGAAGCCGGGGACCTCATCAAAAAACTGAACCAGGACCTGATTGGGTACCTTTCGCCCTGGTTTTATGACGCAGACCGGGCGGCCAGGGGAGGGCGCTATGCTGCGGAAGCGGACATCACCGAATTCATTCTCACCCGGCCTTATGTGGAGGCGGTGGATTCTCTCAGTTTCACCTACGACCCGCCGGGTTACCACCGGCTCGACTGGTATTTTCTGACCTCAGCCGAACGGCACGTCCTGTCGGATTGGCAACAACCTGTCAATCCGGCCCCGGCAGGATATTGACCCTGGCTGCAACATCCTTTCAAACCGTGGGAGGGAGGCAAATCAATGTCTGAACAGGCACTGCTGCAAACCAGCCGACAAAATCGCAACGGGCAACAATCCCCAGGCCCAAACAACGGGGAACCCGTGCCCGGCAGCCTGATGGCATCGCTCAACCAGTCGTCGCAGGTGACGGTGCAAGCCAAGTTTCAACAGGCTTTTAACCGGAGCCCCCTAACCCTCTTCCAGGCCCAAATGGCTGGCACCATTCAAAGAAAATGTCGGGAATGTGCAGCGGAAGAGGACCTTCAGGCAGGTTTGGGAATCAGCCAAAGGAAAACCGGAACCGTGCAAAAACAGGCGGCCCCGGCCAACCGGACCGGATTGCCCGACGACCTCAAAACCGGGATGGAATCCCTTTCGGGGCTTTCCCTGGATGATGTCAATGTCCACTATAATTCGGATAAACCGGCGCAGTTGCAGGCCCTGGCCTATACCCAGGGGACGGATATTCATGTTGCGCCCGGCGAAGAAAAAAACCTGGCCCACGAAGCCTGGCACGTGGTGCAGCAAAAGCAGGGGCGGGTGGCACCCACCACCCAATTGCAAGGGGTTGCCGTGAATGACGATACCGGGCTGGAACGCGAAGCGGATGCGATGGGGGCGCAAGCCAGCCGTTACCAAGGCCCTGTACAACGCATGAAGTCTCCACGCGCTGGATTGATTGGGGCACCAATAGTCCAACGATATGAAAACGCCGAGGCTGTCACCGACATAACCGACAACGTGTTGCCTGACTTGCAGTTACGGGCAAACGAAATTCCGGCTGGAATCGAAGGGGAAACTCTTCAAATCATCAAAGAATTACTGAGCGCAATCAGGCAGGCCATCAACCGGGCCAACGAACCTCAGCAGGAAGAGCTGGAAGGGGGCACCGCTCAAACCGGAAGAGAAACCCTCAACAGACTTGAGGATTTGTGGATCCACGTCAGTCTGACTCTTTTGGACCGAACCCTCGACATGCCCGTCACGGACGAAGAAAACGAATTACTCCCGACGGTTACGGAACAACGCCAAGAGTATGGGTTTGAAGCCGCCAGAGAATGGCTTGAACTTTACCAACAGGGTGCAGACGAATCCCGGAACATCCGGTTGACCCTTCCGACCATTGAGGAAAGTTTCGAACGATGGATACAAGGTGGAGAGGCAAAAGCAGGTGCCGAGGCAGCCCAAAACCAAGGCTGGCAGCAAGGTTTTGACCAAGGGGAATCTGTCAATGCAGCTTACCGTCAGGGTGTGGCGGACCGCAGGGCAGGAAAAATGGCACTTCCTCCAATTCCCAATCAGGTCCAGGTTCCCCACAATCTTCCGGTTTTGGATGACCAGGAAGATGTGAGTCAGGCGTACAGGAACGGTTTCAACCAAAAAGTCCGGGATAATTTCCATGTAGGATATAAGCTCGACTTTGGCCATTAGGCAGCAAAGCAGAGCGTGTCGGCTAAACGCTTTAAAAGGGAAATGGGGACTTTTTCCATCTCCTTTGATTCCAACGACATTGAAAAATGAGCCTCCCACCACAAA
>JAIBAN010000075.1 GCA_019695185.1 Blastocatellia bacterium | reverse complement strand
GACGATCACGTTCATGAATTCTTCAGGCAGGGTCAGCATAGGATCTCTTTCGCAAAAGGTTTTCCCAAACTTATTCTGCCTGATTCATTTTTTCAAAGATCAAAAATGGCCAAAGTCGAGCTAAGAACGTCAGCCAGGAATCAGTTCCCACTGATGCAGTGGAATTTGACACACTGGTTATCCGGGCAAACCCGATTTGGGAGGGTGACTGATTGAAATAGGTGTGATACATCGTCAGGCTGGTTGTGCTGGTGGTGTTCTGGTCAATCAGAGTAAAACCACCATCGCCGCCATCGGAACGTTTCCAGAAACTGGCTCCAGTCGTGCTGCTGGTAAACAACCGCTGGGTGCCGTTATCCTGCGTTCCTCCAATCATAAAGGTCCGGTCGGTGGGATGCAGCGCCAGGCTTTGGAACTGGGTGGCGTTATAACTGGAATTATTGACGCTGGTCCAGGAAACACCCGCATCGGTTGATTTGAAAATCCCTCCATCATTGCCTGTATAAACGATGGAAGGATTTGACGGGGCCACCGCAATTGCATGCGTGTCGGCATGCAACCCTGAACTGGAAGCAGTGAAGGTGGTCCCATTGGTGGAGCGGGCAAAAATCCGGGTGCTGGCCCCGCTGGCGGCTCCTCCGATGTAGATATTGTTGGCATTGCCAGGGTCAAGCGCCACGGCAATGTCATAAAAACATTGACCGCCACAGTATCCGTTGGCATTGGTCAGTGTGGTCGGCCAGGTTGCCCCGGCATCAGTCGAAAGAAACAACTGACCGGTTGAGTTGTCACCCGTGGCAGCCAGAACCGTGGTGGTTGAGCCAACCCGATTGATGGCCAGTTCAACCCGCGCCCCGCTGGTTACGGTGGTCCGGGTTTGAGTAAAGGTTGGAGTGGCCCCCAGGGCATTGGTGGACTGATAGCAGCCACCATCACCCGCCGCCGCATTTCCGACCACCCCCACCACCAACACATTCGGGTTGCTGGGGTCCATTACAATGTCGGTCACACTGCGCCCGCCGGTTGTATCCGGAGCCACACTGCCGGCGGTGGTCACCGTCAGTTTGGTAAAGGCCGGGGAAGCCGAGGTCGCATTGGTGGACCGATAGACTCCCCGCAAGGCAAGCGGAGGTACGGAACCGGATAATGTAGTTCCACCAATCCCACCAATTCCGGTGGAAGTTCCGACAAAAATCGTGGCCGGGTCGGTCGGATGGACGACGATTTTGCTGATGCTGCGCCCGGTGAAAGCCGTGGTGTTGGCAATTCCGGTGGTCACCAAGGGGTTGATGGGACCGGTCAGGGTTGGGGTCGTGTCGGCATTGTCAATCCGATAGAGGCCAACGCCAAAATAACCGTCCAGCGAACTGGAAGCCTCTCCGGTTCCAACATAAATGGTTGAGGGCTGAGACGGGGCAATTGCCACCGCCCCAATCGCCAAAGACTGGGCGGAATCCATCAGGGCCGTCCAGGTGGTTCCGCCATCAGTCGTGCGGTACAAACCGCCGCCGGCGGTTCCCGCATACACAATATTCGGGTTGGTCGGATGAATCGCAACGCATGGAGTCCGCCCGCTCACAGCTACAGACGGCGAAGTCTGACCGTTGGGAATCGGGTTGGGTCCGAGCGAGGTCCAGGTGCTGCTGTTGATTTTGGGCACCAACCCCAAGCGACGGCCTTCCAGTTCCTGCCGTTCCATCAATTGAATGGCTTTTGAGCGGGGTTCGTAGGGCAAACTGTGAGGAAGTCCGCGTAACTTGGCGAAGTATTCGCCACGGCGGCGTAAATAATCTTTTTTATTGATTTTTCCTTTGAAAAAAGAAGGCAGGTCAGGGTCATCACCTTCTGCTTCGATACTTTCATTTTCAAATTCCTCCACCGTGTCCGGCGCGCCGGATTGTGCCTGTGGAGTTTGGCCGGACTTGGGGTTCACTGAACCCGCAGCCGATACATACGAGGGAACATGGCCTATGAAATTCCCAACAGCCAGGAAAAACCCGACCACCAGGGAAATCCACAGCCAGCGATAGGGGCGACGCGGCATAAAAGACCTCCAACTTGTCGAATGAACACAGATGTTTTTGATTGTTGTTAGGGCTTCGGCACTCCCCACATTTTGGTGAATTTGTTATTGATTCAGGTGGGTTACCTGAACTGTGGTCGGGGGCAGAAAAAGATACCGAAAAGTTAGTCCAGGAGTATACCGAAGATAGGTGGAAAAACAACGGGGTTTAATTGGACTTTGTCACAGTTTTTGTTGTGAGCAGCGAGTACCGCCAAAAACAAGGCCATTGAGGAATCACACCGCAACGCTCTGTCTGTTAAGCTCGGAAATTACCGCAGAACCGGAACTGTTTCAAAAGTTTAACGGACGACCTGGAACTCTCCCGTCTGACCATCCGGATTGGTGACTTTGAGCCTGCTTTTTCCTTTGGGAAACGATTTTTTTCCATTGGGAAAAGTGATTCCGGTGGGAGTCACTTGAAAAGCAGCCGCGTCCAGCAGGTTGCCATTCACCGTACAGGTGAGCCCTGTGCGGAATCGTCGCCCCACACAGGTGGCATCCTTCTTCTTAAAAGTAACGGTTGTAATCACCGGAGCAAACTTGTTGGTGGCGATGCCACGCGCCAGTCCAGTCAAAAATCCAATCCGGTCGGCAGCTTCGTCCACCAAACCCACGACCGGGTCCGGCCCCAGCGCAAACACCGTGGGGCGGACCAGTTCGCCGGCTTTCAATTGAAACGTGTAAACCGCATATTGCGGAACGGTTAAAGGTCCGGCCCGAAACCCAGGAAAAACACTCACGGTAAAAACCTGACCGGTGGGGCCAAACTCCAAACCGGAGTTGGTCAGATTCGGGCTGACCGCCGTCAAACCCAGTTCCTGTGCAACCGGCACCACACCGTCGGCCTGCCCATTCAAATCCGTGTCTGAGATGTTGTAGAGCCCTCCGCCCAACTGGTCAAAACGCAAGTCCTGAACTCCGATTCCAGAAAAAAACACACCATTGTCAAAATCCCGGACCCGCAACCGGGCCAAGCCGGAAACCGGGCTGATGGTCGAAGTAAAAAGATACGGGGTCAGCTCCAACCGGTCGGCCAGACCATCAGCATCGGTATCTGTGGCAACCAGAATTCCGGTTTGGTTTTTAAGGATGTTCCGGACGGTCAACAGCAGGCGGTCCCGTGTGTCAATGGCCATTCCTCCGCTCAATTCATTCACATCACGGGCAGCCAACTGCTCGGTTGAAATCACCGCCTGCGGGGCATCGCCATCAACTTTTCCGTCCCGGTTGGAATCCCGAAATGCCATGATGGCCGGTCGTAAGGGTGCCACCACTCCCCTGGGCTGGCTGAAAAATTCCGGGGCACTGGCATAATTGCTGGCCACCAACAGAACTTCCCCCGTTGAGGTGGAGGTCACCGCCAGGTCTTGAATATCCGCTGTGCCGGTTTCAAAAAAATCAATCGTCTCAGCCACTCCGTCACCATCCGCATCCGTCAACCGCCAAATAACCGCACTTCGGACTGGCAAAAAGGGTGAAGGAGCCGAAAATTCAGGACTGAAGACAACTTCAGGACTGAAAACACTTTCCAGGACTGAGGAGGACTGAGGGCTGAGGACTGAGTTTCCGGTCCCGCTCTGGGGTAATGTCAAGTACAGCGAGGATCCGGTAAACCCTTGCCCCACATAAAGCGTCTTGCCGTCCAGACTGTAGGCCAACTGGGTTAACCGCCCTTCGGACAAGGATGGGGCCTGAATGGCTGGCAGGGTGGCCAAAACTGCTCCCCGGCTCGCTGGAACACCTGAATTCACATCAAACACCCGAATTCGGGAAAGAAACCGGGGGAGTTCAGCTCTTTGGACAATTTCCCCCACGGCCAACCGGCCTCCCACCGGAGTGGACGGAGGCACCGGCAACAAGGCAGGTTGTGCCTGGGCAGCACCAGCCACAAAGGTCGCTGTCATATATCCGTCGGCCATCACGTTAAAGCCGGCAGCTCCTGGCCCTTTCCGTTTGACACTGACGGGAACAGCCGTTTTTCCGGCTGGAATCAAGACTTCCGTATCTTCAAAAATATTCGGGTTCCGGCTCTGGAGTGTGACTTTGACGCCTCCTGCCGGAGCCTGAGAGGGGATTCCAACCGTGATGGATACCGTCGTCATCTCCGCCCCCACGACTGCGGTGCGGGGAAAAACCAGGAGGGATTTGCCGGATGATGCATTGAGCGTCACATTGATGTCTTCCAGAACCTGCCCTGGCGCAAGTTTGAGTTCCGCCCGTAGGGCAGGGGGGTCCAGTTCCGGATTGCCGCTTTCCTGGGAACCGCTAAAAAACTCACCCTGATACCCCAGGGTCAATGGCGGTACAAAACCGCCTCCGGCATTTGGCTCAATGGCAACCACATAGGTCGCCTGGGGAGTCAATCCAGGCAACTCATACAGGCCCTCCAACGCAGCCGGGCCTGGAGGCTTGCTGGTCAATGCCGAGGAAAAAAAGGGCGGGCGATACCGGGCTCCGGAAACCTGTGAAATGGCATCATCAAATGGGGCGGCCAGATTGCGTGCCACCACATTGACGCCCTGGAGGATAGTGGCTCCATCCGGCTGCTGAACTCTTCCTGAGATGAATCCAGTCTGACTGGCAAAGTCAGGTGCCGGATACAGGCGGGCCAGGGCAACTGCGTCATCCCTGGCCGGGGTTCCGCTGGCAATCCCCGTTTCCGGCTTGCTGAACGGATACATTGTTTCAATTGAGTCCGCCGGAGCCTTGCCAAACCCAAAAATGTCCCGGTCAAAAACCACGGAAGGGCCATTCACCTGGGAGTGGTCCAATCCCAGGAAATGTCCCATTTCATGGGTCACAATGCCCTGAAACTGGGCGGCGGAATATTCTACCCCAAGTGAATTGTCCGGATTGCCGTCCGTGAAGAGGCCATTCAAAAAAGCGATTCCTTCCACTGCCTGGAACGGCGGTTTGGTCTGCACCACCTCAAATCCGGCCAGCCCAATGACTCCTGAATTAGGGCCATAGAGCATTTCCAACAGCTTTCCGTCATTATCAAAAATAATCGGGCTTTGTCCGTCAGGCAGCGGATAGGTGTCACTTTCGACCAAATCGCGCAACGAATAATTCAAGACCTGCTCAATATTGCTGCTCGTCACATCCACTGGTTTTCCGTCACGGTCATGCACCGGTTGACCTTCGCGGACTGTCAGGCCCACTCCGGGCTGGGTCGTCCAATTATGAAAAGCCGTTCGGACCAGTTCCCGCGCCTGACTCTCCGGAATATTGCCTAACGGTCCGCTGTCAAGGTTGTAAAAAGCCTCATGCCGAGGCCACGCAATGGGAGTACCGCTGGCTTCGTCAACTGCTAAAAAACCGCCAGCCTGAACCGGCTGTGTTCCATTTTGCTTCTGATTCAAAAAGAAAAAAACAAAGAAAAAAGCAGAAAGAAAGCAAATTGAAAAACGAAATAATTTCATAAACAAAACATTACTTCCGGTCTTCTTTCAAAAACCCTGCTGTCAAAGTCAAAAGGGAATTCAACTCAACCGGCCCTGAGCGTTGGCTGACCGCCTTGTGTTCCGTTGCCGAAAGCGGGCGGGCCAGCAACTGTTCCCAAGGTTTGCTTGACCGGAATAGTCCCAAGTTGTCATTTCCATTGACCGCCACCTGATGACCGGCGGCATCGGTGGTCACCCGGAACGTCCCCTGCTGAAGCCCCACCGGGGCACAGAGCCCGATTTGGCTCTCAGCCGTCAAAAACAAGAGGTACTGCCCTCCCACCTGATAGGTTGGCACCAGCCCGCCCAAGACAGTTCCAGAGCGGCGTACTGTTTTCAGATGGCGAATGGTCAGCGTCTCCCGCGTTTCACCTTTAAGCGTGCGCACCACGGAAAACCGGTACTCCAGGGTGGTGACCTGCCCCAGTTTGGGCACCGGTTCGGTACGTTCCGCCACCTCCCGACATATCCCCACAAAAATCCGTCCCGCCGCACGGGTCATTTGCGGCATGGAAACGGCTGCAACTGTACTGGAAAAGGAATTCGTGCAGGGAAACAACAATAAAAATCCAAAACTTACTAAAATCAAAATGGTTACTAATTTAACTGATTTCATATCAAGTAATTTTCGATTAAACAGAATTGAAATCTTAATCACAAGATTAACCAAAATCACCCCTCACTAGGCATCTGCAACCAAGATCAAGAGGGACGGACCACTCAACTTGGCTCAACAAAACCGAGAGCAGGACCGGGAACCGGGGGGGCAATCCGTTTATTTGACCGTAGAGCGATTTTTTTCACCTCGAACAACTTTCCCATCCATGCAGCCTGCCAAAACCCCGCTACGGGCAAATAAACGCAATTCAGCCCATAGTCAAACACAAGGAGTGGCCAAACTTTCTGGACTTTGCTCAATCGGGCACCCGCCCGCCCATCCAACAAGGTTTGGTGCGGACTTACTCTACCAAGGTTCGGGAATCAGCTTCGGACCGCAGGTCATACCCCTGCTTGGCACACCATTCCGCAAACGACATGGCCTGCTGGCTGGCCAGATTGCGCCCCACCAGCCGCCGCAAGTGTTCGGTCAAAACCTCCGTGGACCAGCGTTCATAAATCCGCCGTTTGTCCGAAGCCAGCAGGGTGGCCCGTTCCTGCTCAATCAGGTCCTTGAGTTCCGTTTTCTTTAATTTTCCGAGCAGGTAATCACCGGTTTGTTCCAGGTAGTCAATATACCCCAGTTCCAGGTCCTGTAACCCCAGCCGCCCGGTGGAAGCGGTTTCAAACAGGGCCGGGACTTCGGGCAACCGTTTTTTGGCAGCGGTTTTGCGGGCGGGGGCTTCTTCGGTCGGGGTTTCCTTATCCCGCACCGGTGGGCCGTTGACAATCAGCGTGTAGAGAAACCCTCCCGGATTGTTGAGTTTCCGGTTCCGATAGTGCTTGTCGAAATAAGCGATTGTGTTTTCAATAAAATCCAACCGTCCCTGCTGCAACATGCTCTCAACCAGCCGCTGGGCAACGGTTCCAATCATGCCCCGTGCAGCCAATTGGCCCGCCAGTTGCCCGCCCAGGTCGTGATAAGCCCGTTCTTCCGGGGTCAGATCGTCCTCCTGCATGTCTTCAACCGCGCTGTAGAGGGGTAACGACAATTGCTGGATGCGGGCTCCAAACTTGGGATTTTTATGAAAATGAAGGGTTTCCTCCGTCAGTTTCCAGTCAGCCAGAAAACCTTTTTCGACCAGCTCTTCAATGCTGGGCTCAATCCGCTGTACGATTTGGGAAACATAATTGAGGTCCCGCGACATGCCCAAATGCTCAAACGCCAGTTTCTTGGCGTTGATGACAAAGTAATCGCCGGCCCCGAATTTTTTGTCGAGATACCGGAACATCCGTTTGGCAATCGGGGAAGTGAGCGTGAAATAAAATCCGGCATCCAGCTTTTTGAACAGCTTTTCGTTGAAGCTTTGGGCCACCCGGTCGCTCCACAAAATGTAGCTTTTCGATTCGCCTTTCTTGCCCATCGTTTCGTCAAAGATTTTGAATTCCTGAATGATGGCCATCCCGACATCCACCAGCTTGTTTGTATGCGGGTCCAAATAGGCGTTTTTGGCTTCAATCCGCACGGCTGCCAGTTTGCGCAGGGAGCTTTCCAGCCGCTCGTAATGTTTGGCATTCATGGGCCACCCCAAGCGGCGAATCAGGTCGTACCGACTGAAATACACTTTTTTCGAACCGCCCTGCTCGTGGGAAAGCTCCATCAAAGCTACGTAAACATCTTCGTCGGTGGTGCTGGGAAGTCCCTCAATCGGATGTGCCAGGACCGTCCAGGTACGGGTGATTTCCCGACCATTGGAAGTGATGTTTTCAGCAAACTTGAGGTAGGAGGTGATCTTCTGCGCTCGTTTGTCCAACACGGCAATCGGAAAGACTGCAAGGTTGAACTCATCCTGCGAAATGCGTATCTGTTCGTTGCGGTCACCCTCGTTGAAGTCGTCCGCTTGTGACGAGGCGGAACCCTCGTTGAAAAGAGGTGTGGCGGATGAAGGTTGAAGCGAGTCTGGGGATTTGGTTTTTTTGCGTGCCATGTTTGCGTGCCATGATGGTCAAAACCGGGCTTTGGAGGCGGTTTTCCTCACGCATGCGCATGCATGCGCGCATTGATGTATTTATATACATATCATACATACATCATAATAGTTAATGGTGGCTGTAATTCATTGAAAATAAAGAACTTACGACCTATTTTTTATGTCAAAGGTCAATAGTCTTATGTCAAAGGTCAATAGTTTTTATGTCAAAGGTCAATAGTTTTTATGTCAAAGGTCAATAGTTTTTATGTCAAAGGTCAATAGTTTTATGTCAAAGGTCAATAGTTTTTATGTCAAAGGTCAATAGTTTTATGTCAAAGGTCAATAGTTTGAACCATGACCGGACAAAAATGAAAACCATGTGAACAAATTGTGGTTATATTTTTATTGGCTACAATATATTGTGGTTTTAACTGGAAAAATAATTGTAGATTCATTGCGTTTTATGTCAAAGGTCAATAGTTTTTATGTCAAAGGTCAATGATGATTTATGTCAAAGGTCAATAATGATTTATGTCAAAGGTCAATGGCCGGTTACATCAAAAAACAATATCTTGTGGTCGGCAACTTCATGGGTCACAATTCACTATGGAGGAGGTTTTTTCGTCAAAGGTCAATAATGGTTTATGCCAAAGGTCAATAATGGTTTATGCCAAAGGTCAATAATGGTTTATGCCAAAGGTCAATGGTGGTTTATGCCAAAGGTCGATAATGGTTTATGCCAAAGGTCAATGGTGGTTTATGCTGGAAGTCAATGCTGATTTATGTCAAAGGTCAATAATGATTTATGTCAAAGGTCAATATCCGGAAAAATGAAGCCGGTATCTTGAAACAGGATGAAAAATCTACTTGTAAATGGTTGATAATAAATATTTTATATGCTTTTTACAACCGTTACGGCCAGTTTTGAGAGAAAGTTATGTCAAAGGTCAATAGTTCGTCAAAAGTGGTGGATAAAGGGAGATTTATGTGTTTTTCCCAAGAAAAATTCCCAAATAACTGAAAAAGCCCGCTCCTTGCAGGGCTGGGAGGGCCCTTTCGCAGGGCATTTTTATGTCAAAGGTCAATAGCTGAAAATAAAATATGGCACGGGCAGAGCCGGAAAAGTTCCAGGTCAGAGATGACTTGGGGCTGTTTTCACCAGGACCAGGCGCTCTGCCGGTTTTCCCAAACGGTCAATTTGCCTCCGCATCTTTGCTTTCCGCCATTCCTGAAGTATTATTCGACTACGGCTCAGGTTAAAACCTCCCTGGGGTCGGCTCCAAACTAAAACAAGACCTTGCCATCCGCCTTCAATCATCCACTGCAACCAGCCTGTTTGCAAATGGTTACATGGTGTGGTGCCGATGTCAGAACAACTGGAAACGAAATTGTTGAAACAGATGTGGGCCCGCCACTGGAGCCTGCTGGAACAGACCGATGAAAATTCGAATTCTTCCCAGTATTTCCGATCCGCGCAGTCAATTGCTGATTACCTATGTCCTCAATGACCGAATTGCCATTGACGCCGGGGCGCTGGCTTTTCACCTCACTGGAGAAGAGTTATTGCGGGTGCAGGATATTGTGCTGACCCATACGCACCTGGATCATATTGCATCGTTTCCGTTCATTTTTTCGGAGGAATTCACCAATATTCGGGAACCAGTTCGCATCCATGCCACGGAAAAAGATATTCACAGCCTGCGCACCCATATTTTCAATAACATCATCTGGCCGGATTTTACCAAAATTCCCAATGCCTACGGCCCGCTTCTGGGGTTTCATCCCTTCACTCCCAATCAGCCTTTCCTCCTGAACGACCTGACTTTTACGGCGATTCCGGTCAATCATACGGTTGATACCTGCGGATTTTTGGTGGATGACGGCCAAGTCAGTATTGGATTTACCTCAGACACGGCCCTGACCGATCAGTTTTGGGAGGAAATGAACCGTTCCGAACGATTGGCCGCGATTTTTGTGGACGTGGCCTTTAATAATGCGCTTGAGGGGGTGGCGTTGGCCTCGAAACATCTGACCCCCCATTTACTGACCCAGGAGCTGAAAAAACTGCACCGCAAGGTGGAAATCATTGCCGTCAATTTGAAGCCGATGTGCCGGGAAATTGTCGGGGCGGAAATCGTTGCTTTGAATGACCCTCAGATTACAGTTGCTGTTTTGGACAAGAACTATGAGTGGTAGCACGGTGAGCTGAAAACTGTGTGCAAGGCAGCCCCTGTGGTGCTGCTTTTGCCAACGACCTTTGCGCCGGAACAAGAGTTGAAAAACAAACCAATCACCCTAAGAAAGCGATCATGAAGCGCGAATCGCCATTACAGCTCCTGATTTATTCTCCCCAAGGCCAACAGACGGAATTTCCGCTGGTTGAAAACCGTGTCAGCATTGGCCGAGCTGAGCAGAACAAAATCGTTTTGTTTGACGAACGGGCTTCCCGCAGCCATGCCATACTTGAACGAAATGGGGATGGGTATACACTCACCGACCTGCAAAGCCGCAATGGCACCTACCTCAACGGGGTCGAGATGAAGCGGGGCGGGTCGCGGCAACTGACGGACGGAGATGAGATCAAAATCGGTAATTTCCGCTTGGTTTATAAAGTCGGTGCCGAACCAAAGTTGGATTATGATGACAATCCACTGGCTGGGACGTTTGTCCTGCAGAGCGCAGCCGATTTGTTGCGCCCCCTTTCGACAGTGGTGGGGCCGGATAAGTTTCGCGTTTCAAGCGGCGGCTATCCCTCGCTGGCCACCTTGCCTCCAACTCCATCTCCGGTGGGGATGACGAGTTTGGCCGATGCCGATCTTTCAACTGAAATTGATGTGCTGGTCAAGCGAAGTCGGATTCTGGGCATGGTTTATGAACTCAACAAGATTCTGACCAGGGTCTTTAAGGTTGAGGAAATTTTTGCTGCCATTGCCGACCAGATTTTCAAAATTTCAAACGGCGGACGGGTCGTTTTTGCTTTTCCCAAGGACGACGAGGTGGAAATCCATTTCGGGAAATATCGGGATGACCTGGTCTTGCAACGGTATGAAGGCATCCCGGTCAGTCGCACCATTATCAAAAAAGCGATCATGGATCGGGTTTCCATTTTGTCAGTGGATCCGATGATGGACCAGGCGTTGAAAAGCTCCAATACCTTTAAGCTGGGAAGAATCCGGTCCGTTATGTGCGCACCCTTGTTTGGTCAGGACGACCGGGCGTTTGGCGCTTTGTATGTGGATCGCCCTGAGGCTATTGGTTTTAGTGATGAAGACCTGAATTTTCTGACGGCGGTGGCTGCCAATGCAGCCATGGCGATTGAAAATATCCGGACCCATGAAAAACTGATGCGTGATGCACAAGCCCGGCTGACCTACCAGCGGTTTTTGCCGCAGCACGTGGTGGATCAGATCATGGAACATCCTGACAGCCTGCTGCTGGGCGGGGTGAATCAGGTGGTCACGATGTTGTTTGCTGACATTCGGGGGTTTACCACCTTGTCCGAGCGAAAAACCCCCCAGGAAATTGTTGTGCTCCTCAATAATTATTTTGAGCGCGCTTCAAACGCCATCTTCAAACATAACGGAACGCTCGACAAGTTTATTGGTGACGGTATCATGTCGCTTTTTGGGGCTCCCCAGCCATCGGATGCTGACCCGGTCAATGCCATTCAGGCTGCGATTGCCATGCAGCGCGAAGTCCAGGCCATGAACCGTGAACTTGAGGAGCAGGGCACGGACTTCCGGGTCAATATTGGAATTGGGATCAATACCGGTGAAGTGACTGCAGGTTATATTGGCTCCAAGCTGCGCACCGATTACACCGTCATTGGGGATGCCGTCAATCTGGCAGCCCGGCTGGAGTCAAACGCCAAACCCGGCCAGATTCTGATTGGCGAGCAAACCTATGCCCGAGCCAGAGCTTATATGATGGGAATGCGGGATAACCGGTCGGTTGAAGGCCAGAGCCTGACTGCCTGGACCAGTTCCGCTTCACAGCGGTTTGATTTCGTCATGCGTCCCATTGGCGGCCTCAAAGTTAAGGGAAAAACCAAGGCGGTGCAGGTGTATCAGGTTCTGTGGGATGATAAAAACGAGGAACCGACCTCCGACAATGTTCAGACTGTTGCCGCCAGTGGTTCACCGGAACCAGCCAACCCTTATGCTTATGACGGTGACAAGCAGCGCCGCAAAGAGCCTCGCATCAACTTATGTGTCAAAATGCGGGTGATCGGTGTGGATGTCGAGGGCAATCCTTTTGATGCTGAATGCCTGACCAGCGACATCAGCCTTTCCGGAGCCTGCCTCAATCTGGAAAAAGAAACCCGGATTGGAGAACGGATGTGGGTTCAGGGAACGGACCGGGTTTTCCGGGCACAGGTTGAAATCCGCTCGGTTCGACTTAATCAGGGATATTACAAAACAGGAGTTCAGTTCGTTTCAAGCTATCCCATTTGGCAAATTAAATAACCGGGTTCCGCGCTTCCGGGCTCCGAGTTTGTATAAAACGCAACCGGGGGACGAAAGTTGTTGGAAAAATGGTACAGACCGGGTTTCTTAAACCCGAAACCTGGAACCCGCAACTCAAAATCCGAAAGGAAGGTTCGATGTTTGAAGGAAAACCATTGGCAGGACAGACTGCCGTTATAACGGGAGGTGGAACCGGGCTGGGCCGTTCCATGGCCTTGCGGTTTGCCGAACTCGGGGCAAAAGTCGCCATCACCAGCCGGAAACAGGAAAACCTGGAGGCAACGCTCCAGGAAATCACGGCTTTGGGTGGAACCGGATTGGCGGTCGGGTGTGACGTGCGGGATTACGCCCAGGTGGAAGCCATGGTAAAAACCGTGGCAGACCAGTTAGGACCGATTCAAATTCTGGTCAACAATGCCGCCGGGAATTTTCTGGCACCATCGGAAATGTTGTCGCCCAATGCCTTTAACAGCGTAGTAAGTATTGTGCTGAACGGCACCTTTCATTGCACCTCGGCAGTTGGCAAACACATGATTGCCAACGAAAGCGGTGGCCGGATTCTGAACATTGTGACCACCTATGCCTGGATGGGGTCGGCGTTTGTGTTGCCCTCGGCCTGCGCCAAGGCGGGGGTTCTGGCCATGACCCGTTCACTGGCGGTTGAATGGGGCAAATATAAAATTCGGGTCAATGCCATTGCCCCCGGTCCGTTTCCGACTCCAGGTGCCTGGGAGCGCCTGATGCCGGACAAAGCACTGGAGGAAGAGGCGAAAAAGCGCATTCCATCAGGACGGTTTGGTGAACATATCGAACTGGCCAACCTGGCTTCCTATCTGGTCTCGAATTACAGTGATTATATTAATGGGGAGTGTGTGGTGATTGATGGCGGGGAATGGCTCATGGGTGGGGAATTCAACCACTTGACCACGTTGCCCTGGGAGCGCTTGGCGGAACTGGCAGCCAAAATCCGCCCGCCTAAGAAGAGTTGAGCCCGCTGGGACAACGAACCAACGACTACGGCAGCAAAATCCAGAGAAGTTGAGCGTACCAGCGAGAGGTTTGAAGCAGGAAAGGCGCGGAAACTGCCCCTGGGAAAACACAACTCGACCCCTTTTCTGCGAAGCAGCAAAAACAAAAAACAAAGGACATCAAGTGTATGAAATATTCTGTAGGCGGTGAGGTTGATACACTCTGCGGTCGCTGTAAAATCGAGCGTACCCACCGAATTGTGGCGCTCGATCCCGATGGCAGCATTGCACAGGTGATCTGCGCCACCTGTGACTCGCGCCATAAATACAAAGCCCCCAAACTACCCAAGGCGACTTCAAGTAAGCCACGGGTGACCAGGAGTGAAAAGGTAAAGACCTCGGCGGCCCTTTCACTGGATGAAATGATGGCCATGCCCGCCCGCCCCTATGCCATGAGTCACCTCTTTCAAATCGGCGAAATCATTGAACACGTGAAATTTGGGCGTGGTCAAGTAATTCAGATCCAAGGCGATAAGATCGAGGTTCACTTTGGCGAAGGTGTGAAACTGCTGGTCCACGGAAGGTGAAACTAAGGACTGAGGACTGAGGACTGAGAAAAAAACTTGAAGTTCGTCTGAGTTTTTTATCAAGTGGTAAATCTCAGTCCTCAGTCCTCAATCCTCAAATGGTTTTACCCTGGCTTTCATAAGCCCGGATGATCATTTGCACAAGCCGGTGCCGGACCACATCACGGTCGGTAAATTCAATAAAAGAGATACCTTCAATTCCGGTCAGCACCCGTTTGGCTTCCACCAGCCCCGAAGTTTGACCCGTAGGCAGGTCAATTTGGGTCACGTCCCCGGTAATGACCGCCCGTGAGTTGTGCCCAATGCGGGTGAGAAACATTTTCATCTGCTGGGAAGTCGTGTTTTGGGCTTCATCCAGAATGACAAATGCTTCGGAAAGAGTCCGACCCCGCATAAAAGCGAGCGGTGCGATTTCGATAATTCGCTTTTCCAGCATCTTGGCGACTTTGTCGTAATCGGCCAAGTCAAAGAGGGCGTCATACAACGGTCGCAGATAGGGGTCCACTTTGTCTTGCAGATCCCCTGGCAGAAAACCGAGTTTTTCCCCCGCTTCGACTGCCGGACGGGTCAAAATAATGCGTGACACCCGTTTCTGCCATAACGCCTGCAGGGCCATGGCCACACCCAGAAAGGTTTTCCCCGTTCCCGCCGGGCCAATGCCAAACACGATGTCATGCGAATCAATATGTTCCAGATAACGTCGTTGATTGGTGGAGCGGGCGGAAACCATTTTTTTGCCGGTCGGGTTAAACCGGATGGTTTTGGAAAAGTATCCTTTCAGCGAAAGCGTGCGGTCCTCAGCCAGTTGTTTGAAGGCTTGCTTCAATTCCTGGCTGGTGGGGGCCACCCCTTCCTTGATGAGCGCG
Organism: Blastocatellia bacterium; assembly: GCA_019695185.1. Lineage (GTDB taxonomy): Bacteria > Acidobacteriota > Blastocatellia > Chloracidobacteriales > Chloracidobacteriaceae > JAIBAN01. The sequence goes on along the minus strand of JAIBAN010000075.1, from coordinate 25,074 downwards.
GAAAAATCCTCCAGGATGCGTTCAACCAGGTAGGTGTCGTCGTCCGAACCTTCCACCATCAGTTCGCTTCCACGGGCGGAAACCCGCACATTCAAGAGGGTTTCCAGATACTTGATGTTTTCATCATAGGAACCGAAGAGCACTTCGATTCCTTTTTCAGGCAGCAACAGTTTTTTCAAAGTAAATTCCCCTGACGAGCAACACAACCGGGAACCGGTCGGTTTTCGGCCATCCACAGTAAAAATGGTCCAGCTCAACACAATTTGGTTGTTCGCAACGAGTCAGCCACGAAAAAATGAGGTTCAGGTCGAACCCATACGGCTGTGGCTCCCGCAAGGTTTCGCCCAAAAACTAACCAACTCATCTTTGACTGTCAACGACCCTTGAAAAGGCCAGCCTGGTTTTTTCGGCGGGTGGAGTTTTTGTTTATGAAGGTAATGCAGCAATTCAGGAACCTGACGGTTCTTTCCCTGGCGCTCACATGTGGCGCAGCGGCTCCGATTATGGCAATTGAAAACAACGTGGCGGTTAAACCGCCGGTCGCAAAAAAAGTTCCGAAGGCAGATACCCTGCATGGCGATACCAGGGTGGACAATTATTACTGGCTGCGGGAGAAATCGAGCCCGGAAGTGATTGATTTCCTGAATGCCGAAAATGCCTACACGGATTCGGTCATGAAACCGACCGAACCGTTACAGGAGGCGCTCTATCAGGAAATGGTCGCCCGCATCAAGGAAACCGATTTGTCGGTTCCGACCAAAAACGGCGAATATTGGTACTACACTCGCACCGAACAAGGAAAACAGTATCAAATCAACTGCCGCAAAAAGGGTTCGCTGGAAGCCAAAGAAGAAGTCATCCTTGACCAGAACGAACTGGCCAAAGGGCAGAAGTACCTTGGTTTGGGAGCGTTTACCGTGAGCGATGACGGAAACCTGCTGGCCTATTCGACCGACATCACCGGGTTTCGGGAATACACGCTCCACGTCAAGAACCTCCAGACGGGTGAAACCCTCTCGGATTCAGTCCCCAAGGTGATTTCCATTACCTGGGCGGCGGACAACAAAACGCTTTTTTACACCACGATAGATGCGGCCAAGCGTCCCTATCGGCTCTATCGCCATTCGTTGGGAACCACCCAGAACGAATTGGTGTATGAGGAAAAAGACGAGCTCTACACCATTGGTGCCTACCGGACCAAAGACAAGAAATACATTTTCTGCACGTCCCAAAGTTCGGACACCACCGAAGACCGGTACATTGCCGCCGACCAGCCTCAGGCGGCCTGGAAAATCGTTTTGCCACGGGAAAAAGGGCATGAATACAGCACGGATAGCTGGGGTGGACAGTTTTTCCTGACCACCAACGACCAGGCAAAAAACTTCCGGGTGGTCAGCGCGCCGATTGCCGACCCGGTGCGGAAAAACTGGAAAGAGTTTATTCCGCACAATCCGAACGTGTTGATTCAGGGCGTGGATTTCTTTGCCGGTCACGCAGTGGTGTCGGAGTATGAAAACGGGCTGCCGAAACTGCGCATTCTGGACATGAAAACCAACAAGTCGCACCGGATTGAGTTTCCCGACCCGGCCTATTCGCTCAGTGCGGCGTCACAACCGGAATTCAATACGACCTCATGCCGCTTCAGTTACCAGTCACTGGTTCGGCCCAGTTCGGTGTTTGAATACGATATGAACACCCATGAACGGAAACTCCTCAAGCAGACTGATGTGCTGGGCGGCTTCAAACCCGAAGCTTATGAATCCCAGCGGCTGTTTGCCACGGCCAAAGACGGGGCAAAGGTGCCAGTTTCAGTAGTCTACAAAAAAGGATTGAAACTGGATGGAAAAAATCCGCTGTTGCTCTATGCCTACGGTTCTTATGGGATTTCCATGCCGGATTCGTTTTCCTCGTCGCGCCTGAGCCTGCTTGACCGGGGTTTTGTCTATGCCATTGCCCATATTCGCGGCGGCAAGGAAATGGGTGAAATCTGGCACGACCAGGGCAAGTTGATGAACAAGAAAAACACCTTCACCGACTTTATTGCCTGCGGGGAGATGCTGATTGAGAAGAAATTCACCTCCAAGGAAAAACTGGTGATTGAGGGCGGCAGTGCCGGAGGGCTCCTAATGGGTGCCGTGACCAACATGCGTCCGGACCTGTTCAAAGTGGTGGTGTCGCATGTGCCGTTTGTGGATGTGATGAACACGATGCTTGATGCTTCGTTGCCGTTGACGGTGGGCGAATATCTGGAATGGGGCAATCCGAACGAAAAAGACGCCTATTTCTATATGAAGTCCTACTGCCCCTACACCAACATCGAAGCGAAAAACTATCCGATAATTCTGGTCAAGACTTCGCTTAACGACAGCCAGGTGATGTATTGGGAACCGGCCAAGTATGTGGCCAAACTGCGGGCCACCAAAACCGACAACAACTTGCTGATGCTCAAAATCAATATGGCAGCCGGTCACGGCGGTTCCTCCGGACGCTACGACGCACTGAAGGAAACCGCGTTTGACTATGCCTTTATGCTGACGCAGTTGGGTGTGGTGAAATAGGTTTCCAAACTTTTCTTCTTGGGTTTGCGGGAATGAATCACAAGACTCTGGTTCGTTTCCGCAAACCACCCTTCACATTGCAATCAGACCATACTGTCTTGTTTTAGTTGAAAGGGTTCAAAACTGCATCCTGATGCATGAGGTGGATTTTTTTCCCAAAGGCATCCATCTTGACAGCCCGTCCGTGGTTTTCCAATCCAATGTAACGACTGTATTTTTCCCACCCACCTTGGCCATAGGCAAAAATGACCAGCCAGCTTCCATCCGGATGGCTTTGGACCACCCGGAACGCCTTTGGCTTCAATTCATTGCGACGTTCGGCCAGTTCCCTCCAATCCGTTCTTGGGTAAACGGATTCCGAACAAACCGGGACCTTGAAGATAGCTGGTGATTGGTTCGTATAGCCCTGGTCGGCAATAAACTGTTCGGCCAGGTGAGTGGCTTCTTCCTGGGTGATGAGGTGGGGCGTGGGAGGCCGTACCCAGGCTTCGATTTTGTGGGAATTCCCTGACTGAACCGCCCAAAAAGTGAAGGCTGTGGCACTCCCAAAGGCGAATGCTCCGGCCAGGAGAAACCCTGCCCAACGAAGAAGGGCCCGTGTCATAAAACCTCCGAGGGCAAAGGGCAGCAAGGGTAAGGGGCCAGGTTCGGGCGAAAGTGCCCCAACCCCTGGCCCCAGACACTTTGGATTAAAACTCTTCAACCACCCAGGTGTCGCCGCTGTTCATCAGTTTTTCCAAATCGCCCCGGCCTTTCTTGGCAACCGCTCCGTCAATCTGTTCCAGCACAGAGTCTTCGTAGCAGGGTTTGGTTACCCGCCGGAAAACGCCGATGGGAACCGGAAATTCCGGAAACGGCAGTTGTGAAAGCATGTAGGCCAGGGTTGGGTCGAGGTCTTCTTCGTTATGCACCAACAGGTCACTGGTGGATATGCCGTTCTCGCCCAATGTGACGACTTCGGGTTTCAAGCCGTTCAGACGAATGCCTTTGTTTTTTTCCTTGCCGAAAATCATGGGTTTTCCATGTTCCAGCGGCAGAATCCGGTCGGAACGGACTTCCTTTTCGGTGAATTCCTTGAAAGCCCCATCGTTGAAAATGTTGCAATTCTGGAAGATTTCAACAAAGGACATGCCTTTGTGATACGCCGCCCGTTCAATCGTGGCGGAGAGGTGCTTGGTGTCAATATCCACCGAGCGGGCAATGAACGTGGCTTCGGAGGCGATTGCCAGGGAAATCGGGTTGATAGGATGTTCAACCGTGCCATAGGGGCTGGATTTGGTCTTTTTCCCGTATTCCGAAGTTGGTGAATATTGCCCTTTGGTCAACCCGTAAATCCGGTTGTTAAAGAGCAGGATATTCATGTCCAGATTGCGCCGCATGGCATGAACGATGTGATTGCCGCCGATGGAAAGCCCGTCGCCATCTCCTGTGACCAGCCACACGGAAAGCTCAGGATTGGCAATTTTGATGCCGCTCGCAATCGTGGGGGCGCGTCCGTGGATGCCGTGAAAACCATAGGTATTCATGTAGTAGGGAAACCGGCTCGAACAGCCGATGCCCGAAACAAACACAATTTTTTCCCGTGGGATATTGAGCTTGGGCATCACGGTTTGAACCTGGAACAGAATTGAGTAATCGCCGCACCCCGGACACCAGCGCACTTCCTGGTCGGAAATGAAATTCATGCGGGTCAGTCCCAGGGGCATGTCGGCTGCGCCAGAAATTTTCGTTGGATTTGTGCTCATAATCTTTTCCCGAATTGAGAATTGAGAATTGAGAATTGAGAATCCAAACCGACTCATTGTTCCCAATTCCAAAGAACAGGTGGGTCACAAGGTTTTCATTCTCAATTCTCAATTCTCAATTGTATTAAAGGAGTCCCTGAAACCGGTTGACCAGTTCTTTCACCTTGAAGGGCTGGCCGGCGACTTTGTTGATGCTGATGACATCCACCAGGTATTTGGCGCGGAGCACCATACAAAGCTGCCCCAGGTTCAGTTCTGCCACCGCCACCCGTTTGAAGTTCGCCATAATGTCGCCCAAATTGCGCGGCAACGGATTGAGGTATTGCAGATGACAGCTTGAAATCCGTTGCCCCTGATGCTGTAAGGTTTCGACGGCGGTGGTGATGGCTCCGTAGGTGCCTCCCCAGCCAATGACGAGCAGGTCGCCTTCCGGCGCACCGAAAACTTCCGCTTCGGGGATGAAGTTGGCGATATTGGCGATTTTTTCCGCCCGCAGCCGGACCATAAAATCGTGATTTGCCGGGTCGTAGTTGACATTACCCGTTATATGCTGCTTTTCCAGACCGCCAATCCGGTGGGTCAATCCCGGTGTGCCAGGAATGGCCCACGGGCGTGACAGGGTTTCCGGGTCGCGTTTATAGGGGAAAAACCCTTCCGGGTCGGTTACAAACTGGAAGCTCAAGTCTGGCAGTTCGTTCATGGGCGGGACCTTCCAGGGTTCAGCCCCGTTGGCGATGTACCCGTCTGAAAGGAAAAAGACCGGCGTCATAAACTTGATGGCCAGTCGAACCGCTTCAATCGCCATGTGAAAGCAATCACCTGGGGTCGAAGGTGCCAGCACTGCCACCGGGCATTCCGAATTCCTTCCGTACATGGCTTGCAGCAGGTCCGCCTGTTCGGTTTTGGTTGGCAATCCGGTCGAAGGCCCGCCCCGTTGCACGTCCACAATCACCACGGGCAATTCGGTCATAACCGCCAGACCAATCGCTTCGCTTTTGAGGGCCACGCCGGGTCCGCTGGTACCCGTCAAGCCGATGTGTCCGGCAAAGGAGGCCCCGATGGCCGCCCCGATGGCCGCGATTTCGTCTTCGGCCTGAAATGTTTTGACCCCGAAACTTTTGAGCAATGACAGTTCATGCAGAATGTCGGAGGCTGGCGTGATGGGATAGGTCCCGTAGAAAAGCGGTCGTCCGGCCAATTGGGCCGCTGTTACAAAGCCGAGAGCAGTGGCTTCGTTGCCGGTGATTTTGCGGTATTTGCCGGGCGGCAGGTGGGCTTTTCTGACCTTGTAATGGGTCGAGAAAATTTCCGCTGTGTCGGCATAATCAAAACCGGCCTTGAGCACCAGCCGATTGGCTTCGGCTACTTCCGGATGTTTCTTTTCAAACTTGTCGTTAATCCACTCAATGGTTGGTTCAAGTGGACGGTCATACAGGCAAAAAACAACCCCCAAAGCGAAGAAATTCTTGCAGCGTTCCTTGTTCCGCTTGGTCATCGGCACCTGCGCCAGGGCATTCATGGTCATATCCGTTATCGGTATGGCCACGACCCGGTATCCGGCCAGGGAACCATCTTCCAGCGGGTTGGAGGTGTAGCCCGCTTTATCAAAATTCGCCTTGATAAACTCGTTGGTATTGACGATGAGCAGGCCGCCTTCTTCCAGGTCCGGCAAATTGACTTTGAGTGCCGCCGGATTCATGGCAATCAGCACATTGGGGGCATCACCCGGCGTCCGAATATCAACACTTGAAAAATTCAACTGGAAGCCGGAAACACCAGGCAGACTTCCCGCCGGAGCCCGAATTTCCGCCGGATAGTCGGGAAAGGTCGAAATATCGTTCCCAATCACAGCCGCAGTGTTGGTGAATTGCGTGCCAGTCAGTTGCATCCCGTCGCCAGAGTCGCCAGCAAAGCGAATGGTAACGGACTCAACTTCCTGAACATTGGTTTTGGTATTTTCCAGGGTATCAGTAGCAGACACGGCAGGACTCCATTTCCCGCGCAGCAATTGCTGAGGTGCAATCCGTGAAAATCTGCGCGTACAGAATTGAACAAAGAGTTGGCTTCTTTTGTCACCAGCAGAAGAGAGGGAAGGGCGGAAGGAAAGCGCTGGTCCGGTGGTTCTGCCGGTTTCTTCCCGGCCTTCGTGGTGCAAAAGTACGGAATTTGTTTGATTGCCGAGTGCAAAGAAACGTGCTGTGAAGCCCAAAAATTGTACGCCAATTTGAGGTTAAAGGGCAATCGGCTGACATCTTTCTTTGGACTGCTGAAAAGCAGGTTATTAAAAAAACAAAACCTTTTCTAAAATATCAAAATACCAAATCCGGTTTATTTCAGGTTGAAGTGGGTTGAATAATTAAATAATTTATTTTCAATGTTTTATCTTTCAGTCTGAAATTGCTGAAGGGAAGCGGGGCGACGTTTTTTTCACCTAGTCTGTACTAAAACCCGGAAATTGATTGTTGACAAAAAAGTAAGGTATTCAGTAAAGTGCGGCTGTCGGAAACCCGCCCGGAGTTTACCGCCTGCAAATCCTTTTTTTGGAACCCGTTTGGCATGAGAATCACAGCCCAAGAGGAATATGGTCTCCGCTGTCTGTTGCAATTGGCACGACAGCCGGAGGGCGAGTCGTTGACGCTCAAGCAGATTGCCGACCGTGAAGGCATCTCTTCCGCCAACGCCGGAAAACTGCTGTGGTTACTCGGCAATGCCGGCATGGTCCGGTCCGTGCGGGGTGTCAAAGGCGGGTATGTGCTGGCGCGCCCGGCACCGGAAATCACTGTCAGCGAGGTGATTGGCGTCCTCGAAGGTGAAGTCATGGAAGAGCATTGCCGCAGCTTTCCCGGAAATCTGGAAACCTGTGTGCATACGGGTGACTGTGGCATCCGCCCGGTGCTCAACACGCTCCATCAGGTCGTCCGGCAGGTGCTCGGCAATATTACCCTGGCCCATTTGATTCACCCGGAGGAACACGTCAGCGAACAGTTGTTTCAACTCAATCGGGCACCCCGACCGCAATCATTTTATACCCAGGCGCAATCATGAAAACAGACCACCCCGCGCCCAAGCTTGAGGAACTGGAATGGATACGCTTACCGCATTAGCGACACAGGAATACAAATACGGTTTCACCACTGACATTGAATCGGACGTTGCGCCGCGCGGACTCACTGAGGACACCATCCGTCTGATTTCGCACAAAAAAGGCGAACCCGAATTCATGCTGGAATTTCGCCTCAAAGCCTTTCGGCAATGGCTGAAAATGACGCCGCCCACTTGGCCGAACGTGACCTATCCGGAAATTGATTTCCAGGACATCATTTATTACTCGGCCCCCAAGCCAAAGGCCAAGCTGGCGAGTCTGGACGAAGTGGACCCGGAACTCCTGGATACCTTTGCCAAACTCGGCATTCCGCTCAATGAACAGAAAATGCTGGCCAACGTGGCGGTGGACGCTATTTTTGACAGCGTGTCGGTGGCCACCACCTATAAGGAAAAACTGCACGAAGCCGGGGTGATTTTCTGTTCCTTTTCGGAAGCCATCCGTGACTATCCGGAACTGATTCAGAAATATATGGGGTCGGTGGTGCCGGTAAGCGACAATTTCTATGCGGCACTGAACTCGGCGGTCTTCACGGACGGTTCGTTTTGCTACATCCCGAAGGGCGTCACCTGCCCGATGGAACTGTCGAGCTATTTCCGCATCAACAACCCCGACACCGGGCAGTTTGAACGGACCCTGATTATCTGTGAAGAGGGTGCGTCAGTATCATATTTGGAAGGCTGCACCGCTCCTAAGTTCGATAAAAATCAATTACATGCAGCCGTTGTGGAACTGGTCGCCCTCGATAATGCGACCATCAAATATTCGACCGTGCAAAACTGGTATGCCGGTGACAAGGATGGTTTGGGCGGCATCTACAACTTTGTGACCAAGCGCGGCAAATGCGCGGGCAAAAATTCCAAGATTTCCTGGACCCAGGTCGAAACCGGGTCGGCCATCACCTGGAAATACCCCAGTTGCGTACTGTTGGGCGACAATTCGGTGGGCGAGTTCTATTCGGTGGCGCTGACCAACAACATGCAGCAGGCCGACACGGGCACGAAGATGATTCACGTCGGCAAAAACACAAGCAGCACGATTGTCTCGAAAGGCATTTCCGCCGGGAAATCGAACAACTCTTACAGAGGACTGGTCAAAGTGCTGCCGAATGCTGAAAACGCCCGCAACTATACGCAATGTGACTCGATGCTGATTGGACATGACTGCGGCGCGAATACTTTCCCGTATATCGAAGTCCAAAACAATTCAGCCCAAATCGAGCACGAGGCAACCACTTCAAAAATCAGCGAAGAACAGATTTTTTATTTCCTTCAGCGCGGGATTCCGCAGGAAGACGCGATTTCGATGATTATCAACGGCTTTTGCAAGGAAGTCTTCCGCGAACTGCCGATGGAATTTGCCGTCGAAGCCTCGCGCCTGTTGGGAATGAAGCTGGAGAATTCAGTAGGCTGATTTGTGAGGGTTCAGGGTTCAGGGTCTTTTCCGTTCTTGGAAGTCTTGGGAACTTGGGAACTTGGGAATCCAGGGAATCTTAAAACCCTGAACCCTGAACCCTAAACCCTAAACCCTAAACCCTAAACCCTAAACCCTAAACCCTAAACCCTAAGAGGAAAACGTGTTAGAGATTCGCAATTTACACGCAACCGTCAATGACGTGGAGATTTTGCGCGGCATCAATCTGGTCGTGAAACCGGGTGAGATTCACGCGATTATGGGGCCCAATGGCTCCGGGAAAAGCACGCTGGCCAAGGTGCTGGCAGGCCATCCGAGCTATGTGGTGACGCAAGGGGAAATCCTCTACAACGGGCGCAACCTGCTTGAACTGGCACCCGACGAACGCGCCCGCGAAGGCGTTTTTCTGGCCTTCCAGTATCCGATTGAAATTCCCGGCGTGAGCAATGCGAGTTTTTTGCGGCTGGCTTATAACCAGAAGCGCAAGCACCAGGGCGAAGAGGAACTGGACCCGCTGGAATTTGACGATTTACTTCAGGAAAAAATCAAAATCGTCGAGATGGACAAGGCGTTTATCAACCGTTCGGTCAACGAAGGCTTTTCCGGCGGTGAAAAGAAACGCAACGAAATCCTGCAAATGGCTGTGCTGGAGCCCCAACTGGCGATTTTGGATGAAACCGATTCGGGCTTGGATATTGACGCGCTCCGGATTATTTCCAATGGCGTCAACCAACTCCATACCGACACGAACGCTTTTATCATGGTGACGCACTATCAACGGCTGTTGAATTACATCCAGCCTGATTTTGTCCATGTCCAGATGAATGGCCGGCTGGTCAAATCCGGCGGCAAGGAACTGGCGTTGCTCCTTGAGGAAAAGGGCTACGATTGGATTAAGGACGAAGAAGAAAACCGCCAAACAGCAGCTTCAAATTGAGAATTGAGAATTGAGAATTGAGAATTAAAAACCGGTTTTCAGGCTTCAGGTTCTATTTATTTGATGAAACCAAAAGGTTTACATTCTCAATTCTCAATTCTCAATTCTCAATTCTCAATTAAAAAATGTTTCCAGAACGATCAAAAGAAAAATCGCAGTACCGGGATGGGTTCGAGGTGTTTCTGACCGCACAGGCAAACGCCCCGCAGTGGCTCGCCAGTTTGCGCGAACGCGCCTTTGCCGAGTTTGAAAGACTCGGCTTTCCCACGATTGCCAACGAGGAATGGAAATACACCAACATTGCACCGCTGGCAGGACAAGCCTTCCGGCGCGGTTCGCTCGAAGGTGTGGATTTGGCCCAGGTCCGGAGGCAGTTGCGGATTTATCCGGAAGCCGAAAGGTCCCGGCTGGTCTTTATCAATGGCGTCTATGTGCCGGAGTTTTCGGTTATCGAAGGGCTTCCGGCAGGCGTCGTGGTCACAAATCTGGCCGAAGGCCTTGCCACCCGGCAGGAATTTCTGGAAGCCAATTTTGCCACCCTCGCAGACTTTGAAAACCGGGCCTTCACCGCACTCAACACCGCTCACGCCAATGACGGCGCGTTGATTGTGATTCCCCGTGGCAAAGTGGTGGAAACACCCATCAATCTGTTTTTCGTGACGGTGGCTTCACCCATTGCACAGGTTTCGTTTCCACGGGTGCTGATTCATGCCGGAGAGGCGAGTATTGCCACCGTAGTCGAGAATTTCCTCACGCTTGGAGAAACAACCCCTGACACAGCTCCGGCTTTCACCTGTCCGGTGACGGAGATTCGGGTGGGTGACGGGGCCAACCTGGAACACTACAAGGTGCAAAAGGAAAGCCTCCGCACGTTTCATATCGCCAACACGTTTGCCGACCTTCATCACACATCCGTGCTGAACAGCAATAGCATTTCCCTGGGAGGGCAGATTGCACGCAACCGGATTGCAGTCGCGTTCAAAGCTGAGGGCGGGGAAATGAACGCCAAAGGTCTCTATTATGCAACCGGCAAACAGTTGATGGATTCGCGGCTGGAAGTGGACCATGCCGTGCCGAACTGCACCAGCCAGTTGCTCTACAAAGGGATGTTGGACGACAAGGCGCGCGGCGTTTTCAATGGGAAGGTGTTTGTCCGGCATGATGCCCAGGGCACCAACGCCATTCAGACGAATAAAAACCTGCTGCTTTCCCAAACCGCCCGGATTGATACCAAACCGCAGCTTGAAATCTTTGCCGACGATGTGAAGTGCGGCCACGGGGCGACCGTCGGCCAACTCAGCCAGGACGAGTTGTTTTACCTGCTCAGTCGCGGGATTGAAACCCAGGCAGCCAGAAACCTGCTGACCTATGCGTTTGCCCACGAACTGGTGGAACACATCAAAATCGAGTCGCTCAAAGAGGAACTGGACCGGACGATTTCATCCCGGATTTCCAGCACTGAACATGGGTTCGAATAATTTTTTTCACCGCAGAGGCGCAGAGTTTTCACAAAGAGTTTTTCCTGATTTTTCTCTGCGCCTACTCTGCGCCTACTCTGCGCCTCTGCGGTGAAGGATTGAAAAATATGAAAGCCTCAACCACCAAAGAGCCAACTGTGACCCCCATCCCTTTTGAACTGGAAAAAATTCGGGCTGATTTTCCGATGCTCAGTCAGACGGTCAACGGAAAACCGCTCGTGTATCTGGACAATGCCGCCACCAGCCAAAAACCACGGGCTGTGATTGACCGGATTATGCGGTATTACACCGAGGAATATGCGACGGTGCGGCGCAGCATTCACAAACTTTCGGAAAAAGCGACGTTGGCCTATGAAGGCACACGCAAACGAATTGCCCAGTTTTTGAATGCCCCCAGTGAACGCAACATTGTCTATACAAAAGGCACAACCGAAGGCATCAATCTGGTGGTTCACGGTTTTGGCGGCAAGTTTTTGCAGGCGGGCGATGAAATCCTGATTGGTGCGACCGAGCATCATGCCAACATTGTACCCTGGCAAATGCTCTGTGCCCGTAACGGCGCAAAATTGCGGGTGATTCCCTGCCACGAAACCGGCGAGCTGATGTTGGACGAGTATGAAAAACTCCTCACGGACAAAACCAAAATCGTGTCGGTGCAATATGTTTCAAATGCGCTGGGAACGATTCACCCCATCAAGCAGATGATTGCCCTGGCTCATGCCAAAGGCATTCCATTTCTGGTGGATGGGGCGCAGGCGGCTCCGCACATGAACGTGAACGTGCAGGACCTTGATTGCGACTGGTTCGTTTTCTCCGGCCACAAAGCCTGCGGGCCAACCGGCATCGGGGTTTTGTACGGCAAGGAAGACATGCTCAACCGGATGGACCCGTTTCTGGGCGGCGGTGACATGATTGAATCGGTGACGTTTGAAAAGACGACCTACGCTCCGATTCCGCATAAATTCGAAGCCGGAACCCCGGCGATTGCGGATGTCATCGGGCTGGGCGCGGCGCTTGAATATCTTTCCGGCATCGGCATGGAAAATATTGCGGCTCAGGAACATGCACTCCTTGAATATGGCACTGAGGTGCTTGCGGCCATTCCAGGTTTGCGTATCATCGGGACGGCTCCGACCAAAGCGGCCATCATTTCCTTTACCATCCGGGGCGTTCACCCGCATGACATCGGGACACTGCTCGACCAGGAAGGCGTGGCCATTCGCGCCGGACATCATTGCGCCCAACCCGCCATGCAGCGGTTCTGTGTTCCGGCCACGGCACGGGCGTCGTTTTCCTTCTATAATAAAAAGGAGGAAATTGACGTGCTGGCCGCCGCCATCAAGAAAACCATCGAGGTGTTTACCTAATGTCATCGGCAACCAACGAGCTGTATCAACAGGTCATACTGGACCACAATAAAAATCCGCGAAATTTCAAGGCTCTGGACCATCCGACCTGCATGTGCGAAGGCCATAACCCGCTCTGCGGCGACCACGTGACGGTGTTTGTCAACCTGGAGGACGAAACGCTCAAAGAGATTACCTTTACCGGAGACGGTTGCTCGATTTGCAAGGCGTCGGCTTCGCTCATGACCACGTTTCTGAAAGGCAAATCCCGCACCGATGCAAAGGTGATTTTTGACGAGTTCCACAAAATGGTGAAAGGCGAGCTGAACGTCGAAACGACGCCACATCATTTGGGACGGCTGACGGTTTTTCAGAACGTCTCAAACTATCCGGTACGGGTTAAATGTGCGAGCCTGGCCTGGCACGCGATGAACTCCGCGCTGGACCGCGTAACCGTCACCTCGACGGAATAAGGTTTGGAGTTCCGCCTTCAGGCGGCCTTTGAAAATCAAACAAACAGGCACGTTTCTCTTTGGAAACGTGCTTTTTTGTTTTGGGGCAAAGAAAAAGACACTCGCATCCTGGCGAGGTGGTGCGTACAATCAAACCAACGGAACAAACAAATTTTTGACCAATACCCCAGCAAAAATTGTTGGATAGACGGTTTTTCGTTCGTGAAGGTCCGCCCCATGAAACTCATCAGACAACGGCAGTTGATTTACCTCGAAGGCGCTTCGGAAAAGGTGTACGAAGTTGATTTGTGCGAAATCGGTCCGGGCCGGTTCGTGGTCAATTTTCGCTACGGCAAACGTGGTTCGGTGCTCAAGGAAGGTACCCGCACGGTGGCTCCGGTCGGACTTCCCGAAGCCGAGACAATTTTCGGCGAAGTGGTTTCCTCCCGTTTGGAAAAGGGCTATGTGGACGCCGCCGAAGCTGCCCGTACTGCTCAGACAGGCCGACCTTCGGGAGCCCGACTGACCCCGGCCCAGCCGCTCCGGGCGGTGACCACAGGTCCCATCCGGCGGGTGGATATGACCGCGCGGGAACAGGCCATCCTGCAACGACTGGCGGAGGCCCAGGCTGCACCGCGTCGTCCGGGTCTGATTGAGAGTTTTCGCACCGCCGTGCGCAATGTCGCCCGTGGCCCGTACCAATGGCCGCTGGAACGGGTCATCTGGCGGGCCGGGGAAATGAAACTGCGGGCGGCCACTCCGTATTTGCTCAACCTGATTGGCAGCGGCGATGCCATGCGTGATTACTGCATTGCCTGGGCGCTCGGCTGGTGTGGTGATGAGAGCACCTTTTCCGCCCTGGGAAATCTGTATGGCAATCGCAGCGCGCCGGAACACGTCCGGCGGATTGCCTGCGAGGCGTTGCTCAAGCTTTCCGACGAACCAACCCGCGCCGAATTCCGGGCAGACATGCTCGAACAACTCCCGGAGGAGTTGCGCCGGCTGGCTCGCAACGGTCCCTCCGGGGAGTTTGGCCAAGCCTTGCAGACATTTCTCAATGGCCAGGAAGCAGGGGCCTTCCAGGTGCTCGAACTCTGTTATCTGATTGACAACGAACATGTTCGCCCGGCCCTGCTGGACATTTTGCGGACTGCGCCGTTTCAGCCGAATCATTTCCAGCGCATTCGTCATATTTTCAAAATGGCCGAGTACCGGCGCGATGCCGAGGTGTTTGGGCTGCTGGCCTACCGGTTTGAAACGACGCCCACCTTGCGGCTCTATCGTGACCCCTGGACCGGACAAATTCATTTGCCGGATGGGAAAGCCGTCAAAGATTTAACCAAAGAATTGAAATCGCCCACTGCCCGCTTTGCTTACACGGCCAAGACCCGGAATTATCTGCGCACCCGGATTTGGCGAACCTTGCGCCGGATGGCCGAACTGGAAGACACCGATTATGTGAAAATGGCGGTTGGCGTGCTCTTGCAATATCGGGACACGGACGCCAAGCCGGTGCGCGAAACCACCTACGAAAGCTGGCGGCGGGGGCAGTCGGTGCGGGTCCGCTGGGATGCGTTTGCCGGTTATCTGACATTCAATCATATTTTGTATGGCAACAGCCCACGCTATGAATACAAGCCCAACCGGAGTGCGTGGCGTTGCCAAAGCCGGTACCGTCCGGGCGACCCGGCACCGCCGGTGCGTGAGGAAGCTTTTCCCAACCTGTGGGAACAGGTGCCGGTTGGATTGCTGCATTTGCTTTCGGAAAGCCAATGCCGTCCGGTACATGAATTTGCCGTCAAAGCCCTGCGCGACTGCCCGCAGTTTTGTGCCGATTTGGATGTGGATGCAATTGTCATGTTGCTGGAGCGGGTCTATCCGGTAACCGCCCAGTTCGGGTTTGAACTGGCGCAAACCCGCTATCAGGTGGCCAATCCTGACCTGCATCTGGTTCTGGCCGTGGCGAATTGCTCCTTTGAACCAGCCCGGAAACAGGCCCGGATTTGGATAGACACCAATCGCTCTCCTTTTTTGGCCAGCCCGGATTTTCTGGCCCGGCTGGTTGCCGGAACGCACGCTGATGCGCGGCAATTTGCCCGCAACCTGCTGACTTCGGTCCCATTGGAGGACCCGTTTCTTCACACCCTTGCAAGCCGGGTGCTGGCTGAAATCTCTGCGCTGGGGCCAGCCCAAGCGGACATTGCCAAAGATGTAGCTGATTTTTCCTTGCTGTTGCTGGCCCGGACTTTGCGAACCATCGAGGTTCAGACCCTTTTGCCATTGCTTTCGCACCCGTTGGAAATCGTGCAGGAATTTGGCGCAAAACTGTTGCTTAATCATGATCGACCAGCCGGGGAATTGCCTGAAAATCTTATCATTTCCCTGATTGAATCGGCCTTTCCGGCTGTCCGTGCGAGCGGAGCCCTGTTATTTGGAAAACTGACTGACGCCCAACTGGTGGAACGGGAAGCCGCCCTTTTCAGATTCGTGCAGCACCCGCAACCGGAAATCCGCAATGGAATTCGTCCGGCCCTCAAACGGCTGGTGGAATCCGGTCGGTACGCGGAGTTCGCCCGCCGTTTTGGTTTGCGGCTGGTCACTCTGCTGCTGGCACCGGAGACAGTTGAAGGAAGTCACAGCCGGGTGCTCCCGGTGGTTAAGGAAGACCTCGGAACCGGCTGGTTGCAAGCTGTTTCGTTTGATACCGCCTGGAAACTGGTTCATGGGAAAAGTACGGCGGCGCAGGATTTCGGCGGCTGGCTGCTTGCCCACAGTGCCGACAACTGGGTACTGGATGTGGCGCTTGAGTCGCTTGTAACCCTCTGCAATCACGAGGTTCTGGCCGTTCGGACTGGTGTGCAGTCGCTGATTCAGACCCGTCTGCCGATTTTGCACCGCAACCATGAGGAAATGGCGGTGGCGGTTCGCATCCTTGATTCCAAATGGGACGATTTTCGCGGCTGGGCTTTTGAGTTTTTCCGCAAGGAGTTTTCAGCTCCTGACTTCACGCCGGAAATTCTGATTAGCATGTGTGACAGCATCCGTCGTGATGTACAGGCGTTTGGCCGGGAATTGATGACAAAATATTTTACTGAGGAGGCCGGTCACGAGTATCTGCTCAAATTGAGTGAGCACCCGGCGGTGCCCATGCAACAGTTTGCCACCAATTTTCTGGAACGATACGCCGCCGACAACCCGGAACGGTTGCACCGGCTGGAACCCTATTTTATCGGCGTACTGTCACGGGTCAATCAGGCAGGAACCGCGAAACAGCGGATTTTAACCTTTTTGTCAGCCGAAGGGCTGAAAAGCGAGGCCGCCGCCCGGTTGGTGACCGAGATTTTAACCCGTCAATCAGCCACTGCTTCAGTGCGTGACAAAGCTGCTGCTATTGAAGCCCTGACCCGGATTCAGCAACGGTTCCCTGAAATTCCTTCGTTATTACGAGTAAAGCCGGTAGAGGTCAGAAACTAAATCGGTCCATACAAGATTGGAACCCTCTGAAAGTATCCTGCACCGCAGAGACGCAGAGAATGCCCAGAGGAAGCCCAGAGGAAAACAACGATGAACTCTGCGAAAACTCTGTGAAGACTCAGCGTCTCTGCGGTGAGAAAATCTGTATCAATCGCTTGTGGTCTGCCTTAGTCCCGCTGTCAAAAGAAACTGCTGTCCTCGTCGTCGGGTCGCTCGGCCACCACAATCAACCCGGTATCATCCGGCGAGCCCGGTCCGTGGGGCATGATTTCACGGTCGTAATTGTCACACAATTCCAGGAACTGTTGCAGGAGTTCGGGGTTGGCCTCAATCCGCTGCCGGGTTTCAGGTGAAATCAAATGAGCCAGCGTTCCAAGTGCAGTGGCGCGAATGATTTTGAATCCGGCATGTTTGACCAACTGGCCGAGGTCTTCAGGGAGAAACACTTTCAAGGCAAGAAAGGGAAAAAGTTCTGCCAGGAGGGCATTTTCCTGAAATTGCTGGACCCGCCATTCACCGTGTTGCAGCAGGTGAAACACCGAAGGCAGCAGTTTTTCGGTGGTGTTAATGCTGACTTCGGCCAGTTCGGAGACCATCCGGGCATGGTTTGCCGCCGAAAAAATCACTTTCCGGCGAGCGACCCGACAACTTTCAAAAATGACCTGTTCCGCTCCGGTTCCTGCCGCTGAAATGGGCCCGTCCATATTCAAAACCAAGTCAAATGAATAATCGGGAAACACCGCCAAATCATTGGCGTTGGCTTCCAGAAACCGGAGATTGGGAATTCCGGCAGCCTTGGTCTGGGCCAGCTCCAGCATGGACGGGGCGAAATCAAGATGGGTGACTTCAAACCCAAGTTTGGCCAAGGGAATGGAGAAGGCTCCGGTGCCTGCTCCGACATCCAGGATGGTGCGTACCTCCGACAGATTGCGGCGGATTTCGCGCCAGCGGAGTTCGCGGTTGATGGAGGGAGCCACAGCCCAGGCTTCTTCAGCCGCAGCTTTCAGGTTCCATTGTTGGCGGAGCATTTCAAAATCAACTGGCATAAAAAACAACTGTCAAAGGGTCGGGGCCGGGTGGCGGTCCCGTTTATTTTTTCAGGCTGAAAACAATCACCGCATCAAGAATGGCGGCTTCGACTTTTGCCCCATGCGGCAGGCCGGGGCCTTCGCCTTGATAGTATCCAATCATATTCGCCTCGTCATCATCTTTCACCACGAGAAAATCCTCATCCAGACGGGAAAGTGTGACGGAGGTTTTCCGGGCTTGCTGGTCTGCCGGGAGAATCGGGTTATGGACAAAAAATTCGGAAGAGTCCGAAGCTGCTCCGACGACAATCACCCAATGACCGCCTTTCCGCAGGTAGCCGTCCTCGCCACTCTGATACCAGCCAAAGTTGAAGACCATAATCGTGTCTTTGCTGCGGGCGGCGCTGCGCATCCAGGCCAAGTCGGGTTTTGTGCCGGTTTTGAACTTTTTATTGGCGGCGCTCAACGCACGCCAGGTCATGACCTCCAACCGGCTGAAGCCAAAACCTTTGTCTTTCACATAGCTTTGTAAGCCAGTCATGACACGGTCCGGATTGGTCCCGCCGATACTGGGGTCAGTCTGAAATTCTTCGGCCAGGGTGTTGATGAGTTCGATTTGACTTTGGTGGTCGGTGCCGGAAACCAGCCCTTTCATTCCACAGGCTTTTTCCAGATAAATGAGGCCGTCGGAAAAGGCTGTCGGAGCGCAGTGCATCCGGCCCTCGTCGTCAAAATCAGCTTCAGGGTCTTTTTGGCAAAAAGTAGGGGTCAGGTCGGCCTTGGACTGAGGGCTTTGACCTGAATTAGGAGACGCGCAGGACAGCAAGAGGAAAAGACAGAGATAAACTTTGTACTTGAGGGTTCCTTTCCGAAAGCCCAACCACTGTGAAGCGGAGGCACTTCTTTCGCTTCCGTCGGTTGAACCGGCAGCAGAGCTTGAATTGTTGGGGAAGTTTCGGAAAAGAAAAAAGCGGTGTACCTTTATATTGTGTACACCGCTTGGAGTTCCATCAAGTGTAAGAGGAGTAACAGAGTTTTTCTGTCGCTGGTGGAACTGGAAACTTAGCCCTTGGCAGCCGGTTTGGATTCGCCTGTGCCTTCGGTTTTCTTCTTGGATGAATGTTTTTTGTGATGTTTCTTGGCAGGCTTCTTTTCGCCTTCAGCCGGAGCCGCTGCCGCCGGTTTTTCAGCCGGTTTGGCCGCCGGTGCTTTGGCGGAAGACTTGGCTTCTTTGGTTTGCGTGTTGGCCAGGGCGCTGCCGCCAAGTCCGAGGGTCAGGAAGAACACAAGAGCAAGTGCAACTTTTTTCATACGTTCGAAAAGTATCCTTTTTTGTTTTTTGGGAACAGGTGTCAGGGCTCGATATGAGGCCCTATGGTTTTGGTTTCGCAAAACAGATGTGCAACCCTTGTGCCAAACTTCAAAACGTGGAAAATGCCTGTCAATTCAGGCGATTTCTCCATCGCATTCCAATTTGGCGAGGTTCTGTGGTGTGGCACCTGTGACAATGCGGCAAAAATGCCACACTTCAACGATGGTATGAACGACCCAAAACCAAATCCGGAAAAGGCTGAAATCATCGCATTCGAGGCCCATGAAGTTTTGCCAGCCGTGCCGGTTTCCGTCACTCAGATGGTGATGGAGCGGTTGCGCGATTTTTTGCGCAAATCCAATTCGGAGGCGACCCGGCGGACCTATCGGGTGTCCATTGGGCAGTTTCAGGAATTTTTACAGCGGCGCGGAAAATCACTGACGCAGGCTGAACCGGGGGATGTGCTGGCATTCCGTGATTTTCTGCTTTCCGGGGCCAAGCCGATGAAGTCATCATCGGTGACGCTCCGGTTGGCGGCGATTCGCAGCTTTTACGGTTATCTGCAACTGGCTCAGTTAATTACCCTGAACCCGGCGGACACCCGGCTGGTGACGCCCCCACCGGTGCCCGAATCAAGTTCCACCAATGCGCTTTCGGCCAAACAGGTGCTGGCACTGTTGGCCAGCCCGAACCGGAAAACCGCTTCCGGAGCCCGTGATTATGTGATTCTGCTCATGATGGCGCGGATGGCGTTGCGGGCGGCGGAGGTCTGTTCCATTCGAACCCGCGACATTATCAAAATTTCCGCCAAGGACGTGAAGGGCCGTTCCATCAACTGGGTGGTGAATGTCCGGGTGAAGGGCGGGCGCGAACGGAAACTGCCCATTCCGGACGATGTGAAAACCGCGATTGACCATTATTTACGCCTTGATGCCGACGCCCGCCGGACCATGAAGGGGAACGGCCCGGAGGCCGCGCTGATTCAGCGTTCGGGGATGGGGCGGACCCTGGGCGGCCAGCCCATCACAACCCGCGCCCTGTGGAATATTGTCAAAAAGTATGGCGATTATCTGGGCATCAAGCGCATTCACCCGCATTCTTTCCGCCATACGGCCATCACCCGTGCCCTTGATATGGGTCTCAGTTATCGGGACGTGCAAATGATGTCGGGTCACAAATCCATCATGACGGTGCAAAAATACGACGCCAATCGGGATGACATGGCCCGCAACGCCATCAATGAGTTGAGCTACGAGGAAGAAAACGGAACCTGACCTGGTGTGGGGCGTGTGCAAACCAATCTGTTTCACCGCTACCGGACGTTGGTTCAAATCTGCCCCAGTTGAGGTTCCTCCGTATGCGAAACCGAGCTGTTGTTCGCTGTTTGTTCCTGGTGTGTCTGACTTTTGCCACACTGCAATCAACTACCGCCAAAACACCTTCGCAGAATCAGGCGCTGGCGGCTGTCTCCGCCAACCCCGCCAAAGCCAAACCGGCCATTGAGGCCCTGCGGGCGGCGGGTCCGGCGGGGCTGGAAATGCTCCTGGCCACCTATGAACAGCCTATCAAGGCGAGGCTGGCTGCACTTGAACGCGGTGCCACCACGCCTCCGACAGCGGAATGGAAACGGTTGACGGGGGCGCTTGACGAGGTGGCCCAACAAAAGGACGCTTTCATCTGCGGTTTGTATTGGTACACCGATTTTGAAACGGCCAAACAGGTCGCCAGGGAACAGAAAAAACCGATTTTGTCCCTGCGCCTGCTGGGCAAATTAAATGAAGAGTACAGTTGCGCCAACAGCCGCTTTTTCCGCACCATTCTCTACTCAAATCCGGAAGTTGCCCGGTATTTGCGGGAAAATTATATCCTGCACTGGAAATCAGTCCGCCCCGTGCCCAAGGTAACGATAGATTTCGGTGACGGGCGTAAACTGGAACGCACCTTGACTGGAAACAGCATTCATTATGTTTTGAATGCGGAGGGACAGGTAGTTGACGCTTTGCCGGGTTTGTATGGGCCGCAGGCGTTTTTGCGGGAACTACAAAGCAATAAAGCAACTTTTACCAATGAGGAACTGCTTTCCGCCCTGCAAACATATGACCAGCGAAGAGCTACTTATCATTATGAGATTCAGATAAAGATTGGTCAGGCTTGGGGGCGTGATTTGCAATTGGCTCAAATCACCAAGACTGCGACTATTCCTGGCCCTTTCCTAGCAATGGAAATAACACCTCTGAATCAGGGGCCGACTCCTACAAATTCTCAAAAGAAAGAAAACCCGCCAACTGCAGTTGAAGCTGCTCCTCTTGCAATAACCAAAGAAAAAATTGAAGCGCCATTGCTGCGCTTTACGGTCTTGCCTCCCAGTGATACCACAAATCTTGAAAAACAGATGAGTGAATCAGACTGGTTTAAAATTTCCCAACTCCATTGGGCGGATGCTAAACTGGACCGGATGAGTCGGTTGCTGATGCGGTATAAAAATCCCTATGCCTGCGAAATGCCCAAAGCCGCTCCAGTCAGGCTGAGTGATGCCCAGTTTGAAAAAATGCTGGAAAAATTTGAGCAGAACATTGCCCTTGATACAGTGCAAAACGAATACCTGCGGCGGTCAAAAATCCATAACTGGCTGGGAAGCGCAACGCAACCGGTGGAGGTGGACCAGCTCAACGAACGGGTCTATGCGGAACTCTTCCTGACACCCAGTTCCGACCCCTGGCTGGGGTTGCTGGACCCGAATATCTTCACGGCTCTACCCCATGATGGCGTGGTGAAAGAGCAGAAACCGTAAGCAGGCAGGAAGCAGTGGGCTGAAAATCAACAGGACAATGAAGCAAGATTGCTTCACGCCGACTGAGATTGGTATTGCAAAACGGCTTTGAAGGTTCAACAATCGGGCTGTAAGCAATTACCAACTGCCTGCTGCGCTCAACTGCTATGCCGCCCAGTCCCAAGCAAAACGACATCTTCCGGAAACTGCTCCGCTGGTTGCCGACGGTCAAGAACCGGCCCGGCTTGGTGCGGGAGGCTGTGCAAACAGCCATTGTGACGCTGATTGTTTCCCTCTTTGGTCTGTCTTTTCTGGGCCAGAGCGTCAAGGTCACCACCGGTTCCATGAAAAACTCCATCCAGGTCGGAGACTATCTGTTTATCAACCGGTTTGTGTTCGGCCATGCCCCACATTTCCTGCTTCCGGTGGTTCCGCAACGCGACATCCGGCGGGGAGACATCATCGTGTTCAAGTTCCCCAAAAACCCGAATCTTAATTACGTCAAGCGGGTGGTCGGCCTGCCAGGGGAGACAATTGAACTGCGTGGGGTGCATGTCTATATCAATGGAGTGGAACTCAAAGAGCAACGCTTTATCGTCAACCTGGAGTACGACCGGCTGCACCCGCGCGACCCATTGCAGATTCAAGCTGCCGAAGGGGAACCGACCAGGGCCGAGTCCGGAACTGAACCGGCTTTGACCTATCAGGTGTTTTACGGCTTTCGCAAAATCGAAGCCGGAACTGATGACCCTTTTGCGGAGTTGCCGAGCTTGGACAACTCCTCGTTTGGTGTGGGCAGTCCGTTTAAGATTCCGCCGGACCACTATTTCTGTCTGGGGGATAACCGTGACAACAGCGAGGACAGCCGGGCCTGGGGCGTCGTACCCCGCCATTCCATCATTGGCCGCCCCGTATTTGTCTATTACTCAAATGCCTTGAGTGATGATGTCACTGCCAGGAGTGTTCCCTGGTGGGAGTTTGTGACCCACTCCGAATGGTCGCGGATTGGAACCGGAGTCAATTGACCGTTTGGGCAGTGACGTTCTTGAAACGGGTCAATTTGTTAGGAATGCGTAGCCATGGATGCGATGAAAGGACCAGCCTGACCTGGTTTAAGCCGCCAACCAGAAGTAACAATGCTTTTTCCGGAATTCCTTCCGGCTTCCAATTTTTGAACCACTGCTTGTGGTTGGGCAAAGAACCTTGCCGAACTGGATGAAGGCGGTTATTGTGGAAAGCTCAAAATTGAAGGTTTCCCATGACGACTCCTCTTTCGACAAAGCCTCCGGTTGCCCAACATGCTTCCCATCTGCGAACCCGTTTGCTGGTTTTGGCAGGTGGCGGTGTGGTGGGATTGCTGCTGTTCGGGTGGGTTTTGGTCATGTGGCCGCACCTGCTGCCGGTGGGATTTCTCAAACCGAAAATCGAACAGGCGTTGGCGACCCAAACCGGGCGCAAGGTAACAGTGGAGCGGGTTCACTGCCTTTCCCTGGTTCCTCCCACCCTTGGTCTTGCCGGGTTTAAGATTTCCGAGGATCCGCAATTCCCGCCACAGGATTTTTTCAGTGCTCAGGAACTGGCGTTGCGGGTTCCTCTCCTGGTTTTGCTCGGTGGCAAACTGCGGGCCGAATCGGCTGTGGGAACCGGGTTGAATTGTGCGCTGGTGCGGCGCAAGGACGGTATCTGGAATTGGGAATCCATCCAGTTTTTGAAACAGGGCAAAGCCGGGATGGGGTTGGGACAAATCGGTTTCGAGCTTTCCTCCTTTGAGGTGCGGAATTCCCGCTTTACGGTCAGCACTGAGGAATCCGAAGCCAAAAACGAGAAAGGAGAACCGGTTCCCGGAACTCCCGCCACGTTTACCTCTGAAAAAATTGATTGTCGTGGCAAATTTACGGACCGTGGACTCAAATTTGAAAAAATGGAAGCGGACGTGGCTGGCGGACGTTTTTCCGGTTCGGTTTTGCTGGCACCCAATCAGCAGAACCTGGATTTTGAAATCAAGGGAGAATTGAAAACCGCCCGGATGGAAAAGCTGTTGGCGGCCTTGAGCGCCCAGTCGGTGATTGTCGGTGAGCTTTCAGGGCGCTGTGAGCTTTCCGGCAAGTTTTCCACCGGCCAGCCGGTTGGCCGGACCTTATCCGGCAGCGGGCATCTCGACATCAAAGACGGGGAATTTCCTTCGGTTCGGGTGGGTGAGTTGCACAAGGAACCTGAGGAAAAGGAAAAAACAGAATCCAAGGGGGGCCTGCCGTTCCCTTTGCCGAAACTACCCCAACAGCTTCCGTTTCCCATGTACCGGCAGGCCGAAGGGCCTCCGGTGGAAGCCGCCCCGGTTCCACCCCCAACTACTCCGGCATCGAAAGAATCGGACTCGCCCGCTGAACCGCAAAAAGGAACCAAATTCCATATTCTTTCCTGTGACTTTTCAATTTTGCCGGGTGCTATGAAGACGACCAAAATTGTCTGCCAGACTGCCGAGCAAACGGATGTCAGTGGCGATGGTGAAATTGATTACAGTGACCCGACCCTGACGACGGTGGATTACCGGCTTAGTGCCTCCCTAACTCAGGAAATGGTGGAAAAACTCAAACAGACCCGTCCGGCTGCCGCTGTACTTTCCAATATTCTCGGAGCCGGACGGGTGTTGCGGGTGCCTGTGCGCGTGAAGGGCGAGATTGACAACCCTGCGGTGGAGATTGACTACACCGGGTTTGCCCGCCCCTCCGAGCGGACCACAGCCGATTCCATCATCCCCAAAATTCCGTTGCCGTTTTGAGTGTTGCAACGACTTGAATACGACCAACAACTGAAATCTTCACAATGACTTGACAAAAAAAAGCAGGCTTTTTATTGTATGCCGGACAACTGCTCAAACTTGCCGAAGAAAATCAGCTTCTCCTTCGCCTTTTGCGCGGCTTCCAATAGGTAACAGGCGAAAACCTTTTTGGAGCAAGGCTGGCTTTCACACCCTCAAGTAAATTCGGCAAACTTTGTTTCACAAGCGGGCAACGACACACCCACGACGCAAGGGATACTTTCTCCCCTGATATTCATGGCGCATTATCCAGGCCCGGTTGCCTGATGTTCGCCTTGTAAACTTGCCGCTTCATAACCGAAAAAGCCGCTTCAACGAGCATATTGCTGCTACTTTTTTCAACTTTCCTGAAGATTCAGGTTACTTTACCGAACCCGAATTCGCCGGTTGTTCGCTTTCGTTGCGAAGGCGTGCCCCCGTGTGAGAAAGGCTTGGTTTTGCAAGATTTATGAAACCCCAACAAAAGAAACCCCAACGTCGCTTTAACGGAAACGGAAACGGAAACGGAAACGGAAACGGAAACTCAAACTCAAACCCCAATCGTCACCGGGACCACCGACGGCACCGCTCTCCCATGGCAGTCGTCGAATATGATGAAATGAATGATTCCTTTGAGTCGGATATGCCCGGTCCAGGCAAT
>JAIBAN010000164.1 GCA_019695185.1 Blastocatellia bacterium | reverse complement strand
CCAACATCCCGAGTTCTCCAATTCTGGAAAATGCAACGGCCCTGTCTTTGGTGGATATTTGAGGAAAAAGAACCAAACGGCTGGCCGAACGAAGAACCTGGATGAAAACCTGGTTGAATATTTCAATTGGAGCAACGGCATATTGCCGCATGTCGAATGTTCCAAAATCTTGATTTGGCGATATTTCCTCATGAAGTTTCACTAAAATTTCGATCAAACTTTCTGAATTATCTTCATTACTGGTTAGAATAAGCCCAGCACCTCTTTGCAGAAAGCCTTCGACTGTTTCCTGGTGTTTTCCGAAAAACCCTAATTCTTCAAGTTTTTGCTCCAACATAAGAGCAATCCTCCTCTCAATTTTTCTGTTTTGCAGTTGGTTCTTTAGCAAAATATACCTCGGCAGCCCCGGCATATTGCCGTGATTTGGTTCAGGTCTGGTAAGTGTTGGAGACAGTCCAGGAAATTTCCGCTGACCGGCTGGCCAGGGCTCCCACCAATGCCAGGTCAATGGCCAGGAACAGGCAGGCGAGCGTCACAATCACTTTGCGAGGAACCCTGGCCTCGATTTTCCGCACGAGTTCGTTTTTGGTTTCTTTGCGGATTTGTTTGTACGAGAGCCACCCGGCTCGGATTTCCCGCAATCGGTTCATCATTTGGGCAGACCTCCGGCAAATTTGTTGTTACATCTACTTATTTCCCGCTGGAGGGCAAAAAGTTGCGGTCACCCGAAAATATTTTTCAGAAATAGTTTGTACCGGTCATTAAACTCACAAAATTTCGTAAATAACTATGACGCGTCAACACTTCTTAACATTCTTGCTCTTTTCCCTAATTTAAGATAAACCCTTTAGATCCATACAAAAGCAGGAATGTCAACGCGTTGACGTTTTTGCACATTCATCCAGTCGGGCCAGAGCATCAAGCAATGCAGCCCTATAATCCTCAACGGTGACAGTGGCTTTACGGTGGTTTGCTTTAAGGGAAATTGTTATTGATACTTTTCGTTCTGGACAGAGATACTGGTGAACCATGTTGTTTTTCACCGGTGCTTTCTGGAGAGGCTTTGGTTCCTTCTGTTGAGGCTCCCTCACTTGGGCGACCCATTTTTTGACTTCGGCCAACCGTCGGGGGGGGCTCATTTTTAAGAGGTGCTGCAATCTCCTTAGAGAAAGCTCAGGGATTTCCCGGCAGAGATTAAGAACTGGCTCCCCCAGGTCAATCAACGTGGTCCAGTTTGCCAGGGCTGAACGGTTCATACCAAGGATTTGAGCTGCTGCTGCCACGGTTTTGTGCTGTTGGCTGAACTCGAACAGTGCGATTACCTTATCAACCACATGCAAATCTTCCCGTTGAAGGTTTTCAACCAATGCCAGGGTCCGCAAGTCATCATCCGTTGTGTTTTCCCGGATGACAACTGGCACAGTGTCGAGCCCCAGCCTGACTACTGCCTGCCATCGCCGATGGCCTGCAATCAGAGTCAGGTTCCCTGAATCTTCCTTCCGCGCCGTTAAAGGCTGAAGCAATCCGTTTGACTTTATGCTTTCGGCTAGCTCTACGAGGGCCGATTCGGAAAAAGAGCGTCGGGGTTGGAATGGATTTGGTTGAATTTGATCCAGAGAGACATTGAGGACAGTTTGACCGGCAGCAACCCCTCTTGGTTCTTCAATTCTGAGGTGTTCTGCGATGGCCGAAATCCGTTCCTGTGAGTTCGTTCGCTGAAATTGTTTTTTGGCCATATTTTCAACTGTTCATCGCTTTCCGGTTTTCCATGAAGGAGGTTGCAATGTGGGCTATATCTTCATTGGCCGGACATCTGGAATCATAAACTTTCAACGGCTGTCGGTTCGTCCCGGCTTCGGAAACACTGATATATTTCCGAACCGGGTTGAACACCTGGTAGCCGAAATTGGGACAAATATCTTCCTGCAATTCAAGCAGATGGTGCTTGTGTACTGAAAGGCGGGCATCGAACAATGTTGGTACCACTCCTGCTACCTTGAACAATGGAAGTTTAAAATTTCGGCGACGGCGTTGAGCTCGTCCGATTTCCATTTGAATTTCAGTGAAGCTATCGATCCCTTTTGCCTCCGTCTGAACAGGTATTAAAAGTGTGTCACACGCCCAAAGGATTTGGACTGTGATTTCGGAAATTTTGGGCGGACAATCAACGAGGATAAAATCGTAAGTTCCTTTGAGTGGCTCCAAAACATTTCCCAGGCGACCTGGGTCTGCCTGTTGTTGCAAGCTCAACTCATCTCCAATGAGAGTTCGATTGCTTAGGCCAATTTCAACCCGAAACTCAGTTTTCATAATTGCAGGTAACGTACTTGGCCGGTCACCTTCAGGGGGAGTTGCACAAACTGCTTGCCAAAACAATTTGTGAGGTGGCTCTTCCCCAGGGCTATGACCCAAAAATCTACCTAAAGTTCCCTGTGGATCGGCATCAATTAACAATACTTTCCAGCCATTACTACCCAGCTCGAAACCTAAATCCCTTGTCAGGCTTGTTTTCCCCACTCCACCTGCTTGATTAAAAATCGCAATAATTTCTGTCATGTGGAACCTCAAAGATTGTAAATCACTGGCCATTAGACCAGCCCCATCGGTTGATTGCAATTGATACACCACACCTCTTCAAATGACGGACATATCCCTGGAAGCAGCAATTTATACAATCATACTGGAAAGAAGGTATAGTTAGGGGCATGGTCTATCTTCAAAAGCTATTCAAGTTGAGTGAGTTGTATTTTGCTTGAAATCCTATGAATATGTCAAGAAAATCTTAGGAATTTTATCTATAATGCCTAATATTTTATTTTGAAAACCCAGCTTTTTATCTATAATGGAAAAAACTTAAAAGTGAGTCTTTGACGATGAATCGAAAAACCTACGGCGTGCAGTTGAATGAAGACGAAAAGGAAAAGCTTTTTTCCCTCGTTGAGAACAAAACAGGTTGCAGGCCAAGGGTTGTCAGCACTGCAGTTCGGGCATTAATTCTGGTTGATACAATCACAAGGGGAAGACCAAAATCACCGGGGGGTGACCGCACTGAAGAGTTGGAGGCACAGGTAACACAACTACAATCAGTGATTGAAGGCTTACAAAAGCAACTTCAGGACACAGTTTCTCCAAATGGAAAAACTTAAGTCAGTTTTGTGGCGATGAACTCTCGGACATAATCAGTTTGTTCGAAATTGATGGGACATTCCCCGCCTTTCCTTCCTTATACCGTGAAGTGTCCCCGCACTGCTGCGGATGGGTCCCCCGTTTCCACAGCACCTCGGTCAGTTCATACAGCCCACCGACATCCAGGCAATATTCACCCTTCGCATGTCTTCCAATCCGCCGTTGTCTGAGTCCCAACCGCCGCAACGCTTTGGACACGAACCGGAGCGGGTCGGCTGTTAGTCGTTCATCCGGGGGCATTCTCAGAATGCCGCCAATCCAGCCGCGATTGGCCCGGAGCCAGGCGACCAGGGCGACGATGGCCGGGCTGGTTTTGGAGTACGTGTGATTGGGATTAGGTTCAAGGCGGGCCGGTTCGATTCCGACCGCCTGTAACACCATGCGGGAGAATTCGCGTTCCGCCGCGAGGTTCCGCTGGTCCGGCAGAAAATCCGCCGTTTGGTTGTGGGTGCCTTGTGCCTCCCGCAGTTGCTCATCGGTGGCAAGTGCGATTTCGAGGTGGCTGATTTCGGTTCGGCGCTGGCCGCGCCGGTCTTTCTCAATGACCGCCGCGACGATGTCTGCCGCTGCCGTTTCGGGCAACCGGTAAAATTCTTTGAGGTGATGTTTGTCGAGCGCCCGTGTTTCTGCAAAGGTGCGTCGGTGCTTGCGTTCCAGGATGGCTGCCGTGTCCGTTTCCAGGTCCGGAGCGGAAACCCGCGTCCGGAGAAACTCGTCCGCTTCCAGAACCTTGGCTTCCTCCGCCAGCATTCCGGCGACGATGATTTCCGGTTCATCGGCCTCGTGGTACGTGACCCGGTAGCCGTCGGCGTCGAGCATTTCCAGGAAGCGGGACAGAAAGTCGTTGGTGGCGAAGTTTTCCTCGCGGGCAACCGCGAGCGCCTGCCGGTGGTACTCACCATCCAGGATTTCGGTTTCACCCTGGCTGTCGAGGCCCATCAGGGGCCGGTCATGCTGGTGGGTGGATTCCCAGCGGGCAGCGATGTCCCGCTCGGCGGTGGGTTTGGCATTCTTCACGTCCGATACCCAGACGTGAAGTTGTTCCATGCCGCGCACCCGGCCCAGGGCCTGTAGGCAGTCGGCAGGTGTGTTGACACTGTGGGTGAAAATGCCACCGACAAAGCTGAACCCATGCCCCTCGTTGATGGAGACACCGGTGCTCACCGAGGGGGAAACCACGATATAGTCATAGCAGCGGGCCTGCCCGTTGACATCGCGGAAGAACTCCAACACCTCTGGGTCGCCGCTGTTGTCGCCGCTGATATAGAGGCCCCGCTTTCCTGGAGCCTCGGCTTCAAACAGTTTGAAAGCGGTCCGGGCAGTTTTCTTGCTGTTACAGGTGAGGAACACCCGGCCATCCCGTTGCAGCTCTGCCAGGGCAGCAGCCATGACCTCATCAGGCTTTTCATGGAGGATGACGGTGCGTCCTGCGCCGATGTGATACTCGTTGAGAACGGTCACGGTACGCCGGTTGGGCCGCCACAGCTCCAGCATGAGTTTGGTGAGCGGGGACAGATGGGCATCCAGGACCACCACCTGCTTGGCCTGGGCAATCAGGTGGCGCAGGACTCCCAGGACCAGCCGTTTATGCTCGATGCGGGTGGTGAGTCGTCGCAGCAATTGCTCGATTTCGTCAATCACCACCACGTCAAAGCAGCGCACGGAGCCGTTCTCTGCCAACATGGGCAGGGAATTGAGACAGATGGCGGCCGTTTGCACCTCGCTGAAGGCACAGTCGCTGGGCGTCCGCCGCCCTTTGTAATCGGAGTACAACTCAAACCCCAGCCGCTGGGCCGCGTCGGTGGCCAGCGCGACCAGATGGGAAATGTAGAGGACCGATTGATTGCCCAGCCGGGGCAGGATGTGGTTTTTGACCAACTGGGTTTTGCCGGTCCCGATGCCGGAACGGACCAGCAGGGTTTCAGCCTGGGCGATGCGTTCGATATCGGTTCCAAAATCGCCCAGGTAGCGGCGCTGACACTCGATGACCACGCCGCCGAACCACTGCCGCAACCGGCGGACAGCTTTGTGGCGGGCTTTGAAAAAAGCGAAGTGCGGATCGGGTTTCTGCGGATGGGCAAGCTGCTTTCGGACAGCTTCCAGCCCCGCCAGCCGGTGCAGGTCGTTGAAGTCGGTGGGTTGCCCCTCCGTATCCATTCCCTCAAAGCATGGGACCACCACCTGACAACGGTATTTGAGCGCGGTCTGGTGGGCTTTGATGAGGCCGGTGTTTCCCAGCGGTTCACCGCGTTCCAATTTCTCGGCTTTCCACTGGTCGTTGTCCGCCGCGATGACAATCCGGCACCGCGATTTGGGGCCGTACTGTGCCCGCAACGCGGCCACGACGGGAGCCAGGTTGCCCGCATCCAGGGCGCACAAGACTTCGCTTGCAACCTCGTCACCCAGCGCCGCCCGGAGGGAAAGCCCGGTGGCCAAACCTTCACAAACAACAAAGGATGGCCGCTTGGGGTTGAAACCTGCCGGTGTTCCCAGCCGGATGAACGCGCCCTGCTTGGCCAAGCCATAGGTGAACCGTTTCTCGCTGTCGTCCCCAATCTTTTGCAGTCCCAAGGGCTGGCCGGTAATGTCTTCCACCAGGGCCGCGATGAAACTCCGGCCTTCGCTGTCGGTACCATGCCGGATGGCAGCACAGCCGTTTGCCGCCGTTCGGACGCCCTTGCGCGACAGGTATGCGCTACTGCCGGTGGGGGCCAGGGTTTCCCAGAGCGCCAGGTCTGCCGCGACACTGGCGGTTCTGGCCTGCCGTTCTTCTTCCGCCTTTCGCCGCTGGCTTGCTTCCCGTGCGATGAGCCCTGGCTGGGGCTGGGTTCTGATTTTGGAAGCCAGCCGGTGACCGGAATGAAAGGACTCCCACAGTTGCTGGAGGGCTGCCCTGGAATCAAACCGTTCCTGCCAGCCGCCGTTGCGGAAGGTGCTGAAGGTGAGGTTGATGAAAGGAACGCCCTCCGGACTGACACCGGATTGAAAAAACGCGACGGGGCTTCCTTTTTCCCCTTTTTTGCCCAGCCGGTTTTTACCGTTGCGCAAGGAGGGAACGGAAAAACCGGAAACGGCTTCCAGCCAGGAAACGGCTTCCGCTTCCAAAGCAGCGGCGGTTTGGGGCTGGCGGCAGAATTCCAACCAACCCAAACCAGACTGCGCTGGATTGCTGTGGGAACGGCTGGCATCAATGGCAAAACTCTGCATAGACGGACCTGTGCAGATGCCGAAAGGGAAGTGAACGAATCAAAAAACAGGCAAACCACGACTATTCCAGGCAAAAAAATCCCGGCCAGTCAAAAAAACTGCAAAAAATTCGTTTCAGCCCCTTTTGCCCCCTTCCGGCTTTCGGAATGGCTCCGGGATTCCGGTTGTATCTTCCCAAACAACTGAAAAGAAAGCACTTTCTCGGCTTCAGGAAGGCACACAGCCCCTTACTCATCCGAAAAAATCCGGAGGACACAAAGCGACAATTCAGGCAGGTACAGTCACCAAAATGGATAAAACGTTCAATCCAAAGAGGTTACACACCTGGCCAAAAACCGCGGCTGAATTTGACTTGGGAAAGGTGGTTTGTTAGGTTTTCATCGTCACACCCCACTGACATCTTTCTTTAGTGAGTGCCGCCCCAACTTTTGCAGAGCAGGGCGGCATTCGGCATTTTAGGCCATGCGGTTTTCCGACCCCTCGGAAGTGACCGCCATTGGTCCAGTCTACACCATGCCAAGCTGAAAAAGCATGGGAATTCTGTCTTTGTGACGATCCTTGTTTGACCTTCAAAAGCCCTTATTTGAAACCTTTAGAAAATCTTCAAAGGGGTAGTTTCGCTACTCGTCAGTTCAAATCATGCTCAATTTCAGATTTGTTTTCAATCAATATGTAATATTCTTGCTGGTGAAATTCTTACTGTAGCCGGAAATAGTTGTGGCAAATATTTTCCTCCCCGTGGAAAACAGTGAAGAATTCGCGCAAAAACTTGGAAAATTCATTGCCCGCCTCCGGTTGCACCTTGGTTACAGCCAGGAGGATTTTGCCGATGTTTTGGATGTGCATCGCACCTACCTGACTATTATTGAGCGAGGCAAAGTTTTGATCTCGCTTGAAAAGACCCGCCAAATTGCAGCCAAACTGAATTTGTCGCTGGCTCGGTTTTTCACCATGTTGGAAGACCCGGAAGCGTATGCAGCCTGGGAAGCTGAGGTCAAACCTGTTCCCAAAAAGCCCCGGCGATCTCGTCGGCTGACCTAAACCCAACTGTACGCCGCGCTGTTTTATTTTTCGTCTGATAATCATATTTCAACTGCCATTTCGGTCTTTCCGCTGTGGGCCAAACCGTTTTGCGGATGGTTTCCGCTCCGGAACCGGTCCGGTGCGCTCATTGTGTCTGCCAGCCGTCGGGCACCTCTGCTTCAGGCTGTGGTCAATCCCAAGCCAACC
The DNA here is from genome assembly GCA_019695185.1 of Blastocatellia bacterium. GTDB lineage: Bacteria > Acidobacteriota > Blastocatellia > Chloracidobacteriales > Chloracidobacteriaceae > JAIBAN01. The sequence goes on along the minus strand of JAIBAN010000164.1, from coordinate 862 downwards.
AATCGTTCTCCTTGTCACTGTCGTCCCCGTCGTCCCAATCATCGTCCGGAGAATCGGTCGCTTTGACCTCCGCCCGGAAGTCTTCCAGCCTGACCGGTGGGAGTGGTTCCGGGTGGGCCAGGCGGTACAGACCGGCGAGCCAGGTGTATGTGCGGGCCAGGTTGTGGGCTTCGAGGTCGGGGGCGCTTTCGGTGAGGTCCAGCCATTCGGGCAGCTCGGCCAGGGCTGCGAGCAGGTAGGGAAAGTCCGGGTTTTCCCAATAGCTTTGGCAATACGTATGGTTCGGAAACCGTCTCCCGGACATAAACAGACAGTCTTTGTAGGATTCCGATCCCCAGGGGGCAGCGGTGGTTTGTTCCAGTTTGAGCGCGATTCGCCGGAAGTCGGCAATGGCCGGGTAATCCCAGGTCACCAGCCGCCCGGTCAGCGGCACGATGTCATCAAACCGGGGACTGTTCCGGAAAATTTCGCCGCCGTAACCGATGTGATGCTTCCGGTCTTCCCGTTGGACCACATAGTTGACCAATTCGGATTCCCAAAAATACGGTGTGTGGTACTCGCTGCCGGAACAATATTCGACCACCTCGACCACTCGGCCCCAATCCAACCGTTGCAGCTTGTGGTCCCGGTACATGACGATGTCACCCAGGCAAATCATAACAGTTTCCTTTCGTTTCCGGCGGCCAGTCCGGCCAGAGTGATTTTTTCGCTGCCGGCGGCAATGGCCTGGATGGCGGCCTGGCGGAGCAAATTGGCTATCCCGCCGATGGTCCCGTTGCTCTGGTCCAGGATTCGGGCGGCCAGGGGCAACTCCGTCAGGTGTGAGGGCTGTTTGAGGGGCAGACTGCGCTCAAACTGCTCC
>JAIBAN010000163.1 GCA_019695185.1 Blastocatellia bacterium | reverse complement strand
CCCAGCAAGGCTGAAATCGAACTGGTCCTTTCCGAGCATGTCTGTCGCTGCGGCACCTATTGCCGGGTCCGGAAGGCTGTCCAAACCGCCATCCAACTGACAGGAGGGAAAAAATGAAAGCCAACCACCGCACCTTTCTGAAATATGCTTCATTGAGCGGAGCTGCCTTGATTTTGGGCGTACCGGCACAGGCCGGAACCTCTGCCACCGAACAAGCTGCCGCGCCAACCATGTTCCAACCCAATCAATGGCTCGCATTGGATGAAACCGGCACCGTCACCATCGTGGTGGGAAAATGTGAAATGGGTCAGGGTGTGCGAACCGCTTTGCCAATGATGGTTGCAGAAGAAATGGAAATTGACCTGCACCAGGTAAAAGTGGTCACCGCCTCACCCGGCCCCAAGTATGACGACATGGGAACCGGTGGCAGCGACAGTGTGATTTCCGGCTGGAAACCCTTGCGAATAGCCGGGGCGGCAGCCCGGGAAATGCTGCTTGCGGCTGCAGCGGCCCATTGGAAGGTGGACCGCACCAACTGCCTGGCCAAAAACGGCAGCGTCCGGCATCAGCCCTCCAACCGGACCATGAAATATGCCGAGTTGGTGAGTGCCGCAGCCAAATTGCCGGTTCCCGAAAATCCGCCCCTTAAAGACCCCAAGCAATTTACTTTGATAGGAACCAGAGTCAATCGGGTGGATGGTCCGCAGATTGTAACGGGAAAAGCCGTTTATGGTCAGGATGTCCGGGTTCCCGGCATGAAAGTGGCCGTGGTGGCCCGCCCGCCCGTGATTGGCGGGAAACTGGTTTCCTTTGATGCCAAGGCCACCAAAACCGTACCCGGTGTGAGCGAGGTGGTGCAAATTCCATCCGGGGTGGCCGTCATTGCCGACTCCACCTGGAATGCCCTCAAAGGACGGGAGGCCCTTTCCATCATCTGGGACAAAGGGCCGCTGGCAAACCTGGATTCAGCCAAACTGTATTCCCTGTTGGAAGAAGGACTGAAAAAGGGGGGACGGGTCACCCGCTCCGCCGGAGATGCCGCCAAAGCCATGAAACAGGCAGACAAAAAACTGGAAGCCACCTATGTCACGCCCTTTCAGGCACATGCTGCGGTGGAACCGCTCAACTGTGTGGTGCATGTAACCAAGGATGCCTGCCACATCAAGGCCGGAACCCAATCTCCCAATAGTGTGCAAAAGTCCGTAGCGAAACTGCTGAACCTGGCACCGGAAGCCGTCACGGTTGAGGTTGAGTTGATTGGCGGCGGCTTTGGCCGGCGGCTGGGCTCTGATTTCATCCTGGAAGGCGTTGAAATTGCCCGCAAAGTCCCCTTCCCGGTCCAATTGGTCTGGACCCGGCAGGATGACATCCAACACGACTATTTTCATACCGGAGCCATCAACCAATTATCCGTGGGGTTGGACGCACAGAATCAGCCACTGGCCTGGACCCACCGGACAACCGACTTTCATCTTTCCATGTTTGGCCCCTTTGACCCCAAAAGTGACGATACCTATGAGGAAAGCCCCTGGGGGGCCTACGACACTCCTTATACTTTTGCCAACCTGCTGGTCGAATATGCCCCGGTTGAATCACCGGTTCCCACCGGTGCCTGGCGGGCTGTGTATTACCCGCCCAATGTGTTTGCCCGCGAAAGCTTTTTGGATGAAGTCGCCCATGCCATTGGTAAAGACCCGTTGCAACTTCGGCTTGATTTGCTCCCCAAAGAGGTATTGACCCTGGGACGACGGAAAATCAACCTGCAACGGCTGCGCACCGTGCTGGAACTGGTGGCTGAAAAAGCCGGCTGGGGCAAGCCCTTGCCGACAGCCAAAGACCGGAAATGGGGCCGGGGCATTGCCTGCAACCTCTATCACGGACGGACCGTGGTGGCCCAGGTGGCCGAGGTGTCAGTGGATTCCAACCACCGGTTGACCGTGCATAAAATCACCTGTGCCGTGGATTGCGGGCAGGTCATCAATTTGAGCGGACTTGAAGGCCAGATTGAAAGCGGTATCACCTGGGGGTTGACCTATGCGTTGCGCAGCCAAATCACCTTCAAAAACGGAGCCCCGGAACAGGACAGCTACCTGAGTTTTCCGGTCATCCGGCTCAGTGAGATGCCGGAAATCGAAGTCCATGTGGTTCCCAGTACCGAAATTCCAAGCGGCCTGGGCGAACAACCGGTCCCGCCGGTTGCCCCCGCCGTGATGAACGCCTATTTCCAGGCCACCGGCAAAAGAATCAGAAAACTACCTTTTGGAAGCTGAACCAGAGGCATTTCCGCCGGTTACATCCTCCTGTCGAAACCTGATTCGGTTTTCAGACAGGAGGATCTCTACGCGTTTTTTTGCGGTGACCATCACTCCAACCTGCGATTGACCTTCTGCTTCGCGTCAATACTCAGCCAGGCCAAACCAACAGACTGGTTCCAGGCCGGTCCCAACCGTCTCAGTTTTGCACGCTACCAACCAAGTTGACCGCCAGTCGTCAACCCACGATTCCACTACAAAACAATATCAGACCAAAAGTACATCACACCAAGACGCGGATTTGGGTTCAGGGTTCAGGGCTTGGCGAGTGCGAGCTGTGACTGGGTAACGTCAGCTTCCGAATTCAGGAAAAGGGGGTTCAACCCCGACACTCACATAACCGAACTCCATATCCTGGTGTGAGCGACCAAGAGCCGTTGCACTGAACGTTGTCACTGTTCCGCCAACCAGTTTGCCCCCACAATCATTGCTTCTCCCTGTCTTTGATTCTTTCCCAAAACCGGCGGGAAAAATCGTTCTCAGATCAGACCTCATGGGCCACCGGCGCACCATCAGCAATGAAAACAGGCGCAATCCTCAGTCCTATCTACTAGTCAGCACAACCGAGCAGGTATAACTGAAAGGAGGGCTCCATTTCTATGAATGGTCCGTTCAGACTGATTTCAGGAAACCGTTGCGCCAAACAGCTTTTGATTGATTTTTCCGATTTGGTCCGAAGCCTTGAAAATTCGCCGCAGCGGAATCAACCCGAACAACCGGAAATCACCAACCCCGTTGAGTCCGGCGGAGGCGACGCAGCCACATTGGGAGCAATCCGGGTCGCCCCCAAACTGACAGGGCGTAATTTTGCTCTTGAGGTCGGCAGTCACATTGAGGGTGGTGCGGGCAAATATGCAATCCTCCGGGTTTTGCGGCGGCAGGTTGTAGCCTTTGAGCATGATGTCGGGCAAATCCAGTTTGGGAAACTCCGCCCGGAGCGCCTTCATTTCCCGCAAGGCCTCGGCCCGTTCGGAGGGTGGCAGAATTTCTTCCCCTTGTGCTCCTTTTTGGGGAGTGAACAGGCTGAACCAGATTTTGCGGGTTTCCGGACGCTCTGACCAAAAGTGCAGAAATTCCTTGAGGTATCCGGCCCGGCCCGCCATTTGGTTGGTGACGGTGCAATGGACCACTATCGAATGCCCGGCGATGTTTTTGAGAATGCGTTCATAGGTGGCGGGCTTGCGCCGTACGTCATGTTCCGCCGGCAGACCATCCACCGAAACCACCATGTACAGGTCTTTGATTTGGCTCCACGCCTTGGGAATCTCGCGGACGGCACTGGTTACCACCTGGACGGCAACTCCCATCTCACTAAGTTGGGGCAACAGCATATCCAGTTCTCTGAACCGAACCAGCGGCTCGCCCCCAACAATTGACAGATGCAACGGACGATGGCGGCGGACCAGGGACAAAATTCCGTCAACCAGGTCCTGGCCTTTGAAATCGGAAAGCTGGCGCAAGGGGCCAATCTGGTGTAAGTGTTCCGGCTCATAAGCATAACAACCGGGACACCGCAGGGGGCATTCACGGGTAATTTCAATGGAAAGGGACGGGGCATATCCTTGGAGAATGCGTCCCCAGGCCCTGACCACATCTTGTTTTTTCATTTGGTTCTCGTTTGGTCAACCAACAGGAAGGGCGCGCCCCACAATCGAACAGCTTTGAAAAATACAGCCCCGCCAGCCGATTGTTTCGGGAGGTCAAATCGAACCGGCTTGGGTAAAACAGGCTTGTGGTTTTCCGGGGCTGAATTGCGTAACACGTTCCGGGAACCTGCACTATAAATGAAAAACCCTGTTTCGGAACCTGTAATTCCCGGAGTTCGGCAAGCTCAAGGACTTCCTTTCAGCTAGTTTTCACGGGAAACAATCTGGGTGAAGTCTTGCAAATATGAGCTGAATTATTGATTCCAAAGAGGTTACAATCCTTGTAACAGTTCCGGAAGGTAAGTCAGCAGGGGAGCCGCAACTGACCTGTGGCTAAATCAAAAAACTGGAGGCAAATGCTCGATTTTTCCTTTCCCGGCACTGGTTACGTGTCACCCGACTAGGGTCGGGGGCAGATTTCACGCAATTCAACCTGGGCAATATAAATCAGTGAAGCAGCGGGCCGGTTGCGGCGATTCCCAATGGCGAGTTCGCCGTCACCTCGGCCATTGGTGCAAAAAATGAGGTCCACCGGTACATACTGATTGCCGGGCTCAATCGCTGCGGGTTCGGTCAGCCAGAGGCCGGTCTGGTCGCGTGGCCCCAACAGACACCCCCCTTCCGGTACGTGGACCGCCATCTGGAGCCGGTAAATGGTATAGGGTTTCAGTTGTGGCAAAGGCAATCGGACTCTCGTGTTAAAACTTGAAACATCGGTCACAATGCGGAGCGCCGACCGTTCTCCATCCCGTTGGATGGTGGGAGGTTTGGTTTCAAGTGAGGTATCACGGCGAGCCAGTTGTTCCAGTTCACGGGGGCCGGCCAGCCAAATGACCTTGGCCAACTGGCGCTGTTCCTCTGTGTAATACCCTTTCCGCCCAAACCCCTTACTGAAATCGCCAAAAAAGTAATAGTGCTCCGCCTTTTTGTCCTTGAATCGTCCGTCCTGCCCCGTGTAGTAAATTTTGATATTGCCGTAGAGTGTATTTTCCAATTCAGCCAGGATGGTAAACTGGTCCTCCTGCTTGCTGAAGGGACGGCTGAAGTTGTCTTTTTCCTGCAACCCCTGGTCTACAATCATGACATATGGCTGGGTAGTTACATCCGCAGCTTTCCAGATTCGTTTATTGGCCGACAGATAGTTGGAATTATCCATAAAGGCCAGCCAATGCACCGGACGACCGACCGGGATGACATCCTTCGGAATCACTTTCTGCAACACCGCCCCCAAATCCGAATAGGGAGCCGGGTCAAACGTCCGGGACCAACGGTAAAACCGCCAGGCCGAGCGGGACGCCGATGCCGCGTAGGTTCCCCACATACCTACGACCAATCCCAGAATCGCCAGACCGGCCAACACCCGCTTGGCACTGCGGCGGCGTTGTTCCCAGCCCCAGCGGATGCCGTCCACCACGGCGACTCCGCAACACAGAGCGTACCAGGAGGTCGCATAAGGCAAGTAGGCTGGTGATTTTTGGGTATCCACCGCTGCAAAAAACAGGAGAGTGGCCAGCGTCACCAGCACCAAACCGGCGCGAGGGGCCCGCCAAGCCGGATGCGAAGGGGCTCCCAGGGCCTGAAGCCACGTCGTTACGGGGCGTGATTCCTCTTCCAGTTCAGTCCAGGCCAGGGTCAGCCTGCGCCGCCAGCCCCCCTGATGGAGCATCCAGGCTTGAAACGAGCCACTGGAACGTTTTTCCTCTTCGGTCAATTCATAAAATCGGGTGCGGTCCTGCGCCTGTTCCCGACCTCGCGGGGTAAAACTCTCAAAGCGGTCCACGATTCCCTGCCACCAGCCGGTTCGGGCCAAAGCCCGAATGGTCCGGGCTGCCAAATACACCACACTGAAAAAGATGCCGTAACGGAACACCTGGACCGCCCGACTGTCTGAGGTGGCAATGCTTAAAACCCCGGAACCCCAGAGGTCATAGCGCAGATATTCGGTCGAAACGTTTTTCCAAAATCCCTTGGGCGTGACTCCGCGATAATGCACACTGTCGGAATGCCACTGCATGGCAAAATCCTGAAAATGCCAAAAAACATAGATGGCGCAAGGCACTGCCAGAAATGCCACACCGGCGACGAAAGCCCACCAGGGAATTTTGAGCAACATGCGCCATCCCTGTTCGACCAGCGCCCATAAAAAAACCAGCCCAATCATATACAGGCCATTGGGGTGAATAAGAATGGCAAAGGCGGTCAAAAACCCGGCCAGAAAACCCCACAACCAAGCCCGGCGGGGATTATCGGTCACCTGGGCCCGCAGAAAAAAATAAAATCCGGCCAGGGCACAGGCCACTGTCGGAATGTCATTGCGGAAAATCCGGGCAATATGAAAAAAATTGGCGTCAAAACCCAGGGTAAAAGCTGCCAGTAACCCCGCCCCCCGGCTGTGCAGTTTCCGCCCAATTAAAAAAACCAGCACTAAAACCAGACAGGCAGAAGTCAGATTATAGGCACGCGCCTGCTCCAAACCAGCCCCAAAGCTCTTGAAAAAGGCTGCCAGACTCAGAAACAGGCCGGGCATGGTCATCCAGACCCGTTCGATATTGCCACCCACCAGACGAAACATGGGCAGTCCCAGGCTGCCATGGGTAATCAACTCATAGGCGGTTTGCATCAGCCAGGGCTCATCCCCCAAAGGAGCAGGAACCGTCTCCAAACGACGGGAAGCAAAGAAAACAAACACACTCACCAGACCGGCCAGCAAAATCGTAGCCAGCGTATCCGCCCAACGCATTCCAGTGCGGGTGGCGGGGTTTGGTGGGTTCAGTTTTCCGGTTGCTGTGTTTTGGGGTTCCATGTCAGCCATTCTGCCAGCGGCTTTTATAGCTATTCAGAAAAACGTCAGAGTTACGCCTTCAGGCGTGAAAAATGATAAAGCTATTTGTTTCAAATACTTCAGGAAATCTCACGCTTACAGGCGAAACTCTGACAGGTTCTGAATGTCTCTACCATCTTTCACGAACGGGATAGTTGTTGAGTTCCCTGGCAACAGATGAAAAATGGTGAATGGAAAATAGAAAAGGCAAAACCATTCACCATTGACGAATTTCGGTGCTTTGGATGTTATGCCAACGGCGGCGGCCAGCGGTCCGCCCCAAGTTCGTGGTCGGTGAAAAGCTGGACCCCCATGCGGAAGGAACGGTCCTGGTCTTTTGAAGCGGCGCACCAGACAACCCGTGCCAGGTTCCGTTTGTGGGCTTGCAGGAAATCAATTTCGATGACCGTATTCGATTCGTGTTCAAAATTTGTTTTGAGCCCGGCCCCCCGACGGCTGATGTTGACAATCCAGGTGTCTTCTTCGATGAAAGCGCCGGTTTGTCCGATGGATCGAATTTTGATGGGAATGACTTTTTGCATCCGTTCCTGCCGGGCAATCAGTTCGCTTTGAAGCGCTTTGACTTTTTCAGTTACCTCCCGAAAGCTGACATCCAAGGCGTATACCTCGGAAAACGCCTGTAAGGCCGCATCCATTTGCCCTGCCTGCTCGTAGGTTAATCCCAACTCGTAGCGTAACGCCAAATAGCTGGAATCACCTGGTTTACAGGAATCGATGGCATGTTGAAACCAGTCCAGCGCCTGGCTGTAATACTGGCGCTCACGGTAGCACATGCCCAACAGACTGCAACAATTGAAATAGCGATTGTCTTCCGGCGAAGGAGTGATTTTTTGAATTGCCCGCTGGAGTTCCCGGATTGACTGCTCATACAGCGTCATCTCTTTATAGGAAATGCCCAGGTTGTAGTGGGTCTCAAAATCCATTTCCTCCGATTGTTCCAGGTCTTCCAACGTGGGCGGCATGCGCCGGCCGAGCATGGGTTCCTCAATATCCGGCGAGAGGGTTGCGTCCTCGTCTTCCACCGGTTTCGGAATGTAATCTTCCGGCAAGGGGTCGGAACCCATTTTCAGCGTTTTCTCAACGTTGAAATCAACCATTGACGCGCCCGTGTCAACCGGTGTCGGAACGTCAAATTCAATCACCGGACCCACATAGACTTCCGGTTCCGGAGCAGCGACTTCCTCCGGTGGAAGTTCAAACACCATTTCATCGGTTCCATCCGTCACATGCGGGGCAACCGCCGAAATGGCAACCGGAAGCACCTGGGGAATGGAATCGGGGTCCGGCGCAGCCGGTTCCGGCTGCACCTCCTTGGCGGTTCCTTCGGTCAGAAAGGCCAGCAAGGCATCATCCAGCGACGGATAGGCATGAAAGGCCCCGGTCGGAGGAATATCCACCCCATGCAGTTTTCCCACCAACCGCTGACTGGGCCGAAACCGGATGCCATAGGACCACTCAGTGGTCCCTTCCGGTTTGACAGTTGAACCAGCCTCATCCAGGGCAGGTTCGGTTCCAACCTGGCGTTTGCGTTTGACACTCCGCAGCACCCCAAACCCACGCAACCGTATTTCTTCGCCGCGAACCAGCGATTTATGCATGGTGTCCACAAATGACAGGTAAATCTTTTGGGCTGTTTCCGGAGCAAACCCGATATGGGTCAACTGGTCCACCAAATCCTGCGGGCCGGTTAATCCCGGCTGGCGGTTTTTGGGAACCTTTTCCTTGGCTGGGGTCGTCGGGGGCTTTTTGGGCATGGG
>JAIBAN010000074.1 GCA_019695185.1 Blastocatellia bacterium | reverse complement strand
TCAGCACCACCGTGTTGTTGCCCACCGCTGCCGTACAGCCGGCGGTGACCGTGGCGGTGATGGTGCCGTTTGAATTTGTAATGCCGGTTACGGTAATGCCGGTCGGAACAGTTGTTGCCGTAACCCCCACGGTTCCGTTCCCTGCGTCATCGGTGACGGTCGCAATCGTGGCCGTGGAGCCGGCGCTCCCTTGCTGTCGGGTGACGGCTGCTCCCGCTGTGATGGTCGGTGGTGAGTTGACAACGTTGGAAATGGTGAAATTGGCTGATGAGGAACCTAACGGTGCAACAAAGTCATGTTCCCGCACGCGCACCCGCGCCTGAGTGGTCGGATTGTTGGGAACCGTCCAGGACCGGGTTCCGGTGTTGGTCACGTCAGACGCAATCGTCAGCGGGAAGGTCGTGCCGCCGTCGGTTGAAAGCTCAATTGTCACATTGCGGTTGAATCCGCCATTGTTGGTCCAGGTGATATTGACGTTGCTGCCGACGGTGACCGTGCCCCCACTGGGTTGAACGTTGGTAATCGTATCGGCCACCAGGTCGGTGTTCGAATCGCGGTACCAGCCGATGTCGCGCATTTGCTGACGGGTCAGGTCAAGCGTGAGGGGCAGTCCGGTGTTAATGGCCGGCTCCATCAACAGGTTGGGATTGCAGGCCGTGTCAAAGTGGGACACCGAGGAGCCCGGCTCAAACGGGTTGGGCATATACATTTGGACTCGTCCGGTGGCCGCATCGCGCCCGGCAGTCAAAAACCCGGAGGCAATCCGGACATTGGCCCCGTCCCACAACACATTGCCGGTATTGAGCGTGGAGGTGGCCCGCTGTCCCTGGGTCATATTGAACCACGTCAGACTCAACGTCCGGTCAAACATAAACCGGGCCCAAATATCGGGAACGGATTGGCCCCCGTAACTGCCGTCGGAACCAACCAGACTGGAGGACCCCAATCCGTGGCCGAATTCATGGAGGAGCACCACCAGCAAATTGATGGTCCCCGAAGGCGTGCTGTTGTCAAAGCCATAATAGAAACGGGTGCCGGCCCCCAGGCAGCCGGTATCCACACTGCTGTTAAAGGTGGCGTTGATTTCGGGTCCCACCCCGTTTAAGTCCCCGCCGGTTTGTTTATTGGCCAGGGCAATGTGGTAAAAAGTGTTGGTGAACCCGGCATTGGGAAAATCCCGCAGAAAAGTGGCCGCTCCGGCCTGTCCCAACACCCCGCCTCCCGGTGAGCAAGGGGTCAGCGGGTTGAATTGAGAATTGATGGTAATGGGAATACCGCTGTCGAGAAACGCCCCCCAAATCAAGGCTGCCTGATTGAACAGATTCAGCCGTTGCTGGCCGAGGGTTGTTCCGTTGTTGCCGCCTTCGGGGGCCTTGGCAGTCGGGTCGTTGAATCCTTCGCCGGCTCCGTCCGCATTGGAAATGGTAATCGTGACATTTTCCGGGTTGACGCGACGGGCAGCGGCCTCGGCAATCAAGGATTGGTAAAAGTGGAGTTCTTCCGGTGACATCCCGTAAGCCGCTGCCTGGGTGGTGGTTTCATCGGGCAGGGCCGGCACCGGATAGACTTCGCCGGTTTCCAGGTTTCTGCCGAAAAAGGTGTTGGCTTCACCGAGACTGGTCACACAGCCCACGGAAATCTTGCCGTCAGGGTTGATTTTGGCAAGCGAGACGTTTTGAAACCGTCCTTTCAAATCAAGCAGGTAACTTCCATTGGGAAGCTGTTCTTCAACCAGTCCATCGGTTGAGCGGTTGGCCAGTTGGCGAATCGTGGCTGCCAGCTCACGGTCTGCAACGCGGGACTCCTGCGTGACTTCCTGCCGTTGATGGGTTCGGGGCCGGGAGCCTTTGGCAGCCTGACTGGAAAAGAATTGGGTGCTGAGGGTGAGAGCCGCAATCAATAAAAGAATGATGGAAAAACGAAAGTGACGAATACGCATAGTTCCTCCAAAGTAAGGGGCCAAACCTGGCCGAATACAGGAAATCCGATGACAAACTGTTAATAGGTTCCAAAGTCAGTGTGAAAGGTACCAAACGGCCAAGCCGTGTGTTTTGCTTGCTTGGCAGCCGTCAGCCGTCAGGGTTCCGTCGGGTTGTGTGAAACAGTGTTAAATCCTTTTCGAAGAGGTGGTTCAAAGGCGCTGAAGACGGCTTGCTTGAGTTATTTACCTGCCTTTTACGCTTCCTGGAAAAGCCTGTCAAGCCGGAGGATTCAGCGGGTTGAAAAGTACAGCCACGGCATTTCTTTTTCGTCGCTCCGCCTTGTCAGGCTCCGTTTGAACGGCTAGTATGCGGGCCATTCAAAGAATCGCGCACTGAAATATTCATTCATCTGCGACATCTTCATCTCACCGACACGAACCGGGTTTAACCTCCGAACGAAGGCTGCGTCTGCGACCTGCCTCGTGTTGTGACGTTTTCAGGACAAGCTATGGAAATGGTCAAATTGACGATTGATGGGAAGGAATACGAAGCTCCCAAGGGCAAGCTGCTGATTGAAGTCTGCAAAGACCATGGAATTGACATTCCGAGTTTTTGCTACTACCCGGACCTGACCCCGCAGGCCGCCTGCCGCATGTGTCTGGTCCGGATTGAGAAAATGCCGAAACTGGCGACCTCCTGCACGGTGACGGTGGCCGACGGCATGGTGGTCACCACGGCCTCAAACGAAATCCTCGAAATGCGGAAAGGCATGCTGGATTTCATTCTCGGCAACCACCCGCTTGACTGCCCGGTGTGCGACAAAGGCGGCCAATGTGAATTGCAGGACATGGCCTTTGACCACGGCACGGTGTATGCCCAATACGCGGTCAACAAGAACAACACGGGCGAAGAACGGCTCTCGCCCTTCATTGCCTTTGACGAACAGCGGTGCGTCCGGTGTTATCGCTGCATCCGCGTCTGCGAAGAATGGATGGACGTGCATGCCCTGACCAAAATCGCCCGTGGCACCCATGAATACATCGGCTTTTACGGCAAGGATTTGAGCTGCGAACAATGCGGCAACTGCGTTGAAGTCTGTCCGGTGGGGGCGCTCCTGTCGGTGGATTCGCGCTTCAAGTCGCGTCCCTGGGACATGAAGGAAACCGTCACGACCTGCACCTATTGCGGGGACGGATGCCAGTTGAATCTGGGGGTCCGGGGTGAAGAGTATGTGCGCGCCGCTTCCAAGGATATGACCGGCATCAACGGGGAATTCCTGTGTATCAAAGGCCGCTACGGCAGCGCGTTTATCAGCAGCCCGGAACGGCTCAAGACGCCGCTGGTGAAGAAAAACGGTCAGCATGTGGCGGTTTCGTGGGATGAAGCCCTGAAATATACGGCGGAAAAACTGGCCGCCGTGCGCAAAGCCAGCGGTGATGCAAGCCTCGCCGTGATTGGCTCCCCGCGCCTGACCAACGAAGCCAATCTGACGCTGGCCCGGCTTGGAAAAGCTTTTGGCACGCCGCACCTGACCCACTTCCGCAAAATGGAACTGGGCGATTTTTGGAAAAACCTGTCGGCCCCCATCGGCACCCATGCCGAGGTGCAGGAGGCCACGACCGTATTGGTGATTGGCGGCGACCCGACCGAGGAAAGCCCGCTCACGGGCTACAGCGTGCGCTATGCCGAACGCAAGCACGACGCCGACCTGCTGGTGGTGCATTCCCGCCCCATCAAAATTGCCCGGCGGCAGGCTGACCGGTTCCTGCATATCCGCCCGAATGCGGAAAGCGCCATCGTGCAGGCACTGGTGGACGAAGCCAGCCTGGACCAGATGGCCAAAACGGCAGGCGTCCCCGCCGCTGACTTGCGGGCAGTCCGCGAAGCAGTTCACAAAGCCAAAAATCTGGCCGTGGTTGTGGGACCCCAGGTCACCGGGGCAGCGCTCAAAGCCCTGGCCCGGCTGGCCGATGTGATTGGCAAGAGCGACGATAAAAAGATGTGCTTCCTGCCGATGGCCGGATACAACAATTCCGTTGGTGCTTTCGACATGGGGCTGACCGGCAATGCCGCCGATGTCCGCGAAAAATGCGGCCAGGCTGTCAAAGCGGTCTATCTGGTTGGAGCCAACCCGGTGGAACAGTATGGCGACGGGTGGAAAACCGCTTTGGCGAAACTTGATTTCCTGGTGGTCCAGGAACTGTTCCTGACTGAAACCGCCCAACTTGCCGATGTGGTGTTTCCGGTCTCAAGTTATGCGGAACAGGATGGCAGCTTTACCAATCAGGCCGGTCAGGTGCAGCGCGTGGCCCGCGCCCTGGAAGGTCAGGGGCAGTTGCGGCCCGATTGGCTGGTGGTGCAGGCCATTGCCAAGGAAATGGGCCTCAACATCAATGCAAAAGGTTCGGCGGCGGCCCTGCTCAAAGACATCGGGACGGAAATCTCCGGTTATTCAGGTGTGAGCTTTGCCAAAATCAAGGAATCAAACGGAGCGTTCCGCACGTCGCGGCCACTGGCTGCGGGAACTGCCTTTGACCCGATTCTGGCCGACCTCCGCAAGCAGACCGGTGCCATTGACACAAACGCCCAGCATGATACGAGGGTCGTTGAACAGGGCGAAGGACTTTTCAAACTGGGCACCATGCTCAACCAGGTGCCGACCATGATTGAAGCCCAGCCGTTCTGGGACGCCCACAAAGGCGAAACCGCCGAATGGGAAGGCGAGTTTGTGGCTGCGGCGGGAGACTGAAAGAGGAGGACTGAGGACTGAGGACTGAGGACTGAGTAAAGCAAAATCAAGCTCCTGAAGAGGAATAAACCTTAATCTTTCTGAAAAAAAGCTCAGTCCTCAGTCCTCAGTCCTCAGTCCTTGGTTTGTCCTCAGTCCTCAGTCCTTGTTGTTGACAAAACGGAAAGCCGCAACATACATTCCGGTTTCGTTCCATTCGGGACGGCCTCAAGCATTCGAGACAAGAGCAGGCAAACCGGCCTGCCACGCAGTCAGTTCTCAGTCTTAGCGAAGGTTATACCCAAGAGAGAGCCTGGAAGGCGTTTGCGCCTTCTGCACGGAGCCTTATGCCGCTTCTACTGTTTTCACAGCCGTTCATGGATTCACCGTTGATTCCTTTAATCATTGAGTGGAGCCTCAAGATTTTCTTTATTTTTGGCGGGTTGATGACGGCGCTCGCCTATCTGACCTGGTTTGAGCGCCGGGTACTGGCCTATATCCAGATGCGTTTGGGTCCCAACCGGGTCGGTCCGGCAGGACTCCTGCAACCGTTGGCCGACGGTATCAAATTTATCTTCAAGGAAGACATTGTTCCGCTCGACGCCGACAAGTTCCTGTATACCCTGGCCCCGATTATGTCACTGGTGCCGGCGCTGACGTGCTATGTATTGCTGCCGTTTGGCGACAAGTTTGTGATGCCGGGTCTCAACCGGGAAATCCCGCTCCATATCACGCATGTCAACGTTGGGGTGTTGGCCATCTTTGCGCTGACCGGAATGGGCGTGTACGGAATCGTGCTGGCCGGGTATGCCTCAAACAACAAATACAGCCTCATGGGTGGGTTGCGGTCATCGGCCCAGATGGTGAGTTACGAACTGGCCATGGTGATGTCCATCATCGGGGTGCTGCTGCAAGCCGGGTCCCTTGATTTGGTGGAAATCTGCAAACATCAGGCTGGCTGGTTTGGGATGCAGTGGCATCTGTTCACGTATCCGCCGACCGGCATCATCGGATTCTTTATCTTTCTGATTGCCATGGTGGCCGAAACCAACCGCGTGCCCTTTGACTTGCCCGAAGCCGAAACGGAACTCGTCGCCGGGTTCCACACCGAATACAGTTCGATGAAGTTCGCCATGTTCTTCATTGCCGAATACGCCAACATGGTAACGGCCTCGGCGATGGCGACGATTCTCTTCCTGGGTGGCTGGATGGGACCGTTTGTGGACCAGTTCCCGCTGCTGGGACCGGTCTATTTCACCGCCAAGGTGGGCTTCTTCCTGTTTTTATATGTGTGGCTGCGCGGGACACTGCCCCGCTATCGCTATGACCAGTTGATGAATCTGGGCTGGAAATTCCTGCTCCCGCTGTCGCTGGTCAATCTGGTGCTGACCGCCACCATCGCGCTGTTTTTCATGTAAAGCAGTCGCAGGAGACGGGAAAGATTGCCGGTCACCTGCCATCAACGAGTTCAGTTATGACCATTCAGCAGATTGTTTTCATTGTTTTTGCGTTGATTATCACGGCGGGCGGCGTCGGCGTGCTGGTGCAACGCAATCCGCTCTACAGCGCGTTTTCCCTGATTTTGAGCTTCATCGGACTGGCCGCGATGTACATTCTGATGGGAGCGCAATTTTTGGGCGTGATTCAGATTGTGGTGTACGCCGGAGCCATCATGGTGCTCTTTGTATTCGTCATCATGCTTTTGAACGTGCGGGATGACGAACTTCATCCGGACCGCCACAAATACCTCCTGTATATCGGAGTTCCCCTTGGCCTGGGGCTGATTGCCGAAGTTTTTTACGTCGTGACCCGCGTCCAGATTGCCCCGGCCATCACTGACATGCACGCCACGGGCACGGTCGGCACGGTTGAGCGGATTGGCGTCGGGCTGCTGACTGAATATCTGCTGCCGTTTGAAGCCACCTCGGTCCTGATTTTGATGGCCGTCATTGGTGCCATGCATTTGGCGAAACGTGAGAAAGAGTAAAAGCAGGGTTTCGGGTGTTCGAATCGAGAATTGAGAATTGAGAATGTTTTCTGACTCTCAAGACTCCCAAGACT
Organism: Blastocatellia bacterium; assembly: GCA_019695185.1. Lineage (GTDB taxonomy): Bacteria > Acidobacteriota > Blastocatellia > Chloracidobacteriales > Chloracidobacteriaceae > JAIBAN01. The sequence continues at coordinate 33,822 of JAIBAN010000074.1, read as the reverse complement.
CCCAAGACTCCCAAGACTCTGAACCCTAGAGGTTGTTATGGTTCCTTTATCCTGGTATCTGGCTTTGAGCGCCGTTTTGTTCACCATGGGCGCGGTCGGAATTCTGATTAAGCGCAATGTGATTGCCGTGTTGCTGTGCCTGGAAATGATGCTCAACGCGGCCAATCTGGCATTGGTCGCTTTTTCGAGCTTTTTCCAACAAACCGACGGCCAGTTGCTCGTTTTTCTGGTCATGGTGGTGGCCGCCGCCGAAGCCGGGGTCGGTCTGGCGATTGTAATTTCCGTCTTTCGCAACCGTGAAACCCTGGACGTTGACGAATCTCATTTGATGAAACTGTGATTCTCTTGAGTTTTGAGTTTTGAGTTGTTCTGAAAAGTTGCTGTCCTGTTGATTCAAATCTGGAGCAAGCAACCTCTCAAAACCGAAGATTCAAAACCCAAAACTCAAAACTCAAAACTCAGAACTCATACCGTATGCTCAAGCTAATCATTCTCGCCCCGCTCGTGGGTGCCACCATTTTGGGACTGTTCGGCAAGAAAATGAACGAACGTCTCATTGGCATTATTGCCTGCTCTTCGGTTGCCATCTCCGCCCTGACCGCCTTTTACACTGTCTTTGGCGTGCTGCTTTCAGCCGCACCGGGACCGGATGGAGTGCGGCGGGTATCGGAACATGTCATGTCCTGGATGCGCATCGGAGGCATCTCCATTACCGATTTCGGGTATGTGGTGGACCCGCTGTCCGGCATCATGGTGCTCTTTGTGACCGGTGTGGGATTTTTGATTCACGTCTTTGCCACCGGGTACATGCACGGGGATGAGAGCTTTTACCGGTTTTTCGCTTACCTGAATCTGTTCATGTTCATGATGCTGAACCTGATTCTGGGCGATAACTTCCTGCTCATGTTCGTTGGCTGGGAAGGCGTGGGGCTCTGTTCATACCTGCTCATCGGCTATTACTTTCTCAAGAAAGAAGCCGGTGATGCCGCCAAGAAAGCCTTTATTGCCAACCGGGTGGGTGACTTTGGCGTGGTGCTGGGCGTGCTGTTGATTTTCTTCAAATGCGGCAGCATCAATTTTCAGAAAGTGATGGCCTGGGCCGCCACCCAGCCGATGGAAACACTGGGCATGTCCGCCGTCATGGCGGGCGGGTTGACCACCATCGCCCTGTTGCTCTTTATCGGGGCAACCGGCAAGAGCGCTCAGATTCCGCTCTATGTCTGGCTGCCGGACGCGATGGCCGGTCCGACTCCGGTTTCCGCTCTCATCCACGCGGCCACGATGGTCACGGCGGGCGTCTATATGGTGGTCCGCTGCAATGCGATTTTCACCAAAGCTCCGTCGGCGCTGCTGGTGGTGGCCATCATCGGCGGATTGACGGCCTTCTTTGCCGCCACGATTGGCATTGCGCAATGGGATATTAAGAAGGTTTTGGCGTACTCGACGGTTTCGCAACTGGGTTACATGTTTCTGGCCTGCGGCGTGGGAGCCTATGCGGCGGCGATTTTCCACGTCATGACCCATGCATTCTTCAAAGCGCTCCTCTTCCTTGGTTCGGGAAGTGTCATTCACGGCATGCACCACGAACAGGATATGCGCTATATGGGGGCGCTGAAAAAATATATGAAGGCCACCTACTGGACGATGACTGCCGGTTGGTTGGCAATTTGCGGAATCCCCATCTTTGCCGGCTTTTTCAGTAAGGACGAAATCCTCTGGAAAACGTTCAGCACCACTGCATTACCGGCCCCGTTCCCCATGATTTTGTGGGGGCTGGCCTCGCTGACGGCCCTGTTGACGGCGGTATATATGACCCGGTTGATGACGGTCACCTTTGACGGAGCCGAACGCTACGACCAGAAACCGGCCCATCACGACGACCACGGCCACGGCCACGGCCATGACGACCACGGTCACGGTCACGGTCACGCCTTCAAGCCGCACGAATCGCCACTGTCGATGGTGGTTCCGCTGGCGGTGCTGGCGGTGTTGTCAGTGTTTGGCGGTCTGGTTGGCGTACCTCACATCCTGGGCGGAAAAATTGGCGTCCACAATTACTTTGAAGAGTTCCTCGAACCGGTGATTGCAGTCGGGCATCAGGTGCCGGGCGAACACGGAGCCGCACCCGCTGGCGGACATGGGACAACGGCCCCAGCCGGTGAACATACGGCAGCAGCACCTGCCGCCCATGCCCCGGCCACTCCTGCTGCCCCGGCGGCACACGCTCCTGCCGAGACGCATAGCGAAGGACTGGAATTTGGTCTGATGGGACTTTCCGTCGTGCTTGGTGTCACGGGCATCCTGCTGGGGAAGGCATTTTTCGGCAAGAACCCGCTCTGGCAACCGCCAACGCTGCTCGAAGCCAAATATTATGTGGATGAAATCTACGAGGCAGCCATCATCAAGCCGATTGAAAACGTATCCCGCGAAGGCCTGTGGAAAATCGTGGACGTGAAAATCGTGGATGGCGCGGTCAACGGGGCAGGCCGGCTGGTGGCCGGACTGGGCGATACCTTGCGCTACCTGCAATCCGGTTTTTCACGCACCTATGCGGCCTTCATTTTTGTCGGAGCCGTTTTGCTGATTGGGTATTTCTTCATCAACAAGCCGTAATCCGGCTTTGGATGTTTAATCCGTTATGGACTTTTTGAAACCAAATTTGTTGCTGCTCTTGACGTTGCTACCGACGGTGGCGGCGGTGTTGCTCATCCTGGCGCAGAAATTTGCCGGAGCGGGCGAAGAAGGTATGCGCCGGATTGCCCTGGGCTCGACGGTGGTGATTTTTCTGCTCTCGCTGCCGCTGATTGGCTGGTATGACGACCCGGCACTGACGATGAACCTGCCCTGGATTGATGCCATCGGTGCGCGCTTTCACCTGGGGGTGGACGGCATGAGCCTTTGGCTGGTGCTGTTGACGACGCTGACGATGCCGATTGCGGTGCTGTCGGGCTGGACCTCGGTGGAAAAACGGGTACGGGAGTATCTGGTGTTCATGCTGCTGCTCGAAACCGGCATGATTGGGGTTTTTGTCTCAATGGACATGATCCTGTTTTACCTGTTTTGGGAAGTGGTGCTGGTGCCGATGTACTTCCTGATTGGGGTCTGGGGCGGTGAGCGGCGGATTTACGCGGCAGTCAAATTCTTTCTCTATACGGTGGTCGGCAGTCTGCTCATGCTGGCAGCCATGATCAGTCTCTATTTCATTCATGGAAAAGCGACCGGCAACTACACGTTTGACATCGTGGTGCTGACCAAGGCTCTTGGGTCAAGCTCCATTCTGACGCTCGAAACCCAAAAATGGCTCTTTTTGGCCTTTGCCCTGGCGTTCATGATCAAGGTCCCGCTCTTCCCGCTTCATACGTGGCTGCCTGACGCCCACGTCGAAGCCCCGACGGCCGGTTCCGTGATTCTGGCGGCGGTGCTGCTCAAGATGGGAACCTACGGTTTGATGCGCTTCAACCTGCCGCTCTTCCCCGAAGCCTCCCATTATTACGCCACTCCGATTTTCGTGCTGGCCGTGATTGGAATTGTCTATGGCGCACTGGTGGCCATGGTCCAGCCGGACGTGAAAAAACTGGTGGCGTATTCTTCCGTCAGCCACTTGGGGTTTGTCGTCCTGGGGATTTTTTCCTTCACCGACAAGGGACTGGAAGGCGCACTCTACCAAATGCTGAACCACGGCGTTTCGACCGGCGCACTCTTCCTCTTCATTGGATTTATTTATGAACGGCGGCACACCCGTCAGATTTCCGAATTCGGCGGTCTGGCGACTCCCATGCCGGTGTATTCGACCCTGTTTGTCATAACCTGTCTGGCTTCGGCGGGATTGCCCTTGCTGAACGGGTTTGTGGGTGAATTTTTGATTCTGCTCGGAGCGTTTTTCTCAACCCAGCACGTGGCTTTCACGGCGATTGCCGCCACCGGGATGATTCTGTCGGCGGTCTATCTGCTCTGGATGCTGCAACGGGTGGTTTTTGGCGAAGTGACCAACCCGAAAAACGCCAAGCTCCAGGATTTGAATACACGGGAACTGGTGGTGATTGCTCCGCTGATTATCCTGATGGTGGTGATGGGGGTTGCCCCCAATCTGTTTCTGGACCGGTCGCACAAGGCGGTTGAAGAAGTCCGCAAAGTGGTGGACAAAACGCCAGCCGCACCGGCCCCGGTCGAGTCCCAGCCGACTCATCTGGGGGCTACTCACTGAAATTCAAGGGTTCAGGGTTCAGGGTTCAGGGTTCAGGGTTTGAAATACAATCAATTGTGGTTTCCAGCGTATTCATTCAAATTCTTAACCCGAATCCCAACCCGAAATCTGAAACCCCTGAACCCTGAACCCTGAACCCTGAACCCTGAAAAAGTATGCCTTATCAAGCTCCTCTTCCACGCGAATACTATGCTTTGATGCCTGAAATTGCAGTTTCCATCACAGGCATCGTCATCATGATGTACGACGCGTTTGCCCCCAAAGGCAGTCGCCGGGGTGCCGGTTACATTGCCTTGGCGGGTTTGGTGGCCGCCGGTGTGAGTGTGGCCTATCTGTGGAATGAATCAATTCCTCCGGCCTTTTCCGGAATGCTCCTGACTGACAAGCTCCGGCTGTTTTTCGATGCAATTTTCATTTTGGTGGCCGGCGTGTCGGTGCTCATGGCCATGCAGCCGTTGGATGATGAACGGTTGCCGGCAGGCGAGTATTTCACCCTGCTCATGTTTGCAACCGTCGGCATGCTGCTGATGGGGGGCGCGGGCGATTTGGCAATGTTGTTCCTGGGTCTGGAAACGCTTTCCATCACAACCTATGTCATGGCCGGTTACCGGCGCGGGGATTTGCGCTGTAACGAATCGGCTTTGAAGTATTTTATTTTGGGTTCGTTTTCGACGGGTTTCCTGCTCTATGGCATTGCCCTGACCTACGGAGCCACCAAATCCACCAATTTTCTCAAGATTCAGCAGGCGATTGCCAGCGGCCAGATTACCTATGAGCCGCTCCTCACGATTGGCGTCGCCATGATTTTGATTGGACTCTGCTTCAAAGTCGCCACCGCCCCATTCCATGTCTGGACGCCGGATGTCTATGAAGGTGCTCCGACCATGGTCACGGGCTTTATGGCTGCCGGCCCGAAAGCGGCTGCGTTTGCCATTTTTGCGCGGGTCTTTGTGCAGGTCTTTTCGCCGGATGTTCCGAACGCCGCCAATCTGGCCGCCACCTGGACCGATGCCGTGGCCTTGATTGCGGTGCTTTCGATGATTGTCGGCAATGTGATTGCCATTCAGCAGACGAATATCAAACGCATGCTGGCCTATTCTTCGATTGCCCACGCCGGATATGCTCTGGTGGGGGTGCTGGCACGTGACTGGCAGTCGGTGGCTTTTTACATGCTGACCTATGCCGTGATGAACCTCGGAGCCTTTACGATTGTCACGATTCTGGCCCGCCAAGGGGATGAAAAGACGGAACTTGACGACTATGCCGGAATTGGCTTCCATTCCATGGGACTGTCGGTCGTGCTGATGATTTTCATGCTCAGTCTGGGCGGCATTCCACTGACTGCCGGGTTTATGGGCAAGCTGGTGATTTTCAAGCAGGGCTGGCAGGCGGGCTTTCACGAAGTGGTGATTATTGGCGTCCTCAACAGCGCGGTTTCACTTTACTATTATCTGCGTCCGTTGGTGGTGATGTTCTTTAAGGAACGGGAAACGCCTTATGTTCCGCCGAAAGTGACCGCCCCGTTCTATGCAGCGTTGGCCATTTCCGTGATTGCGGTGTTTTACCTGGGCATGTTCCCGAACCGGACCTTGAACGCGCTTGAGATGAACAATGCGTCCAAGGATGCCAAGGCCCCGGCGGCGGCGTTGCCAGCGGGAGGTGTGCGATGAGCCAGATGCAGGAAATTACGGTGGCCCAACTGAAAGCGCGCCTGGACCAAGGCGAAAAGGTGTTTATCCTCGATGTGCGGGAACCGCATGAATATCAAATTTGCCACCTGGAAAGCGCCCACCTGCTGCCCATGAGCGAAATCGGGATGCGGTTCAAGGAACTGGACCCGGCCTGTGAAATCATCGTTCAGTGTCGCTCCGGTGGACGGAGCGCCCAGGTCTGCGGCTTTTTACAAAAACAGGGATTTGCCAATGTCAAAAACCTGACCGGGGGAATTCTGGCCTGGGCCCGTGAAATTGACCCTGGCATGCCGACTTATTAAAGTTTTCCTGCCATTGGCTGGAAGGCCGCTTCGCTCCGGATTTTGCCAGCTTTTCAGGCGCAAAGCCTTTCAATTTTCCAACCGCTCAAAGACGTGAAAGACCAAAAGTGTCTTTCGCGTCTTTCGTCCTTACACATCAAATTCTTTCCAAAGAACCAAGGACCGTTCGCCTGTTGTCAGGAGGAACGGATTGGTGGTTATGTCAGAACCTCTGCCTGTTCAAGGACCTGCCAGTTCATATCGGTTTGCCTGGCTGCCAGCGCTGGGGCAACGGTTTTCAGCCTGGGGCTGGGTGGTGCTTTTCCCCCTGGCACTGGTGTTCCATCTGACCAATTGGAAAGGAGTGTTTACCCCGGCTGGGGTCTTGCCCCTGGCCACGGATTCCTATTTGCATCTGAACCGGGTGGAACGGACCTTGGAGCACTTTCCGCTGGTTCCCAATACGGATTTTTTCATTAACTTTCCTGTTGGGGGATATGTCTACTGGCCGGTCGGATTTGATTTTCTTTATGCCGCCCTGGTCAAAATCCTGACGTTGGGAAACCCGACTCCGGCCAAAACCGCTGCCATTTGTGCTGTATTGACGCCTGTGTTCAGTGCCATGACGCCTTGTTTTCTCTATTGGATTGGCCGCAGCCTGGGAAAAATGGGGGCTGGCTGGTGGGCCGGCATGCTGTTGGCGGTGCTCCCGCAAGGGTATTTGGTCAATGTCGGCTATATTGACCATCATTTGTTCGAGTCTTTTTGGCTGGCGCTCTATCTCCTGGCGCTGGTGAAGGCATTGCATCTGGCAGACCGGTTGCAGCCGCAAACCAGCCGTTGGTTGGTGCTGGCCGGGCTGTGTGTGACTGCCGGGTTGCTTTTCACCACAATTTTTCCGGTTGTCCTGGGTCTTCACGGACTGGTTGTGGCCGGACTGTTGCTGCGGGCCGGGAAAGACCTGCGGGCCTGGGGGCGCATTCTGCATGGGGCTTTCCTTTTCTATCTGACTTTGGTCTTTTCCCTGTCGCTGTTTGTGGCCACACACTTGGTTGAGCCCGGAAAAGTCAATCCGGCGCTGACCCTGGCTTGGCTGGGGGCAGCGGTTGCCTGTGTTGGATTGGTCCTGGCCTTGGAACTGGTTTGTCGGTTGAAAGGCTTGGCCCAACCACGCCCCTGGAAGCTGTATCTGCCTGGGGCCGTGACTGGGGCACTCGTCATGATGCGGATTGACTGGCCGGGAGTCTTTGAACTTGGACGCTTCAGCTTTGGGTTTTTGACCTCAAAATCCTATGCGTTTGTTACCCAAATCGAAGAGTCCCAGCCCCTGACATTTTTCCCCGTGGATGCTGTGTTTTGGAACTACACCGGGTTGCTGCTTTTCTGGTTCCCGGCGGCGGTCTGGTTGCTGTGGAAAGGTTGGCGTGGTTCGAACGCGCTCTGGGCCATTGCGCTGCTTAATCTCCCTTTGGCCGTTATGGCTTTTCGGCAATTACGGTTTATGGGGTTTTTCATTGTGCCGTTCTGCCTCACGCTTGGTTGGTTTGGGCAGGCGGTTTGGGAAGGGCAATTCCCCTGGCCCGCTCGCCTGTGGCCGCAGCCGCTCAATGCCTGGAAGGGGAGCGTGCGGAAGGTTGTTTGGATTGTTGTTTGGAGTCTTTGTGTGTGGGTGCCGACACTTTCCAAGGTATCGTTTTCCAATCCGATTTATGTCAATCCGGATGGGAAGTTCGGCAGTCTTTATCGCATGCTGGCCTGGATGCAGGACCATACACCACCGGTCAGCCACGAGGCCACTGCGGCCAGCGATTATGCCGTCATCGGGGAGTGGGGAATCGGGCATTGGGTCAGATATTTTGCCGGGCGTCCGGTGGTGGCTTCGCCGCTCTTATTTCCGGAACATCTCAAAGGGGTGGCGGAAGCTGCGCAGGTCCTGATGTTGCCGCCGCCGGAAGCCACGGCTCTGGCCCAAAGGCGACGGGCAAGGTACCTGCTGATAACACCTTTCGAACCGGTTGAGATGCTACAGAATGCGCTTGGGGACCAATTTCCTTCAGATAAACGGGAACAGGTTCGAACGTTGAATCACAGTCTCTATGCCGCCCTGCTGCGTGATGCTGTTCCCGGAAAAAGCACTTCGCCGGAGTTTCTGCGAAAAATCCGGCTGGTTCATGAGGTAGAGATTCCCCGACCGCCCCATGAAACCGGCAAACCAACGTATATGCAGCTTTTTGAATTTGTTCCGGGGGTTTCCCTGAGTGGAACCACTGCTCCACAAGCAGTGGTTTCCATCACGGCAACAATTCAGTCACCGCTGGGACGACTGATCCGGTATACTGATTCGGTTCAGGCCGACGCAAACGGTGTGTTTTCCGTTACGCTGCCTTATGCGGGTGAGACTCAACGGATGGCTTCCGTCGGTCTGGGCAATGGGTATACCATCAAGGCCAATGGCAAAACCGCAACCGTAACGGTCACCGAAGCTGAGGTCGTCGCCGGAGCCAAGAGAGTGCTGCTCTGGCCTGAAACCTAATCTCCACCCTTTTACCCCTGTGAAATCGGCAACCGCCTGTCATGATGATCTTCAAACTTCCCCAACCTCGCCAAATTCTTGGAATTATCTGCGGCCTGGCGATTTTTGGATTTCTTATCTACAAATCCTGGGCGGTCGACCATTACCAGCACAATCAGTATTTTGCCGACATCAGGCAGACCCGGACGCTGGATTTTGAGCTGAACCAGGACGTGCTCAAGGCGCGTTATGGCATGCTCACCTTTTATGATGTGCTGGACCGTTCGATTTCCGCTCAAAAACGGATTTTTCGGCGTTTGGAAACCATCCCCCGATTTGTTCCGGCTGAAGGCAAAGCTCAACTCAAACAAGGGTGGGAGGAATTTCGCCGCTCCGCCCAGGAAAAGGCACAACTGGTTGAAGAGCTGAAAACCGCCAACGCAGTGTTGAGAAACTCGACCGCCTATTTTCCCACGGTGGTCAGCGAATTGGTGGATGATGCCGCCCAAAGCGGGACTTCCCGACAGGAAGTTATTGAACTCAACGCCCTGCTGGACCAGGTGCTGCTCTATAACCTGACCAATGACCCGCAAATGCCGCCCAAAATCCGCCGGGGAATGACTGCCGTCCGCCTGCTCCTGCCACCGGATGCACCGTCGCACCACCAGGCATTGGTCAATTCAGCATTGGCCCATGCCGAAATCATTGTCACGTATCAACCCAAAGTGCAAAGCGTCGTGGAACGGATTCTGGCTTTGCCAACCAACCGGCAAAGCCTGCACTTCAGCGAACGCTATGAGTTTCTGTACCAGGAAGCGCTTTCCACCGCCAGCATTTATCGGTGGATACTGTATCTCTATTCCCTGATTGTGATTAGCGGGATTGCTTCCTTCATCATTATGACGCTCCGGGCGTCAGCCGCAGCCCTCCGGGTTGAACAGCAACGGGCGGAACTGCTCCTGCTCAACGTTTTACCCGAAACTATTGCCGACCGATTGAAAAAGGACCGCCACGCAATTGCCGACAGTTTTTCCGAAGTTACGGTTTTATTTGCTGATTTGGTTGAATTTACCAAACTGGCGGAAAAGATTTCCGCCGCCGAGCTGGTCAATTTTCTGAATACGATTTTTTCGGAATTTGACAAGCTGGCCGAAAAATACGGCCTGGAAAAAATCAAAACCATCGGAGATGCCTACATGGTGGCAGGGGGATTGCCCAATCCCCATCCGGACCCGGCAGCCGCTGTGGCAGCCATGGCTTTGGATATGCTCCAGGTGATTGAACGGTTTAATACCGAGCATCAAAAGGAAATCGGCATTCGGATTGGCATCAACACCGGGCCGGTAGTGGCGGGTGTGATTGGCATTAAAAAATTCATTTATGATGTTTGGGGCGATACGGTCAACACGGCCAGCCGGATGGAGTCGCACGGCAGCCGGGGCCAGGTTCATGTCAGCGAGTCAACCTATCTGGTGTTACGGGACCGCTTTCAGTTTCAGGGAAGAGGCGTCATTCAGGTGAAAGGCAAAGGCGAAATGTCCACCTTTTTCCTGGTGGGAATGAAGTCGGAGGAAAAAACGGAAATGCAGCAGAAAGTTGCCACCGGAAAGTTGGGGTCTTCAACCAGTGTCTTCCGGTATTTGGATGCCATGGATGCCTTGACCTCATCCAACATGCCCAAGTTGCCGGAAGAGTAAAGCTGCCTGCGATCTATGTGATCTGCAAACAACCCTATTCAAAAAATTTAATGGGGGAAAATTCGTAAGCAATATTGAAAACTTGACATAGAGGTCAAAAAATGGGTTGGAACTATCGAGTGATGCGTCATACAAAAAATTCCCCATTTGTAACAGAAAAAAATGAATGGGTTGCAATTCATGAGGTCTATTATCGCAATGATGATGTTGATGATTTGACTGTCTCCTCAGCAGAAATTGGATGCACAATGAATCCGATTCAAGCTACTGCTTACAATATTGATGATTTACGATGGAGACTTGAGGAAATGTTAAAAGCGCTTGATAAGCCGGTACTTGAGTATGATGATGAAGAAGAAAATAAAAAATTTGAATGATAAAAAATGGTCCAAAAAAACTATTAAATATAATAAAAAAATGCCATCGTACTTTTGGCAGTTTATTAGATTTATATGCCAAAAATGTGAAAAATTAGAAAGATTTCAGCAGGAGTTTTTAAGCGAAGTCGAGGCATGAAGACGTAACTTCCACCTTGAAAAAAGTGTTTGACAGAACAAAAAACCGCCGGTACCTTGAGCAGCACAAATTTTTTCATCGAGTTTTTCAAACAGCACTCACATGTTTTTGACGAATATCCAAAAGAGCAAGCGCGCTAAGAAGAGCCTGACCACCAGGTCTGGATAGCTGCGCTTGTCTGTTTTTTGGTTTTCGCACAACGCCCGCCAGACCATCTTGAGGTTTGGCGGGCGTTCCCGTTTTTGGCCCAAACTTTTCACCGGAGGACACCATGACCACTTGTCTCGAATGCGACGCCCCTTTGACCTTTCCGCCCGACCTGATTGACGGCGAAATCATCCCCTGCGCCGATTGCGGTGCGGAACTCGAAGTTCTTTCCCTGAGCCCGCTCCAGGTGGGGTTGGCCCCTGCCGTGCAGGAAGATTGGGGTGAGTAAACCAAGGAAAAAAGTAAAAGGAAAAAGGTAAAAGGAAGAAGTGAACTATGCGACTTGCTTTTTTATGTTCCCGTATCCGAATTGAAGAAAAACTTCTGCTGGCTGAACTGGAGCGGCGCGGGGTTCAGTTTGACCGTCTTGACGATGGCGAACTGGTACTGGATTTCCATACCCATCAATTCCCCTATGATGTGGTTTTCGAGCGCTCGATTAGTTTCGGGCGCTCGCTTTATGCCTTGCAGACGCTCGAAAGTTGGGGTGTCAGGTGCATCAATCGGGCCCAGGTGGTGGCAACCTGCGGCGACAAAGCCCTGACCAACCTCGCCCTGACCAAAGCCCACGTCCCCACCCCCCGCACCGCCCTGGCCTTTACCCCTGAAGCAGCCCTCCACGCAATTGAATCCATTGGGTATCCGGCAGTCATCAAGCCGGTTGTCGGTTCCTGGGGCCGGATGGTGGCCCGCGTCAACGACCGCGATGCCGCCGAAGCCGTGCTGGAAGACCGGGCCGTGCTTGGTTCGTGGCAACAGCAGATTTTTTATATCCAGGAGTATGTCCAAAAGCCGGGGCGGGACATTCGGGCCTTCGTGGTGGGCGATGAGCCGATTTGCGCCATTTACCGCACCAGCGAGCACTGGATTACCAACACAGCGCGTGGCGGAAAGGCTTCAAACTGTCCGGTCAACAACCGGGTTGGTGAACTGGCCCTTCAGGCAGCCCAGGCTGTTGGCGGAGGTATTCTGGCAATTGACCTGGTTGAAACCCTGGATGGTGAACTGCTTGTCATTGAAGTCAACCACACCATGGAATTCCGCAACAGCATTGACACCACCGGGGTCAATATTCCGGCCCGGATGGTGGATTACGTGCTGTCCATCCGCAGCGAACGGCACACAGCAGCCCCTGCGATGCCGGCGGCGCAGCCGGCAACAGCCCGATGAAAGAAAGGGAAAAATCATCATGCTTCGAGTTTCCATTGTCGGTGCATCGGGATATGTCGGCGGCGAGTTGATTCGCCTTCTGCTGGGACACCCACAGGTCCGGCTGCACCAAATCACTTCGGAACGACTGGCCGGGCAGTACCTCCATTCCGCTCACCCGAACCTGCGCGGAGCCACCGACCTGCGGTTTACTTCGGTACAGGTTTTGGAGTCATGTGATGTGCTCATTCTGGCGTTGCCACATGGGCAGGCGGCTCAAAAAATCGAAACCTTCGCACAGATTGCGCCCCACCTCATTGATGCTTCGGCGGATTTCCGGCTGGCAGACACGGCGGTTTATGAACGCTGGTATGGTGCTCCCCACCCTTGTCCGGAATGGCTGACCCGCTTTGCCTACGGGCTCCCCGAAGTCAACCGCGAACGGATTCGGGAAGGCCGGTACGTGAGTGGTGTCGGCTGCAATGCCACGGCGGTCAACCTGGCCCTGCTTCCGCTGGTCCAGGCAGGGTTGGTTGATACCCACCGCGATATTGTGGCCGAGGTCAAAGTCGGTTCCTCCGAAGGCGGCAACGAAGCCACCGAAGCAAGCCACCATCCGGAACGAAGCGGGGTGGTTCGGTCTTTTGCCCCCACCGGACACCGGCATACGGCTGAAGTCAACGCTGTGCTGGGGCTTGAAAATATCCATTTGTCAATTACTTCGGTGGAACTGGTGCGCGGCGCGCTGGCGACCTGTCATGCCTTTGTCCGGGAACCGGTGACAGACCGGGAAATCTGGCGGGCTTTTCGGGCGACCTACGGAAATGAGCCGTTTGTACGGATTGTTCACGAAAAACGCGGCATGTATCGCCATCCGGAGCCAAAAATCCTGGCCGGCAGCAATTTTGCCGATGTGGGCTGGTCGCTTGATGAACAGACCGGACGGATTGTGACGCTGTGTGCGATTGACAATTTGATGAAAGGTGCTGCTGGCAGTGCCGTCCAATGTCTCAATCTGATGTGCGGATTTGAGGAACGAACCGGGCTTGGCTTTACCGGACTTCATCCAATTTAGTCTTGGGAGTTTTGGGAGTTTGGGGAGTCTTGGGAGTCTTGGGAGTCTTGGGAGTCTTGGGAGTCTTGGGAAATCGTAAATGGCAAATGGCAAATGAACACAATGACAAATGAACTGATGGTCGTGAAACTGGGTGGGGCGGCAGGCATCGGGCTGGAAACGCTCTGTGATGATGTGGCCCAACTCCGACGGGATAAAAGGCGGCTGGTTCTGGTCCACGGCGGCTCGGATGAAACCAACCGGCTGGCGGAACAACTGGGGCACCCGTCCCGGTTTGTAACTTCGATTTCCGGACATACCAGCCGGGTGACGGACCGCCGCACGCTTGAAATTTTTATGATGGCGACTGCCGCCATCAACCGGCGGCTGGTTGAGCAGTTGCAGGCCCGTGGTGTGAATGCGGTCGGACTTTCCGGTCTTGACGGGCGGGTAATTCAAGCACGCCGCAAGGAAGCGATTCGGGTGATTGAAAACGGTCGGCAACGCATCATCCGCGATGATTGGACGGGAACCCCTGAACGTATCAACGCCGGTCTGCTCACAACCTTGCTTGACCTTGACCTGGTTCCGGTCCTGGCCCCCCTTGGAATTTCCGAAAGCGGCGAAGCCCTCAACCTGGACGGCGACCGGGCTGCCGCCGTCATTGCCGCCGGTTTGAAAGCGGAAACCCTGATTTTGCTGACCAACGTTCCCGGCTTGTTACGCAATTTCCCGGACCAGACTTCCCTGATTCATCACATTCCCCAGGGAGAAATTGAATCGTTCGCCCAGTTTGCCGAAGGCCGGATGCGCAAGAAGGTGCTGGGGGCGGCTGAGGCGCTCCGGGCCGGAGTGCGGCGGGTGGTGATTGGCGATGCACGGCAACCCGCTCCGGTCAGCGCGGCCATGGACGGTCAGGGGACGGTGATTGGATGAACCTGATTCCCCCGGTTACGCTCTCCGCTCACCGGGGGCTACATTCTTCCGCCTGCCTTGCAGGCTCATCAGCAGAGTACAACAGTCGGCACCGCATATGCTTGAAACACATATTGACTTTCAAACAATCGAAAATCTTCATGCAACCGGACTTTATGGGCCACGCGGCCTGACTCTGGTCCGGGGAAATGGTGCAACCGTCTGGGATGAAACCGGACGACGGTTTATTGATTGCACCGGTGGATACGGTGTGGCCAGCGTCGGTCATGCCCATCCGAGGGTTGCCGCTGCACTTGCCGCTCAAGCCCAAAACCTGATTTCCTGTCCCGGTTTTTTCGGAAATGACCAGCGGGCATTGTTCCTGGAAGATTTTTCCCAAATTCTACCTGGCGGAATGAACCGGGTTTTTTTGTGCAATTCCGGCACCGAAGCCGTAGAAGCCGCCCTCAAGTTTGCCCGCCTGACGACAGGTCGTCCCGGTGTGGCGGCGGCCATGCGCGGGTTTCATGGGCGGACGATGGGGGCACTCAGTGCCACCTGGGAAACGCAATACCGGGAACCGTTTGCACCGCTGCTGGATGGGTTTCGGCATATTCCTTTCAATAATGTAGCGGCCCTTGACGAAGCCCTGACCGAGACCGTTGGCGCAGTGCTGCTCGAAGTGGTGCAGGGCGAGGGCGGGGTGCGCCCCGGCACGCCGGAATTTTTGCAGGGAGCGCAGCGTCTGTGCCGGGAACGCGGCGCATTGCTGATTCTGGATGAAGTGCAGACCGGTTTCGGGCGAACCGGGCGGATGTTTGCCCACGAGCATTTTAACCTGGAACCCGACTTATTGTGTCTGGCCAAGGGAATCGCCGGAGGATTCCCGCTGGGAGCAACCGTCCTTGGTCCACGGGTGGCCCCGCTCAAAGTCGGTCAGCATGGCTCGACCTTTGGCGGAAATCCGCTGGCCTGTGCCGCCGGAAGGGCTACGCTGGCTGTGCTCCGGGGCGAACACCTGCCCTGGCAGGCAATGGAAAAAGGAACCTGGCTGCTGGAACGACTGCAAGCGTGGTCCAGTCCAAAAATCCGTGAGGTTCGCGGTTTGGGGCTGATGGTCGGAATCGAATGCCGTGAACGGGTTACACCTTATTTGCAACAGTTACAGGAACGCGGCGTGCTGGCCCTCAATGCCGGACCGACGGTTATCCGATTGTTGCCCCCGCTGGTGATTTCCTCTGAGGAACTTGCTGAAACCGTAACTGCCATCCGGGAGGTGCTCCAGTGAACGACCGCGAAGCCATCGAACTGCTTGAAGCCATGGTCCGCATTTCCAGTCTTTCCGGCCAGGAAGCAAATCTTGCTGCATTTTTGGTTGAAACCATGAACCGGCTTGGTTTTACCCAGGCGTTTGTGGATGAGGCAGGGAATGCCGTTGGGGTTCAGGGCTCAGGGTTCAGGGTTCAGGGTTCAGGGGAAAATACTCAATTCTCAACCCTCAGTCCGCAACAGGTGAAGGAACCTCAGTCCGCAGTCCTCAACCCTCAGTCCTTGGTTTTACTGGGTCACATGGATACTGTTCCCGGTGATATTCCGGTACGGATTGAAGACGGAAAACTCTTTGGGCGCGGAGCGGTGGATGCCAAAGGACCGTTGGCGGCTTTTATCGTAGCCGCCGCACGCTTGGCGAAACGCCCTGATTTGCAAGGAAATGTGGTGGTGGTCGGTTGTGTCGAGGAAGAAGCCCCCAGTTCCAAGGGGGCACATTTTGCCGCCACTGCCTATCGGGGTGATTTTTGTGTGGTGGGCGAGCCGAGCGGCTGGAATGCCGTTACCCTGGGGTACAAGGGATTTATCCGGGCGGTTTTGCGCTGCGAACAGGAAACCCATCACACCGCCCACCCGATTCCGACTGCTTCCGAACGAGCCTGTCGGGTCTGGGCACGGATTGAAGCTGCTGCCAAACGGTTCAATGCGGAGCAGTCCCGTGTGTTTGACCAGCTTTTACCCACGCTGGTGAGCATCAACAGCGGGGGCGACGGCTGTCTGGAATGGGCTGAAATACGTATCAACCTGCGACTTCCACCGGAAATGCCGCCGCCGCAGGCGGAAGTCTGGTTGCGCGAATATGCGGAGGATTTTCAGCTTTCTTTGATTGGGGGGCTTCCGGCCTGGAGCGGGGCCCGGACCAGCCCGCTCCATCGGGCTTTTGCACGTGGCATCCGGGCGCAGGGCGGGGAAGCGCGCTACCTGCTCAAGACCGGAACGGCGGATTTGAACATTGTGGCTCCGGCCTGGGGCTGTCCGGCGCTGGCTTACGGCCCCGGAGATGCGGCTCTGGACCATACTCCCAACGAGCATATCGTGTTGGAGGAATACGTACAGGGCATTCAGGTGTTGGAGGAAGCCATCGGTTTTTTGTTGAGGAGTCCGGCATAAGAGGTGTTACTCCGTCCCTTTCGCATTGCCGACCGGCGGTGCGGATGGTTCCATTTTGACCGGAACCAGAGGCAGCACCATCCGAAAACAGCTTCCTTTTCCCTGTCCTTCCGACTCGGCCCAGATTTTTCCGTTATGGGCCAACACATAACTGTGGGCGATGGCGAGGCCGAGTCCAGTGCCACGGGTGGCAAATTCAAACTGACCGGATTTATGGGTGGAAGGGTCGTGGTGGGTGTAAAACGGGTCAAAGATTTTGTCAATTTCCTTGGCTTCGATACCGATACCGGGGTCTTTGACCTGGATTTCAATGGTTTCTTCCAGTTTGCGGACGGTCACTCGGATTTCGCCGTCGTCGTGGGTGAACTTAATGGCGTTCTGAATCACGTTTGTCAACGCCAGATGCAGTTTGTTCTGGTCGGCAATCAGAGAGATTCCGGCAGGTCCTTCAAAGACAATGTGCTGTCGTCGTTTTTCCAGAAACGGGCCAAAGTCGTCAATGATGGTCCGAATCAACTGGCACGGGTCCATCGCGGCCAGATTGAGAAAGGTCCGCCCTTCATTGATTTTCAGCATTTCCAGAATGTTTTCAAAACTGAGCACCATGCGGTCAATCATCCGGTGACAGGTGTTGAGAGACTGTTTTTGCAAGGTGGTCAGCGGTCCCAGGAATTCCTCCACCAGTGATTCCGTATAACCCTTGAGCACTGTCAGCGGCGTGCGCATTTCATGCGAGGTGACCACCAGAAAATTGGTTTTCATGTGGTTGAGTTCCTGGAGTCTTTGGGTCACCTCGCGCTCGTTCCGATAGAGCTTTTCCAGTTCTTTCATGGATTCGCTGATAACCAGGTTCTTTTCTTCCAGTTCCAGGTTTTTCTCTTCCAGTTCCGCATTTTTCTCATTCAGTTCGCCATACAGGCCGGCATTTTCCATTGCTACAGCGGCCTGGCTGGCCAGGGATTCGACAACCCGGCAATCTGCCTGGGTGAATTCCGGTTCGTCCGCCCCTCGGAAAACGGTAATCACGCCCACCACTTTGCCGGTTCGGGTGACGATGGGAATGCCCAGCAGACGGTCCATGCCGTATTTTTTGGTCAGGTCCGGGCGGGCAATCAGTTCCGATTGCTGGGTATCGTTGACAATCACCGGCTGGCCGGTGGCCGCGACGGTTCCGGCCACGCCATGCCCCATGTGAAAGGTCAGGCTCAGGTCCTTCCAGTCACCTTCAACCCAGCTTCGGCGGAAGGCCACCTGTTGCCCTTCGACAATCCCAATGCCGCTGGGTTTGCTCCCGACCAGATGGGCGCTTTCCTCGACGATATTTTGCAAAACGGTGGTCAGGTCCAGTTGGGAATTGATAATCCGGATGCTTTCCAGCAGTTCGCGCAGGCTGGCCAGCCGCTGTTCCTGGATTTCCTTGTAACGGGCCAGTTTTTCCTGCTGTTTGGCTTTCAGCGTGCGGATATGCCAGGCATAGAGACTGCCCCCGGTGCCGAGTGTGGCCAAAATTGCCAGTAGCCGAAACCAGGTGGTTTGCCAAAAAGGCGGGCGGATGGTCAACACGGTGGCCAGTGGTTCGCTCCAAAGGTCGGAAGTGGAAGCAGCCTTGACCAAAAACCGATAATCTCCTGGCGGCAGGTTGGTAAAGCGGGCCGAGCGGGATGCTGTTGGAGCCGACCAGGAGGAATCAAAGCCATCCAGCAGGTACCGGTAGCGGACCTGAGCTTCATCCCGAAATGAAAGCGCTGCATACTCAAACGTCAGACTGTTTTCATCATACTGGAGTGCGCCGGAAGGGAGCCGTACCCCGGTTGCGCCGGGTACCAGGTCAACCGTGCGTTCCTGTACCCGGATGGTGTGCATCCATAAGCGGGGCGGGACCGGCAGACTGATTTCCGGAACGGTTTGATAGCGCACCACACCTTCGTTGGTCCCAAACCACAGACTTCCGTCCTGTCGTTTGAGGCTCATCCCGAAACAAATGTCTTCACTGATGAGGCCGTCACGGGTGGTGTAATTGCGGAAATGCTGCCCGTCATAGACCGAAATGCCCCGTGCCGTGCCAATCCAGAGCATGCCGTTGTATTTGATAATGGTCCGGATGCTGTTGCTGATGAGGCCGTCTTCCGTGGTAAAGGTGCGGGTGGCGGTTCCATCCATCCGGCACAGGCCGTTGGCGGTGCCAATCCACATGACGCTGGTTTCATCCTTGTAGGCACAATTGACCCGCCGGGTGGGCAGTCCCTGCTGTTCACTGATGACTTGAAACCGTTCGCCGTCAAAGCGAGCCACTCCATTTTCGGTGCAGAGCACCAAATTACCCTGATGGTCGTAGGCATAACCGGAAACCGAGTTGTTTCCGAGGCCCTGTTCGGTGGAAAAGCGGGTGAACTGCGTGCCGTCAAACCGAATCACCCCATTGCTGGTGGTGGGATAGGAACCAAACCAGATATTTCCCTGCCGGTCTTCAAAAATGGAGGTAATGCGTTCAGTCGCGCCGATTTGCTCGCGGGTGAGGGTGCGTTGGACTTTGCCGTTTTCCAGGCAGTAGACATGATTATAGCCTCCCACCCAGACCCGGCCCCGGCTGTCAATCCGGAGGCTCCACAAGGCTTCGTCGGTCATGCCTTCAGCCGGTCCGAATTTATGAACTTTTCCCTGTGGGTCCAGTGTGGTCAGACCGCCATTGACCGAAGTACACCACAATGTGCGGTCAGCCGCTTCCTGCAAACCGGTGACACGCCCTTCCGTCAGCCCGCTGGTGGCCGTATAACTGGAAAACTGTTCGTTGCTGAAACGAAAGACTCCGCTTGACCGGGTGGCACACCAGATGTTGCCTTCATAATCCAGGACCAGTCCGGTTAAATAATTGTCCGGCAGGCCGTTCGTCCGGTTGAAAACCGTGAAATGTTCATTTTCCAGCCGGGCCAGTCCGCCGCCAAAGGTCGTCACCCAGACCCGGTGCAGGCGGTCCAGTACGACGCCGCCAGTCATTTCAATTGTCAGTCCGTGCGCCCGCCCGTAGGTGCGAAACTGAGCCCCGTCGTAAAAACAAAGCCCGCTGTTGGTGGCAATCCAGAGTCCGCCCTGCGGGTCCGCCTGCAATCCGTAAATGGTTTCGTCCGGCAGGCCCTGGGGCCGTCCGTAGGTCAGAAACTTTTCACCGTCAAATTTGGCCAGTCCGCCGCCCCGCAAGCCAATCCAGATGGAACCGTTGGTGTCTTCGGCAATGGTCCAGATTTTTCCTTTGGGGGCACCGTGTTCAACTCCGAAATTGGTAAAGGTTTTTCCGTCATAGCGGCTCAGGCCGTTGCTGGTGCCCAGCCAGAGGAGGCCGTTGCGGCCACATAAAATCGAGTAGGTCTCATTGTGGGGCAGCCCTTCACGGGTGGTAAAGGTGGTCCATTTCGTTCCGTCAAAGCGGGTGACGCCGCCTTCGGTTCCAATCCACAGGTTTCCCTGCTGGTCTTCGGTGATGGTGCGCACCACCGAATCGGGCAGGCCCTGTGCCAGACCAAAGGTGACATAATTCACCCCGTCGTAGCGGCAGGCCCCGAATTCCGTGCCAAACCACATAAACCCGTGATGGTCCTGAAAGAGACAGTACACCGAATTGTGCGGCAACCCTGAGCTGACATTATAGGTGGTAAACCGATAGACCTGGGCGGAAGCCGGAACCAGCCCGCACAAAAGACAAGCCAGGGTTCCCAGCCAGCCGAACCAAAAGGACCTCCAGGTTGGATGGAAAAGGTGCAAATGGTTCACGGTTTTTCGAAACCTCCGGTGTGGGATTCCGTCATCAGCTCAGCGTGGACATTCACAAGCGGTTCCGCCAGGGGCAACACCACCTGAAAGGTACTGCCATGCCCTGCGCCGTCTGATTCGGCCCAGATTTTCCCGCCATGCAGTTCAATATAGCTTTTGGCAATCGCCAGCCCCAAGCCCGTTCCCCGCGAAGCAAACTCAAATTGGCCGGATTGATGCGTCGAAGCATCCGAAGTGGTATAGAATTTCTCAAAAATGCGTTCAATTTCCGACGGCACGATGCCAATGCCGGAATCTGTAACGGTCAGGCGGGCGGTTTTCTGGTCGGTGGTGACGGCAATGCGGATTTCGCCCTCATCGTAGGTGAATTTGACGGCATTTTGAATCAGATTTACCAGAACCAGCCGGATTTTTTCACTGTCCGCCACAATTCGCACGGTTTCCGGTGTTTCCCAGACAAGCTGCTGCCGGCGTTGCCGGATAAACGGGGTGAGTTCCTCCGCAACTTCGCGCAAAAGGGCGCAGAAATCAATCATTTCGGGTTTGAGGTTGATTTGGCCTTCGTGGATGCGCAGCATTTCCTGAATTGCCTCCACGCTTTTGGTCAACCGTTCAATCATGCGGTTGCAGGCGGCCAGCGGCGGCGTAATTCCATCCGGCAACGGTCCGAGCAACCCGCCGCAGATGGCTTCGATATAGCCGCGCAGGACTGTGAGCGGCGTGCGCATTTCATGTGCCGTGACCATCATAAAGCTGGTTTTCATCTGATTGAGTTCGTGCAGGGTCTGGGTCACCTCGCGTTCCTGTTGATAGAGGCGCTCCAGTTCGCGCATGGATTCGACCACCAGCAGGTTTTTTTCCTCCAGTTCGCCGTAAAGCCCGGCGTTCTCAATGGCGATTGCCGCCTGATGGGCCAGTGATTCGGTCAGTTTGCAGTCATAAATCGTAAACGGGGGACGATCTTTCGGACGCCGTACATCCAACACGCCGACTACCTTGCCGGTGCGGGTGATAATCGGGACATCCATCATTCCATGCACAAAATGCTTTTTGAGCATTCCCGGATAAGCGATTTCGGGTGATTGGAGCGGGTCATTCACAATCAAGGGCTGGGCCGTGGCCGCCACTTTGCCGGCCACGCCTTCGCCGAGTCTGAAAACCAGCGGGGTGTCTTCCCAGTGGTCTCGCATCCAGAGGCGGCGGAAAACCACCTGGTCGCCTTCCAGAATCCCAATTCCGCCGGGTTCGCCTTTAACCAGACGGGCCCCTTCTTCGGCGATATTTTGCAGCACAATCGCCAGTTCCAATTGGGAATTGATGACCCGGATGCTTTCCAGCAGTCGCCGCAGGCTTTCAATCCGCTGGTACTGCCGCCGTTTATGAACCTGCAAGCGCCATGAATAGATCAAAAAGAGAAAGCCCGACCCGGCACCGGCGGCAAAAAGATAAAACCACCAGGTCCGCCAGGGGGCCGGACGGATGACAAACGAGAGCGTTTCCGGTCCTGAAACATTGCCCCGGTGGTCGCGTCCCCAGACCTGAAACTGATAGGTTCCAGCCGGTAAATTCGTGTATTCCTTTTTGAAATCCGTGGTCCATTCGCCGGGTTTGTCGTCAAAGCCGACCAGTTGGGTTTGATAGCGAATGTCGCCTTCCCGAAAGTAACTGAGCAGGGCATATTCAAACAGGACGTGGTTTTCAAAATGAAGCAGGCTGGTACCGGCCCGGAGCGTGCTGTTGGCCGGCAGCACCAGACTCTGTTCAAGCCGCAACGGTTTGGGAGTGGTGTCGTCAATTTCGGCGGTTGGGTCATAAACGGCAGCCCCGGCCACGGTCCCAACCCAGATATGCCCGCGACTGTCGGTAAAGGCCGCACCGTTGTTGCATTCGTTGCTGGGCAGGCCGTCGGCGGCTGAAAAAATGGAAATCTGATAGGTGCCGCCGGTTTCCCCTGCTTGGGAAGTCAGGCGGGCAATCCCTTTGTTGGTAAAGGCATAGAGCCGGTGGGCCTGGTCCTGCCGGAGTTGATAAACCACTTTGTTGGGCAGTGCCGGGGACGAGTTTTCGGTAAAGGTGGTCCAGGTTGGAATCACCGGAAGCTGCCCGGTCGGGTCCAGGTCGCACCAGGAAAGGCCGCCATAACTCCCGACCCAGAGCCGAGTGCGGCCATTGCTTCCGGCAGAGGCCGTCACCGTATTGATGACATTATTCGGCAAACCCTGTTCCGTGGTAAACACCCGCACCTGTGGGGGAGTGGAAGTAAGCGACAGGGCCGCCAACCCGCCCGAAGTTCCCACCCAAAGGGTCCGTTCGCCATTGATTCCAACACTTTCAAACAAACAATTGACCAGATTCAGGGGCAAGCCGTGGCGGGTATCAAACACGGTCCAGGTATTTTCCGCCAACCGCCCCACCCCTTGCGTGGTGCCAACCCAGAGCACCGGTTTCCCGGTTGCATCCTGTGTCGCCAACAGGCAGGAGATCTCATTGCCCGGCAGCCCGGTGGTTTTGGTAAAGGTGCGCCATTGCCCGTTTTCATAGCAGACCAGTCCGCCAAAGGTCCCGGCCCACAGCCGGGTGGTTCCGGTTTCGGAACGTGTTCCCAGCAGACAGGAAATCACATGGTTGGGCAGCCCGGTTTGGGAATCAAAGACACGGGTCTGTCCGGCGGTCACCTGCACCAGCCCGTTCTGCGTGCCAATCCAGATAACTGATTCCGGTGTGGTGGTTTCGGCAATACTCAGCACCAGATTGCTGGGCAATCCGACACTGGTGTCAAAGACCTTCCAGGTGGCTGATTCAAATCGGGCCAGCCCTCCGATGGTGCCAACCCACAGCGTATGCGTCGGAGTGTCCGACACCAGCAGGCTCAGAATCCGGTTGTTGGGCAGCCCGCTCCGGGTGGTCAGAAACGTCCAGGCACCCTGCTCAAACCGGCCCAGCCCTTCATCCGTCCCGGCCCAAATGATGGGAGCCCCATTTTTTCCAGGGGTGGTGGCCAGGGTCCGGACAGCGGTGTTCAGGCCGGGCGGCCCGCCGGTGACGGTGGTCACTTCCTGATGCTTCCACCGTGCCAGCCCCCCTGCGGTTCCGACCCAAAGAGTTGTTCCCTCCTTATTTTCAGGCACAGCCAAAAGGCTCATCACCCGTTTGGAGGGAAGTCCCGCATTCACATTGGTGAGCGGCACAGGTTGCAGGTCGGCGTCCAGTTTGAACCGGGCCAGTCCTTCAAGGGTTCCCACCCACAGACAATGGCCGTCAACTGTCGAGCGGGTTTCCAGGCAGGTGGTAATCCGGTTATGCGGCAGTCCGGTGGCGGTGGTAAAGGTGCGGATGGCTGGAGTGGTTGTGTGTGGATTGAATTCCAGCCGCACCAGACCACCGGAGGTTCCCACCCAGAGAACCAGTTGGCCGGCAGCGGTTCCGGTTTCCTCCAAAATGCTCCAAATGGTGTTGCCCGGAAGTCCGGCGGCCTGGTCAATGACCGTCCATTGGCTGTCTTTCAGCCGGAACAGACCGCCATCCACACTGCCAAACCACAAACTGCCGTCGGCACTGGCGCAGATGGCGCGGACAAAGTTGGAAGTGGTGCGGTTGGGAAACTGGATGACGGTCCATTTTCGTCCATTATAAAAGGCGGCTCCGTCCTGAGTGCCCACCCAGAGATAGCCCTGCCGGTCAAAGGTGAGGGCCATGATTGAATTCTGAGGCAATCCGTCACGGTCGGTAAAAAGATTGAAGGCATAACGCCCTTGGGGGACTGACTGGTCCGGAACTGACTGGGCAGAAGTGGCAGCGGGAGCGGGTGGAGGAAGGGGTTTTCCCGTTTCACACCAGACCTTTCCCAAAGTCAGAAAACACATCAACACTGCGAGGAACAAAGATTTGTTTCGCATGAAGTATCCGTGACGGTGTGAGGCCAAGCCCGGTCAGCCTTTTCATCAATACATTTGGTTCAGTGTGGCGGTCCTCTTTACAAAAAATGGAATCAACTGTCTATGAGGGCCAAATGCGACAGAACGCCGAACGGCTGGCGTGAACAACCGTTTTGCGGCATTGGCGGGCATGATACGCAATCTTGTCTGTAAATTAAAACAATTCGGCAGGGGAAAAGGAAAAAATTTGGTTTTTGGGCTTCGAGTGGGAAAAACAGTTTTGAGTTTTGAGTTTTCCAACTTGAACCGGAAACAAGGTTCAAATCTCTCAAAACTCAAAACTCAAAACTCAAAACCTGCTAGTTTCCCGGCGCAGCCAGAATCAAATCCTGGTGTGAAGCCCGGAAGAGTTGTTGCGCCAAGGCGGGACTTTGGGTTTTCAAAAGACGATATTCTTCTGACCATTGGGCTTTGCGGTTGAGCGTTTGATAGAGCATACCCAGGTTGTAATGGGTTTCCGCCAGTGAAGGGTCCAGTTCCGCCGCTTTCAGATACTGTTGCAGGGCGCGTTTGAAATCCCGTTTGGCATACCAGACGGTTCCCAGCGTGTTATAGGCTTGGGCGTAATTGGGCCGCAGGGCGATGGCTTGGGTCAAAGTGGCAATCGCCTGGTTATGTTGGCCAAGTACGGTTTGCACGTAGCCGAGCAAGTTGCAGGTTTCCGCATTGGCGGGTTGTTTCTGCACCAGTTTGACCAGCAATGGCAGGGCTTCCGTTGGGCGCTGTCGGGAAATCAGGAGTTCGACCAAGGCCCGTTCGGCCCGCTCGTAATCAGGTCGCAGCCGCATTGCCTGCCGCAGACAGGTTTCGGCCTTGTCCGGCTGGTGCAGCATTTCGTGAACCCGTCCGGCGTTGTACCAGGCTTCGGCAAAATCGGGTTGCAGGACGGTTGCCTGTTCAAAAAAATGCAGGGCGGCGGTCGGGTTTTGCAAAGAGAGTTCCGTCACGCCGAGTTCATTCAGAACTGCGACTGCGTTGGGGTGGCGGTCCAGAATCCGTAAAAAAGTTTGTTTGGCTGTGGCAAAAGAACCTTGCTGAAGGAATTCCCGTCCAGTGGTAAATTCATGGCTGAAATCAGCCGGAAAGGTTTGTGCGGAGAGGGTTGCGGAAGTCAAAAACAGGGTGGCCAGAAACCATAAAAGCGGCAGCAACATGGAGCCGGTGCGAATCGTCATAGGTAAGAACTCCGGTTGAAAAAGGTTCGTAACGTGCATATCCGTTTCGGTGGGCAAGAGGTACTGCATCACCTGCCACCAAGTCCTGAACAACCCTGACAAATCGTTCTCACAAAGGCTTACAAAGTCTGATTTTCAAGGTGAACCCTATGCGTAATCAGCATTTATACGAATTTGACGAATTCCGGCTGGACCCCCGCCGCCGCCTGTTGTGGCGTGCCGGAACCGTTATTCCGCTCACCAACAAAGCCTTTGAAACCCTCCAATTGCTGGTCGAACGGCATGGCGAAGTTGTCGAAAAAAATGAATTGATGGACAAAATCTGGCCTGACACCTTTGTTGAGGAAGGCAGTCTGACGCGCAATATTTCGGTTCTGCGCAAGGTGCTGGGCGAAGGACCAACCGACCATCAGTTTATTGAAACGGTCCCCCGCCGGGGGTATCGCTTTGTGGCTGCGGTGCAGGAAGTTCAACCCACGGGGACCGAAGCTGAGGCACCGATGTTCGTTGCACATGACGAGCTGGAACTGGTTTCAGAGTGGGATTCCGACTCTCAATCCCTGGTTCCGGAACCTCAGTCCTTGGAGAAAGCTCAGTCCTCAGTCCTCAGTCCTCAGTCCTCAGAAAAAACTCAGTCTGCAGTCCGCAGTCCCCAGTCCTCGAAAAAAGCTCAGTTCGCAGTCCGCAGTCCGCAGTTCTTGGTTTTATTGTCACTTGTCGGGTTGACGATTTTGACCGGTGCCTGGACCCTGGGGCGTTTTTTCTTTAAGCCGGAAGCAAAAAAACAGCTCCTGCAAAACTTTACGGTCAGTCGCCTGACGGCCACGGGGCGCACCCTGGACGCGGCTGTTTCACCGGATGGAAAACTGCTGGTCTTTGTTTTGGAAAACGGAGGCGAACAATCCCTGTGGGTGAAGCACATCGCCACCGCCGGCGAAGTGCAGGTGCAGCCGCCGGCTCCGGTTATCTATCAAGGCGTAGCGGTTTCGCCGGATGGCAATCACATCTATTACAATGTGTGGGACAAGGTTGGGGTTGGTGAAATTTTTCGAGTCCCGGTTTTGGGCGGGGTGCCGGTCCGGGTGGTTCACGATGTCATGCCGACAGTGGTGGTTTCGCCCGATGGTCGCCGAGTGGCATTTATCCGGGGGTTATCCACGGAACGGGCCAACGCCTTGATGACGGCGGATGCGGCTGGCGGTAATGAACAGACCGTTGTGGTGAAAACAAATCCTGACTTTTTGTCCCGTCCGGTATGGTCACCTGATGGAACCCGGCTGGCATTTGTGACTGGGAAAATTGGATTGGAAGGGATGCGCCAACTGCAACTGGTCGAGATTTCCGCCACCGGGGGACCGGAACGCCCCATCTCTCCGCATCGTTGGCTGGATGTCAGTGGCCTGACCTGGATGGCCGATGGTTCCGGATTGCTGGTTACGGGTGCGGAAGAGCCGTTTACGCCGCCGCAAATTCAACTGGTCTCATATCCCGGCGGAGAGGTCCGCAAAATTACCAACGAAGTCAACGGCTATGACAATCTGACCAGTTCCACCGATACCAAAGTCTTTACGGCCATTCAATCAGAGGCGCTGTTTAACATCTGGGTGTTACCGGCCACCTCACCCAATTCCACTCCCCGGCAGACGCCGGGTGCCCCTGCCACAGCCTCAAATCTGGTATTCGGAAAAAATCTTTCCGTACCCACCAAAGTCACGACGGGACGGGCTGACGGGTTCAGTTTTTGCTGGACCAAAGACGGACGCCTGATTTATGCCAATCAACAACAAGGGGCGGTTGATTTATGTCTGCTGAACGCAGATGGAACCGGTAAAAAACGGTTGATGGAAACCAAAGCAGTCAATTTCAACCCTTTAATTTCCGCTGACGGACACTCGGTCCTGTTCCAATCAAATCGAACCGGAACGTTTCATATCTGGCGGATGGACCTGGATGGAGGCAATCAGACGCAGTTGACGTTTGGCAAAGGGGAATGGGGAACAGCCACTTCGCCGCAGGAAAACTGGTTTGTTTTCATCGGAGACGACGGGCTGTA
Organism: Blastocatellia bacterium; assembly: GCA_019695185.1. Taxonomy (GTDB): domain Bacteria; phylum Acidobacteriota; class Blastocatellia; order Chloracidobacteriales; family Chloracidobacteriaceae; genus JAIBAN01. The sequence goes on along the minus strand of JAIBAN010000074.1, from coordinate 6,229 downwards.
TCGGTTGCCGGTGACAGGCGGGACGCCGGAATTGCTGCTGCAAGGGTATTACTATCAACCGGCGATTGCGCCCGACGGTGACCGGATTGCCTATTCCTATTGGGACCAGAACGACCCCACGCCACAGTGGAAACGGGCCATCTATTCACTTTCCCAGCGCAAACAGATGCAAAGCTTTACGTTGCCCAAGTCGGCTGTGTGGACCTCCGGTGATACGCTGCTGCGCTGGCACCCAAACGGTACGGCCTTGACCTTTATCAACAATGAGCAGGGCGTTTCAAATATCTGGGAGCTGCCGCTGGACGGCCAGCCGCCCCGCAAACTGACTGATTTTATTGACAATCAGATTTTCTGGTTCGACTGGTCGCCACTGACGGGACAACTGGCTTGTACGCGTGGCCTCTATACCAGCGATGTGGTTTTGATACACAACACCCAAGTCAAGGACTGAGGACTGAGGACAAATCCAGGACTGAGGACTGAGGACTGAGGACTGAGTTTTCAATCAAAACAGGGAGGCAAGAGTTTTCCAACCACTTCATTGGCATTCTGGAAACTCTTGAACCAACCAGAGCATGGATTTGATTCTGCTCAGTCCTCAGTCCTCAGTCCTCAGTCCTGGATTTGTCCGCAGTCCTTAATAATTATGCGTTCCCATTTTTACATTCCGCCGCCACCGCTCTCTCAGTTTGTCGGTTTGTTGTGGTACTTCGAAGGGCACACCCCGCAACATGCCAAGGAACGAGTCATGCCGACCGGGCAGGTGGAACTGGTCATCAATTTGCGGGAAGACACGCTGCGGACCTACGACCGGGACGACCCGAATCAACCCCAAATCTATCGCGGAACACTGCTTTCCGGGCTGCATTCGGAATATGTGGTGATTGACACAAGCGACCAGGCGGAAATCATGGGGGTCCATTTCAAACCGGGCGGGGCGTTTCCGTTTTTGCCGTTTCCTGCCGGTGAATTGCGCGACACCACGGTTTCGCTCGAAGATGTCTGGGGCAGGGAAGCCCCGATTTTGCGCGAACAGTTGCTGGCCGTTCCAACCGTTGCCGCCAAATTCCGCCTTCTGGAGCAAACCCTGGAGCGTTTGGCCGCCCGCCAATGGACCCGTCATCGGGCGGTGGCTTTTGCCTTAAACCGGTTTTTGACCGACCCTGGGGCGCAGAACATTGCCACCGTGACCAATCAAATTGGCCTCAGTTCCCGCCGGTTTATTCAGCTTTTTACCAATGAAGTCGGCCTGACACCCAAATTGTTCTGTCGGATTTGCCGCTTTCAGCAGGTGTTGCGGCAACTTCACTTTTCCCGCCTTGTGAATTGGGCGGATGTGGCCGCCGAGTGCGGGTATTTTGACCAAGCCCATTTTATTCACGATTTTCGGAGCTTTTCCGGGCTGAACCCGGTGACCTACCTGGCGCACCGCACGGAGCATTTGAATCACGTTCCGCTTATCGAACCCTAAAAGTTTTTATCAGCAATGCCGGGTTTTGGCGGTAAAAAATCAGGGATTTGTGTTCTGGTCCTCTGGTTTTTCAGTGGTGGCAATTGTTTTGACAACTGTTTCGGCCTGCTGGGGTGTTTCTTTGGGGCTGGCAAACTGTCCGGTGATGGTGGGCAGGTCGGCTGCCTCGGTGTCAGTCAGTCCCTGGTCGGCAATCGTATCTTTGGACAAAAACTCGCCGTCCACAGACGCCGGGTCATGCGGGAAAAGCGGGATTTTCACACTGATGGAGCGTGGCTGAGAGAGGTAAGGGGCTGCCACAAACAAAAACTGCTCGCCAAATTCCAGTGCCGTGGGGCGGGTTTCAGGGGCTTTGGCCAGGGCTTTTTGTAGCAAACGGTTGATTTCATCCGGAACATCAGGGCGGAATTCTTTTAACGAGGGTGGCTGATTTTTCAGGTGTGCCATGATGATTTCGATAAAACTGCCGCCACCGGCCTGAAACGGCATCCGGCCCGCCAGCATTTCAAAAACCATGATTCCCAAACTGTAGACATCCGAGCGTCCGTCATAGGGCAGGTTGCTCAACCGTTCCGGAGCCATATAGCCCGGAGTTCCGATGATGCCACCTGTGGCGGTCAGTTTTCCCTGGTCGCCCGAATCAACTCCCACCAGTTTGGCAATGCCAAAATCCACGACCTTGACCACTTCGCCTTCCGGCGTCTGGTGCAGGAAGATATTGTCCGGCTTGATGTCGCGGTGGATGATGTTCAGGCGGTGCGCTTCGGCCAGAGCGGCACAGACTGGTTGGATGATTTCCGCTGCCCGGCGCAGTGAAAACTGGCGGACCCGTTTCATTTCCGCCAGCAGGCTTTCGCCCTGGAGCAGTTCCATCACCAGATAGGCAATGCCTTCTTCGGAAATTCCGGAATCGAGCACTGCAATCACATTCGGATGGCGCAGCATGGCTGCCGAAACCCCTTCCCGGCGGAACCGTTCGACCGCATCGGCAGAATCGTTGCCAGGGGTCGGGCGAAAGATTTTGACGGCCACGGGACTGTTCAGGCGGAGGTGCGTGGCCCGGAAAACCGCTCCGAATCCGCCCGCTCCGATTTTTTCATCGAGCCGGTATTTGCCATCCAGCACCGTTCCGGGCAGGGCTTCGGCCAGGGCTGAAAAAATCCGGTCGGCCTGTTGCTGCGAACGCTCCAACGCTACGTTCTTTTCATTCAGTTCCAAAACCTTCTGGTCCAGTTCAAGGTTCTTGGCATCCAGTTCCTGATTTTTGGCTTCGGTTTCCTGTTTGGCGGTTTCCAGTTTCGCCACATAGGAGTTGAGTTCGGCTGTTCGTTCAGCGACTTTTTGGGTCAAAACCAGATTGCGCCGCTCAAGTGCGCTGACCCGCCACCAATAACCACCAACGGCGCTCCCCACAATCAGCAGCAAAAACAACCCATAGGCGGTTTTGGTTTTCCACCAGGGGGGCAGGACCACAACCTTGAGGTGGTGCCCGCTTTCATTCCAGACCCCGTGATGGTTGGCGGCTTTGACATGCAGGACGTATTCGCCCGGAGCCAGATTGGTGAAAGTCGCCCGACGGTTTTTGGGGTCGGTTTCAATCCAATCGTTATACAAATTCTCCAGTTTATAGGCATACCGGTTGTTTTCCGGTTGCCGGAAATCCAGCCCGCTGAATTCGACCGTGAACAGGTTATCGCTGGAGCGCAATGTCAATTCGTCGAGAAAGTTGATGTGAGCGGGCAACACCGTTTGGCTTCGAATCGGCTGCACCCGGTTGGCCAGCAGGAATTCGGTCAACACGACCGGCGGGACAAAACCGTCGGTGGTGATTTCCGTCGGGCGGAACGCCACCATGGCTTCTTCCGTGCCGAAATAAAGCGTCCCGTTTCGGCTGCGCCAGCCACTACCCCGGCTGATGATTTCATTGGGGAGCCCATCGGCTTTGCCAAACCGGATGCTTTTTCCGGTTTCAGGGTCAAACCGGAAGAGTCCGCTGATGGTGCCAACCCACAACGTGCCGGTGCTGTCCTCAAGCAATGATTGAATCGTCAGGTCACGGAGGCCGCTTTCGGCAGTCACCCTGGTCAGCGTGCGCGAAGCCGTATCCATCCGGCACAAGCCTCCTTTGGTGCCAATCCACAGAATGTTGCGCGTGGAGGTCAGCAAACTGTTGACAACCGGATGAGGCAGCCCCGCCGGATTGTGTGGGTCAACGGAAAAACGGGTCGCGGCACCGGTTTCAAGGTCCACCCGGCTCAGGCCAAAGTTGGTTCCAACCCAGAGGGCTCCATCCGGACCAGCGGTTATTGCTTCGATAATATCGCCGCTGAGGGTGGCGGGATTGTCGGCCTTTGAGCGGAAGGAGGCAAATTTCGGGGCCGGTCGCGGACTTTTGGCGTCCAGCATTTTGTACAGCCCCTGATAGGTTCCAGCCCAAATCGTTCCTTGCCTGTCTTCCGCCAGCGACAAAATCGCATTGTTACCCAGGCTTTCCGGGTTGGCCGGGTCTTTTGCATAATTGACAAAGGAAACGGTTTCACCGTTTTTTTGCAGCAGATGCAAGCCGCCGTTGATGGTTCCCAACCAGAGCCGGCCCTGTGAATCAACCAGGGAAGTGGCAATGCTGTTGGAGCGCAGGCCGGTTGGCGTGTCGGGTTTGGCGGTCACTGGCAAAAACTGTGGCTGCGCGAAACGGTCGCCACTGGAAACAATCCGGGTCAGACCCGCCGGATGACCAACCCACAGATTTCCGTCGGGAGTTTCCGTAATTGTGGAAATCGAGGTGTCAATCAAGCCAGGGACGGTTCCCAAATGATGGCGATAGATTTGAAAGGCTGACTTGGTCGGGTCAAATTGGTTGAGTCCGCCCTCGTTGGCGGCAATCCAAATCAATCCCTGTTGGTCTTCGCACAAGGCGACGGCCTGTTCACCTTTGAACCCATAGGGGTTGCCGGCATCCTCGGTAAATTTCACGCAATGGGGCCGGTTCTGATTGCGCTCTGCGTTTGGCCAGAGCACCAGTCCATTGCCTTCGCCACAAAACCAGAGGTTTCCCTGCCGGTCTTCGAGCAGGTTCAAAACAATGTCTGCCGGAAACCCGGTTTGAGTGTGCGGGTCAAAGGGAAACCGGACAAACGCCGGTTGGGGCTTGGCCTGCTCGGCCAGCGGAACCTTGGCCAGTCCTTCATGACCCCACATCCCCACCCATAAATCTCCGGTTTTATCCACCAGCAGGGCATAGACTTCGTTATCGGGAAGGCTGGCCGGATTTTTCGGGTCGTTCAGATATTGGACAAACCGGGGCGGATGTTCCGACACCATCCGGTTGAGTCCCTGTTTGGTGCCGACCCAGAGCGTCCCGGCGCGGTCGCGGACCATTGCCGTCACCCGGTTATGGCCCAGGCTCTCCGGATTTTTGGGGTCGTTGCGAAACGAAGTCAGTTTGATGGTGTCGAGGGCGTTGTTTTCCCATACCAGCTTGTCAAGACCGCCGGCAGTCCCGACCCAGAGCACGTTCTGGGCATCCTCATAGATACGATAAATCCGGTTGTGGCTCAAGGTAGCTGGATTTTTGGCATCGTGCTGAAAGGCGCGAAAGGTTTCGGTGACCCGGTCAAAGACATGCAGTCCGCCTTCTTTGGTACCGACCCAGAGGTTGCCCCGACTGTCTTCAAATAAGGTGGAAATTGAGGCATCCCGCAGACTCGCAGGATTATTGGCAACGGGTAAAAAATGCTTGAATTCGTAACCGTCAAAACGGTTCAGCCCATCCTCGGTACCAACCCAAAGATACCCGGACCGGTCCCTGAGCACACATGTCACAATCTGGTTTGAAAGCCCCTGGTCCACACCGTAATGGTCAAACTGAAACGGAACATATTGCCCCTGCACCGGAACAAAAAAATACCCAAGCAAGAGACACGTCCACAGAAGACGTACACTTGCCTGGGCCCATTGAATTACCTGTCGTTCTGAGGTTGGAGTGGTTCCACCCATAGAACTTTCACCGAAAACTCAGGGAGTAGGAATTGAGTTATGCAGCTACTGTGTAGATTGCAGTTGAAACCGGAAAAGGTTCCATTATCTCTGAAAAAAAATTAAAAAGCTGCGGCACCGGCTTCAGCCACTGCATGGTCCTGTTCACCGGAACCACCGCTGACGCCAATCGCACCCACCACGACGCCATCCCGCTTGAGCGGAATGCCACCGGCAAAAATCATGATTTTTCCGTTGTTGGAAGCGTGAATCCCGAAAAACTGGCCCCCCGACTGGGAATGTTCGGCCAAATCCTTGGTGGCAATGTCAAATGCCCGCGAGGTGTAGGCTTTCTTAATCGAAATATCAATGCTGCCCAGCCAGGCACCATCCATTCGGACATGGGACACCAGATTGCCGCCGCCGTCCGCTACGGCAATGTTCATGGGTTGACCGATTTCGAGGGCTTTTTGTTCCGCTGCCGCAATCACGCGGCGCGCATCCGCAAGAGTTACCATTGTGTTCTCCGTTTTCTGACAAGAAGTGTGGTTTTTTGAAACCGCGAAACACGCGAAACACGCGAAAAAGAAACCAATTTTTTTCTTTGATTTTCGCGTATTTCGCGTGTTTCGCGGTTAAAAAATAAAATAAAAAAATTCGACCTGTGCGGCTGGAGAGAGTGTAAAGGAAGCTGGCAAAAGAATCGACAAAACGGAAAGTGAAATGGGAAACTGCGGCAGCAACCAACCAAAGAAACGGGGAAACTGCCATGAAAGCGCACAA
>JAIBAN010000162.1 GCA_019695185.1 Blastocatellia bacterium | reverse complement strand
GCGAAAAGCGATTTACCTTCGGCTTGGCCAAGCAGGGTGCGTTCATCCGGCTGGGAACACCGGCAGGTTTCAACCCCAAGCGGCCATCCTTTGTTGTTTGTGAAGGTTTGGCCACCGGGCTTTCCCTGCGGGCCGCGCTGGGAAAAGAGACTGAGAGCGAAGTCCTGTGCGCTCTGGATGCGGGCAACCTGGCCCCCGTCGTGGCCGCGCTGCGGGCACAGTACGGCACCAAATCAAAGTGCCACATCGTGATTGCTGCGGACCATGACCAGTGGAAAGCCGAACGGCTGGAACGGGGCGAACCGCTGGGCAATACCGGACTCATCAAAGCCCACCAGACCGCCCTCAAATACCGCTGCCAAGTGGTGACTCCTGCCTTTGCCGACCTGGATACGGCGGACCAACCCACCGACTTCAACGACCTGCACCGGCTGGCGGGGCTGGAAGCTGTCCGAAAGCAGCTTGCCCATCCGCAGAAACCCGATCCGCACTTCGCTTTTTTCAAAGCCCGCCACAAAGCTGTCCGCCGGTTGCGGCAGTGGTTCGGCGGCGTGGTCATCGAGTGTCAGCGCCGCTACCTGGGAGATTTTGGAACTGATGCTTTGAGCATCGCCCAGGCCGAAACCTTGCTGGTCCGTTCCGGCATCGGGACCGGCAAAACCCAGTTGGTGAAAAACCATATCCTGCCCCGGCTGGGCAATCAATCGGTCCTCTACATTTCCCATCTGGTCGCCCTGGCCACCGACGCGGCCAACCGGCTGGGGTTTGAGTTGTACTCCGACTACAAAGGATGGCGAACGGGCAGTGACTGTGCCTTCAGCGAGGTGCAAACGGCCGCCATCTGTCTCAATTCCCTTCCAATGTTGGCAGAGAACGGCTCCGTGCGCTGCTTTGACGTGGTGGTGATTGACGAAATCGAGCAACTGCTGCGACGGCTTACGACCCGCATTGAGCATAAACGGCTGGTCCTGGGAGTCCTGCGCCACCTGATTGCCCAGGCCAAACAGGTGGTGGTCCTGGATGCCCATCTGTCCCCGCTCACCAAACTCATGCTGGAGCTGTGGCGACCCAACCGGCGCACCGTCACCATTCTCAACGAGTACCACATCGGCGCAGGACGCACCGTGACCCTCTATGAAAAGCCCGATGCGGTCATGGCCGCCGCCCTGACCGAGCTTCAGCATGGTGGCCGGGTGTTCCTCACCTGCAACAGCAAGAAAACTGCCCGGACCGCCTTCAAGCTCTTTGAAGCCGAGGCCCCAGGCAAACAGGGCCTCTATATCAGCGGTGACAATTCAGGCGACCCGGAAGTGCTGGAGTTTTTCCGCGATGTCAACGGTCAGGCTCTTCGTTACGACTTCATTGTCGTTTCCCCATCCGTCAGCACCGGCGTGTCCATCAACGAGGGGCATGGGTTCAGCTTTGTCGGCGGCATCTTCACCCACAGCGTCAACACCCCTGCCGACTGCCTCCAGGCCCTGGGCCGGGTGCGCGGCATGGAACGCCTCCATGTCTGGGTTTCGGATGTGAAGAACGCCAAGCCCACTGCCGAACGGGACATCGCCGCCTGCTGGGAATCCACCCACCAGCATGACCGGCCCCTGATGGGCCTCGACAGCCAGGGTGAAACCGAAATCCTGGATGGTGAGTACCACCGGCTGGCGCTCGCGGTTGCCCGCGAGGAAAACTTCGCCACCAACGACTTTCTGTCCCGCTTCCTGGAAATGCTCGACGCCGACGGCTACCGGGTCACGTACGACGAGGCCGATGAACCGGAAATCATCGTCGCCGGCATGCTCGCGGAGGAAGCCAGGAGCCTGGAAGCGGACGAGTTTCTCCGGACACGGGTTTCCGCTCCGGATCTGGAAGCAGAGACGGCAGCGGGCCTCGAACGCAAACATAGACGCACCTTTGCAGAAACGCGGGCGCTCGACAAACATCACCTTAAAGAATTTTACCGGTTGCCCGAAACGGCAGCGGCGGACATCGTCGCGGCGGTCATTGAGAAAGACCGGCGCGGCCAGCGACGAGCCGAAATCAGCCACCTCGAAATCGCACTTGCCACCGACGCGCAACTGCGGGAGGCACAAGGCACCCACAACCAAACGGCGGATTTTCTGCCGGACCAGCGGAACCTCGCGGCGGAACGCGAATTCTCCCGCATGGTGTTGCAGGCGGTCGGAGTTGACCCGGCCACGCTCGAATTCAACAACGGCGGCACGTATTCCAAAACCAGCCCGGCCATCGTTGCTCTGCTCGCCTGGCTCCGGGCCAATCGCGGCTGGATTAGTGGCATTCTGAGATTGCCCCCGGATGAACGGTTGTGCGCCGACCCGCTCCGGTTCGTGTCCAAAGCGTTGCGGCGGTTGGGACTCAGACAACGGCGGATTGGAAGACATGAGAAGGGTGAATATTGCCTGGATGTCGGTGGGCTGGATGAGATGGCCGAGGTGCTGTGGAAGAGGGGAACCCATCCGCAGCAGTGCGGGGACACTTGTCGGTATAAGGAAGGAAATGCGGGGAATGTCCCCATTCTGTTGAATTCGTGGCGCTGTCAATAATGCAAAAGCCCTCATTCTACTGGAGTTTCGCTCTTTTTTGTAAGAAATCGTGCAGCCATGACTTTGCGGCTACAGTCACGAATCAAGCCCACCCACTTCCGCCAAACTCAATGCCAGTGCGAACAACCCAGTGCTTTTCACGATCCGTGGCTGGCCTGTTCCAACCCCAACCCGTTTTCGTGAGAAGGGACGAACAAACGTCCATCCGGGTGGCGGAGCAGGACAACCGTAGGACCGGGCGCGCTCACCGGCCCTTTCCTGTCGTTTTTGCCAGTCCACGTTTACCCGCCGGGCCTCCCAGCCTTCAGGCAGTCGGCGGTAATCCCGACCCAGGTTCTTAACCGATTCGGCAATTACAGCGACCTCCGCCGGAGTCGCCCAAATGGCAGGTTCCGATTCCCGACCGGAACGAATGGGCAGGTTAACAACGGAAGATGGTTTTCCGGTGGGAAGATTTCGGTTTGGTTCTGTCGTTATTTCCCCACCGCCGGAGGCTTTCCCTGGAAGTTGTACAGTCTCATTACAGAGATCGTGCCATAACGCACTGCAAATCGCATGGGTCAGGATCCAAGTACACACTGTAAAAGTTACGGGGACGTTTTGGAAAGCTGTGGTCTCCGCTTTCCAGAAGGTTGCGGCAACGCTTTTTCTTTCAGCATCGAACAACCCCACCCAAAGTCCGGCGGTTTCAACCTGAATCCGTAAGAAGGAAACCCCAAGATTGGCAGTTTGAGGAATCAATTTCACCGGCACCGGCACATCAAAGAGGCGGCCGTAAAAGTGCGGAATTGGACGTGAAACCCGCTCTAACAGGGTGCTGGCGGTTTCCAAAAGAGGTTTGATGGTTCCATCCGGTAAACCCCTTTTTCCGCTCCCCGCTTCCCGCTTTCCCAGGATTCCAGGCAGGTGACCCAATCCGGCAGGCCGCAATGCGCCCGGTGGCTGATTTGGCCCCCAACAAAGCGAAATCCAATCAGCAAATACCAAAGGCGGATCCGTACCCGGATGGGGCTGAATGGGCAAGCGGGCGCGAATCTCGGAGGTCAAACCAAGTCCGGCAACAGCGATCAAAACTTTTTGCTGGTGCAGGGCCTGTTCATAAACTTCAGAATTGGGTACGCAATGGTCGAGCGTACCAATGTAATATCCTTGTTCCTTCGAGACCGTCCACAACCGCTGCGCAATGGTCAGAATGGCTCGCGCAGCATTCCAATTTCCATCGGGCAGGGCCAGCGATTCCAAATCATGGGCAGCGGCGTGTACATGCTGGCGCGCAAAGGTTTGAATTTCGTTGTCTGACAGCAGAGGTGCTTCCGGCTTGGGCAGGAGCAGGCCCTTGGTGAGAAAGTCAATGGATTTGAGGTCAAGCCTCTCGGGCAATTTTCCGTGCAGGGTGGTAAAAGCCAGCAAGAGTAACAATCGGAGTGGTTTGGCAGCCAGGGCTTCACCGGCCAGTTGGGCTGTGCCGGCCAAAGTTTTGCGGTCCCGGGTTTTCATTTTAAAACGCGCCACCATCCCGTCAGCCGCAAAACCAAAACCGTCATCAGTCGGCTGAGCATCAAAATACGTGGGAACGTCGGTCCTTTCCCATTCCAACAGGGACCCGTTTTTAAGTTTTTTTGATTTCCGGGTGGCCAGGCTGGTGGCCAGCCCAAAATGGTTCGCCCGTTTCACGCGGGCTGAGAAATCGAGTGCCTCCAGCGACCCACTGACAGTTGTTTCCGTGGGCAAGTCCTCCCGCTCCAGCCGGGCTGGTAGTTCAAGCGTTTTTATCGGCCCGGTTTCTGACCAGCCCCAGACCGACACCCGGCCCGGTTCGCCGTAGGCGGCCGGTCCCGGCAGCCGGTCAAATCCGCCTTTCGCGTCGAGCTGGAGCGAAAACACGGTGCGGGACCCAGCCAAAAAACGAAATTCAAAAATTTCCCCTTTTCCCGATTCTGGTTGAGCCCAGCGGACAACCTCGACTTCCCGGCCCTGTTTCATCAGGTCCAGATGGCCCGTCCAAAGTCGGGGCAAGAGCAGGCGAAAACAACCCAGATAGAAACTGGCGAAGGGTTGGGACAAGTTTTCGCGTTCACTTTCCCAGTAATTGGCAGTGAGAATTTCAGCGCCTTTGTTTTGAATTGCAATCATACGTTTGGCAGCCATCCTGCTTTCAATTTTTGGTGGGGAAGCATCACCCGGAAAGGTTTTTTTGGCAAGGTGGTCGTTCAGACTGTTACCTAACTTCAGTCTTGAGTTGAAAAAGAGGACGTTCCAAAATTTTGATGAACGAAAAACATCGAGATTTGCGGAGGAACGCCCCATGTTAAGTATAAAGGAACAATTGACCGTGCTGTATGTGGTGGCAGCCGATTTTCTGGATAAACATCCCAAGAAATGTTTTGGTGAACGGTACAGATTTATTTTGGGCCATTCTGCTCAAAATGTGTTTCTGCAAGTTGTCTAAAAAAAGCAGAAACAGTGGTTTTTTCTGTATTCACGGCGTTTTGAACTTTTTCAGCCAACAGCTTATCAAGATAGACGGTAATCCTGTGGCATTCTTCCAACCCTTTAACCTTTCCTGAACCAATTGGCTTTCCAGCTTTAGACTTTTTAGGGATTTTTATAATTTCACGTTCATCAATCAGGATGGTTTTGCCTTTTCTCTCACCTTTAATCACACCACGTTTCAAAAGGCTGTAAATTGAGACATTGGTTCGCCCGGTCAGTCTTGCAACTTCGGCAGTTGTTAGTTTGTTTCCCATGGCATTCCTTTTTGACCAAGCGTTCCTTTCTCTGAATCACAACACCATAATCGAAAAAAATCTTGTAAAAATTTAGAACATTTTATATATTCAGATATAGAGCATCTTAAATAAAAATCATGCTTCCGGTCAATTTCGTTTATCCGACTTTCCACATATACTCAATTCAACTTCCAAAGGAAAAAAAGAATGGTGACCATCGCAGTTTGGAACCGTGCCGGAGGACAGGCAAAAACAACCTTGGTAAAAGAACTAGGCTACGAAATACTGTACCAACAGCCTCAAACCCGCCTTTTGTTGATTGATGCGGATTCCCAGGCCAATTTGGGTGAATCCTATGGTCTGACTCCACACAAACTTCCAGAAAATGATTTATTTTGGGCGGAAATTTGTTCGGAGATTGAATTTCCTCAAATGAAAACGGTTCCAACCATGGGTTTGGAAATTGGTCTGAGTAACTTGAAGCTGACCAAGCAGGAAAGAGAGTTGGAGCGTCAGAAAAATATGTATCGGTTCAGGGTGGCCATGGAACCGCTCAAGGACCGATATGATTTGATCCTGGTTGATTGCCCCCCATCCGAGTCAGAAATTGTGGTACAGGTCCTGTTGACCTGTGATTTTTTATTGATCCCGGTGCTGCCTGAAGATAAAGGGGTCTCTGGATTTCTTCAAACTCAGGAAGCAATCATGGAATCAAATAAACGCCGGCGACCTTTCCTACCGCCAATCAAAGTGATTGGGGTTGTCCCTACCAAGGTCGAAAACGTCAATATTCACAAACACCAACTCGGAGAAATTGAACGGATTGCAACAGGTTTGAGGTATCCTATCTTTCCAAGTTTCCGAAAATACATTGCCGTAACCGAGGCTTATAATCATCGAATTCCGCTTCGGTTGCATGACCACAAATGCAGAGCCTTGGAAGATTTGGAGCAGATAACGGGACAGATATTAGCTAATTTCTAGTAACCCTCCACCGAAGATATGTCCAAGAAAAAAACGTTCACAACAATCGTTTCCGAAGCTGGTTTGGCCCAACTTGCAGGACGAAAAGATGCAAGTGAGGTTCCAATCACCTTCCAGCTTGTAGCAGCAACCAAAATTCAACCAAATCCCTTTCAGCCCCGTATCCAGGTCAATCAGGATGAAATCACCGAACTGGCCAACAGCATTGTCGAAAGTGGGATGATTCAACCTTTGACCTGCCGGCTGGAGGAAGATGGAAATTACACCTTAATTACAGGGCAGCGTCGCCTTGAAGCCGCCAGAATCAGCGGGCTTACCCTGGTTCCTGTCATTGAGAGGAAAGTGTCTGATGACGAATTACTGTCCCAGGCACTCATCGAAAACATTCATCGGAAAGATTTGCACCCAGTGGATGAAGCGCGTGCGTTAGGAAACCACCTGAACCGTCTAAAGGGAAATGAAAGCCACGCCGCCAAGGCAATTGGCATGGACCGAACCACTTTCATCCGAAAAGTCAAACCTATGGAGCTCGGAGAAGAGGTCCTGGATATATGTGCCAGGATTTCAGATCTGACCTGGAAACAATTGCTTCGGTTACTTGACCTGTCACCTGACCGACGGTTGGCGGCAGCACACCTGCTTGCCCGACAGGAAACAACCGAAACAATCAAAAAAGCCGATTCTCCAAAAAAACAAAACCTGTCATACAAAATAACCACACAATCAAAATCAACGGTGGTCATTGACTTGCGCTCCCGAAAGAAGAATCTGCCACGAAGCGAATTTATCGAAGCACTTACCGAATTGCTTGAAAAATTGAGACAGGAAGAGGAAGGTGTTCATCGTGAACACTTGACCTAACCCATTTATAAACAATTTGTTGCAAGAAAAGAAATCTATGTTTTCCGGTTCCGGCAGCGAGGAAACCCTGATCGCCGAACTACTCAGCCAAATGGCCCTGCACCAGGCCCGCGAATGGGCCGCCGTCTTCCTCCCGGCCAAGGCCGAAACCATTGCCCTCACGACCAAGCCCTTGCCCCGGGTCTGGAAAAACGTACCTGACCGGGTGTTCCTCCGCTTTGAGGTCATCCTGGGCAACATCGCGCTGATGGATTCTCCGGCCTATCGCGTGGAAGTCATGCTCGACCAGGCCGGATGGTCAGCCCACTGCGCAGCAGGGGGGGTCTTCGAACTGCGACCCCCTGAGACCCAGGAAAAAGTCAGGCTGGCATTGTTGAACTGGTTTCTGGCCAGAAACAACAAACACCCGAGAATTGTGAGCATTGGTTTTCCGACCCGGTACGGCTCCGGCTGGATCAGTTGGACCGTTGCGGTCGCAGACCATTTGCGACCAGGAAACACGCACCACTACGAGGTGGTCCAGGCAGGTGGAACCCTCGAAGTCTTCCCCAACCCGGCTTTTCTCAAAACAGCAGAACAACCGGAATTGACAGTTGGGGAGGCATTGCTCGGCCGGGAAGAAAATTTCTAAAAAAAATTTGGAGCGACCGCAACTTTTTGGCGCGTAGCGGGAAATAAGTACATGTAAAAACAAATCTGCCGGAGGTCTGTCTAAATGCTCCACTTACTGCGGGAAATCCGAGCCGGGTGGCTTTCGTACAAACAAATCCGCCGTGAAACCAAAGATAGCCTCGTTCGGAAAATCGAGGCCAAAGTCCCCCGAAAGGTAATGTTGAGCTTGGTATTTCTGTTCCTGGCGGTTGACTTGGCATTGGTGGGAATTCTGGCCAACCGGTCGGGGGAAATTTCCTGGGCGGTCTCCGACACCTACCAGACCTGGACCAAATCACGGCAGTATGCCTGGGCCGCCGAGCGGATTCTCACAGAGATCAAAAAGGGTCAGCCATCGTTTGAGCACACGGGCTTCGGCGAACTCTACGTAACCCCTGATAAAAAACTGGCCTGCATAGTTTCTGACGGCTTCCGTCTCAAACTTGAAGATGCCGGTTTGCAGCAGGAGGGAAAACATTTGGAGGTTCTGGTTTCGACCACCGCTCTGGCCGGCGGGCTGATGAGCTGCTCGGTGGGAATCATAGAAAACAGGGAAGTGGTGGGAACGGCCACTGGGGTCTATTTCGGCAAAGAATCACCCACAAAACGGAAAAACTGATATTTTCAACAAATGAAGAGGAATTTGTGAAACAAACTGATAAATCAGAGAACAAAAGGGGAAAGCTGGTCAATCGACTGCTGGTACTGGCTCAAATTTTCTTTGTACTGGGTTTGGCAACCGTAGCGCTGACAACCGTCAGTTTTGTGCGTAATCGCAACCAAAAGCGAAACGAATTCAACCGGAGCCTGGAAGCCGTTCAAATCCAATTGCAATCCGATC
>JAIBAN010000161.1 GCA_019695185.1 Blastocatellia bacterium | reverse complement strand
CGGCTTTGCCATTGCCAGCCAGCTCATCATCGGTAATATTCCGGTTCATGTATGCAGCGGAAAAAGGCATATGGGATGGACGTACTTCCCGCCTTGATCTGCAACTGCCATTCCACATGGCACTGTTTCGCAGGCCATTTCTGAACGTTCACCAACTTTGCACGAAAATTTCAACCAACTCTTGAACTTTCCTTGGGTAGAATGCCGTGCAGCATTCATCTTATAGTGCCGATCCTGGTTCCTTATGCTCATTTTGCCCCTCAAACCGACGCAAAAGCCCATTCAGGATTACTATCAAAAGCTCTCCCAACTGGCCGACCTCAAGGCAACACATGAAGGGGCGGTGAGCCCGCCCTTTCTCAACCTGCTTGAGCATTGTTGTGAAAAAACCGGCTTGAAATTGATTCCGCAACATCCCATCAAACGGGCCGGACAGCATCCCTTGTGGGCCGACGGTGCCATTTTGGACCCCTTCCACCTGACGCATGGCATTTGGGAAGCCAAAGACGAAAAGGACGACCTGCGCAAAGAAGCCAAGAAGAAGTTTGAGGTCGGCTACCCGAAAGACAACATTCTGTTCCAAAAACCTTCACGGGCCATCCTCTGGCAGGCCGGGAAGGAAGTGCTGGAAGCCGACCTGCACCAACCGGAGCAACTGGTCGGCGTGCTCAAACAGTTCATTGAGTATGTTCCGCCTGCCCATGCCGAATGGGGACAGGCGGTTGATGAATTCAAGGGCCACGTTCCCGATTTGGCACGGGCCGCCCTGGGACGGATTCAGCAAGAGCGCCGAACCAATCAAAAGTTCATGCAGGCTTTTGGGGATTTTGTCGAGTTGTGCCGCCAGACGGTCAATCCCAATCTGGCGGAAGCGGCGGTTGAGGAAATGCTGATTCAGCATTTGCTGACCGAACGGATTTTCACCCGAATTTTTAACAACGACCAATTCACCCGGCGGAATGTGATTGCCGTCGAAATCGAGAAAGTGATTGCCGCGTTGACCTCCAGGTCCTTCAGTCGGAAGGAGTTTCTCAAGGGATTGGACCGGTTTTACAAAGCGATTGAGGTGGCCGCCGCGACGATTGACGACTACGGCCAAAAGCAGGCGTTCCTCAACACGGTCTATGAAAAGTTCTTCCAGGGCTTTTCGGTCAAAATCGCCGACACGCACGGGATTGTCTATACGCCGCAGCCGATTGTGGATTTTATGGTGCGCTCGGTGGAGGAAATTTTGCAAAAGGAGTTTGGCCGCTCCCTGAGCGACGAGGGCGTCCGGATTCTCGATCCCTTTGTCGGAACCGGCAATTTTCTGGTGCGGGTCATGCGCGAAATCAAAAAATCCGCGCTGGAGCACAAATACAAAAACGAACTGCACTGCAACGAGGTGATGCTGCTGCCGTACTACATCGCCTCGATGAACATCGAGCACGAATACGTGGAGCGCGTCGGCACCTATGAGCCGTTTGAGGGCATTTGTCTCGTGGATACCTTTGAACTGGCCGAAGGCGCACAGGCTTCGTTTGCTTTTATGAACGCCGAAAACACAACCCGGGTCAACAAACAAAAGCAAACCAAACTCTATGTCATCATCGGCAACCCGCCCTACAACGTCGGACAATTGGATGAAAACGACAACAATAAAAACCGCAAGTACAAGGTGATGGACAAACGCGTGGCCGACACCTACGCCAGGGATTCCGCCGCCACCAACAAAAACGCCCTGTCCGACCCCTACGTGAAAGCCATCCGCTGGGCCAGTGACCGGATTGGCGAGGAAGGGATTGTGGCCCTGGTCACTAACAACAGCTTCCTGGACCAGCTTGCCTTTGACGGCATGCGCAAGCACTTGGCACGGGATTTTTCCACCATCTACGTGCTGGATTTGGGCGGCAATGTCCGCAAGAATCCGAAATTATCCGGTACCACCCACAATGTCTTCGGCATCCAGGTCGGGGTCAGCGTCAATCTGTTGATTAAGCGCAAAGGTGATTCCCGGCAGGCCCGGATTTACTTTGCCCGAACCGCCGAATTTGAACGAAAAGAAGGAAAATATCGCTATTTGGAAGGGAAAAAATCGATTGGCGGCATTGACTGGAAAGAGTTGCTGCCCGACCGGCGGCACACCTGGCTGACGGAAGGGCTGGATGCCGAATTTGAGACCTTCATTCCGCTGGGCGCAAAGGAAATGAAGGCGGCGCAGGAATCCAATATTCACGCGATTTTCAAAAACTATGGGCGTGGGGTTGCTACTTCCCGCGATGCCTGGGCGTATAACTTCAACCGGAACGAACTGGTTTCCAATATCAAGCGCACGATAGAAACCTATAACGGACAGGTCTTCAAGTGGCAGCAACAGGGAAACCCCAAAGCCACGGTTGACGATTTTGTGACGTATGATGAAAAACGCCTGAGTTGGAGCCGCGATTTGAAACAGGATTTACAACGCGGGCGGCTGGCTGAATTTGCCGAGCCGAAGATTCGCCTTGCGGCCTATCGCCCTTTTACCAAACAGTACCTGTTCTTTGACCGAGTGTTGAACGAAGAAGTCTATGCTTTCCCGACCTTTTTTCCGGCACCGGAAACCGAAAGGGAAAACCTGGTAATTGGCCTGACGGATTCGGGGTCGGAAAAGCCGTTCATGGTGTTGGCCGTCCGGAACCTTCCTGATTTACATTTGGCAAGCCCTGGCTGCACAACCCAATGTTTCCCGTTTTACACTTATGCGGAAGACGGAACCAAACGGCGCGAAAATATCACGGACTGGGCGCTGGACCAATTCCGAACCCAATACCACGACATGGGCATCACGAAATGGGATATTTTCCATTATGTGTACGGGCTGCTGCATGCGCCGGAGTACCGCGCACGGTACGCCGCGAACTTGAAACGTGACCTGCCGCACATCCCGTTTGCACCGGATTTTCACGCTTTTGCCGCAGCCGGGCGGAAGCTGGCGGAACTGCACGTCAACTATGAAAACCAACCGCTCTATCCGCTCAGGCACAAGGAAAACAACGAAGCGCCTCTTTCGTGGCGGGTGGAGAAAATGCGGCTTACCAAAGACAAAACCGCCTTGCGGTACAATGAATTCCTGACGCTGGAGGGCATTTCGCCGGAATGTTTCGGGTATCGCTTGGGCAATCGCTCCGCGCTGGACTGGGTGATTGACCAGTATCAGGTTGCGACCGACGCCCGGAGCGGCATCACCAACGACCCGAACCGGCTGGACGACCCGCAGTATATCGTCCGGCTGGTCAAACAGGTGGTCACTGTCAGCCTGGAGACTGTCCGGATTGTGAACGCCCTGCCGCCGTTGGGTTCCCCAATGAAAACGTAGCAGGAAGTTGGTTTTGATTTGGACCGGCACCACACTTCCCCCCACTGCCAGGGATTTTACAGCGGGTGCAAAAGGCAACTGATTCGGATAAAATCGCCTACACAGATATACTCCCTGCCACTGGTTGATTTTCTTACCATCACAGTGACGGCTGGTTGCAACAGTCGGGAAAGAAAATCACAGTGTCAACCATTACCGGAAAGGAACCCCAGGGATGAACGACCGTCCCAACCGGAAAACCGTCTTCCGCCATTCGCTCGCCGGTGGCGTCCGGAGCGAACGCCTGCCCCGGCTGCTCAAGCAGGCTCCGACTCCACCACCGGTGGCGGTTCCGGCACCTGCGCCACCGAAAAAGCACATTCCCCCCGCTCCGCCCCGGATTCCGGCCACCGACAAAGACCTGGCGCGGGCGATTTTGCTCCTGGGCCACCGGACCAAGACCGAGTTGCTCAAAGGGGCGAAGGACGAGTTGGTGGCCTTGATTGGCGGGTACCCGCAGCCGGAAACGGCGGCAGTTTGGAAAGCCACGCTCAAACAGATGAGAAAATCTCAAGTGACCGGTGCTGAAGCCGGAAAGAAGGAGTGAAAATTGGCTTATGAAAAAATTTCTGGTCGGGCTGGCTTTGGGGTTTCTCCTGGGCATCGGAGCGGCTTACGGTGGAGTCCAATTGTGGAATATTTACTCGCCGAAATTCCAAAGATTTGCGTGGTTTAACCAAACCAAGCCCTTGTCACTTGAAACCCCTGCCGATATTCCAGTGTATCCGGGTGCCGTCCGGAGCGGTATCACCGTCATTGATGAAACGCGCTTTATCAGCTATTGCACCAGCGACCCGCCTGAAAAAGTCATGGATTTTTATCACCAAGCCCTGCCCGCCAGTGGCTGGGACTCGAAGATATCCACCGCCAGTCAGTCGGGCAACCAAAAAGCCGAAGCCCTGCAAGGGAAAAAAGAAACCCGGACCTGCGGGATTATCATCGGGAACAACCCCGTCGCAGCCAATTTCAGCGCCTGCCAGGAAGGTCAGACCGGCATTTTCATCACGATTGAGTCGGTGCGGACTCCCGGCCGGTAACAATAATTTTGTTTTTGAATCCCATGACTCCAAATCCCAAAACTTCCAGCTTCCACGAACGGATGGACGGGCCGCTCCCGGTTGCCGACAGACACGTCCCCTGTCCTGGGGTAGCGGTCGGTCCCCTGCATGAACCTGAGCAGGTCCTTTTTCCCGCTGACGATGAGGACGACATTATTGATGCGCTCTACATCCATCCGGATTTGCAACCCGGCGAATTCAACGTCTGCTTTCCAAGCCAATCGTTTCCCTACCGTCCCCTCGCCGATGTTGCCATTGGCGAACAGGTTTGGATTTCCAATTGGTCCATGACCGGGAATTCAAAGCAGGCGGCGTTTCGCAAGGGGGCTCCGGTTTTTCCCGTGCCGCTTCCTTTTGCGAGTCTGTGCCTGCACCGGGTGGATGCCGGTTGTGTCGTC
The DNA here is from genome assembly GCA_019695185.1 of Blastocatellia bacterium. GTDB lineage: Bacteria > Acidobacteriota > Blastocatellia > Chloracidobacteriales > Chloracidobacteriaceae > JAIBAN01. Next base: position 3,841 of record JAIBAN010000161.1, on the reverse strand, counting down.
CGGCTGGATTACACCATTGACCTCACGTTTCCGGCCAACGACCAACTCGAAGACGTTTTTGACTCGCTCCCGGTGACCGGCTGGGAAAAGTCCGGGGTAGTGACGGGCAAACTGCCCGATTTATGGGATTCCGCTGATAACAACTGGAAAAATGTAATTAAAACTGCCTGGAAAACCGGCGGGGGCAAATAGTTTTTGCTGTTCGCGCTTTTTCTGTCTCGCATCCACCGGATATTGTGTCCCTCATGGTCATCATGTACCATGAAGTATGGCGTATCCCCGTTCCCTGCCACCGACATTCAGACCCGCCACGGAACGGCAGCTAGAGGCCCTGGCTGACTACCATACAGGTCTGCCTCTGGGCGTGATTGAGGACGGTTTCTCAAGCGCCACCGCTTCCCGCTTTCTGACGCTCTGGGAAAACGACGCCTACCACGGCAAACGCCCTTGCAAAAAATGCCATTCGTTTGTGCTGGTGGTGTCCCCATTCCATGAGGCAGCACCGCAGTTCTGGGGCGAGGCTCAGACCGGTTGCCTCTGTGTTCCCTGCTTCCGGAAAACCGTAGTGCAGGCTCCACCTGCACCCGCACCGCGCCCACGGCCGGTGGCTTCCCAAACACCCGCAACCGTGACGGTTCCGGCGACTTCGGCTTCCGTTCCGGCGGAACGCATCCAGGCAGCAGAGTTTCAGCCCGTACCCGTCCAACCGCTCGGCTACTACCCCGAATTCAATTTTCCTGAAGAACCGACGTTCTGGTTTCTCTGGTACATGGTCAAACGCTTTGACGGCTGGCTGGACCGGGAAACCATCTGCGACCTGCTCCTGGGCGACACGGTCAAGATTTTCCGGGGCGACGAACGCTTGCGGGTGCATCCACAGGAATTGGAAGACCTGCCCGCATTCGGCAGCGACATGGCCCGGTACAAAGCAGCGAAAGACCGCGCCAATCTTGAGCGGTTATGCGACCATGTACTGGAAATTCTATGCCACTCCAGGGAAATCGCCAATCACAACGGAGTATTCCGGGCGATTGCCTGGCGCACCAGCTCCCAGTTCCCCCACCTTTCCGAAGTGTTTGAAAAGGTTCCTGCGCCAAGCCCCCAACCGGCTCCGGCAGGAGAAGCGGAAGCCGACCTGCGCCGCCTCTACGCAGGGGCGGTGGCACGGGCCATGACCGAACTTCCGGTCCATGCCCGCAGCCGGGAAGCGGTCCGGCAAAAAACCCATCATCTGCTGGACCGGCTTGGTCGCATGTGGAGTGAGGAACACTTTGCCACTGCCTGGAATGAAGCAGCGGATTCGCGGCGGATTGCTTAAGCCAAACTGCGCAACAATTCCCCGCCTTCCATTTCTCTCACCTTTTTCAAGGCCCGCGCCTCCAGTTGACGGACCCGCTCGCGGGTGAGCCCGTACTGTTTCCCAATCGCATCCAGCGTCTGTTCGTCGGTGCCAAGGCCGAACCGCATTTTCAGAATTCTGGCCTCCCGTTCCGGCAAAAACGCCAGGCTCCGATGGATTTCCTGGCGCATCCGCTCCGCCGTCAGCCTGTCTTCCGGGGGCAGGGCTGCTTTGTCCTCGATGATGCCGCCCAAAACCGTTTCCCCGTCGCCCCCGACGGGCGTTTCCAGGCTGACCACGCCCTGGGCCAGTCTCAACCCTTGGCGTACCTTTTCCACCGGCAGGTTCAGATGGCGGGCGGTTTCCCCAACGTCCGGTTCCCTTCCGGACGCCAGTTGCAGCCCCTGGTTTCTCAGGATTTGTTGAATCCGCAGAGCGATGTCGTCGGGTACCCGGATCAAGCGGCTGCGGGCGATGGCGCGGATGATGGCCTGCTTGATCCAATAAAAGGCCATCGTCGAGAACCTGACGCCCCGGCGGTAATCAAACCGTTCCACCGCCCGCATCAATCCGATATTCCCTTCCTGAATCAGGTCCGGCAGTTCCAGGCGTCCGGAGCGGCTTTTGAATTTCTGCGCGATTGAAACCACCAGCCGGAGGTTGGCTTCGACCATTGCGTTGCGGGCGGCGGCGGCGCTGGCGTGGGCCGCTTCCATCCGGGTGCAGGATTGGCGCAAGGACTCGGCGGTTGCGCCGTAGCGGGCGGCAATCCTGGCTCTTTCGGGTTCCGTGGCGCAGTGGCGCAGGCCCTCCGCCACTTGCCGCAGCCGTTCCAGAAAAGCAGCCTCTTGTTCGGGTGTGAAGGAGCAGCGCCGCACGGTTTGGGCCAGCCTGACCTGTCGGCGGGCCAGTTCCCAGCGGCTGACACCGCTTGCGGATTGGAGTTGGCGGAGGTCTGCCGCCTCCCGGCCCACCTGGGTGAAACAGGCACTGGTTTCCGTACCAACGCGGGCCTCGTTTTCCGCCGTGATGTGGGCGGCGTTCGCATCCGCGTGCAGCACGTCCCGCACGTCCAGCGCCCCGGTTTCAAGTTCTGTCGCCAATTCCCCCAGATGGTCCCAGACCACCGGGGAACGGGCATAGAGCTTCTGAAATCTGCGCCGGTTGCGGTCAATGGATTGGGCCAGGGCGACTTCCTCCCGGCGGGTCAGCAGACGCCTTTGGCCCATTTCGTCAAGGTACAAGTGCAGCGAGCTTCGTTCGGCAGTCCCGGACGCGCTCAGGTCCAACGCTTCCGGTTTGGTTTCCGGTTCCGGTTCGGCTTCCGGAACAGGAGCGGAGTCGGAATCAGAGGGTTCATCCGGCTCCCACTGCTCCCATTCAGGCGAACCCGCAGCCGCCACAAGTTCTTCCAGAAGTTGTTCCAGGCTGGCTGGAATGATGGGGTCGCTGGGGTCAAATTCCTGAATGGTCATGTTCAAGCCCTTTCCTTATCAATCGGGTGGGTCTGCCGTAGAACGGCCTTGCCCTTCTTTTCCGGAAGCGGGTTCCACCTGGGTGAGCGCAACGGCTGCACACATCGCGCATGGTCCCGTCGTCAACCCAGACGCAGCCTCCCGGACAAGCCTGCTCTTCCGTACATCCGCAGACAGCACATTCCGGGCCGTGGAATTCATCTTCTGTCAGGAAAAACGACATGTCCGCAAATTGTTCCGCCGGGTCGGGGTCCGCACGTTCCTGAAATTCCAGCCGCTCGATTTCGTGCCGGAAAAAGGTTTGTTCATCTTCTTCCCCTTCAAGGGTGAAATAAATCCGGTCGTGGGTTTTGTGCAAAACCCCCTGGTGTTTCCTGCCGCTTTTCAGTTCGACCAAGTCGGATTGGGTACCCTGGCCGAATACGATACTGCTGATGGACGCCTTGCTGAATCCCTGATCCCATTCGGGCGTCGTGATTGAGAAATGCTGGTGCTGGCAGGTACCACGGATGGTCCGGCCATCGCGCAGCGACAACAAGTCTATCTTTGTGATAAGCATGGGGTTGCAGCTCCTTCTGGGGTTGTCGCCGGACGGGGCAACTGGCCCTTCAAAACCGCTGCCCTGTCCGGTGTTCGGTTGGGTTTTAGCCGGAATCAAACCGGCCTTCCGTGCAGGCCCGGTTTCTGCCGGGCCGGTGTAAATCGTCTGCTTCTCTCTGCCACATGGCCTGGGTTCGCTCCCGCTGCCACTGCAACTGCGACTGTAAGGCGGCCACTGCCGGTGGCAGCCCGGCCTGGGCGTCGGGTTTGGTTGCGGTTGCGGGCTGGGGCCGGGGTGCAGAATTCCGCACCTGCTGGCATGACTGCTGTTTGGCTGGAGGTTGGTGTTTCCCTGCCGGCGGCCCTGACACAGGGCCTGAAACGGTCCCTGGCGGGTTTTTCGAAGCCAGGGCGGTGGCAGGTTCGGTTCGGGATTCGCTGGGTTTCACATCATTGCCGGGTGCCGGTTCCGGAGCATAGGCCGCCA
>JAIBAN010000160.1 GCA_019695185.1 Blastocatellia bacterium | reverse complement strand
TGCTGTTACTGCTGCTGCTACCAGTTGAGTATTATTGGTATACGTCGGAAAAAAATACCCTCACCCAGGCCAACCAGCACGAAGATGAAAATTTGGTGAAAAATGAGGATGTGGCAAATAAAGTCAAGATTCTGGAGCAGCACATTAATGATGTCAACCTGATCCGGGACGCCACAAATACGTTGATTCAGGGGCAGAAAACGAACCTGCAAGTCCTCACGTCCCTCTATATTTGCGCCACCGCAAAACAGGGTCTGGTTCTGTCGAGAGTTGAGTCGAAAGGCCGTCAATTGGTTGGTACCGGACTTGTTGACATGGGCGGGATACTGGCGGCCCAGTCACCGGGCAGCACGGCTTCCCCGCAACCGCCGGTGCAGAAAGAGAAACCGGTTTCCGATCTGATTGCGGATATGCGGCAATCCGGGGATTTCGACCCGGAGATTACGTTTTCGTTCACGAATAATCAACACGGGGATCAAGCTGAATTCACCATCTACGCCAGATACGCAAAACACGTTGAAGTTCCATCGCTTGATAAACTGGTGGTCCCGCGTCTGGTGGAGCCGTATAGAAACCTCACCTCAACCCCAACCCAAACCGCACAAAAGTAAGGAGTTTGTATGAAAAATATTTACGTTGTATTGGGAACGATTGTGGTCGTGGTCGGAGTCGGGTTGGCTGCCGCCCACCAGGCGTTTTTCCGGGAGTTTGGCGAGCAAAACGAAGCCCTGAGAAAAATAGTCAACCAAAAACACCGGCAGAATGTTGAATTGTCCCGGTTGCGCCAGCGCCTGACCGATCTCGAAAAATCAGACCAGCAGGCCGTGCAGGATTTGAATGCGGTCAAACAGAGGATTCCCGAACAATCAAATTTGCTCGAGTTGTTTAATGATTTGCAGTATCAGGTGCTCAAAAGCGGGATGACACTCGACCGCATGACGACCCCGCCTCCGGCACCCCACGAACCGGGTAAATTGTTCCGCCAACCACTCACCATTGAAGTTTCATACAGACGCTCGCCCGGACACGACGAGGCTGGAAAAGCGCAGATGATGTTTTTGAAGACATTGTCCGAATATCAACGGGTTTTGATCTTTGACGATAATGTGGCCCGCAACGACCTGGATCAAAACGCCGTTTCCCTGACGCTGAACGGGTTTGTTCCGGTGATGGTGGTTCCGTCCGACGTGCCACCTGCAACCACAGCCAAACACTGATTTTTTGAGAGGTTTTATTATGGACATCCCTTCGGTGCGAGCCTTGGCCAGGTTTTTTGATTATGGTCAACTTGTGTGCAATCCAGGCATCGCCAGCCTCCTGTCGGCTGAATTCTGCCGGACCCACAAAGTAATTTTGATTGATTGCCGGGCCGGTCAGGGAACGAAAATTTTGTCCGGGGCGGTTGCGGACGGGAATGGTGAAAAAGCCCTGCAGGATTGGTTTCATCTGCCCGAAAGCCTGGACCAAATCAGATTCAAGGCGAATTTGCGGCATGACCAGATTGTCAGGTTCAAGCCGAAAACCTATTCGGAGGCGGAAATCCTCTCCGCGATAGAGAAATTCTGCCAGGATGACGAGCAACGCAAAACGGAGTTGCAACGCTACGCGGACCCCAAGGTTGCCACCCTCATTCCGCATGCTACCTGCAAAGAGCAAGGTATTTTACTGGCATATTGTAACGACCTCCTGCTCCATGGCTGGTACACCAATCCACGGGGCAAAGGTTATCTGAGTGGCGTCCTCAAATCCGACAAAACCAAAGAGGCGGTGCTGCGGCGGCTGGGGTTGAGCATCGAACTGTTGCCCAAACTGGCGACCGCCATTCATGCGATTGAGCCGCAAATTTTAGACCGCGAACTGCGCCGGATTTTCCAGGAGTCGGAGAGCCTGGAACCCAAACCCCAGGATTTGCGTGAGATCGACCACCGTTTTGCGGAGGATTTCAAATTTTTGACCCCGGTCGTGGAAACAGCCCCTGCCGATGAAAATTTGAGCGGGGCGGAGTCCCTGCTGCGCGATTTGGTCAGTCGCACCCAACAGGCCGGAGCGTCGGACCTGCTGCTCTACCCTGATTGGCAAAAAAACCAATTGACGGTCAAAATTCTGAAAGACGATAGGGCGGTTTTTTTACCTTCCCGCCCTTTTCGGAACCCCGAATATATGCGTGCGTTTTTTTTGCATATTATTCAGCAGATGGGCAAATCGCCCAGCGACCGGGTAGCCCCCATCAACGGGCGGCTCAACGTGATGACCAAAACGGGGTTCCAGCCGTTTCGGGTGGCCATCCAGCAACGCTACGAGCCCCGCTTTTTGCTTGAATATTCACCGCTGATTTGCCTGCGGCAGATTGATCTCGATGCGCCGGTACCCGTGCTGGAAGATGTCGTGATTGAGGAATATGACCGGACGTTCATCAATGAAATACTGGAACTGCGTGATGGGCTGACCACGATTGGCGGACCCACCGGCACCGGGAAATCGCATACCGCCGATGCATTGTTTTACCGCCTGTTCCAAAACCAGCCCAGCCTGAATATGGGAGTGGTGGGGAACCCCATTGAAAGGCTTTTGGGTCACCATGTCCATCATTTCAGCCTTGAGCAGACCCCTGGTCCGGACATTATGGCAACCTGCCTGCGGCAGGCGATTCGGGCGTTGTTTGTCAGTGAATCAAATGAGCCCAAAACCGCTGAATTGGCCAATGATTTGGCCACCACCAGCGCGCTTGTCCTCCTCACGCTCCACTACGACGACCCGTTTGACACCCCGGCCCGGCTCAAAACCCTGCGGCGGCTGCCGGGCGATTATTCCTCGGTTCTTAAATACTCCATGACGCAACGCCTGGTGCGGCTTAATTGCCCGACCTGCACGGTTTCCGAGCGGTTTCTGGACCGCTATGACGCGGACCCGAAATTCAAAGCACGGTGGATGCACGTACCAAAAGCGTTCGACCATTGGGGTCTGGATATCGACACGTTCGAGCACTCCTATGGCACCGGCCTGGTCAAGGGCGAACCCTGCCTTGATTGTCGGTTTCATGGGAAGTCGTTTGGGACGGTCGGGCGGCGGGCGGTATTTGAGTTCCTGCCGATGCACCTTTTTTCCGACCTGCTCTACGAGGACGTGCCAAAGTTCATTTTTAAGCGTGAGGTGGCGAATTCAGGCTACCGGCACCGCACTCTGAAAAATGCGTCATTTCGTCTGGCAGTCCAAGGGATTGTGTCGCTGGAGTCCATCCGGGAACGGATGGGTCCCGTCAATCCGGTCCATGAAATGGTGCCCGGAATGGAGGGCAACCGCTCTACCTACTACAACAATTTTGACGCCGGACAATCGGAAATCGAGCGGATCAAAGGCGAAAATGTCGTGTTGCACCAGACACTCCGGGAATACGGGCAGCGGCTGGATAGCGTCATGGCGCAGCTCGCGCACCTGGGGGCGGCACCTCCATCCAGTCCCAAATCCAATCCTTCCCCTTCCGTCATCGACGCCGACGTGATTGATGAAGAGGCGGAAACTGAAACCAAAGAGACGGTTCAATAAATCACAGAGGTTATATTTATGGTTGCCAGTGCAAAAGAGGTTCAGGTGAAAACAGCCAAAAAACCTGTTGTTTCCGAGGTGGATGTGGTTCGGTTGCGACGGGAAATGACTATCCCGTTGCCGGAGGTCTGCATGATTTTACGGGCCTTGGCGCAAAGTCAGGCCAATTCGGTTGCGCCGAAGTTCTGGTTTTTGCGTCGGGTGGAGGAATTGGATGCCTGTCAAGGTGAAAAACTGGACCCCAAAGTTTTTGCCGTCGGCGGAGCGCGAAAAAACGAGGTGTTTTATCGGGAAATGCTGAAATTATTGAACGTCCCCCGCGATTTCGCCGATGCCTGCCGGGAGTTCCCACGAATTTTTTCGCCGTTCGTCTGTGCGATGTTGAAAACAGCGGACCAGGCTCCGGCTCAATTGCCGGCCATCTATCGCCGGACGGCGGATTTCCTGGCTGACATCAACAAAACCCGGAATGAGTTGATCCGAATGCTGATGTATCCGGCAACCGTGATCGTGCTCTCGATTGTCCTGGTGCTGGTGATTTGCCTCAATCTGGTGCCGGTGATGCGGGACGCCTATGCCGCCCTGCTCAAACCAGGGGAACGATTCAACTGGTACTCGGAGGCGGTGCTCAGTATTTTGGGCTTTGTCGGCGACTACTGGTATCTGGTCGGGGTCCTGGTTGGGGCGGCTGGTATCCTCTATTGGAAGGCCCGGCAAGGGGTTGCTGTAAGAAAAGCAGAGGAAAGAGTGCTTCTGAGTATCGTTGGCTTGTGGCGGTATTTCGCTCTGGTTGACCTTGCCAACTTCTTTTTTGCTTTGAACATTCTTTGGGATACCGGGATGGGGATGCCGCAGGTACTGCAACTGGCCGGCGAGGTGTTTCAGTTGATGGAATTGCGGGATGCGGCCCGGCTGGCGGTGGACGATGTTGCCAACGGGAGACCGGCCTCGATTGCCGACGCCATGAGCAAGTACACGCCGTTTTTTCATAAATTGTCGGCTCCCTATAAAGCCATCAAGCATCGTGAAGAGACCGCCGACCAGTTTTTCCTGGAGCGATTCCATGAGGAAATGCGGGAGGAAGCCCGCCAATTGCAAGGCAAGATCATGGCCTGGGTGGAGCCTGTGGCTATCATTGTGATTGGGGTGGTGGTGGGTGCCATCCTTATTGCCATGTATCTGCCGCTCTTTGAACTGCCCGCCCGCATGGCCCACCCTTGAGTTCTGGCCTGAAAGTTGCAGAGGGTTGAGGGACATCACACGAAGGAGGAAATCACCGTGAAATACCTGGTTTTGGCGGTGTTGGGATTGGCAATGGCAGTTGGATTGAGCCTTTGGGCGTTCAACTATGGCGGCGGACCGCATCCGGAATCTGTTTCGGCCGGAATGGCCAAGATGACGTTACATTTCACCGACGACAAGGTTTTTGTCCAGGACCTGGCACAGGTGGACGCGCTGCTGCAGCAACGGGACCCGCATCAACTGGCGTTACGGGATACCCGCAAAACCCTGACGGAACTGGTCCAGGCCCGTGACCGGGCGGTGCTTGCCGCTGCCCGGCAGCCGCGCCCCAAGGCGTTTGACCCGGCTCCCCTGTTGCCGCACCTGGAGGTGTTGCTTTCCACCTGTGGCCGTGAGGAAGCGGCCCTCGCCGCGCTGGAAAAACAGGATGGGTTTCAGACGGTTCGGTTGCTGGCAGCCGGATTTACTCTGCTTTTGGCACTGGTGGCCGGGTGGGAATATTACCAGCAACGACGGCTTTCCCGTGAGATTGGGCAGTATCAACCCAAAGCTGCAGGATTGTCCTTAACCGGTCAGGTTCATTTTCTGTTGCAGGAAGCCCGGATGTTTGAAGGGCTGGCCGCCGGTTCGGAGCGGAAAAACCTGAAATTGGCGGGTGACCTGCATAACGCCCGGAAACGGATTGAGGCGTTGGAAGAAGCGTTGACCACAGCTCTGACAGCTCAACCGCCTCCGGTTCAACCTCTTGGCACCGGGTCGGGAAATGGTCCCAACGGCCCCGGAGGCGGACCGGGCGGACCAGGTGGAGGTCCCTCCAAAGGCCCTGAAAAACTCACAGTGTCGCCCATCACCGGCAAAATCCAAATCCTGCAACTTTTTCCGTCGGAGGCCAGCCACCTGCCCCAGTCCGGAAACACTGAATTTGTTTTTGACGAACTGGCGGCCAACGGTGACCCGTTCAGCCGGCACTTGGGGCCGATTCTGGAAATTGTCGTGGACGACTATGACTACCTGGAACGGAGTTTTCCCGGAACCCGTCACCTTGAGGTGGTTGGCGAATTGCACCGGCAGGCCATTGACAATATTTGCACCCTGTTTGAGGAGGCCCAGCCCAGCCAATTCAAAAGCACCGCCGATACGATTTACTGGGCCCTGCCCCCCGGCGGTTATTCCGCTCAGACGCTGGAGGATTTGCAAACGACCTTGGATATTGTTCTGAATGAGAAATCTTATTCCTACATGACCCGGCCAATTCCGATTGGGTTTACCATTTCACTCTTTTCCGGCCAGCAACCGCCCCGGCTGACAGCGGTCAGCTAGGCGCACTTTTGAGGAATCCATGCTTACAGCAGGTCTTTTTTACCAGCGGCTCCAGTCGTTGATTCGTCAGCCGTTCAGCGACATTCAGGTCTTACCGGGGCGAATCTATTTGCGGAGTGATTCAGGAGCCTTGATTCCCCTGTTTGGCACCGACGAATATTTGCCCGAAGCCGAAATCATGGAATTTTTGCTGCGGGTCACGGTGGGCACCGTCCATCGGGAATCCATTCGGCGGCTCAAGGAAGAGGCGGCCCAGCCGCTGACGGACCGGGTTTGGAATTTACCAGCTCCCTTTTGTTTTGTTTTTGAAGTGTATGGAGAGAATGATGAAAGCCTGGCTGAGGATGAACCAGGGGTGAATTTTCAACACCATGGGCGGTTCCGGGCACAGGTTTCGTTTTTTCATTCCGAAAACCCGAATGATTTTGGTTTGAGTCTGTCCATCCGCCGGGTGCTGCCTTTTATTTTCAGCCTGCAGGACCTGGAGGAAATGGGGGCCAGCCCCGGATTTGGAACCCTGGTGCGGGAATTGGCGCGGGGGGTGTATCGGAACGGGCTGATATTGCTGGCTGGTGAAACCGGTTCCGGCAAATCCACGACGCTCACCACCGGCCTCGACGAAATGAACCGGTTTTTTCCCACCCAATCCCAAAATGTCATTATGCTGGAGGACCCCATTGAGGTGGTCCATGAAGACAAACAGTTGCGGTTCCTGCAATGCGAAATCGGACGCCATGTCGCCAGCTTGGAAATCGCCCTGCACAGCGCGTTGCGGCAGGACCCGAATATTCTGGTGATTGGGGAAATCAGGTCGCCCGAAACCCTGCGGCTGGCGCTGGCCGCCGCTCACAACGGGCACCTGGTGCTGGGAACCATTCATGGCCGTTCCACCTCGTCGCTGATCTGCAAGCTGGTCCGGATTGCCGGCGACGAGCTGGACGCCCTGGTTGATTCGTTGATTGCCTTGATTTCCCAGAAGCGCATCCTCTTGTCCGATCCCCAGGTTCGGAGCACGCGCTCTCTGACCAATGTTCAGCCGGTTGCGCGGGATGACGACGATCTTGAGGTTGACCAACGGCGCTTCCGGACGCTCGTGATGGAAGTCATGCGGCCGGACAAAAATCAGGCTCTCAATTCATTGTTGCGGAAACGTTGTACCGACCCTGAATCCTATTATGACGCGCTGAGAAAATCCGGCATGCCCGAACTCGAAAACACCTTTGAAGAGGTCCTGCTGCGGCATTGGGAGGACAAACGCCTGTCGGATTTGGAATTGATTTCAGCCGCCGAGGAAAAGCGGTTCGTCACGCAGAGAATTGCGGAAGCCAAGCTCAAAGCGGGGAACAACTAATGTCTCAGATGTCTCAAACCAACTCCCAGCCATTGCCGCCCCAACTGGACCGGTCCTGGCGGCGGGCCTGCTACGATTTGGAAATTCTTAGACGCCGCTCCGAGGCCCTGGCCTGCCTGGAGCCGGAAGACCAGGCAGAGGAATTGAACCTGGTCATCCAGGCTGCCGAACAACTTTTTCATCAACTCCGGGCACTGGACATGACCCTGGCCTGGGAAGCCGAAACCATCAAAAAACACGCGGAAAAAGCCCTCCGGACCCAGGTGGCGATGCTCAGACGCCGGGCCTTCCGATTGGTGCCGCGCTCGCTTTTCCGGTTTTAACGAGGTTTGTTATGCGTTTTTCCACCAAACAGAAGGGGTTCTCAACCGTTGAACTCCTGATCACCCTGCTGGTTTTCAGCTTGCTCATGGGGGCGGCAGTCTCGGCCTACTCCAACGTTCAGAAATACCGTCGCCTGGCGGCTGCCAACCAGCGGCTGAACGAACTGCAGGGCGGGTTCCAAACTCAATTGAATGAGGATGTGCGGAACGCCGGGGCCGGTTTGAAACATGGCGGCGCGCCGGTGGTGACCGACCTTGCCTCCGGGAAATCCCGCCCGGCGGTCTTTGTTGACGACACAGGGCAAAACCTGACCGTGATCAACACCAACGAACAGGGCAGCGGGGATGTGTTGCGGGGCGACACCTCCAAGTTGCTACTCTTCAGTCTTGACTGGAGCAAATGGGAATCACTGGCGGTGGGCAGCATGGTGCTGGTCGTCAACCCGACCGCCGCCCCGGCGCTCTTTGAGTTGCAGACAACTCCCCGCAAAGCCAACGACGGCGACCTTCCTCCCGATGTGCCCGGACTGAAAGTGAATTTTGAACGGTCGGCAGTGGTGCAGCTTGCCCCGCTTTCCGACTGCTGGGGGTTGAAATCCCTGGGAAACAGCGTTGAAGCCGGGAGCTATGCCGTGCCGGTGACCAGGGTGATTCGCTATTGGGGCAGCCAGGAAGGGTTCTATCGGAGCGAGGATACGACCTGTCAGTCGACCGCCGGAGCGGTGGCCGTCAACCTCAATCGCGCTCCCCTGGCACCGTCCTATGGGCATGAAGTGAGCTTTGCTTATCTCACGGCGTCCGGAGCAAGCAAGTCGTTCCCTTCCGACCCGTCCACCCTGCTGGGAATCGAGACCCGGCTCAAATTGGTGGACCCCACGATTCACTTGGAAAAGGAGATTATCAGCGATGCGTATGTCAGCTCGTGGAAAAA
>JAIBAN010000073.1 GCA_019695185.1 Blastocatellia bacterium | reverse complement strand
CAAGGTAGCCCCATCCAGCACGACCACCGAGGCGCTATCACCAGTGCCGGTCGTATCCCGTCTGAGGTAAATCCGGTTGGTAACGGCATTTACCAAAACCGTTCCCGGTGACCAGCCCAATGCCAGGTTCGCCAGCACTTGCCCGTTCTCTGGGTTGAGAATAAACAGAGTTCTCCCGGAATAGTTGGCCACATAAAGTCGCCGGGTGACCGGATTTAATGCCAAACTGAATGGAACACAATCCACTTGAATCGCAACGGTAAAAGCACTGGCGCTTTCCGTAGCCGTCAGAACCGTAGGAATCCCGTCCTTGTTCAGATACAAAACCCCTGTAGCCGGATTGATTTTGAGAATCCCTGCCGAGGTCAACTCCCTCCCGTCAACCGAGCTTTTCAGCGTTCCCAAAACCGTGTTGGTTCCCCCGTCAATGACCCGCACCCCTCCCTGCACAAAAGCAAAATTCTCGTTATGGGTGAACACATACACCCGATTCGTATTGGGGTTGGCCACAATTCCGCTGCTTTTCGCCATCGGGCCAAGTGGAATTGTGGTGAGTACGGTATGGGTTGCGCCTTCAAGTACAGTAATGGCGGCTCCTCCAAAACCGGACACATACAGCCGGTTGGTCAAGGGGTTGATTGCCATGCGATAGGCCGCCAGGTTGGGAATCCGGGTGAGCAATGTATTGGTCCCCCCATCGAACACCTGAATTTCACTGAGGCCCGTTGTCACCACACTGACATACACCCGATTGGTTGCCGAATTGACCGCAACCACCTGCCCCTGCACCGGAAAGCTGGTCAGAACGTTGTTGGTTTGACCGTCAATCACAGTCAGAAACATGGAGTTTCCAACCGTTTGTGTGGCGTAAACCCGATTCGTCACGGAATTGACCTCAATCCTGCCAAAACTGCCGGGGAGTGAAGCTAAAACCGAGTTGGATCCTCCATCAATGATGGTGAGGGAACCAGGGGAACCAGCATAAATCTTGTTGGTTGTGTGATTTACGCGGAGCGAAAAACCGGTCACTGGCGTCGGTGCCGTTCCAACCGGAATCATTGCCAGCGGCTGGGGTGCCGTCCCTTCAAAAACAAGCACCGAAAAAAGGTAGTTACTCGCCCCGGCAACATCATAGGTCAGTGTATATAACCGGTTGGTTGTTGGGTTTACCTCCACATCGAGCACCATCCCCATCCCCAAACCAAGCGGAATGGAAGGGTTCAGAGAGGCTTTTGCATTGCTCCGCTGGGGAAGATGCCCTGGAGCAAACTTTGAAACCAGTTCCTGGCTGTGCCCGGCGACCGGCACAAACGTCATTCCAATCAGACACAACACAAGCTTGAACAACAGAATTCCACGTTGCAATTTTCCACAATTCATACATTTTTGACCTTTACATTGAGCAGGATGCACTGTTTCCGGTCGAAACCGGCAACATTGCCTTTGTTTCTGTGCAGGGTTGTGTTTTGCGGCAGTTTGCCCCGAAAAGAACTAAAACCACCATTTGTACCCTTATGACAAAAAGGGAAAAATGTTACTGACACCCTTTGACACATAGCGGTTTCAGGCAGGCCCTGTACGGATATGGAGAAAGAGGTCCGACGTTACATTTTCCTGTGCGAGGCGATGCGCGGGGTCTGAAATTGAAAGCTTGATTGGTACCTTCAGTATCGCTTGCCGGAGTTACCGATCCAGTGGTTTTCTAAAGATACAAATCCTGTGCCAAAGCAGCGGAACCCGTTGGCACTCGTGGATATTACCGGTAACTCATTGGTAGGGATGGGTTGACTGGGAAATGGAGAGGAAACAGCCTGTTTTACGAAACCAGCGAATATCTATCCGAATGGATAGTCCAACTATCTTTTCGGATAGACTCGCACAAGTTCAGCCGATTTTTTGCTGCCAGTCCGGGTCAAAGCCTTTGCCCATCCGGGCAATGGATTGCAGGTCACGCCAGGCTTCGGCCAGCAGCACGGGAGGCACTTTTCCCAACTGAATCTCGTTCCGGACCCGAACCGTTGTTGAATCCTTTTGGACGGCATTGCGGAAAAAAGAAAGGGTTTCAAGAGCCACCGTCCGGTTTTCCTCCGGCAGACGGTTGCCCGAAAACTGGACGGCCACGGTGATGCCCAGCCCGGCCAGCACTTTCTGATATTCAAAGAAATAGCCACCGTCCTCAGTTTCGCCCCGGCTGTAGCCCAGTTTCAAGGCCCGTGAACGCAAGGTGAACGCCTCCATCAAATAACCTTCAAAATCACGGCAGGCAAAGGTGTGGCGGTTGTCCTCGGTCAGCCTGAACAGCGGCTTGGCAAGCTGGTCAAAAAGCAGTTCCACCTCATAATCCGTGACATGGGTTTGCCAGGCGGCCACTTCCTCATCGGTCAGAAATCCGCCGAACAGGGGCCGGATGACGGCGGTTTCGTCCAGTTCAACCGCCTCGTCCGCCGCATTGGTCAAGGAGCCGTCAGCCAGCGGGCGAAAGGTCACGGCTGGTTTTCCTTCCGTTTCGGCAGTCCACAACATTTTTATGGCCAACCGGGAAAGCAGCGGATGCCCCAGCAGAAACACCTTCCAGTCACCGCAGGTCCAGCCACGTTGCCCGCAAAAGGCTTCATAAAGTCGGGATTTCTGAAGCGGCAGCGTGGCTTTGAGTGTCTTTTTGGCTTCGGCAAAGAGGGCTTGGGCTTCGGCAGCCTTGGCAGCATCATCGTCCTTGCGCGGTTCCGGCAAGCTTTTCAAGCCATTTCCGGCTGCGTCCGTCAGGACAATCGCCGCTTCCTGATTCAAGCGTGCCGTAAAGCTCCGTGGACCGTAATCCAACATCAGGGTTCCGCTGGCGTCAAAGCCGCCGGTGGGAGTTGTGCGGTCAGCCAGTTCGTCACGGGTCCAGCCTTTGCGCTCGGAAAGCTGCCGGATGCACAGTTCGGCCTCTTCGCGGATTCCTTTGGTGCGAAACCGGTTTGCGACGGAAAGCAGCACCTGCACCGCGCTCCGGGCTTCGGTCCAGGAAAGCATCTGAATCAGTGCTTTGCATTGGGCGGCGCGGGTGCCGTAATGGGTTTTCAGATAATCCTGGACCGGGAGGGCCAGCCCTTCCCCGCCAAAGGCTGCCGCCACTGCCAGGATTCCCTTTTCCCCAATCGCCGATTTCATTTTGGAGCGAATCATGGGTTCGGCATATTCACCCCACCAAGGGTCTTGGTTGAGCAAATCAGCCACTGCTTTGGCGATTTCCGCCTCAGTGACGTAAAGTGGTTCCGTATCCCGTTCAATCCAGGTTTCAAGCACGAATCTTCCCAGCCGCTCGCGTTCCGCCTGGTCCATCAGCCGGCCATACTGCCGCAGCAAGGCACCCGGTTCGGCGGTTTTTTGCTTGCAGCCCTGCACCAGAAACCATGTCAGAATGTCAGATTCAACCGGGGTTCCGCTGTCGGACCAATGAACCACCGGCAACCGCTCAAAAGGAAATCCATCCAGTCCCGACGGAATACCCTTTTTGAGTCCGGTTTGGGCCTCTTTCAGCAAACCTTCCCGATTGAGGTAAACGGCAATGGATTCGCCGCAACGCTCCAGTGCCATGAGCATGGCACCTTTGACAGCCTCGGTTTTTTCTTTGGCAAAAGCGGTTTTGAGGGCCGGAACGGCGGGTTTCACCCGCAACCGCCCCAACCATTCGGCGGCAGCCAGCCGGGAATCCTTGGCAGAGGCCTGCAATCCCGCCATGACCTGCGTGGCAAAATCCGGCAGGTGCTCCAGTGCCTTTTGCGCCAGTGACCGTTCGCCTTTGGCCGTTCCAAAGGCAATCTCCCATAGCTTTGGCACATATTCCTCCGGCACAGAGGCCATCCGCGAGCAAATCCGAAGCACATTCAAGCGGCTTTCCTTCCACCAGTAGTCACTCTGCTGCGGTCCGGAAAAATAAGGCTGCATGAGTTCCGCATGCTCATAAAAATAGGGCCACAGCGCTTCATCTTCCCACTGGAAAAAGGGGATTTCATTAAAGTATTGGTACCCGGTGCAAGAATAAAAAAGGGCGGTGCGTGGAACACCACAAGCCTCCATGACACCAGCCAGTTCCCGCAATTCAAAACTTTTTCCCGACTGCGCCCGGAAGACATCCAAAACCCGCTCGCCAAAATAGAATTGATACGTTTGGGAAGCATTTGGACCTCTGGCCAAGTCCTGCTTCTCCACCAATCTCAACAATGCCAAAAACCTCAGCACATGAATCAATTGAAAATCCTGCCGAATGACAAAGGCGGCAACCAATTCCTTCATTTCGGACGGGAAGCCCATGTGGTATGTGCGCAGGTTCATTGCCAAACAGTCTTTCAGTGAACCTTCCTGCAATAACCGAAACGCCTTCGGCATTTTGGCGGGGTCAAACTGGCATTCGTGCATCCAGGAGGCAGAACTGTCATAGCGTTCAGCCATTTTCCGGAAACGCCCGTTCAGTTCGGCCAAAAATGCGCAAAAGGGTTCAAAAACTTCCGGAGGAAGCGGAGCTTTCGGATTGACAGGCGCAATGGGTGGCAAATTTGGAGTGGCCATATGTAATCAGGACTGAGGGCTGAGGACTGAGGACTGAGGCCAGCTCAGGTTTGAGAGTATGTTTGTGAATGGACTCGCCATCAGTCCTTTTCTAACAAACTGGCTGCCACCACTTCCCGGAAATGCTCAATAGTCGGAACCAAACCTTCCTGAAGGGGCATCACCGGAGCCCAGCCCAGTTTTTCCTTGGCCAGTGAAATATCGGGGCGGCGGCGTTGCGGGTCGTTTTCCGGCAGCGGACGATACACAATCGAAGATTTCGAACCCGTCAAAGCCAGCACTTTTTCGGCCAGTTCGTTCATGGTGAATTCGCCGGGATTGCCCAAATTGACCGGACCGGTAAAACCGTCCTGATTCATCATCCGCACCATGCCTTCGACCAAATCCGACACATAGCAAAACGAGCGAGTCTGTTCGCCGTTGCCATACACGGTCAAGTCTTTTCCGCGCAACGCCTGACAGACAAAATTGCTCACCACCCGCCCGTCGTTTTCGAGCATTTTGGGGCCATAGGTGTTGAAAATACGGACAATCCGGATATCCACCCCGTTTTGGCGGTGATAATCCATCATCAGGGTTTCAGCCACCCGTTTGCCTTCGTCGTAATTGGAGCGCGGCCCAATCGGATTGACATTGCCCCAATAGGATTCCGTTTGCGGATGCTGCAACGGGTCGCCGTAGACTTCCGAAGTCGAGGCTTGCAAAATCCGCGCCTTGACCCGCTTGGCCAGGCCCAGCATGTTCATTATTCCCAGAACATTGGTTTTGATGGTCTTAATCGGGTTGGCCTGATAGTGAACCGGAGAGGCCGGACAGGCCAGGTTATAAATCTGGTCCACCTCAAGCAGAATCGGGTCCACAATGTCATGCCGCATCAACTCAAAGCGGGGGTTGGCCAAAAACGGCTGAACGTTCC
Organism: Blastocatellia bacterium; assembly: GCA_019695185.1. Taxonomy (GTDB): domain Bacteria; phylum Acidobacteriota; class Blastocatellia; order Chloracidobacteriales; family Chloracidobacteriaceae; genus JAIBAN01. Next base: position 35,607 of record JAIBAN010000073.1, on the reverse strand, counting down.
GGCGGCTGCCGGTAAAAAAATTGTCCAGGCAAATGACCTCATTGCCTTCCTGCAAAAGTCGTTCACACAAATGCGTGCCGATAAAACCGGCTCCGCCCGTTACAAGGATTCGTTTCATAGATTTTCAAAAGGACTGAGGGCTGCGGAAAAAACCAGGACCAGGGACTGATGACTGAGTGGTTGCAACAATTGAAATAATTTCCTATCAACTCAAACATGGTTAAGTACAACCTCGAGAATTCAACTCAGTTCGCAGTCCTGTTTTTTTCCGCAGTCCTCAGTCCTCAGTCCTCAGTCCTAAAAAAATTATTGCAAGGATGCCATGGGCGGCTTTCCGGCACGAAAGGATTCAATCACCTGGTTCATGGACTGCCGCAGCCAGTCATATTCGCTGCTGAGTGTGGTAAAGGCCATTTGATGGACGGCATCGCCCTGTTGCACAAACACAAAGCGGCCTTTGTAGCGCAGTTTTTTGCTTCCCACAATCACCACATCCAAGGCTGTGTACTCGCCAGCCTTGATGACCTGTTGTTTCAGAATTTTGGTATCAGTCCATTGGAGCCCGGCCAACAGGTCGCGGAGCGTTGCCGCCCGGTCCGCCGGGTCAGTCAGCGGATTGCCAGTCACGGTCAAGTCACTTGTCACGACCAAAGTGAGTTCGCCGCCACCTGCGCTGTGCCATGTGTAGAGCCCTTTCCCATCCGGCGTTGCCGCTGGCGGAGTCAGTTTCCAGCCGGTCAAATCGAGGAAATAGCGGCCATGACGGTCGCCGAAAAAGAGTTTTTCGGATTCACTGCTCGCGGTGGCGGTAAATTCCTTGGGAGTCTGGCCTCCAGGCGGGGCCAGCGGCGCTGCTGTCAGACTGCCTGCAACAAACAGCAGTCCAAAGGCAAGCAACCACACACGGGTCATGGTTCGAGTCTGCATAACCTCCTCGCTGAAATTCCTGGCTGCAATGGTTGACCGGCTGGATCAAAAAGAAACGACAAGGGTAAGACGGCAAAATCGTAACAAATGAATCCTTGCCGAACAAGGCAGGGTTGACTAAAGTTTCCCAACTGCCGAGGGAGGTGGAAAACAAACCCAGCCTGAAGGCTGTGAACCAAACTGCCGCCTGAAGGCGGAACTCTAAACTGCCGCCTGAAGGCGGAACTCCAAACTGCCGCCTGAAGGCGGAACTCCAAACTGCCGCCTGAAGGCGGAACTCAGAACTCAGAACTTTTTGCATGTACTTGGTGGATGGCAACAATCTGGCCGGAAGGCGTTCCAACAGCTTTTCGGAAAGCGAACGGCGTGACCTGCTGACACTGCTGGCGCAGTTTGTCCGGCTGCGGAAGGTACGCCTGACGGTGGTGTTTGACGGCAATCCCGACCGGCATTTTCCGGACGGCATGTCGTTTCAAGGGGTGAAAATCACCTATGCCCGTTCCGGTTCGACGGCTGATTTCCGCATTCGCAACCTGCTGGAACAGCACCCGACGCCGCGCGAATGCACCGTGGTGACCAATGACCGGGAACTCCGCATGGGTGCGCGGGTGCGGCAGGCCAAAGTCATTTCGTGCAGTGAATTCCGCAGCCAGCTTGATGCTCTGATTGATAAAGCCCCCGCCGGCACGGAGCCGAAACCCGTCACCAAATCCGAAGAAGTGGGGCAATGGATGCGCTACTTTGGCGTAGACCCCAATGACGACCCTGAAAGCGAAGAGGAAATTTCCTTCGAAAAATCGGTCGGAGTCACGCGGACCGGTGTCCGCCAGCATTCCCGTCCCCAACCTGGCAAAGGAAAAAAATGATGAAGCGGATGCTCTCCCAGACCGTATTTCGACCTCATTGGCGGCTGCACTTCATGTGGGCGATACTCGTCGTGACCGCTTTTGTGGGTGGCGTTTCCGCCGAACGCTCCCTCGGAACCCGCGAAGCCCGTTCCGTGCTGGCCAAACTGACCGGCACCAATTATCCCGAAAAACAAATCCACATCCGCCGCATTCTGCCTGGGTTTGTCCCGTCCGAAGCAATTGTGGAAGCCGACATTGAAACCGTCATCAAGTTCAAACGGGTCAACGGCGACTGGCAGGCGGATGAAATCCGGCTGGGCGACCAGAAATGGGAACCTTTGCAGGACGTAACCCAGGCTTTTCTGCGAGTGCGACAGGAACGGACCCGCGCCGACCTGCATGCTCTGGCGGCGGGACTCAAAGCCTATCGGGAAAAAAACGGCGGCTATGTCGAAACAACCGACATTGTGAAATTGACCGATGCCCTGGTTCCGAACTACTGTGTCAAAGTGATTCGGCTGGATGGCTGGAATCACAGTCTGTTTTATGACGGACACCGGAATTCATTTCGGCTGGCTTCATTTGGCCCGGACGGAAAACCCAATACGGAAGACGACATTAAACTAAGTAATGAGGACTGAGGATTGAGAACTGAGTGAGTTATCGAGATTGATTTAAAGATTTCTGATTTTCCTCGGTTCTCAGACCTCAGTCCTCAGTCCTAAAAAAAATGGCTAAAGGTTTCAAAAAACGGAAAAACCCTGAAAAACAGGGACGCTTGACCGCCCGCGATGTGGTTCAGAAAGTCAACCTCCCGCCCCAAACCAAAATTGTGACCGGGGCGGTGGATGGCGTGAAGATGGCGGATGTCATTCGGGAATTCGGTGAACCCCTGCTCAATATGGCCCAATCGGCGGAAGACTGGCGGAATTTACTGGAACTCTGCATTGTGGCCTGGAATACGGCACTTCTGCCTGAGACGGAGCAACGAGAAAGATTGGCAACACTGGTCCGGATGACCTACACTGAAAACCAGCAGGAAATTTTCAATGTCCTGTGTGAGATGACCGCACGAAAAAACCAGCTTTACGCCGCAAACCGGCGCTATATCTTGAATTACGAAATTTCGGGCAGCGGTCCCAGCGCACAGTTGGGCATAGCCTCCACGTTGCCTGAAACGCCCAGAGAAGCAAATGAAGGATGATTTGTGAGAAAGGCGCTGTTTTTCGCCCTTTGTTCCTGTATCCTTTTGCTCGATTTTGATCCCCGATAAATTTATTGGAACGCACCTTTCATGCTGCTTTCACGATTGTTGACGTGGATTTTGCTGGCTGGATTTGGTTTGGTTGGCTTGGTACTGGTTCGAGCCGCTTTGCGCAGTCCAGCCAATGCAACGAACTCCGTCCCGCTGGCGGCCCCGCTTTCCGGAGCCAACTTCGGTTTGCGGGCAGCAACGGCATTTTTTCTGCTGGTTTGCCTGGTGGCACTGGGCCTGCACAGCTATTGGGCGTTACTTTCCAACGGTCCCGTTTCCAGCGACCCGCAATATGCCCGGCTCAAAGGTGCCCGTGACCAGCGAGGCCGTCGTTTGAGCGAATCGGCCTTGCGCGGCTGGGTGTTTGACCGCAGCCACCTGCCGGAAAATGCACTCTGTCGCTATCAGGTGGTGGGCGGACGGGTGCATCGGGAATATCCATTGGGCGAATATTCGGCGCATATTCTGGGCTATACCGGATTTCTGCATGGTGAAGCCGGAGTGGAGCGGGCCTTTGCCGCCCAGTTAAAAAAGCCGGCCAAGTTATGGAACACCTTTCTTTCCAGCGCTCCGGTCGGTTCCGACATCGCGCTTTCGCTGGATTTCGCCATGCAGCGGAGCGCCGGGGAACAACTCAAAACCAAACGGGGGGCGGTCGTCGTCCTGCGGGTGGATACAGGGGAAATTCTGGCCTTGGCCAGCAGTCCCGGCTTTGACCCCAAAGCGGCTGAGGGCAACGAAGCCTGGGACAAATACGTGCAGGACACCGACGGCCAACCCTTTCTCAATCGGGCCTTAAATGATTATTACCTGCCCGGCTCAACGTTTAAGACCGTGGTGGCGACGGCGGCGATTGAAAGCGGCTTGACCGGACAAACCTTCACCTGCTCGGCAGCGGGCTATACGCCTCCCGGCAGTGGACGTGCCATCAAGGACGACAAGGATGAAGTCCACGGTACACTCAATCTGGCCAAGGCGATGGAAGTTTCCTGCAACCAGTATTTCGCCCAAATGGGCGTGCTCGTCGGACGGGAACGGTTGGGCGATGTGGCCCGGCACTACGGCCTGTTTATTGATGAAAGCCCCGAATCAGCCCGGCAATCCCGCACGGTCAAACAGTTGTGGAACACGGAAAGTGCCGAACTGGATGCCACCTTCAATGTTGCGCAAAGCCGCATGATGCTGTCACCCAGAGTGACTTCCTATGATGTGGCGCTGCAATCCATCGGCCAGGGGTTTGACCAGGTGACCGTGTTGCAAATGGCCATGATTGCCGCTGCGGTGGGGCGCACGGACGGCATGCTGGTGGCCCCGGCACTGGAAGCCGAACGACCGGTCAAAAAACTTGGTGCCGCCCTGACCCCGGCAGCAGCCACCCAATTGCGCCCGATGTTGCGGGCAGTGGTTGAAAAAGGAACCGCCGCCCGTGCGTTTCGCGGTTGCCGGATTCCCGTGGCGGGAAAAACCGGAACCGCTCAGGTTTCAGTTAACGGAGGGCGTGACCTCCGCATTGACGCCTGGTTTATTGGCTTTGCACCGGCTGACAATCCCAAAATCGCTTTTGCGGTGGTGGTCGAAGCCGGTGGTTATGGGGGCGAACGTGCCGCTCCGATTGCCCGCACCCTGGTCGAACAGGCCGAGCGGTCCGGGTTGCTGGCGCTGCCCCCTCCTTCTCAATAGGGTTCAGGGTTTCAGGGTTTCGGGGTTTCGGAGTCTTTTTGAATTGAGAATTAAGAATTGAATTGAAACCAATTCAACTTCTTTAACCTCTTGTATTCGAAAACTCCGAGCTTTGAACCCTGAACCCTGAACCCTGAACCCTGTCTTAATTTGGAGTCTGACTTACACATGAATCGTGATGAAATTGTAATTGTTTCGGGGTTGCCGCGTTCCGGCACCTCCATGATGATGAAAATGCTGGAAGCCGGTGGCATTCCGGTATTGATTGACGGAATTCGGGTTGCCGATGAAGACAATCCGAAAGGGTATTACGAGTTTGAGCGGGTTAAACAGGTTAAGGAAGACCAGTCCTGGCTGGCTGATGCCCCTGGCAAAGTGGTCAAGATGGTTTCGATGCTGCTCAAGGATTTGCCCAAGGAAGGGTATCGCTACAAGGTTGTTTTTATGCGCCGCAAAATGGAAGAAATCCTGGCTTCCCAAAAACAGATGTTGGTGCGTAACAACAAACCGACCGATGCCGTGCCTGATGCCAAAATGGCCGAACTCTTTGAAAAGCACCTCAAGGACATTTTTGCCTGGCTGGAAAAACAGCCACAGTTTGACGTGCTTTACATCAACTACAATGAAATGCTGGTTGCACCACAAGAGAATATCACCGCCATCAATGCCTTTCTGGGCGGAACCCTGAATACGACGGGAATGCAGGCCGTGATTGATAAAAATCTGTACCGACAGAGGAAATGACAAAATGAAGGAGTGAAGGGGTGAAGGGGTGAAAGGGTGTCAGTCGTCTTGAATTTAAAGTTCGAACTTATAAACAGAAACAGACTCAAAGAAACCAGAACGAAGTGAATCAGGATTAGTCACCCCTTCACCCCTTCACCCTGTCACCCTGTCACCCTGTCACCCCTTCACCTTGTCACCTTGTCGTCCTGTCACCTTGTCACACAAAGAGGCAAGAGCCATGAACCTGCGTTGGGATTACCTGAAAAAACTGGCCATCTTCACGGCGGTTTATATTGCCAGCGCGCAGTTCGGGCTGTTGTTTTTTCCGATTCACAATCACGTTTCACTGGTGTGGCCGGCAGCCGGTGTGTCGCTGGCGCTGCTGGTTCTTTTTGGCGAGATTTATTGGCCGTTTATTTTCATCGGCGACATTATTTCGGCTCTGCTGTACCCTCCGCCTTCCTATTTTTGGGTCACGATTGGCACAGCCGCAGCCAATGTGGCTGGTACTTTGGTGGCAACCCAACTCCTGCGCCGTTTTGCGGACGGGGCGAAGTTTTCCCAATCCCTCCCCACGGTTTTGAAATTTGCGGTGTTACCAGCCCTGGTTGGGCCATTTGTCAGTGCTGGTCTGGGCATTGTGGTGCTGATTCTGACTGGAAAAATCCACTGGTCGTTGTGGCTGCAAAACGGCTGGGCCTGGTGGTTTGCCGACACCATTGGGATTTTGGTTTTTACTCCGGCTTCGGTTGCCTGGTTTCTTTCTCCGGTTGAACCGGTCCCAACCCGGTCGAAATGGGAATACATCTCATTCTGGGTTACTCTGGTGCCTGTTACCGGTTTTGTTTTCAATATTTTCTCCACGGCTGAAAGCAAAACCTATCCTTTTGTCTTTGCCGTTTTTCCGTTTTTTTGCTGGGCTGCCATTCGTTTCGACCGGCGGGTCTCGGTGACGATTGTTCCGCTGGTGTTGATATTGGCAGTCCTGCTCTCAGCTTTCGGCAGCGGTCATCTGAGCCTTCTGGCCATTCACGGAAGCATCGTCTTTGTGCAGGTTTTTATTGCCATCTCAGCCTTGACCGCCCTGGTGCTGACGGTTGTGATTGCAGAAAAAAACGAGACCGCCGAGCGGCTTTGGCGAAGTGAACAGCAATACCGAAATCTGGTTGAAACCTCAAATGATTTGATTTGGTCAATTGACTCGGAGGGCCGTTGGACTTATGTCAATCAGGCAGCCCGGCGTATCTACGGGTTCGAACCGGAGGAAATGATTGGCCGTTCGGTAGTCGAATTCCTCTTGGTGGAACCCAACTCCCATGAACAGGACTTGCTGCCCGAAATTCTGGCCGGAGCCCAGATTGAGCATTGGGAAACAGTTCACCGGCATAAGAACGGAACCCACCGGACCCTTTTATTTAACGCAGTTCCACTTTATGACCACCAGCATCAGTTGATTGGTGCCACCGGCACCTGCACCGACCTGACAGACCGGAAACGGGCCGAAGCAGCGTATCGGGAAAGTGAAGCCCGGTATCAGGAACTCTTTCATACAGCCAGCGACATTGTGTTTACGGCAGACAAGGATGGGCGTTGTACTTCGCTCAACCGGGCCGGGGAGCAAATCACCGGATATGCTGCCGAAGAAGTCACCCAGATGCGGTTTGAAAGTTTCGTCGTCCCCGAACACCTTGAAATCGCCCGCGAGGCTTTCCGCGACAAACTGGCCGGTGAAACCAGTCATACCACGTATCAACTGGACATTCTCACCAAAACAGGCGAACGGGTTACGCTGGAAGTAAGCACGCAGATTATGCGGCATCGGGGTAAAACGGTTGGAATTCAAGGCATTGCCCGCAACATCACGGAACGAATCAATCTTGAGGCACAATTGCGCCAGGCTCAGAAAATGGAAGCCATCGGCCAACTGGCCGGTGGCATCGCCCACGATTTCAACAACCTGTTGACAGCCATTGTCGGCTATACGGAGTTAATCCTGCTGCGGGTTGATAAAGGCTCGGCCCTCCGCCGTTATGCTTCTGAAATCAAAGGAGTGTGCAGCCGCGCCACCTCTCTGGTCAGCCAACTGCTGGCCTTCAGCCGCAAACAGATGCTGCAACCCCAGGTACTTGACCTGAATGAAGTGGTGGAGCGGATGACGACTCTGCTCCGGCGGGTGATTGGCGAAAACATCTTCCTGGAACTCGACCTCGACCCCGAATTAGGCAAAATCAAAGCCGACCCCCATCAGATTGAGCAGGTGGTTTTGAATCTGGCAGTCAATGCCCGCGATGCCATGCCCACTGGCGGCGTGCTCAAAATCACCACGCGGAATTTTGAAAAAGAATTCAACCAAGCCACTGGTGACTGGTCCCGAAACGATTTGCTAGTACCAGCCGCCAATCTTCATGTCCGGCTGACGCTTTCCGATACCGGATGCGGAATGCCTGCGGAGGTCAAAGCGAAAATTTTCGAGCCGTTTTTCACCACCAAAGATGTTGGTAAAGGAACTGGGCTCGGTCTTTCCGTGGTAGACGGGATTGTGGCCCAAAGCGGCGGGTTTATTGAGGTTGAAAGTCAGGTTGGAGCCGGAACCACATTTTTTGTCTACCTGCCCAGGTTGACCGAATTGGACTCCGGGAATGTTCAGGATGAACTGAAAAGCGAAAGCTGGTCCATCTCAGGCCGTTCCGCAAAAGCCACTATTTTACTGGTGGAAGACGACCTGACTGTCCGGAGCATGGCGCGCGAAACCCTTGAAATGAGCGGGTATCTGGTTGTTGAGGCACAGGATGGTCTGGAAGCCCTGACGGTAGCTGAAGCACGTCCAAACGAAGTGGATTTGGTACTCACCGATGTGGTTATGCCGCGCCTGAGCGGCCCGGAATTTGTTCGCCAACTCAAAGTGAAACACCCACACCTGCGAACTCTTTATGTGTCGGGCTATGTGAAAAGCAAAGAAGAAGAACTGCAACTGGTTGCCGATGGCAGCGCTTTCCTCCATAAACCGTTTACAGCCAAAACGTTACTCCAAAAAATCAGTGAAGTGCTGGGGAATGGCAGGGTGAAGGGGTGACAGGGTGACAGGGTGAAGGGGTGACAGGGTGAAGGGGTGACAGGGTGACAGGGTGACAGGGTGAAGGGGTGACAGGGTGAAGGGGTGACAGGGTGAAGGGGTGACAGGGTGACAGGGTGACAGGGTGAAATACCTATGGCTAAAAAAATAATGTCACATTGTGACTTGGAAGTTTATCGAAAAGCTTTTGAAGCAGCTATGCAAATTTTTACCCTCACCAAGTCTTTTCCCAAAGATGAAATATACTCATTGACTGACCAAATCCGGCGGTCGTCCCGTTCTGTCTGTGCGAATCTTGCGGAAGCTTGGCGCAAACGACGCTATGAAGGTGCATTTCTGGCCAAACTTTCGGACTCGGAAAGCGAGGCTGCGGAAACTCAAGTTTGGCTTGAATTCTCAGTCAAATGCGGTTACCTCGAACGTGAGCAAGCAGCAGTTTTGTATCGTCAATATGATGAAATCATTAGCACCCTTGTTGGAATGATTTGCCACCCTGAAACCTGGATTCTATCAGGTAAACATAAGGGCCAATTGTAACATTTGTCCTTGTCACCTTGTCACCTTGTCACCTTGTCACCTTGTCACCTTGTCACCTTGTCACCCTGTCACCCTGTCACCCTGTCACCCTGTCACCCTGTCACCCTGTCACCTTGTCACCCCTTCACCCTGTCACCCTGTCACCCTGTCACCCTGTCACCCTGTCACCTTGTCACCCTGTCACCCTGTCACCCTGTCACCCCTTCACCCCTCACCCCTTCACTTTTTTGGGCGGAACAGCGAACCGGCAATCATGGTTGCCAATTGCCGGGGAGCCAGTCGGTTTGACTGCGCCATGAGATAGTTCATAAATCCGGAAATGATATGGCTGCGTTTCCCCCGCAATCCGCGAAAGGCATTTTCCACAACTTCCTCAGGAGTTTGGGCGACGGTTCGCTCCTTGACCTTGGCTACTTCAAAAAATTCGGTGGAGGTGGTTCCAGGACAAAGCGCCATCACCGTCACATTGTGTTCGCGGTACTCTTCCCACAGAGCTTCCGAAAAACTGAGAACAAACGCTTTGGAGGCCGAATAGGCTCCCAGGAACGGCACGGGCTGAAAAGCTGCCGTGGAGGCAACATTGATGATAGCCCCGTTCTTTCTGGCTACCATCGGTTTCAGATACAGATGGGTCAAAGCCACCAGCGTCGTGATATTAAGCTGAATCATCTCCAGGTTGCGGTCCAGAGATTCATCCAAAAACGCCCCGCCAATCCCAAACCCGGCGTTGTTAATCAGCAAATCAACCTGTAACTTGCGCCGTTCGGTTTCAGCAAACAATTGCTTGGCGGCGTCCGGCTTGCCCAGGTCGGCGGCAATCACCTCAACCTTGATTCCATGTTTTTGGGCAAGTTCAGCCGCAAGCTGCTCCATTTTCTCTTTGCGCCGGGCGACCAGAATCAAATTAGCCTGCTCTTTGGCCAAATAACGGGCGAAGCATTCCCCAATGCCAACCGAGGCACCGGTAATCAAAGCCGTTTTTCCGTTCCAGTTCATGTTTGCTCCCTTCAAACCTCACTCACCAATTTCCGGTTGGGTTGATTTACTTTTTCTTTGCTGGTTTGGCTGGTTTGGGGGCTGGTTTCTCAACGAATTTGACAATTCGTGTTTTTCCGTCAGCCGCCCCTTTGATTATTTCATATTTGGTTGGCTTGGATTGATTGGCTTTATCCAAAAGCAGAAGGGTAAATTCGGTTGGGTTGGTTCCCTGCGGATAGCGAATTGGATAGGTTCCCCGCACATTGGATTCAATATAAATCGAACCATATCCATTGGTGGCTGAATCCCAGGCGACCGCGTAAATCCGGTCAAACTCAATCAGGTCATCCCGGTTGTAATTGCTCTTGTCAAGCACCACATAATTTTTCTGCTTTGTTCCTTCGTTATCAACCGTCTCGCCAATGACTGCCCAGGCGGTTGCATGCCGCCCCGGACCAACCAGACTGGACAGCGGTTCCGGCGGCGTGATTTCAATCGAACCACCATAGAGCCAGCCGGCCGGGAAAATCGAATCACTCCCAAATCGAACCAGAAACCAGTCATCATAGCGGGTGGTGTCGCCTTCACCCGCAGGTGGCGCATTTTCAGCCGTGGCCGAAGCCGGAGGTTTGTATTCGGTTCGCTCCCGTTTCACGATGTCAAAGGTCGTGCCGGCTTTGAGTTGGGCCACCACCTCAGTGTCGCGGCCCGGCTTAATCCGCAGATTGGTCTGTTTGAGCAGTCTTCCGGTCGCCTGGGTGGGCGTGTCTTTTTCGGGTGCAGCCAGTTCTTCACACTGGGTCAGAATTTTCTGACTGATGATGTGGCGGGACTCAACCCAGCCAACTTTGGCCTCCGTCCCTTTTTCACCTGGCACCGTGACTTTGACATATTCCACTCCGTTGACGCTCAGGCGTTTGAGGATTTCCAGTTTATCGCCTTTTTTCACTTGCGCCACCTTGGCTGCAACCAGGGCGGTGGAATTCAAGACATCAACTTTTTCAGACAAAATAACGCCATCATCAATTTTTTTATCCCCTCCGGGAAGCGGCAGATTGCAGGCCAACTGCAACCCAAGGCACAACACGACAAACCCTTGTAACCAGAAACGGCGGTATGACATCAGCTTGTTTTCTCGAAGAAGTGTGAAATGATTGAAAGAGAAGCGCGCCTCTTATATCACGGGACACAGCCCTTTGTCAGGTTTTCAGATTCGGGGTTTCAGGTTTCGCGGTGCCAGGCTGAAAAACGCTGCAACAAAAGCTCTCGGTCAAACAACAAATGTTTTTCCCTGCTTGCAATTCCGAACCACAAAAAATAAAGATGTGGCTTTTGCAAAGAATCACAGGGATTCAGGCCAGTGCTCAATCGGGTCCCAAGCCCTGAACCCCGAAACCCTCAAGGAGTTGTTCCACGTGCCCAAAAAGTTACGCATCGGCGTGATCTTCGGCGGAAGGTCCGGCGAACACGAAGTTTCCCTGCGCTCGGCAGAATCCATCCTGAAAGCGCTCGATAAACGCAAATACGAAGTTGTCCCCATTGGTATCACGCCACAAGGCAAATGGCTGACCTCCGGCGAAGCCCAGAAACTCCTGCCCAAAGATGTGGTGGAAAGCGGTTCGGTCAGTCTGGCCATGCTCGGCGACCCCACTCAAGCACCGATTGTCCGAACCAACGGAAGTTCGCCTGACGGAGCCTTTCCTGCCCTGGACGTACTGTTCCCGGTTCTGCACGGAACCTATGGCGAAGACGGAACAATTCAAGGTCTGTTTGAAATGGCGAATATTCCGTATGTCGGTTGCGGCGTTTTGGCTTCAGCCTGCGGAATGGACAAAATCGTCATGAAACAGCTTTTTCGTCAGGCTGACCTCCCCATTGTTGATTTTACCTGGTTTACCCGTACAGCCTGGGAACGCGACCCGAAAAAAATCCTCAATTCGGTGGTGAAATCCATCGGTTTTCCGGCTTTTGTCAAACCGGCCAACCTTGGTTCGTCAGTTGGAATCAGCAAAGCACATGACCGGAAAGAATTGGAAACAGCCATTGCCTTTGCAGCCAAATTCGACCGGAAAATCATTGTCGAAAAAGGGGTTTTGGCGCGCGAAATCGAAGTCAGCGTGCTGGGCAACGACGAACCGACGGCCAGCCTGCCGGGTGAGATTGTTGCAGGCGCAGAGTTTTACGATTACAAAGACAAATACATCAACAACAGCGCCCAGTTTATGATTCCAGCCAAGCTCCCGGCGAAACTCATCAAACAGTTTCAGCAGATGGCAGTCCGGGCGTTTCAGTCCATTGACGGGGCAGGACTGGCCCGCGTTGACTTTTTTCTTGAACATGAAACCAACCGGATTCTGGTCAACGAACTCAACACCCTGCCGGGCTTTACGTCCATCAGCATGTATCCGAAACTGTGGGAGGCCAGCGGTATTTCCTACGGTGAACTGCTTGACCGGCTGATTCAGCTTGCGCTTGAACGCCATCAGGAAAAATCACGTTCCGTGACTCATTTTGAAACTGAATAGGGTTCAGGGTTCAGGAACTTCTGTATGGACAATAGATAACAAAAGCCCCAGCAAACTTCGGGTTTCCTGATATTCGAAAACCCTGAACCCTGAACCCTGAACCCTGAACCCTGGAAAAGTATGACCAAACCACGCTCGACCTTTCTTTTTTGCTTTCTTTTTTTGCTGGCTTTGAGTTTTGGGACGACCAACCCGGTTTGCGCCCAAGGCAAACCGGCAGCCACAACTGAATCCAAAAGCGGACAAAACGACCCGATTGTCAAAAGCGAAGTCACCCGTGTGACCTTGCCTGTAACGGTAACTGATGATGACGACCGTTTTATCCGGGCCTTGACCAAAGAGGACTTTGAAGTTTTTGAAGATAAAAAGAAACAAGATATTGAAGACTTCAAAGCATCAAGCGACCTGCCGCTCTATATCGCTGTTCTCATGGATACCAGCGCGAGTGTCAAAGGCAAGATCAAATTTGAAAAAGAAGCCACCATTTCGTTTCTCCAAACCATCCTGCGGCGGCGCAAGGACCAGGCGCTGTTTGTCACCTTCGATTCAACCGTCGAAATGCGCCAGGATTTCACCGACAACACGGAATTGCTGGCCAAAGCCATCAACACGGTCAAAGCCAGCGGAACCACTTCGCTCTACGATGCGGTCTATCGAATCTGCGAAGAGAAAATGTATAACGTTCCAACGCCTCGGAAGGTCATTATCATCCTCAGCGACGGCGAAGACACTTCCAGCCAGCACACGTTGCAACAAACCATTGATTTGGCGCAGAAAAGTGAAGTGGTCATTTATGCCATCAGTACGAAAAACGCCGGATTTTTCGGTGTGGCAGGAGGGCAGGTCCTCAATGATGATGATAAAGAACTGCGCCGTTTGTGTCAGGAAACCGGTGGTGACATCACCTTTCCCAATAAACCCCTTGACCTGGAACGCGCCTTCCAACGTTATGACGCCCAGGCACGTCAATATTACCTGCTGTCCTACGAACCGCAGGATTTGAATCGTCCCGGCTTCCGCAAAATTGAAGTCAAACTCACCAATCGCAAGGGTTTGAAAGTGCGTACCCGGGCCGGTTACACGGTGGAGAAGAAAAATTAGGGGTTCAGGGTTCAGGGTTTTCGAACAGTGAACTTTAAGATTTTGAATCAAGGTTCGAACTCAAAACTCAAAACTCAAAACTCAAAATTCCTGGACCCTGAACCCTGAACCCTGAACCCTGAACCCTGAACCCTGTCTTTGAGGTTTTATGAAACATCGTTCCTTTTTACTTTGCACCTTGAGTCTGTTACTGCTGTTGCTTGGAATTGCGCCTTTCAAGTCAGCCTCCGGACAGGATAAGAAAAACATTCCCCCACCGCCGCTTCCCCAAACGACTCCCAAGCCTGCCCAGCAACCGGAAAAGAAAGCAGGACAGGACGATGATGACATCATTAAAATCGGGACCGAGCTGGTTAATGTGCCGTTTTCCGTGACGACCAAACAAAACCGCTATGTAAACGATTTGGCCAAGGACCAGATTCAGATTTTTGAGGATGGCAAACCGGAGGAAGTCTTTTCTTTTACCAAGGAAAGCGACCTGCCGCTGACTTTTGCCCTGCTGATTGATGTCAGCGGCAGTCAGGAACTGAGCCTTCCTGCCCAAAAAGATGCGGCAGGCCGGTTTTTTGAAAAAGTCATGCGTCCTGAAAAAGACACGGCTGCGGTGATTACGTTCCGACGGGACACAGACCTGATTCAAAACCTGACCGCCAACAAAAGTGCGGTCCTCCGGTCACTCAACTCAATCCGCTTTAGCCCCGGCTCTTACGGCGGTGGCACACCGCCTGTTATGTCGGACCCTTCGTTGAACGGCACCAGTATTTACGATTCTGTTTTTGTCACTTCGGATGAACTGCTGGCCAAAGAAGCCGGAAGACGAATTATCCTGCTTTTGACCGATGGCGATGACACCACCAGCCAATACAAACCGGATAAGGCAATTGACCGGGCATTGCGCTCGGAAGTGCTCATCTATGCCATTGGAATTCCGGGCAAGGGACGCAACGGAGGCTATGTTTTTACGACCCCCGTGCGAAAAGGCCCCTTGGAAAAACTCTGTGAGGCAACCGGCGGCAGAGCCTTTTTTCCCGAAAAAGAAACTGATTTTTACGCTGCGTTCCAACAAATCGAAGAAGACCTGCGGCAGCAGTTCATTCTGTCCTATACACCTTCCAACGCAACCCGTGACGGTTCGTTTCGGGCTATCAACATCAAAGTCCAGAACCGCCCTGATGCCAAAGACCTGAAAGTGCTCTCCCGCAAAGGGTACTATGCAAAATAAAGAGGACTGAGGACAAAATTTAAGGACTGAGGACTGAGGACTGAGGACTGAGGAAAAACCATTCTTTCTGGCACTACTCTCTGAATAATTTTCCCTCAGTCCTCAGTCCTCATCACTTCTTTAGTGGGTTTCCTCACTCACCAACACCCCTTCGATCACAACCCCTTTGACATGCGAGGTGTATTCAAACGGGTCACCGTCAAAGAGGACCACATCACCGTCTTTTCCGATTTCCAGTGAACCAACCCGGTCGGAAATTCCCAGAATTTTGGCGGCCTGCATGGTGATGGTGCCCAATGCCTCAGCCAAGGTCAGGCCGTTGGCAGCAGCGGCACCGGCTTCAAAGAGGACCATTCGGGTTTTGGGGACATAGGCTTCGTAGCCGCTTTGCAGCGCTACCGGAATTCCCGCATGAATGAGTTTGGCAGCAGTTTCCATGCTCAGGTTCTCGGCTTCGCCGGTGGAACGATACATGGTTGGGTGCAAAATCACCGGCACACCAGCGGCTTTGATTTCATCCATCACAAGGTAGCTTTCCGCTGCTCCATCCAGAATCAATCGCAGATTGAATTCCTTTGCCAGCCGCAAGGCTGAAAGAATGTCATAGGACCGATGGGCCGTCACCAACAGCGGAAGCTCCCGTTTGAGCAGGCGGACAAACATTTCCACCCGCAAATCACGAGTTGGTTTTTTATCTTCAGTGGTGGCGGTTTCCTGTTTTCTCAAGGTTTCCTGCGCCTTGATGAACTCGGCCCGCAGCATGGCAATTTGCTTGGCCCTGGTTCCCGGAGCTTTGCCGGCATCGGCAAACCCGGCTCCACCCAGAGTCACCGCCACCATCGCCGAAGGAACCAGCACGGCGGATTCAACCGTTGCCCCTTTGGTTTTGACAAGCATGGTCTGGCCGGAAACAAGGGTTCCGGGACCATGCCCCGTGTTCATGGTGGTCACTCCGTATCCGCGCACCCAATCCACCAATCGTTCACGGGCGTTATAGGCATCCAGCGCACGCAACTCCGGTTGAATTGGCGCGGATTTTTCCACCTGCTCCTGCTCACCCGGCTGGTTCAAATAACCGGAAAGCCCCGTGGTCGTATGTGCATCAATCAAACCGGGTGTCACGACCCTGGCCGTGAGTGTTTTGTAACCGGCGGGAATTTTCACCTGTTTTTCGGGTCCGACCTGTTCGATTTTTCCGCCCCGGATGAGCACCACGCCATTCCTGATTGGTTCCCCGGCCATGGTATAGACCGTTTCCCCGCGCACAGCCAAATCCTGCGCCAGACATTGGCCAGAACCGGCAATCGCGGCTGTAACGGTCATCAACGCCAAAAGCCAGAGAAAACGTAAACCCTGAACCCTGAACCCTGAACCCTGAACCCTGTTTATCATTGGTCACCTCCGTCGTCATAGCAATCCAGGTGCATAACCTGGTCGTGGCTGGCTCCGTAACCGCCCACGGCCAGCAGATAGTCTTTCGGGTTGCTGCGGTCAAAGACTTTCACCCCCTCGACAAAGGTCTGTAAAACCTTGCTGTAAATGCTCAACGGGTCACCGGAAAGCACGATGAAATCAGCATCCTTGCCTACCTCCAGCGAACCAACCCGTTTGTCCAGTTCCAGAATTTTCGCATTGGCCATGGTCAATCCGAAAAGTGCTTTTTCCCGCGACATGCCACCCCGCACCGCCAGTGCCGCCGCACGCAAAAACAACCGTGAATCGGTAATGCTGTCATCGGTGTGAAATCCCACCAGGACACCGGCCTGCTCCAGTGCCAAACCGGTTCCAATGCTGGAATTGACCGCTTCGAGTTTGCCCCCTGGTGTGTCAATCACAATCAGCGAAACCGGAACTCCGGCGGCGGCGATTTCCTTGGCCACCAGGGCCCCATCGCTGACGTGGTGCAGGACCACCCGGAAACCAAATTCCTTTTGCAACCGGAGCACGGTCAAAATATCGTCGTGCCGGTGGGTGTGGAAATGCACCACCCGCTTGCCGTTCAAAACTTCGACCAGGGTTTCAAGGGCCAAATCGCGGGGCGGCAACTGGTCGGGTTTTCCTTCGGCCCGGCGGATTTTTTCGCGGTAATCCTGGGCTTTGACAAACAGTTCCCGAAAGAGCGCAGCGGATTTGCCTCTGGTTCCCGGCATGGGAGCCGTGCGAATCGAATTGGTTCCGTTTGCCATTTTGAGCCCGCCCAGAATCGTTCCCTGCTCGTCCCGCAGGAGCAGTTCGTCAATCGTGCCGCCGCTCCGTAGCTTGAGATACAACGTCTGCCCGCTGGAAAGCAGTCCCGAACCGGGCATGACATTGACGGTGGTGATACCTCCGGCACGGGCTTTTTGCACCCCGGCATCCCGGACGTTGAGCGAGTCCAGCACGCGTGCATCGGGTTGCAGCGGGGCGCTGCCGTCTCCGCCGGCAGTTCCGCCAATATGGCTGTGACTGTCAACCAAGCCGGGCATCAGAACCTTCCCGGTTACGTCAACCCGTTCGGCGTCAGCCGGAACGGTGACCGATTTGGCAGGACCAACCGCCACAATTTTTCCCCGGTGGACAATCAGGGTGCCATTGGGAATGGGTGGTCCGGTAATGGGCAGAATCTCCGCGCCGACGTAGGCTTGCGGTTTTTCCTGCGCCTGAGCCGTCCAGCCGAACAAAAGACAGACGGCAACCAGCAGCAATCTGTAGCGCATGAACAAATCTCCTTGAATGTTCCGGATTCAGGCTTTAGCGTTCGCCAAGCGGTTGAATTGATATGTATTTGGAAATGAAGCGGCAACCCTATGTCCACTCCTGAAAAAAATCAAGAAACCACACCTGAAACGCCTGTTCCCTACGAAACCATCACTGAAAAAGAAGCCCGCTTTGAGGCATTCCGCCAACGGAGCGGGTTGATTCTGGCTCCGCTGGTTTTTGCCGTACTCTGGTTTCTGCCGCTCTCCAAACTGAGTCCCGAAGCCCATAAACTGGCAGCCGTCCTGGGTTTGGTGGTGACCCTTTGGATTACCGAAGCCCTGCCGCTGGCAGTGACCGGATTGTTGGCCCCAACGCTGGTCATTGGGTTGGGAATTGCCCCGGCCAAACAGGCGTTTGAGTCGTTTGCCGACCCGATTATGTTTCTGTTTATCGGGGCTTTTATTTTGACCAGAGCCATTTACTTGCACGGACTGGACCGACGGTTTGCCTATTGGATTTTGACTAATCCGTGGGTGGGCGAGCGCCCCAGCCGGATTCTTTTTGCTTATGGTTTTGTCTGTTGTTTTATCTCCATGTGGATTTCCAACACGGCCACCGCAGCCATGATGTTTCCCATTGGGATTGCCATCATTTCCACGCTGCGCAAGGAAAGCAATAACCGGTTAAACAATTCCTACGCCTCGGCAATCATGCTGATGTGTGCCTTTGCCGCTTCCATCGGAGGACTGGCCACACCGGTGGGAACCCCCACCAATCTGATTGGGCTGGGCTTTATTGACAAACAACTGCACCGCCAGATTTTCTTTTTTGAGTGGATGGCCTTTGCCATGCCGATTGTGATTGGCCTGTTCCTGCTGCTCTTTGGGTATTTGAATTTCCTTTGTCCGTCCGGCATTACCACCCTGTCCGGCGTGCGGGCCAGATTTCAGGAGGAACGTCAGCGACTTGGCCCGCTCTCGGCAGGCGAACGCAATACCATGATTGCCTTTGGCATCACGGTTCTGCTTTGGATTACACCAGGAATTCTGGCTTTAACCAAAGGGGAAACCCATCCCTGGACGGTCGCTTATGGAAAAC
This sequence comes from Blastocatellia bacterium, assembly GCA_019695185.1. Classification (GTDB taxonomy): domain Bacteria; phylum Acidobacteriota; class Blastocatellia; order Chloracidobacteriales; family Chloracidobacteriaceae; genus JAIBAN01. The sequence continues at coordinate 16,958 of JAIBAN010000073.1, read as the reverse complement.
ATGTGCCGGAAAGCGTGGCGGCTCTGGTCGGAGCCTGCCTCCTGTTTCTGCTTCCCACCAACTGGAAAGAGCAGGAATACACCATTACGGTCAAGCAGGCAGTGGAAATTGACTGGGGGGTCATGGCGCTCTACGGCGGGGGAATTGCCCTTGGACAACTGGTCTTTTCAACCAAACTGGCGGAAACCATCGGGACCACGCTCACCGGGTTCATTCCGTCCCAAGGCGGCTGGCTGATTGCCATTGCCTCCGGAGTGGCGACCCTGGTTTCGGAATTAACCTCCAATGTCTCATCCGCCAACATGGTGGTTCCGGTGGTGATTGCCCTGGCCGGTCCAAGTGGATTGCAGGCTTCGGTGGCTGCCACCATGGCTTCCTCGCTCGGATTTATGCTGCCGATTTCAACGCCCACCAATGCCATTGTCTACAGTTCCGGCTATGTTCGCCTCCGCGACATGGTCAAATACGGCATCCTGCTTGATATTCTGGGCTTTTTGGTGATTGTGTTCGGAACGTTGCTGCTGGTGCCGACACGTTGAACAGAACACAAACCAGGACTGAGGACTGAGGACTGAGGATTGAGGACAAGTCAGAACTGAGCTACTCCACAGATTGGGAAGGAATAGTTAAAAATCACTTGAAAAAGGTTTTCCTCAGTCCTCAGTCCTCAGTCCTACAAAAAAAGACGCATTGACACAAGAACGCAAAGGTTTGTGGGCTTTGCCAGCCGCCTTTGCGTTTCCGAGCCGATGCGTTCAAGAAAGGACTTTAGGACAATATTTGACGCGAGTCGGCTGCACTATACCGCCCGGAGTTCTTTCGGTCAATTTTATCTTCCTGAATTGCGTCATGCGTTCCGAAATCGAAAAATCCTTTATGACGCACTGCTCAAAATCCGCGTCAAACTGTTTGTGAGTAAAGCGGATTGCTGTTTTTCACCACTTTTGTTAGCCTCAAGCTCCCTGTCCGCAGTGATTCAATCCAGAAACCAAAGGTCAAACTCCATGAAAAAAATCCGGAAAGCGATTTTCCCCGCCGCCGGTCTGGGAACGCGATTCCTGCCGGCCACCAAAGCCCAACCTAAAGAAATGCTCCCGCTGGTGGACAAGCCTCTGATTCAGTATGGCGTCGAAGAAGCCATCAATAGTGGAATCGAGCAGGTCATTATCATTACCGGACGTGGCAAAAATGCCATCGAAGACCATTTCGACGTATCCTTCGAACTGGAGCAACTGTTACGCGAACGCAACAAGACCCGTGAACTGGAGGAAATGCGCCGCATTTCCGACATGGTGAATATTTCCTACGTCCGGCAAAAAGAGGCATTGGGCCTCGGCCATGCGGTTTTATGTGCCAAGGACCTGGTGGGAGACGAACCTTTTGCCGTGATTTTGGGCGACGACATTATTGACTCAACCAAACCGACGTTGCGCGGCATGATGGATGTGTATGAGCGCTTTGGCCGCTCGGTCATTTCCACCACCCGGATTGAAGGACCGGCCATTTCCCGGTTCGGCGTGCTGGCCGTGGACCCGATTGAGGAACGCACCTACAAAATCCGCGACATGGTGGAAAAACCCAAATTCGAGGATGCTCCTTCCAATCTGGCCATCATTGGCCGCTATATTTTAACCCCTGAAATTTTCCGGATTCTGGAAACCACCAAACGCGGGGCGGGCGGTGAAATTCAATTAACCGATGCCATGCGCGTCCTGCTCAAGGAACAAGCCATGTACGCCTACGAGTTTGAAGGGATTCGCCATGATGCAGGAGACAAACTTGGATTTTTGATTGCCACGGTCGAATTTGCGCTCAAACGGCCAGACCTGGGACCCGAATTCCGCGAGTATTTGAAAGCGCTCAACCTGTAAGGAACGGGGTTGGGAATTGTGGCGCGATTTGTTTCATCGCGCTCCTGCCCTTCTCTTCCGCTCAATTTGGAGAATCAACGTGATTCTTTCCGAGCGCGATGAAACAAATCGCGCCACATTTACTGAATTTCCAAACATCCTCTAAATCTCAAATCCAGCTTCCAATCAAGAAAACCGCTCATCCCAAGCGGTTTTCTTGACTCTGCCGCCGCGCAAGCTCCGTTTCCAATTCCTTGAGTGTCAGCGAAAACTCGTTGACAGCCACTCTGGCATTAAACAAATCAACCGCGTCCGGCAGGATGTCTTCAGGTAGCGGGGTTTTCCCCAGTTTCAGACTGGTATCAGCCTGCGTGACCAGCAGGGCATGCCGCGCAACCAAAGCCTGTTGAAGTTGGGCTGCCGCCGCGAGCGCCCGCTGCAAGTGGTCGAGCACGATGTGCCCTTCGCCTTGCGTCAGCAATTCCGTTTCCTGTTCCCATTTCGCCACCAAAGCAGCTCCGGCTTTGCGGGCCGTCTGAACGGTTTCAATCCGCCGCCTGCATTCCGGCGGGTCTGCCATATTCCATTCGTCCCGCAAGGGTTCCAGCAGGTTCGACCAGCGGACCAGTTCGATTGCCCATAACTTCACCTGATACTGGTGGCGAAGATGCACCTGCTCCGCTGCCATTGCAGATGGAACCGGCTCCGGGCCTGAGGGTTCAGGTTTTCCTTTCCGACGGCGGGATTTATTGGTGGAAGCAGGCGACTGGGGGTCCAATTCCCCCAGCTTTTTCAAAATCAAAGCCTCATCCTGTTTCAGACAGGTTGCACCCGGATTGGCATAACGCCCTTCCCGTACAGACCTGAAGTAGGCAAACACCAGAGTGGTCCCAAGCGCTGCCGCTCCGCTTGCGGCACAACCAAAGAAAAACGCGGAAAGAAGGCCGTCCTGCCAGCCCAGATACCCACCCGTACCAGCCCCCACAAGAGCCATGAAACCAATCACCCATCCGCGCCAACCGGAGGATTCGTCCACCCCAAAAGCTGCCTCGTAAGACAGGTAGGGCTCCAGAATCCCGCAATTGGCACAGGTGGTTTCAGTCTGTACGGGAACCCAGAACTGACATTGGCGACAGGGTTTATACATGAACAGTGGTGAACCGCCGAAGCACGCCTCAGTTCCCTTTCATTTTCTTTTTGGTTCCTTCGGGTCGGCCCGGCGGAGTGTTTTTGGCATGTTCGCTTTCAAGCTCCTTGAGCGTCATGGAAAACTCGTTGATGGCCACCCTGGCATTAAACAGGTCAATTGCATCAGGGAGAATGCTTTCCGGCAAGGAACCGACACTGAGCCGAAGGTTGCCGTCACCTTCCTTCAAAGCCAAAATTGCCTGTTTGGCCACCAATGCCTGAAGCAACTGGTTGCAGGCCGTCACCGTATCGCGCAACCGGGCCAGGGTCATCTGGGCCTCGGAAACCTCCAGCATCTCAGTTTGGGCTTCCCATTCCCGGAGCAAGGCTTCACCTTTGGTGCGGGCCGTGCGGGCCGCTTCTATCCGGCGATTGCATTCCGGAACGGTCATCGTATCCCAATCCGCGCGGAGCGGTTCGAGGGTGTTATGCCAGCGGACCAGGGCAATGGCCCACAGCTTGACCTTATATTGCTGGCGTTTTTCCGGAATCGCTTCCGCCGCCTCTTCCAAAGCCGCCGCAACCTCCGTCCATCCCGAAGTTGCTGTTTCCTGTTCAATTTGGGTGCGGGCCGTGGCAATCCCCTTTTCCTGTTCCTCCAGTTCCTGTAACCGCTGGGTGATCAGTTCTTCGTCTTTTTTAAGAAATTCAGGAGCCTTTTGCTCAAACGGGACTTTTTTGCGGTCGTTCCAAAGCCCAAACCCAATGGCAAACATCAGGAAACAGATGATGGGCATACCCAAAATCAATCCGACTGCACCCCAGCCACCCCACCAAACCGCGCCCCAATATGCGCCAGCCAAAGCCCCCACTCCCATCGAAGCCAGCAGGACGCAGCCTTGCGGGTCGGTAAAAGCGTCGATTTTTTCCACCACTTCCTTGGGAATAAAGGGTTCATAAATTCCGCAATTCGGGCAAAACGTTGTGGGTTGCACCAGAACCTGGAATCCGCAGTCACGACATGGTTGATAGGGCATAGGTGTTCGTTTTGAGTTTTGCGTTTTGAGTTAAGAGTTGAGGAAGTCGTCCGATTCCGGCACCACCTTGGGGCGTCCGAGTGCCAAAAACAACGGGCGGGCCGGGAAAACTCAAAACGAACAACTCAAAATTCAAAACTGAAAATTTGGGCGACAGCTTACAGGTGCTTGTGTATAATGCGCGGTTTCGAAATTCAGCCCGCATTTGCGACTCATTCATCTCTTTTGGCGGCTGAAAATAGCTACTCTGGCAGAGGTCATTATGTCAACTGTTGATATGGCGAAAATCGTGTCGCTCTCAAAGCGGCGCGGTTTTGTGTTTCCTTCAAGCGAAGTTTACGGCGGTCTGGGCTCCACTTGGGATTACGGCCCACTCGGCGTCGAACTCAAAAACAATGTCAAACGTGCCTGGTGGCGCGCCAATGTGTATGACCGCGACGATATGGAAGGACTCGACGGAGCCATCCTCATGAATCGTCTGGTCTGGAAATATTCCGGCCACGAAGCCACCTTTAGCGACCCGTTGGTGGACTGCCGCGAATGCAAAGGCCGGTTTCGCGCCGATAAAACCGGAGAAATTGACTGCCCCAAACACAAAAACCGGAAAGTGGCCGGATGCAGCGCCAATCTGACTGAACCGCGTGCCTTCAACCTCATGTTCAAAACCAACGTCGGCCCCGTCGAAGAAGACGCCGCGTTGGCTTACCTGCGCCCCGAAACGGCCCAGAGCATGTTTGTCAACTTTCAGAACGTGGTGAACACCCGCTGGCGGAAAATTCCGTTTGGGATTGCCCAGGTTGGAAAAGCCTTTCGGAATGAAATCGTGCCAGGCAACTTTACCTTCCGCACCCGCGAATTTGAACAGATGGAAATCGAGTTCTTCTGCAAGCCGGGAACGGACGACGACTGGCATAAACAATGGATTGAATCCCGTTATAACTGGTATCTGAGTCTGGGCATGCGGGCGGAAAACATTCGCCATTACGTGCAGCAGTCAGATGAACTGGCCCATTACGCCAAAGCCTGCACCGATTTGCAGTACCGTTTCTTCCCCGAGCGCGAAGACGAGGAAAAGCAGTGGGACGAACTGGAAGGCATCGCCAACCGCACGGATTTCGACCTCAAAATGCACTCCAAAGGCAAATCCGAGCATAATGGGGTTGAATACGTCAACGAACATGCCACCGAACGGCTGACCTACTTTGACCAGGAAGCCAAGGAACGGTATGTGCCGTATGTGATTGAGCCTTCCGCCGGAGCCGACCGGGCCACCCTGGCCTTCCTGATGGATGCCTACAGCGAAAAGCTCGGTAAAGACGGCGACGCCCGCGTGGTGTTGCGGCTCCATCCGCATTTGGCTCCCATCAAAGTGGCGGTCATGCCCTTGGCCCGCAACAAACCGGCGATTGTCGAAGTGGCTCACAAAATCAAACAGGATTTGCAAAAGAGCGGTATTCGCGCCGTCTATGACGACACAGGCGCGATTGGCAGGCTGTATGCCCGGCAGGATGAAATCGGAACGCCGTACTGTGTGACGGTGGATTACGATACGCTGGGCGAAGGCAAAGACGGCGACGCATCCGGGAAAGACACCGTAACCGTGCGCGACCGTGATACCTGGGAACAAATCCGCCTTCCGATTGAAGGGTTGAAGGCGTACTTTTTGGAGAAACTGTCTTAAAAGCCAGTTTTGGGAGTCTTGGGAGTCTTGGGAGTCTTGGGAGTCAAAGCCAAGTGACAAGAAAAAAACTGTCACTGTTTACTTCTTTAGACCCCCCAAGACTCTCAAGACTCCCAAGACTCCCAAGACCTTGAAAAGGAATACCTATGCGTAACATCAAAACATTGACCCTGGCAGCAGTGCTGGTTCTGGCTGGCGGACTGTCTGCCTGTTCCAACGAACCCACACCAGTGGCCAACAATTCGCAGCCAGCCCAACCAAACACGCCGAAACCGGTGACCCCGATTTCCGAAGCCACCAAGGAAGACCCGGCCACCCGCGTCAAAAACCTCTATAACGGAAATTGCGCCAGTTGCCACGGCCTGGAAGGCAAACCGCAGGTAACCTTCCCTGGCATTCCTGACTTCACCAATGCTGATTGGCAAAAGAAGGAAAAGGACGAAGAGCTGACCAAGAGCATCAAAAACGGAAAAGGCACTAACATGCCCAAGTATGTTGGCCCGGAAGCGGACGTTCCGGAACTTCTGGCCTATGTCCGGAATTTGGGTAAAGGTGGCGGTGCGGCAGCCCCGGCAGGCGGAGATGCCAAGAAACCTGATACCAAAGTTGGGCGGCAACCGGATGGCTCCCTCAAAAAACCGGCTCCCGGACAAACGGTTCCCCAAAATTAGCACAGCAGCAGGTTGAGCGGTGGCAGGCAGTGTCAAGTTCGCGGCTTGCCCCCTCGCACTTCTGAACAACCAGAAACAAGAGATTTGAAATCATCATGAAAGTTGGAATCGTGGGTTTTGCCGGCTCCGGTAAAACAACTATTTTCAATACGCTGACCGGGCTCCGGGCCGAGGTTGGCGGCTACAGCGGAAAAGACAAGGCCAACATTGGAATTATCAAAGTTCCCGATGCCCGCATCGAAGCCCTGGCCGACATTTTTCACCCCAAAAAGAAAACCCTGGCCGAAATCAATTTTGTTGACGTAGCCGGACCGGAAGCCACCGAAGAACGGCAATCCTCTGGACTCGACAGCAAACTGGTCAATAACATGCGCGAAGTCGAAGCCCTGGTGCATGTCATTCGCGGGTTTGAAAATCCGGCCCTGGGTCAGGCATGTGACCCCTCGCGCGAGATTGCCAATTTTGACTCCGAACTGATTTTGACCGACCTTATTTCGGTTGAAAACCGCCTCACCCGGATGAAAAAAGAAAAGGCCAATCCCCGTGAAAAAGAGCTTTTCGAGCAATGCAAGGAAGCACTCGAAGCTGAACGTCCCCTGCGGGACCTCACTTTTGACGACGAAGCCCAGCAACTGCTGTCCGGCTTCCGGTTCCTTTCGCAAAAACCGTTGCTGCTGCTGTTGAATGTCGGAGAAGGCGATATTTCCCAAGGAGCCCCGCCCGCCGTAGCGCAGGCTGCCGCTGAACGCAAGCTCACGCTCATCACCATGTGCGGAACGGCGGAAATGGACATTGCCGAACTGGCTCCGGAGGAACAAGCCGAATTCCTCCAGGACCTGGGTATTTCAGAGGCCGCCCGTGACCGTTTTATCCGGGCCGCTTATGGAATGCTTGACCTCATCAGCTTCCTGACGGCAGGCGAAGACGAGTGCCGGGCCTGGACCATCAGACGGGGCACCAAAGCCCAAAAGGCGGCAGGGAAAATCCATTCCGACCTGGAACGTGGTTTTATCCGGGCAGAAGTCGTGTCGTTTCCAGACTTTATGCAGTATAAATCCGAAGCCAAATGCAAAGAGGCCGGGAAACTCCGCCTGGAAGGAAAAGAGTATATCGTCCAGGACGGCGACATCATGCATATTCGGTTTAATGTGTCGTAAGAAGTTTGGAGTACCGCCTTCAGGCAGCCGTTTGGTTGGCAACCTTCAGGTTGCTTCTTTGAAAAAAGAAAAAACCGCCGCCTGAAGGCGGTACTCCAAACCGCCGCCTGAAGGCGGAACTCTCAACAATGAGGTAGTTTCATGTCAGCGTTGCAAGAAGACGTGCAGGAAAAAGCAAAATCCCAAACCAACGGGAAAACATTGGCGGGAGCCAACCCTTCAGGCCAGGAAGGACCTGAGTTCAAAAAATCAACCTTGCGGGAATGGACCGAATCGTTTCTCTACACGATTATCATGGCCATTTTCGGCATTACCTTTGTGGTCCGTTCGGTCAATGTGCCGACCGGCTCGATGGAAAATACGATTTTCATTGGGGATTTTTTGCTCGTCAACAAATACGTCTTCGGAACGGAAGTGGGAACGCTTACCCACACCGACACCAACCCCATCAAACTGCCGCTCAATGGCTGGACCCCCCATCGGACCATCAAACGGGGCGATATTATTGTTTTCAAATTCCCGCCGAAACCGGAGGACAATTACGTCAAACGGGTGATTGGTCTGCCGGGTGAAACGATTGAAATCCGGGGCCAGCGGATTTTCATCAACAATCAGGAACTGCCTGAAAATCGTGTCATTGCCGAGGAAGACGGCCTGGATAAAGGCAAGCTGCAAAAAATTTCCAGCCAGACTGCGCCCGGAGCCTTTTACACTGTCTTTTACCGACCCCACACCGACCTTGACTTGAGTTTTGCCGAAGGGGGCCAAAATTATGGGGTCGGGAAACCGTTCCGGATTCCCGAAGGCTGTTACTTCGCCATGGGAGATAATCGGGACAACAGTTTCGACAGCCGTTTTTGGGGACCGGTCCCCCGCGAAAATATCATTGGCAAACCATTATTTGTTTATGCTTCCGTTGATGCGGAAAATCCCATGAAACCCAATCTCAACGATTTCCTGACCCGTGGCCGCTGGGGCCGGGTGGGAACGGTGATTAAATGAGTCTTGGAGTCTTGGGAGTCCTGGGAGTCTTGGGAGTCAAAGCCAAGTGTGACAGGTGGCAGGTACCAGGGCACAATCCTGTTACTTTTTACTGGTTGCGGGTTCCTTTTTCAGACTCCCAAGACTCCCAGGACTCCCAAGACTCCCAAGACCTAAAGAAAACATGAGCTTACTTGTTGTTGGATCCGTTGCGTTTGACCGTATTAAAACGCCCTTTGGCGAACAGGACGACATCCTGGCCGGGGCAGCCACCTATTTTTCCATCGCCGCTTCGTTCTTTACCGAAGTCAGTGTCGTCGGCATTGTCGGAGACGATTTTACCGAAACCCATGAAGCGATTTTCCGGGAACGGGAAATTGACCTGACCTATCTGGAACGGGTATCGGGCGGAAAATCCTTCCGTTGGTTTGGCGAATACAGCTATGACTTCAATACGCGTACCACCCATGACACGCAGTTGAACGTCTTTGCCGATTTCAAACCGGTCCTGGCTCCTGCCGCCGCCGAAATGACCCACCTCTTTTTGGGCAATATTCACCCGGAGCTGCAAGCCAACGTGCGCAAACAGTCGCAGGCTAAAATTGTCGGAATGGATACGATGAATTTCTGGATTTCGGGCACCCCTGACAGCCTCCACGAAGCCCTCAAAGAAATTGACCTGTTGATTATCAATGACGAAGAAGCCCGGCAACTGGCCCAGGAACCGAATGTCATTCGGGCAGCCCGGAAAATCCGGGCCATGGGACCGAAACGGCTGATTGTCAAACGCGGCGAATACGGAGCTGCCCTGTTTGGCGAAAATTCCTATTTTGCAATTCCCGGCTATCCACAGGAAGATGTGGTTGACCCCACCGGCGCAGGCGACACGTTTGCCGGCGGTGTGATGGGTTATCTGGCTGCCACCAACAACACCATCGAAGACGAAGCAGCGTTGCGGCGGGCCATGATTTACGGCTCGGTCATGGCGTCCTTCACGATTGAATCGTTTGGCACAGACCGGTTGTTGAAACTGACCTACGATGAAATCAACGACCGTTTCCGCACCTTCAAAGCCATCACCCACTTTGAAGAACACCTCCACGAGTTCTAATTGAGAATTGAGAATTGAGAATTGAGAATGCCAGCGCTTTCCACTGGAAAACACCCAAAGGGCCGTTTTCGAATCAGAAGCCAACGGGAATTCTCAATTCTCAATTCTCAATTCTCAATTCTCAATTCTCAATTCTCTTATGAAACACCTCCCCCGTCTGCCTTTTTTGTATCTTCTGTTTGTGCTGGCATTTGGCTTTTTCCTGCAAGCCCAGGCACCCACCACCCATGCCGCCAGCCGCATCCGTTTCAAAATCGGCGTTGATGCCGCCCTGGCTCCGCAACCGGTTTCCGGCAGGTTGCTGATTTTCATGACCACGGCTCCGCAACGGGGTGACATGCTGGAAGTGAATTTTTTCAACCCCACCAGTGTCTGGATGACCGGTGTCGAGGTTCAGAACCTGACAGCCGGCAAGGAAATCGAAGTGGACCCGGACATGCTGGCTTTTCCGGCCCCCTTTTCAAGCGCACCGGCTGGAAACTATCACATCATGGCGTTGCTGGACCGGGACCATTCGTATGCCTACAGCCAGACCGGGTCGGGTGATTACTACAGCCCCATTCTCAAACTGGCGAGCCTGACACCCAATGCCTCGGAACCGGTGGAACTCAAGCTGACCAAGGTCGTTCCCACACAAACCCTCAAAGAAACGGAAAACATCAAGCTGGTTGAATTTGAAAGTCCTTCGCTTTCGGCCTTTTGGGGTCGCCCCATCAAAATGCAGGCGGGGGTCGTGCTGCCGCCCAGTTATGCGGATGGAAAAAAACAAAAATATCCAACCGTTTATGAGGTTCACGGCTATGGCGGAAATCAGCGGGCGGCCTGGTGGAAAGGCCCCGAAGAAATCAAGGCCATGGGGGCGGGCAAATTGCCGGAGATGATTCATGTTTATCTCAGTGCGCAATGTCCGCTCGGCCATCATGTCTTTGCCGATTCGGTCAACAATGGACCGTGGGGAACGGCCCTGACCAAAGAACTGATTCCCTATCTGGAAAAAACCTTCCGTATGGACGGCATTCCCTCAGGACGGCTCCTGACCGGGCATTCTTCGGGCGGCTGGTCCACCTTGTGGCTGCAAATCAATTACCCTGATGTGTTTGGCGGAACCTGGTCCACTTCACCGGACCCGGTGGACTTCCGGTCCTTCACCGGCCCGAATCTGACCGAAGGCGACAAACATAATTTTTTCCATGATGATGCTGGCAAACCCTACGGACTGTTTCGGATTCAGGGCCGTGACCTGATGCAGCTTGACGCCTTTGCCCAATGGGAACTGGTGCAGGGCGCTTACGGCGGACAAATGGCCTCGTTTGAAGCGGTTTTCAGCCCGCGTGGCGAAAACGGCCAGCCGATGCAGCTTTTTAACCGGGCAACCGGACGCCTCAACCCGGAAGTCGCCCAAGCCTGGGAACGTTATGACATCAGCCGCCTGCTCAAAGCCAACTGGACCAAACTCGGTCCCAAACTGAAAGGCAAGCTGCATATCGCGGTCGGCACGGCTGACACCTTTCACCTGGAGCAACCGCTTTATCTGCTGCGGGATACCCTGGCGGAACTCAAGAGCGACGCCCGCATCGAGTTTATTGAAGGCAAAGACCACTTTAATCTTTATCAGGACGGCCTGGGCACACGCATTGCCCAGGAAATGTACGCGGTGGCCCGGCCCAAAGCGAAAACCGCAGCGAAGTAACCCGAACCAACCCAACCCGGTCACTTCAATCACAAGCCATGCAAGCGAAAAGCCCAGGGTGCCTCCCTGGGCTCTTTGCTTTGCAACTTTGCAACCTTGAAAGGCCACGTTGAGGTTTCAGCCTGCTGCAATGGTTTTCACTGCTTTTCCATCAAGCACCTGATTGGAAGGATGCACAATGACCGGGGTGCCATTTTCAATCCCGCCGGTGATTTCCGTTTCCTGGGCGTTTTGATGGCCGATGCGTACCAACCGGCACCGTGCCCGCCCCTTTTCCACCACAAAAACCGTCCATTCCGTGCCTTGACGAAACAGCGCATTGGTCGGAATTTTCAGCACCTGCGAATGTTCCCAAATGACAATCCGGGCATCCACCCGGAAACCGTCACCCAACCGCTGCGGCTGGTCCCGAAAATCGGCAACCACGTTGACCCGTTGTTCCTCCACCCCCAAGGCTGAAATCTTGGTAAAAGCCGCCGGTTCGACCAAACGAACCTGCGCAGCCAGAGGGGTTTCCCCGCCCCAACCCTCAATTGAAACCGCCGCTCCTGGTAAAACTTTCACGGCATCGGTGGAAAGCACATCAATCACGATTTCCAGTTCACCGGGATTGCTGACCTCAATCAATGGTGTACCGGCGGTGACGACCCGTTCGCTTTCTTCAATCACACGGAGCACGCTGCCTGCCACCGGAGCCCGAATTTCAACTACCGGCGGATTTCCGCCTGTTTGGGAAGGGGTTTGTAACGTGGCTTTGACCTCGGCCACGGTTGCCATGGCTTCCCGGACTTTGAACTGGGCGGCCTCCAGTTCCTTGGCCATGGTGGTTGCCGTCATCTGGCGGCGCTCCAAATCCTGACGCGAAATATCACCCGTGGCAGCCAGTTTTTCAGCCCGGACGAGTTCCCGTTTGGCCTGCTCGGCAGCGGCATGGGCATGTTCCGCCATCACCTCGGCTTCGCGTTTGGCCGCCTGGGCAGCGGCCATGCGGGCTTGTGTTTCGGCCTGTTGCCGAGGGTCCAGCAAAGCCGGCGGCACCGGGTCAATCCGGGCCACCACCATGTCTTTTGCCACCGGGTCGCCCCGGTGCAAAGCAATCCGGGACAACCGGCCTCCCACCGGAGCCGCCAGCACAAACCGGTCATGAAAACGGGTTTTCCCTTCGGCATCCACTGTGACCTGAAGTGCCCCACGTTTTGCAGCCACCGTTTCGACTTCGAGCGGTTGCGGTCGAATGACGGTCCACACCACGGCTGCCAAAGCCAGGATTGTCACGGCTGCCACAAACATGCCGTTCCTGTTTTTCGCTGTGTGTTTCATGGCTTCTTCCTTCCTTCCCCATCCCTCAGTCCTTAGTCCTCAATCCTTGCCCTCCGGGCTTACTCCCGTGTCTTCAAAACAGCAATCAAATCCAGGTTCCGCATCCGACGGCGCACCACCAGCCCCGAAAGAAAGGCGGCGGCGGCGACCACGGCAAAAGCCCACAGATACGAGGTGGCGTTGAAGACAAACGGCATTCGATAGAGTTCCGTATTCAACCGGCTCGGAATCCACCAACAGACCCCCAAACCCAGGGCACAGCCCACCGGCAATCCCAGCAGGGTCAAAATCGCCTGCTCGCCCAACAGCATCACGCCAACCTCGGCCTGGGTAAAACCAAGCACCCGCAAGGAAGCCAATTCCCGCCCCCGCTCCGACAAGGCAATCCGCGCCCCGTTATAGACGATGCCAAAGGCAATCACTCCGGCAAAAAAGATGAGCATGGAATTTGAAACCGCCATGCTTTGTTCGATTGTCTCCTCAATGCTGCGGATTTCTCCGGCCCGGATTGAGACACCGCTAACGGCTGGCATCCGCTTGAGCCGGGCATACAACACATTGGCCTGCACCGGGTCAATTTTCAGATAAGCGCCGGAAACAGTGCGGTCTTCTGCCAGCATGGTCATCAGGAATTGCATTTCCATATAGGCTGAAAGCCCCATCAGTTCATCCACCAAGCCGGTGACCTCGACCTTCCGCACCGGGCGGTTGCCCTCCAACACTTCAACCGTAAGCGAATCCCCCAGCCGAACACCCAGGATTTCCGCCAGTTTTTTGGTGAGAACGATACCGTGAGCCGGCAAAGGAAACGTGCGCAGGTCACGGTCCACCAGACAATGGAGCTGTCCGTTTGGTTCAAGCCCCAGCAGCCCGACCCGGCGGGAATGATGTTCAAACCGAAGCCGGGCCGCCACCGCCCGAAACGGTTCCACCGCCATCACTCCCGGCAAATGGGCTAGTTCAAACCGGACCCGCGCCGGACGGATTTCATTGAGCATGACAGTCACATCCTGCCGTTGAACCTTTTCAAACTGGACGAACATCATCCGGTCAAACGCATCAAAAAAATAAAACCCAATCACCAGAATGGCGACCGAAACGGCTACGCCTAAAATGGACAGAAGGGCCTTGGCCGGGCGGCGCTCCAGGTTGCGGAACAGCATTCGGAGCGCCGGGGAAAATCCGTGATACAACCCGGTTCGCTCAAACCAGCCCACCCGGAACTGCGCCGGAGGCTCAGGGCGCATGGCCTCGGCAGGCGGCACCCGGACAGCCGCCCGCAAGGTGCTGAAAACACTCAGGACGGCGGTTGCCAGACTGATGACAATGGCAAATGCGGGCAAATCCACCCCCACTTCATATCGCAACAACGGAAACCGGTAAAACTGCGTGTACAGCGCGGTCAGTTTGGCCCCTAAATACATTCCCGTCGCGGTTCCCAGCACAACCCCGCCCCAGACTGGAACCAGCGCCAGTTTCAGGTAATGCAGTCCAATTGCTGCATTGCCGTAACCAAAGGCTTTGAGCAGGGCGATTTGATTGCGCTCCATCCGAATCAGGCGGGACAAAATGATGTGCAGTAAAAATGCGGCGACTCCCAAAAAAATGAGCGGCACAATCGTGCTGCTGAATTTGTTTTGTTCAATTTCGTCGGAAATAAACCGGTTTGAGGTTTGTTCCTCGCGCCCGTAGGCCCCCTGTCCGCCATAATCCGCCAGCAGTCCGTCCAGACGGGAAATAACCTCGGCCTCGGAAGCTCCCGGTGCCAGCGTCAGGGAAAGGTCGTTACAGGCTCCGTCGAGGTTAAACGCAGCTCCCAGCGCTTTTTCACTCATCCAGAGAATGCCAAACCGCTGGTTGTCCGGAAAAATGGAGCCACCGCCCCGAACTTCGTAAATGTATTCAGGCGACAGGGCAATCCCGACAATGGTCAGTTGACGCAGACGGCCATTGACAACCGCCTGAAAAGAATCCCCCACGGTAAACCGGTTTGCCTGGGCAAATGCTTCACTGACAATGATTTCATCAGGGTGCGCCGGTTCCGGGTACCGTCCGCTGCGGAGAAAAATATCGTTCAGGATGGCTGTCCGGTGTTCCGGCAGCGAAACCAGCCGCCCGGTTGCCGGTTCGTTCCGTCCGGGCAGGTCAAGAGTTACTTCCATGACAATTCGGGCCTGCACGGCGGCAACGCCTGGAAGAGCCCGAATTTGCCCGACCAGTGACAGCGGAGCGCGTTTGACCTGGGCAAACACATCCCCAAACCGAAACTGCCGGTAATAGGTCTGCTGGGAAGTCAACAACGATTGATACGTGCTGCCCATGGAAATGTAGGCTGCCACTCCGCATGCCACCACCAGGGCCACCGCCAGCAGTTGCCCGCGCACATGCACGCAATCCCGCCATAATTTGCGGTCGAGCGTTGCCATAGGGTCACCTCACCAGACCAAATCAGCCGGATGTTTTTTCACCGGATTGCACATAATTTCCACAATCTGCCCGCTCCGCATCCGCAGCACCCGGTCTGCCATCTCGGCAATGGCTGCGTTGTGGGTAATCACGGCAGTGGTCGTGCCCAGTTCGGTGTTGATTCGTTCGATGACCTCCAAAACCAGTTTCCCGGTCTGAAAATCAAGTGCGCCGGTTGGTTCGTCACAGAGCAGCACATCCGGACGTTTGGCCACGGCACGGGCAATCGCCACCCGTTGCTGCTCTCCCCCGGAAAGTTGTGCCGGAAAATGGTCAAGCCGGGCAGACAAACCCACTAGGTCCAGAGCTTCTGCTGCGGGCATCGGATTGGCAGCAATTTCCGTGACCAGTTCGACGTTTTCGAGCACGGTCAGGCTGGGAATCAGATTGTAAAACTGAAAGACAAACCCGACATGCTCGCGGCGGAAACGGGTCAACTCGGCGTCATTTTGCTCGGCAAGGTTATGGTCGCGGTAAAAAACCTCTCCGCTGGTGGGTGGGTCAAGTCCTCCCAAAATATTGAGCAGGGTTGATTTTCCGCTTCCCGAAGCACCCAGCAGAACCACCAGTTCGCCCTGGTACAAATCAAGTTCCACCTCTCGGAGCGCCTGCACCTCCACTTCCCCCATCTGATACACTTTACTGAGCCGCCGTGCCCAAAAGACAACTTCCGGCGGCATTTTTTTAGCAGAAGCTGATTCTGATTTGAGTGTTTCGGCCCGCATTGAGTAAAATTCCCCACTTTCCCGCTGCATTCTCTTGCAACTGAAAAGGTGCAAACAGCGTTCCCGTTCATTCGGATTTTGGGTTTCAGATGCTGGGCGTTGGGGTTTCCATTCCAAAAATCCCAGGGTTTGGATTAGGCTTGAACCCCATTTTTCATTTCTCATTTCTTAATTCAAAGGGACGGCACTCGTAACGATGCGATTTCAAAAATATCACGGACTCGGAAATGATTTTGTCTTACTGGATGGAAACGAGTTTTCCCAAAGCGCACCCACCCCGGAAGCACAGGCGGAAATGGCTGCCAATCTCTGCCGCCTGCATTACGGCGTTGGGGCAGACGGCTTGATTGCCGTTACTCCGTTTGAACAATCAGGCGCTGATTTTCAGATGACGCTGTGGAATGCCGATGGCGGAAGGGCGGAAATGTCCGGCAACGGCATTCGCTGCGCAGCGGCTTTTTGTTACCGGACGCTGGGTTGGAGGAGTCACAATATTCGCATTCAAACCGATGCCGGCGTGGTCAGTCTGCGCCTGCAATCACGTAACGGAAAGGATTTCTCGTTTGGGGTTGAGATTGGCCGCCCACGGCTCGCACCGGAACTGATTCCGGTCAATCTGGATTTCGAGCCGCCGCTCGTGGATGTGCCCCTGATGGCCGGAGGCAAGGAATTTACCGCCACCCTGACCTCAATGGGAAACCCTCATTGTTCGATTTTCGTCGAGGAACTTGACCCTCAATTGGTGGCTGAAATCGGCCCTAAAATCGAACATCACCCGCTTTTTCCAGCCCGTACCAATGTTGAATTTGTGAAAGTCCTCTCCCCTCAACGCCTGAAAGTGTTGTTTTGGGAACGCGGCGTGGGCACCACGCTTTCCTCCGGCACCGGCTCCTGTGGTGCGACAGTGGCAGCAATTTTACGGGGTGTGGCCGAACGGTGTGTAACGGTTGAAACCGAAGCGGGAGAGCTTCAGGTTTCCTGGCTGGAGGGTGGGTCAGTGGTTTTGACCGGTCCGGTGTGTTTTGTGTTTGAAGGGACAACCCAGGACTGAGGACTGAGGACTGAGGACCAAACCAGGACTGAGGACTGAGGACTGAGGACTGAGCTTTAAGGAAAGCAAAGAGAGAGTTCGGACCAGGGT
>JAIBAN010000159.1 GCA_019695185.1 Blastocatellia bacterium | reverse complement strand
ACCGGACAGAACCGCAAAGCGGTCACAAAGAGCATAGAGTTCATCCAGTTCCGTTGAAATCAGCAGGATGCTCCCTCCTGCCGCCCGTAAATCAAGCAGAATCCGATGGATATTTTCAATGGCTCCGATGTCCACGCCCCAGGTCGGATTGACGGCTATCAACAGTTTCGGCACAAAGGCCAGTTCCCGTGCCAACAGGAGCTTTTGCTGGTTTCCTCCAGAAAGTGAACGGGCCGGAACGGCTGGACTGGCGGCCCGGACATCAAATTTCTGCATCAGCCCGGCAACATGACGGTGGATGGCTGCCGGATTGAGAAATGGGCCAAAGCGAAAATCACGCCGGTTTTCAACCCCCAGAATGCCGTTTTCCGCCAGTGAAAAATCCAGCGCCAGACCTTCATTTCGTCGGTCCTGGGGAACATAGGCCAGCCCGGCCTGAATTCGTTCGCGGCGGTTTCCCGTGACCGGCTGCCCTTCCAACCAAACCTTCCCTGTGGCGGCCCGGATTCCGGCCAGACATTCGGCCAATTCGGTTTGCCCGTTTCCATCCACGCCTGCAATGCCGAAAATTTCCCCCGTGCGGATTTCGAAGGAAATGGATTGCAACGCAACCTGTCCTTCCGTCCGTGGCGTGGTCAGGCAATCCACCACCAGCCGGGCCTCCCGGCCTGACTCTGCGCGGTTGGTTTTGGGGCCGGAAATTGCGCGCCCCACCATCATTCGGGCCAGTTCGTTTTCGGTGGCTGCGGCAATCGGGAGCATGCCCACCACCTGCCCCTGGCGCATGACCGTCACCCGGTCACAGACGGAAAGCACTTCCTTCAGTTTGTGGGTAATCAGGACAATCCCAACCCCTTGCTGACGCAGTTCCCGCAGGGTCTGAAACAAATCCTCGGTTTCCTGCGGGGTAAGTACCGAAGTGGGTTCGTCGAGCAACAGAAATTCAGCCGCGAAGGCCAGCGCCTTGAGAATCTCCACCCGTTGCCGGACCCCGACTGAAAGGGAGCCAACCTTGCGTTCCAACACATTGCCAAGCTGTAAGCGCGTCGCAGCGGTTTCCAACCGTTCCGGCGCAAAGCCTGCGGAGGGCGTCCCCGTTCTTTTGGGGAAAGCCCGTTTTCCCAGCACGACATTTTCCCGGACGGTAAACGAATCAACCAGATGAAAATGCTGGTGAACCATTCCAATCCGGTTTTGTACGGCGTCCTGCGGTGTTCGAATCAGCAGGGGCTGACCGTTGCGGGTTATCTTTCCCGCATCCGGACGGCACAAGCCGAACAGGACCTTCATCAAGGTTGACTTGCCGGCCCCGTTCTCGCCCAACAAAGCATGGATTTCCCCGCTTTTCACGGAAAAATCAACTTGGTCAAGGGCTCGCAACGTGCCAAACCGTTTGGATATGCCGGTCAGGGTGACTTCATTTGTCTTTTGTCCCATTTTCATTTCTTATGAGGATGTTTGTTCATCCAGCGGCCATCAAATTCTGTCACTGCATTGTTGTTTTTTAGAAGTCAACCACTTCTCAAGCTCAGGTTCAAATGTGCAACGCAGGTCGTCCGCCCTGTAGGCCATCCTCGTGCGAGGCATAGACTTTCCGCAATCCCCGCATTCCGTACCAGTTTTCTTCAGTTTCAGGAACAAACACCAACGTGACGGTTGAGTTTACGACAAAATGGCGGGTTCCCGGACTGAATGGTTCGACCTCCCAATATGACCATCGCTCCTGTTGGAAATGGGTCAGCAGGTCATTCGGTTCCATTCCGCCATGAATCACCCACGGGTCGAGATTGATTGCCCTGCCGCCCGACGGAACCACCGGTTCCCAGAAGTTCAGCAAAATCAGGTCCAGTTCCCAGGTTTGACGGTCAAAACAAAACTCAATATCCCCATATTTCCATAATGCCGGCTTTCGGTATTTCCGTGAGGTGCCGCCTTGGTCATCAGGCTCCCCCCAAAGTTCCCGAAGGGCAGCTTGGGTTAGGCCCAGGTGAATAGGCCCCAACCGGGAGGTCTTGAAGAATTCTTTCAAGCTGATGATTTCGGAAATCATGAAAATCCGGTTCCGGGTTTATCAAAGCCCACTGTTTTCCAAGCCAACCAACCGGGCAAAAGACCGGGCGGTTTCAGGACACAGCCGTCGAATATTTCCACTCAAGCTGACATTGGATTTGAGTTTCCCCTCATCCACATGGAGCAATCCGGCAGGCGGGGATTTGCGAGGACAAAACCTGATTGCGGAAAGCTGGTCACCCGGAACCGGATTATCAAACCGAAGCACTGTGGAACGCTCAACTAAAAAAACCTCGATGCCGCAACCGTAGGGACTGCGGTGCCCCAGGTAGCCAAATTTTTCCCCTATCAATTGCTTGATAGCATATTCAGGACGCCCCTCAATCTCAACCGGGTCCATCCCCAATTGGTTGACCGCGTAGGCGGATAAGTCAATCAACTCCTCCACCACAACACCAGTCAGCACATAAAGATTCTTTTGGTTGACCCACAGTGGGAACACCACGTCACCGGATTCTATCCCTGCCCGTTTCAACGAAGGCGCAGATTGGTGAATCCCGCCAAATAATACAGTCACGGGTTTGCCGGCTTCACCGGCCTTTTGCAGTTTTACACATTGGTCTTTGGCCCACATGACTGTAAATCCGTGCGGCATAGGCTGAAACCTTCCAGAAAAAATGAGTAAAAATTGATTACGCTTCAAATTCCTGCTTTGTGCAAGTGTCTTGGCTTGCGGGCAAGGTGAAATCTTTCGTAGGGTTTGACCATCCAATCCAACACCGAAGGAAAAACCACCACCTCATGACCGACATTCTCATTATTGGCGCAGGAGCCGCCGGACTCATGACCGCCATCTGGGCAGCCCGGACCAATCCCAACCACCAGATTACGGTGCTGGAGGGAGCCCGCAAAATCGGAGCCAAACTCCTGATTTCCGGTGGCACCCGTTGCAACGTCACCCATGCACAGGTGGATGAAACTGCTTTTGCCGGTTCGTCGCGCCCTGCCATCAAAAAAGTGTTGCGCCGCTTTGACGTACCCCAGACCATCACATTTTTCCGGGAAATCGGTGTTGAACTCAAAACCGAAGACACCGGCAAGCTCTTTCCCACCAGTGACAGCGCCAAAACCGTTTTGAATGCCCTGCTGCGCGAAGCCGAACGGCTGGGGGTGCGGCTGAAATTTCCCTGCCGGGTGGAGGCAATCCGGCGCACGGAAGCCGGTTTTCTGGTTTCCGGCCCCTGGGGTGAGCTCGAAGCAATCAAAATCGTGCTGGCAACAGGCGGGAAGAGCCTCCCCAAAACCGGTTCGGATGGAAAAGGGTATGGACTGGCCCGTTCCCTGGGCCACAGTCTAACCGAACGAATTTTTCCGGCCCTGGTCCCGTTGCTCCTCCCACAGCATTATTTTTTGCGTGAACTCAGCGGATTGACGGTCCCCGCCACGCTGGAGGTCCGCCTGTCCAACGGAAAACGGCTCCATTCCTTCACCAACTCAACGCTCTGCACCCATTTTGGTCTGTCGGGGCCGGCGATACTCGACATCAGCCGCTACTTTCTGGACGAGCAATCCCGCCAGCCTGATGTTCAACTGATTGTCAACTGGCTGCCGGGAACCACGTCCGAAGCATGTGAGGCAAGTTTGTTGCAGGCTGGAAAACATTCGGTTCTGACTCACCTGCGCGAACACTTGCCCGAACGGCTGCTCCGGGCGCTTTGCGAACAGGCGGGAGTGGAACCGGCCACCCTGTGCAACCAATTAGGTCGGGAGCAGCGAAAAAATCTGGTCCGGTTCCTCACCGCGCTACCTTTGCCCATCACCGGAAATCGCGGGTTTGAATTTGCCGAAGTCACTGCTGGCGGCATCCCTCTCGCTGAAATCCACCTCAACACGATGGAATCACGCATCACACCGGGGCTTTTTCTTTGTGGGGAAATCTGCGACGTGGATGGACGGATTGGTGGCTTTAACTTCCAGTGGGCCTGGGCCAGCGGGTACATCGCAGGCACCTCGTGCATTGGCCAATGACCATTTGCCATTTGCCATTTGCCGTTTGTGATGAACAGATAAGGGTTGATTTTTCAGCAATCGCAAATCGCAAATGGAAATTCGCAAATGATTTCAGACGTTTTCAATCACATTCAGAATATCGTCAAACCGGTAGCTGCGGATGTGCTTTTTCAGCTCCAGGCCCAGCCCCTCGTCAACTGCCAGAATCTGGTCGGTAATCTGGTTGGCCAGTTCAATATCTCCGATATTCAAAGCATTTTGGAGTTGTGCCAACCAATCGGTTGGCAAGGAGGACAGTCGTTCAGGTGTCATCATTCGACCTGAAGCTTCCAAAACCGGAGCCGGGGCAAGTGCGGGGTCAGCCTCCTGATACCGGTACCGGACTCCCAGATGGAGCGTCATTTTTTCAAAAATCACGGCCTCCCGAAATGGTTTGGGCACAAAATCGTCACAGCCCGCCGCCTTGATAGCTTCCTGGTCCTGGGTAAAGACGTTGGCAGTGAGCGCCAGTATAGAAGTCTTGGGAGTCTTGGGAGTCTTGGGGGTCTTGGGAGTCGAACTACTTGTTTCGGATTCCCGGTCATTCTTATTTTCTCCCAAAAGGTTCTGACTCCCTAGACTCCCCAGACTCTCAAGACTCCCTGGACGCTCAAGATTCCCTGGACTCCCTGGGCTTCCTAAACTCCCAAGACTTTCCAGTTCCCGGATGTGCCGGGTGGCCTCCAGGCCGTCCATTTCGGGCATGACCATATCCATCCATATCAAGTGAGGCTGCCAATTCTGCCAGACAGACACGGCTTCCTGTCCGTTTTGGGCCGGGCGTACTTCAAAGCCGACCGACGAGAGCAGCTCCACCAGAATCCGCCGGTTTTCCTCCTGGTCGTCCGCCACCAGAATCCGGAGCGGCGGCTGCCCTGGTGCCAATCCCACGACCCGGCGGGACTGTTCCTCCAACACCACATCGCAAGCCGGACGCAACGGAATTTCAAAGCGGAACGTGGTTCCGCAACCCAGTTCGCTCCGCACAGTAATGACACCGCCCATCAAGCGCACGAAATCCTGGCTGATGGCAAGCCCCAGCCCCGTTCCCTCCTGCGCCTTTTGCCCGCTTTCGGTTTGGCCAAACGGTTGAAAGAGTTTCTTGATTTCCTCTGCCGCAATACCATAGCCCGTATCCTCAATGGCAAAGGAAATGCGGTCTTCTCTGGCCTCGACCAGCACCAGAACCGAGCCCGCCTCGGTGAATTTGAAGGCATTGCCAATCAGATTGATGAGGACCTGCCGCAATTTTCCTTCATCCCCGTAGACCAGCGCCGGAATTGAACCACTGACCTCAACCCGATAGGTCAGTCCTTTGGCTTCGGCCCGAAATTGGAACATTTCCTCCAGGCTCGCAATCAGGCGGCACAAATTGAAGGGATCCTCTTTGAGCATGACCCTGCCGGCCTCGATTTTGGTGATTGACAGCACATCGTCAATCAGTCCCAACAGGTGCTCGCCACTGCGAATGATGATGCCCAGTTTTTCATAGTCGGAGGGCTTGCGGCCCCGCTCCCGTTCCATCAACTGGGCAAATCCCAATACCGCATTGAGTGGAGTCCGCAGTTCGTGGCTCATGTTGGCCAAAAAGGTGCTTTTGGCCCGACTGGCGGAACGGGCGCGCTGTTCCGATTCTTTAAGAAGGTCAACCTTTTCGGCCAGTTCCGCCGTGCGGATGGAAATTTTTGCCTCCAGAATCCGGTTCTGCCGATTGAGCGACTGGACGCGGGCATACACCGCCAGATACCCAACCATGAGCGCCAGTACCAGATATCCGAAATATGCCCACCAGGTTCGCCAGGGAGCGGCTTTGATGACAAACGTGTATTCCACCGGGCCGGAAATTACTCCGACATGGTTTTTGGCCCAAACCCGAAAGACATACCGGCCTTCCGCCAGATTGGTATATTCCTTTTTGAAATCAGACGTCCATCCAGTGGGAGCCTGGTCAAATCCCAATAACTGGGTGCGGTACCGGAATTCCGATTCGCGGAAAAAACTGAGCAGGGAAAATTCAAACCGTAAATTGTTTTCCGCATAGGAGAGAGCCTGGCCCACGGCAAACGGTGTTTCCGTCGGGGTAATCACTGCCTGTTCAATCAAAAGCGGTTTGACCGTTTCATCAATCACTTCGGTGCGCGGGTCAAACACGGCTGCCCCGCCATTGGTTCCCACCCAAATCCGCCCTTTGCTGTCCACCGCCGACGCCCCAAAGTTGCAAATAACACTGGGCAGACCGTCACTGGCTGAAAACGTATAAGCCTGATAAGCCGCCGGGTCTTCTGCGGTTGGAGTTCGGGGAGTGAGACGGGTCACGCCTTTGTTGGTGGCAAGATAAATGCGTTTTTGGGCGTCTTCCCGGACCTGAAACACAATGTTATGGCCCAGCGGGGGAACCGAAGTTTCGTTAAAAACTGTCCATTTGGGAGGAGATTCGGTGTAATCAAACCGGACCACCCCTCCGCCATTGGTGGCAATCCACAGACAGGGTTTCCCTTCAGGTGTGACCGTGTTGAGCAAATCCAGTACACCATTGTTGGGCAATCCGTTGGAAACATCATAAACCGTCCGGTTTCCTCCCTCCAACCGGACCAAACCGCCAAAGGTCCCAATCCAGAGGGTGCGGATTCCATTGGATGCAGTGGTTTCCAAAAGCGACTGGGTGCGGCTGTCGGGCAATCCGTTGGTGGTGTCGAGCTTGGACCAGACCCCGTTCTCCAGTCGCCCCACCCCCCCGCCGTAAGTTGCCACCCAAAGCACTTTGTTCCCGCTTTCGGAGACAGTTTCAAGCAACCGGGTGACCCGGTTGTCCGGCAGCCCGGTTTCCCGGCTATAAAGTACCCAGTTCCCCTTTTCGAAGCGCATCAATCCGCCGAAATTGGATTGAAAAGTTCCGACCCAGATGACTTTGGTCCCGTCGGGATTGCTGGTTTCAAGGAGGGTTTCAACAATGTTGGATTGAAATTGGCTGTTGGAAGTATTGAAAATCTGCCATTTTCCGGCTTCCCAACGGGCCAAACCACCATAGGTGGCCAGCCAGAAAACAGTCCGACCGTTCTCCCCTTTGGTCTCCAAAAACCGATAGACCTGGTTGCTGGGCAGGCCGGAGCGCGTATCCAGTGTGGCCCAGCCCCCGACTCTCAAACGCGCCAAACCGCCCCGGCTGTTTCCAACCCAAATTGTGTGCGTCAAACCGGCAGCCGTTTTGGTTTGAGCCAGACTCACCACCAGTTTGTTACTCAAACCGGATTGCTCGTCAAAAATGGTCATATGACCGTTGGACAGCCGGATGAGACCACTGCCCTGGGTTCCAATCCACAGGGATTTTCCCAGCGGTGAAACAGTTTCCATCAGGGAAAGGATGGAACCTTCGGGAAAACCGTTCCTCCGGTCATAGGTTTCCCAATGCCCCTGACTGTAACAAACCAAACCTTTTTCAGTGCCCATCCAGAGCGCCTTTGCGCCTGATTCGGTCGTGCTTTCCAATAAACTGAGTACCGCATTGCTGGGCAATGGGCTGTTTTCGGTATTCCACACGGTCCAGTGTCCTTGTTCATCCAGTCGGGCCATTCCGCCACCCGTACCGACCAGGATTTCCTTGGCTCCTGTGGACCCAGAGGTTTCAAGCAACTGGTACACATACGGACTGGGTAAACCGGCAGTCCCATTCAGATACGTCCATAACGGGACTTCAGACGTGGCGCGTTTTTTCTGATCCAAAACTGTCAGATTGAGCCGGGCCACTCCGCCACCAAACGTTCCCACCCAAAGAAAATGCCCGTTGTTGAAATCAGCAGTTTCAAGAATGGTCCGGACGCCGTTGTCGGGCAATCCATTCTCCGTGGTAAAAGCCGTCCAGGTCCCGTCTTTGAAACGAGCCAGCCCACCGCTTTCGGAGCCGAACCAAAGACTGCCATCCGAAGCCAGCATCATGCACCGCACCCAATTGGACAGTTTTTGATTGGGCAGGTTCAATACCGTCCAGGCCCGTCCATTGTAGTAGGCCGGCCCATTGATGGTGCCAATCCATAAATACCCTTTCCGGTCAAAGGTAATGGCGTGAATGTCGGAAAGGCCGTCACCCGGCGGGAATGACTGAAAGGTCAGACGGCTCGCACTGGCCGGGTCCTCCTGTTCACTCTGATTGACCAGCCCCGGTGGCGGATCCGAGGACCCGACTGGCGGTCCCCCTGGTGCCTTGGTTCCGCCCGCAGCCAACAGATTTCCCATTCCACAGGACCAAAACAGAAGCATCCCAAGAATGAAATTACGGACAGCCTGCTGGCAGTAAATGGCAACCATGATTACTGGAACGTCAAAATGAGCTTGATTGGGGTTGTGGAGGTCTCTCTAAACAACCAATAGCTGGCCATTTGGCGGATTCGGTACTGGTCAAGCCTTTGCTTTATAACACTCACTCCGCATCAATTACCATTCCCAGGGGTGAAAATAGGACTGAGGGCTGAGGGCTGAGGAGGCCCCCTTTCTCATCCGTGGTGGTGTGCCGTTCCAGACGCATGAAGTCTATAGATAACTCAAACCAATATATGGGGGTTTATTTTTCGGGTTTCGGGTTCAGGGTTGAGGGTTGACTGGGGATTGCTTTTTTCGGCCAACCAGCGATTGAACTCGAACCGGCTTGACCATACCTTGGAGTCTTCCGGAGGAAGGCCATCTGGTAGCCAGGGTGTGAAGCGGAGCGCAACCCCTG
>JAIBAN010000072.1 GCA_019695185.1 Blastocatellia bacterium | reverse complement strand
CACGGTTGGAAACTCGATTATCCCTGGCATCATGCGCCTCCTTGACAGGTCACCAGTCTGGTTGCCGTGATTCTACTCAAAAAACCCTAATTTTCATGCGCCTTGGGCGCGTTTTGCAAAAGTTCAGAAGAAACCCGGGAAGTATTTTAACTTGGGCACATTTTGATAGTTTGGTTTAGAAAAAGGTGATTTTTAACTTCCTTTTGCTGAGTTTCCTTTCCCTTTAAAAAAGTGTTGCCCATGTTCCAGTCAGGCCGCTGCGTTTGTCTCGATTTCTTTCAGGATTTCCACAATCCGGTCGGCATCATCATCGGCAAAGACGCCATCCAGACCATTGGGGTTGAAATCGGTGAAAGGTGATTCGTAGAGCATTTGGGCGTCCATAACCCCGTTTTGGGTCAAATAATCAATAATCAGGTTGATGAATTGAATTTGATTGGCCGTCAGAGTTTTGTTGGAAAGATAGTCG
The DNA here is from genome assembly GCA_019695185.1 of Blastocatellia bacterium. Taxonomy (GTDB): domain Bacteria; phylum Acidobacteriota; class Blastocatellia; order Chloracidobacteriales; family Chloracidobacteriaceae; genus JAIBAN01. The sequence goes on along the minus strand of JAIBAN010000072.1, from coordinate 40,739 downwards.
TTGAACGCCGCTTTGCCCGCCGCCCGGTCCAGTCCAACCAGATTGCGAATAAAGGTTCCCAACCGGTCCTGTTTGCCAAACACCTTTTCAAAGTCTTCCCGGTTGCCAATTTCTCCCGATTCAAAGAGAAACCGCTCCAGTTCCTGGATGTCGAGGGCCGTGATGGGCTGGTTGTGTTTGAGCTTTCGGAGGGCAAGGTGGTTCTCGTGCCGCTCTAAAAACTCCAGCACTTTTTTGCGATATTGGACAAAATCCACGGCTGCGGCATAGGCAGAAATCTGCACTTCTTTTACTTCGCCCAGTTCATCGGCAAAATCCGAATAAACCAGCTTCCGCTCTCGTTTATCAATAAACTGGACCAGATTCCGCAGTTGCCGGCGCATGGTTTCAAGCAAAGGCAGGGTGATGTTGGCCCAGTAGTCATCCGTGAGGACCTCCAAAATCAATTCGAGGTTTGCGGCAATCATCGGAACCGTGGCTTTTTCCGAAAGTTTGACTGCGATTTCCTGCACGTTCCGGCGGAGCGTTTCAAAGGACGGGTGTTTTTGCAGCACCGCCATTTGCAGCTTCAAAATCAGCATGTCAAAGCGTTTGGCGGTTTCGTCCTCCGGCTCAAGCTCGGTTGGCAGCCCGGCCAGATGGTTGGCCATTTCCGCCATATCCTCCGGCGTCAGGTTTTCCCAAACGGGGTTGTTCCGGAATTTCTCAATCAGTTGATGGTGCGGGCGAACCAGGAAATTCTGCGGGTTCATGGCTCCGATTTCGCGTTGGAGCATGGTTTTAATTTCACCTGAAAACACGCTCAGGTCGGTGGCGGAAGGTTCCGTCTGTCCCAGAGCGTTGAGCAGGTGCAGCCGCCCGGTAAAGAGTTTGGCACTCAGGGAAGGCTGTGGACTGCCGGAGCTTCTTCCCAGGTTGTGGTTGAAAAACCTGATATTGTCGCAGCAATCAAAAATGTAGAAAAACTCCTTGTCTGCTCCCGGCCCGAAGATGTTTTTGCAGAGGCGGGTGCCCCGCCCAATCATCTGGTAATACTTTGTCTTGGATCGCACGGGCTTGAAAAAGACCAGATTCAGCACTTCCGGCACGTCAATGCCCGTGTCGAGCATATCCACTGAAATGGCAATGTGGGGCGACTTGTCCGGCTGCGAAAAATCATCAATCAGGTTTTGCGCATAGGCTTCCTGCACGTCAATGACACGGGCAAAACTCCCTTTTTCCTTGGGATAATTCGCATCAAAACGGGCCTGGATAAACATTGCGTGGTCGTGGTTTTTGGCGAAGATGATGGTTTTCCCCAATCGGTCGCCGCCGGCGACTTTCAAACCGTGAGACATCAGGAATTCCAGGATTTTGTCCACCGTGTCGGCGTTAAACAGCCAGGAATTGAGCGCCGGAGCCTCGACCCGTTCAGGCATTGCACCGTCTTCGTCCCAGTCGAGTTCCTCCCACTGCTCTTTTTCGGCTTCGGAAAGGTGGTTGTAATCAACGCCTTCGCGGGTGAATTTGGTGGGCACCTCAAGCGCCTGGGGCGGAACCAGATACCTGTCCTTGACGGCTTCGTCCAGGTCATAGGCATAGGTCGGCATGCCGTTCTTCAGGTCAAACAGTTCGTAGGTGTTGATGTGGACCTCATCCTTGGGGGTCGCCGTCAACCCGACCAGCAGGCCGTCGAAATACTCAAACAGGGCGCGATATTTCTGATAAACCGAGCGATGCGCCTCGTCAATCACAATCAGGTCAAAATACCCCACGCCAAACCGCCGCTGGTTGCCCTGCATGTCGTTAATCAGGTTCATCATCGTCGGGTAGGTCGAAACGTAGACCCGGCTGCCGGTCTCCTCTTTATCCGTAACCAGATTGACCGGATTTGACTCCTTCCAGTGGGCTTTGAACGCTCCGACAGCCTGCTTCACCAATGCCTTTCGGTCAGCCAGAAACAAAATCCGCTTGGCCCAGTTGCAGCGTTGCAGCAGTTCGCACAGCGCAATCACGGTACGGGTTTTTCCCGAACCGGTCGCCATCACCACCAGCGCCCGGCGGCGTTTTTCGTGAAACTGGTCAACCACCCGGCGGATGGCTTCGATTTGGTACGAGCGTTCGACGATTTCGTGGTTGATGAGTTCCTGTCCGGGTTTGACTTTGGTCGTCCGGCGCTGCTGCAAAAGCAGCAATTCATCCTTGGTGTAAAACCCTTGCACCGTGCGCGGCGGAAATTCCAGGTCATCCCAAAACCAGGTTTGAAAGCCGTTGGTCAGAAACATCACCGGACGGACCCCATAGCGCGCCTCCAGACAATCAGCATAGAGCTTGGCCTGCTGCTGTCCGATGCGTGGGTCTTTGGTGGTCCGTTTGGCTTCGACAATGGCAAAAGGCGTGCCGTCATCGCCCCAGAGGACATAATCCACAAAACCGTCGCCAGTGTTGTTCGGCATTCCGGTGACTGGAAACTCCCGGTCTTCGGGCTTGGAGAGATTCCATCCGGCTTCCTTGAGCAACAGGTCAATGATGTAGCTGCGGGTTTCGGCCTCGGAATAGTCGTGCGTATCCGGGACTGCCCGGTTGTGCTGTTTGGCGTTGACCAGCGCCGTCAGTTCGGCCAGCCGTTCCTCAAGGGAAACCCGTTTGGCGTGTTCCTCGGCCAGTTGCCGGTCACGTTCGCGGAGTTCTTCCTCCAGTTTGCGCAGTTGTTCCGCGCTCTGCGGTTTAACCGATGCCTTTAATTTCTCAAGCCAGCTTTGGTCAAACGCCAATCCCTCCAGTTCCGCAAGCGGGCGGCGGGTATAGGTCCGCACCAGCCAGTAAAGCACATGAAACAGTTCTTTCGTCGCCTGAAGCGCATCAAACTGGCTGATAACCCGTTTGCTGTGCGCCGCGTCGTTCCCGTTTTTGCGAATCAACTTGAGTTTGGGTGAAATACCGGCAGGAAAACAGTTCCGGGCCTCCAGGTCCCAAATCATTGAGCTGAGATTATCGTCTTTGGTCAGATTTCGCCTGAATTCAACCCAGTGGAGCCGCTCAACCGCCAGTTCCAGCGTCCGGCGCGCATAAAAACACCCGGCCCGCGCATCGGCAAAGGCCAACGCCTCGGCCTTGGTTGCCGCTTCGTACAAGTCAGGCCATTCCTTTTGCAAAAACGAGAAATTTGTCATAAAAAAACAATTAAAAAGGAAAAATTAAAAATTAAAAAAGAAGAAGAAAAAGTGTATGTGTTTTTGGTTTGAAAAAGAATATAGCGCAAGTTGCAAGAGTGCTTTTTACCAATAACTATTTTCAAGTTTTCTTATTTTTAATTTTTAATTTTTAATTTTTAATTGATATTGTTTTTGCTTTTAGAAACGATTGCTCCAAGGATTTTTGTAATTTGTTCAGACTCGCCCTGAATTTCTACAATCATTGAAGTCGGCACGATGGCCGTTGCTGTCAGCAACCGCAACCAATAGCTGGTTTCGCGCGCTTCTTTGAGTGCAATTGAGGTTTTGCTAATAAAGTCGGCCCTGCTTTGACCGGCTTGAGCTTCTTCGATATTTGCCCCGATTGAAGTTCCGGAGCGAATCAACTGTTTGCTGAGTGTTCGCGCTGCTCCTGGATGTGCATCCAATTGCTGACAGAGTTTGATGATAGTTACTGCAAAATCAAATGTTCTTTTGACAATATCTTTTTGCATAAACTTCTTCACTTCTCAATTTTTTAATTTTTAATTTTTAATTTTAGATTTCCCAATCTCTTCAATGTCTTCGCGTTCCAGGTCGTCATAATCCGCCAGAATTTCTTCTGGAGTCATGCCGGAACTGAGCAGTTCCAAAATCATCTCAACCGGATACCGCAGCCCCCGAACGCAGGGCTTCCCGTGGCAAATCTCCGGGTCAATGGTGATGCGTTTTGACAAAATCAATTGGTCATTATTCATAAAGAATCCTTTTGTCCCCGCCATTACAAAAATAATTCTGCCAAGGAGCTTTTCCCGGATGCAAGCTGATTTTGGCTAAATCCACCCTCCGAATTGAAACTCATCGGCGGCTTCAATTTGGGTAAACAGCGGGTTTTTATACCCCTTGGCTTTGGCTTCCGCGAAAACGTCCTTGGCATTCAGACCATGGGAAATCAGGTTATACCCTGAAAGTGCAACCCATTGGCCCACGTATTCGGCCCGATGTTCACGCATCCACCGCTGTTCCTCCTGCCACGTTGCATCAGCCGATTCGCGGGGTTCATTAGTTTCCGCGTCTTCGGTGATGGTCACCAAGCCGGTTTCCTGGAGGACTTTTTCGAGTTGGTCAAATTCCGCCGCCGACATCTGAAGCACAACCTGATTCTGGTCTTTATCAACCTTCTTGTGGATTTCGATCATAAGCTTGCCTTCACTCACTGAATTTTTAATTTTTTACTTCCAATTTTTATTGTTTTCGGCTGCTAGCCAGAAACTCAACACTACAGGTCACCGCGAAAAGCACGCTGAACTAATGAATTAAATAAATTTTCTTGAGCTAGTAAACTATTAATTTGTTTTTCTTCATTTTCGATAATTTTTTTCACAATCCATGCAAATTTTTCTTGGACTTTAAAAGAAGGTACTAAAATTTCCCATTTTTTTACTGTTTCAACATTTATCACTCCTTGTGCTGATCCAACAGATTCCCTCATGAGCGATGCTTGGCCCGAAGACGAATTTACAAGAAATGCAAGAAATTCAGGTTTTAGATAGCTACCACAAGAAATAATAATAATGTTTGCACAGTTTACGCCATCTAAATCTTCTGGAACGACAGCGGCCATCCCTCTATTAGCTCCAACTCTTGAAATTAAAACGTCACCAGTTCGCAGGGTCGATTTTTTCAGTTTCTTATGGAACTCATCGGTAATGAACTGAATATCTTTGCGGTTAATCTTTAACCTCCTAACATTTTGTGTTCTTAAAAATTGGACACCACTTTCACAATAGGCATGGGATGTGGGGCCAACGTGACCAACCACAATTCTTTCCACAATATCACCAAGAATTTGTTTTTCCCACCCCTTCGGATTTGTCACCGGGTCGCCAAACATCTCCAAAAACACCGACCGCAAAAGCTCATCCGTCAGTTTGATGGCTTCCTGGCGTTTGCGGCGGATGGCATCGGCTTTGTCGAGAATGGCCGCGATGCGGCGCTGGTCTTCGAGGGGAGGGAGCGGGATTGATAAATTTTCAACAACCTCGCGTGTAATTCCCTTTATGGTTGCACCCCGTTGGTAAGAAACAAAATAAGGCTTTTTTGATCTCAAAAAATGAGCAAGAAAATTAGTATCAAGCTTTTCTGATTGGGGGAAAATTCCCGTCAGGTCCTGGCTTATGCACAAATCCATTCCAGTTATTGCCACCTTCCCAACGCCTGTTCGCGTAACGAGTAATATCGTGCCTTTAGGAATCAGATTAGTTGCAGAATTGGAAATAGCTTCTTCAGTAATAAAACTTCGGGCTTTAGTAACCATTTGACCATTAATATCGGCACTTGTTATCCAAGGGATTTTACCTTCAAAGTATTTTCTTACCTTAGTATCAGGTGTACCACCATTTACAAACTCACAAATATCTCCAAGTTTTTTACTCTTTAAGAACATAAAATATTGATGCCTTTCAATAGCTCATTTTCAATGAATTTAATATTTCACTATGTCAAAAATTCATTTTCCTTGAAGCAATTGCTCTAATTCTTCCAAATCCTGGTCAATTTCCCGTTCCAAAGCTCGCAACCGGGCCAAAATCACCTTCGGCGGGTCATACGTGACTTCCTCGTGCAAAACCTCTTTGTAGCGATTGATGGAAAGGTCGTATCCGTTTTCCCGGATTTCGGCAACCGGCACGCAAAAGGCTTTGGCGGTGCGGTCGGTGTCGCGCTGCGGGTCGCGTTCCCGCCAGCGTCGAATCACGTCGGGCAGGTCGTCGGCCTCCACGGGATCGCGTTTGTCATCGAGCGAAAAGCCATCCGCCTGCACGTCGTAGAACCAAACGTGGTTCGTCCCGCCGGAGTTGGTCCGGGTAAAGTACAGAATGGCGGTTGAGACGCCAGCGTAGGGTTTGAAGACACCCGACGGGAGGGAAATCACGGCCTCCAGTTTATGCTCGTCCACCAGCGCCGTGCGGAGCGTCTTGTGCGCGCCCGAAGACCCAAAGAGCACCCCGTCAGGGACAATCACGGCGGCGCGGCCTCCGGTTTTGAGCAACCGCAGAAAGAGCGCGATAAAGAGCAATTCGGTTTTTTTGGTTTTGACCATCTGTTGCAGGTTTTTGGCGCATTGCTCGGTGTCGAGCGAACCGGCAAAAGGCGGATTGGCCAAAATCAGCGTGTAGCGTTCCTCATCCGCCGCGTTTTCCTGCGCGAGCGAATCCCGATAGCGGATGTCCGGGTTTTCAATCCCGTGCAGGAGCATGTTCATGCTGCCGATGCGCAACATGGTCGAGTCGAAATCAAATCCGTGGAAACAGGTTTCATTGAAGTGCCACTTGCGGGCCGCGTCGGTGAAAATCTCCGGGTGCCGCTCGCGCAGGTATTCACCGGCCACCATGAGGAAGCCCGCCGTCCCACAGGCCGGGTCACAGATGATGTCGTCGGGCTTGGGAGCCACCAGTTCCACCATCATTTTGATGATATGGCGGGGCGTGCGGAATTGGCCGTTCTGCCCGGCGGTGGCGATCTTGCCGAGCATGTACTCGTAGATGTCGCCCTTGGTGTCGCGGTCCTCCATGGGCACCTTGTCAATCATTTCCACCACTTTGGCCAGCAGCCCCGGCGTCGGAATGGTAAACCGGGCGTCCTTCATGTGGTGCGAATAGGTGGAGTCTTCGCGGTCGCCGTGCATTTCCTTGATAAAGGGAAACGCCTGGGTCGAAACGACTTCATACATTTTTTGCGGGTCGAAGTTTTTGAAATGCGACCAGCGCATTTTGTACTGCAAGGGCAGAAACACCGGGTTCTCAATCGGACGGTTGAGCCGGTTGGCCTTCTTTTCCTGCGCGGTGTGGAGTTCGTCCAGCCGTTTGATAAAAAGCAGATAGGTAAATTGTTCAATGACTTCGAGCGGGTTCGAAATCCCCCCCGACCAAAAGGCATCCCAAATGCGGTCAATTTGTGATTTCAATTCGCCAGTAATCATAAGGAGTTTTGAGCTGTTCGGTTTGAGTTTTGGATTTCAACTTCTTTGATTTTTCATTTTTCATTCTAAATTGCGCCTTCGGCTTCGGCAAATTCTTCATGCTGACAGGGTTTGCAGCGCAGCGCAGGGTTGGGTTTGGCCGAGAGAAAAAAGCCTGGTTAGTGGCAGCGTCCACAGAGCTGAACCCAATAGGTACGGGTTGTGAAACGGTCTGGATGCGTAATGTGGCCACGGTCCAGAAACCGCACGATTTCACTATTCCCATGCCGGATGCGTGACAATACACCACGTTCCCCTGGAAGATAAAAGGCACGCACCAGCATTTCCTGCACGTCGGTCACAACTTTGCCGTGACTATACCGATAGGCGACCCGGTGAATGGTGTGCTCAACCGTGGAAAAAACTTCACCGGTGGCATGTTTGATGAGCAACACCAAATAGCCGAAATCCGCCTGGGTACTGTGGACATGGCTTACCGCCAGGGAAAAATCGGTATTGCACAGAAAATGAATCGGCCCGTCAAGCCCACGGGAAGTGGGAAATTTCAGGTTGTGCCGTTCCAGGAATTTCAGCAGGGGCGGATGGGCTGGCCGCAGATAATTCTCAAAAAGGGTCCACCGTTCGCGGGGAATGCCGCTCAGTCCAAAAGAAGCAGCCAATTTTTCCAGCAGTTGAATGTAGCGCAGTTCTTGGTCCTTCGAATTTGGATGGTTGGTGATTGGTGATGAACCGGTCAGGTTTTCAGCCATGTTTCCTCCAGGAAGTTCGGTTTGGTTTCCTTTCACGAATTCGCCCGATCCGTCAATTGGTAATGGAATTCGTATCAATTGGTCCCTCCCAAGTGGTGCCAGGAGCTATTTTGCCAAGGTCGCCGATTGCGGTTTCAGCCGGCAGTTCCAGCGTGGAAATTGGTTGCAGAGAGGTCCCGATAATCCCCTGCAAATCGCCATACATTCGCGCCGTATTCAATACAGCCTGGGCAATTTGTTTTTCGCGCCGGGCCCAAATTCTGGTCATGGCCAGTTTTTCACTCTCCAGGTCCCGTTGCATTGTTTGCGAGGTACTGACAAGCACCTCAACCAATTGGCGGAATTCAGGCCCGATGAGGTACTTGTAGAGCAGGTCCATTTTCTCCGTTTTGCCAGCCAGGGCATGTTTGGCATAGGCCACATCATAAAGACCTTTTCGCAAAATCAGGGTCAGCCCCAGCAACGAAGAAAAATCGGCCACCCAGACCCCATCAATGCAGCCAATGTGCTGAATTCCCTTGGGCAGAACAGTCGTGATGATGACCGCAATATCAGCTTTGACCTCACGCTGGTCGGCTTTGAGTTTCGTAATCCACTCGTCACTCCAGGATTTCACCCGCTTGGATTCCCAAAGGATGGTCCCGCAGTAATTTCCCCGTTGAGTGATGACTTTCTGAATCACATCCGTGCCCCGAATCCCCTTGGGAACCGGCTGAATGTCGTCCGAAGGAAACTGTTCGCGCAGCAATTTTTCCAGCACGATTTCGAGAGCTTCCCCCTGGGCCTGCTGGGAACCCTGTTCTGCCTTTCGTTTCAACTCTTCAATCTGCCGCAACATGCCCGCGATTTTGGTGTCTTTTTCGGCTTCCCTGAGCCGGAATTCCTCGCCCATCCGGGTTTGAATTTCCTGACGGATTTTGTCGCTTTCAGCATCCAGTTGCCGCTGAACCTCCAGCGAAAGGGATTTTTCCCGTTGTGCAAGTTCGTGTTTTTGCCGGCGCAGTTCCAGCTCCTGGTGGCGGGCTTCCTCTAAATGGGTTTCCTGGAGCGCGATTTGGTTGCGCAAATCCTGCAACTCCAAACCCATTCGTTGTTCCGTTTGCTGTCGGGATTGGTCCGCAATGAGGACCTTCTCCTGCTCAACCCGTGTCTGAACTTCCGCTTCAAGCTGTTGAGCCTTGGCATCCAACTCGCGTTGACGTTGGCGAAAGCCGAGTTCCTTCGCCTGCAAGTCTTTGATGGTGTCCCGTTTTTGGTCCAATTGGCTGCGCAGGTCTTGCAATTCAAAACTGAATTGGTCCTCCAATTCCTGTTTTAACGATTGCTCCAGTTTCGATTTTTCCAGGCTTAATTGCTGGGAGTATTCTTTGCGCAACCGATCTTCAAACTGCTTTTGAAAGGCTTCGGTCAATTCAATTTCGGCACCACATTGGGTACAGGCAATCATCTGGGAATTCATATTTTTCCTTCGCTCCTCAAGCTTGTTTTCAATTGGATAAACTCCACTTGGGCAATTGGGGTGCCAAAGGATTTGGGAAATGACCAAAACTGCTTCAGGAAAAAGGTAAAATATTGATGTATTGATGTTTACTGCTCAAATCAAGCGCGCCTGACGGATTGTGTTCATGTGCGGCTGTCGAAAAAACTGTAAACAAGTTATAAAATTATTTGTACACTTGGAAAAATATTTTATATTTTCACATTATGCCAAACCAGATGCTGCTTGCCTGGATAGGAAAAACCGACCTGGATGCCAGCCAGGGAATTGACAAAGTCGGTTTGGGGCCGATTGGCCGGGCCGTGACTGACCGCCAATTCGATGCAATTCACCTGCTTTCGAATTATCCCGAACCCGAGAACCGGGCTTATGAAGTCTGGTTGCAAGGCAAAACCGCCAGCCCAATTGCAACCCGGTTTATTCAACTGACGACCCCAACCGATTTTGGCGAGATTTATGAAAGCGCGGTGGCCGTTATCCAGGGAGTTTTGCAAGCCAATCCTGCTGGTAAATTGGTTTTTCACTTGAGTCCCGGCACCCCGATGATGGCCGCAGTGTGGATTATCATTGGAAAAACCAGGTTCCCGGCGGAATTGATTCAATCTGACAAGCATAAGGGCGTGGTAACCGCCTCTGTGCCCTTTGCCATGTCGGCTGAGTATTTGCCAAATTTGTTGGCCAAACCGGACGATGACCTGGAAAGATTAAGCCGGGGGCTGCCACCTGAAGCACCTGAATTCGACGAGATCATCTATCGCAGCCAAGCCATGAGCGAGGTGATTACCAAGGCCCGGTATGTTGCCCCGCGTTCAATTCCGGTGCTGATTTTGGGTGAATCCGGCACTGGCAAGGAACTGTTGGCACGGGCTATCCATCAAGCCAGCCCACGAAAAGATAAGCCTTTCAAACCCGTCAATTGTGGCGCAATCCCGGAAAATCTGGTGGAAGCCGAATTGTTCGGTTATTCCAAAGGAGCGTTCACCGGGGCAACCAAAGACCATAAAGGATATTTTGAATCCGCCCATGAAGGAACCATCTTTCTGGACGAAGTGGGTGAGCTTCCCCTCCAGACTCAGGTCAAATTGCTGCGGGTGCTCCAGGAAAAGAAAGTCTCACGGGTTGGATCCATTCAAGAAATCCCCATTAACGTGCGGGTCATTTCAGCTACCAATCGGAACCTCGTTCAGGAAATTTCTGAGCAAAAATTTCGGGATGACTTGTTTTACCGGCTGGGCGTGGCAATTCTGAAAATCCCACCCATTCGTGAACGGCAGGGTGACCTGAGCCTGTTGATTGACAAACTCTGGCAAAAGGTCAATCAGGAAGCCAGCGAAAGTGAACCTGGCTTCAAACTGAAACAGCTTTCCCCAGCTGCGAAAAACCTGCTGTTGAATTACAGTTGGCCAGGAAATGTTCGTGAATTGATGAATGTTTTGACCCGTGCGGCAGTGTGGTCGCCTGGGGAATCCATTCGGGAAAAAGATATCCAGGAAGCGCTGATTCCCATGGCTTCTGCGACTGAAACCAATCTGTTGAATCTTCCCCTGCAAGACGGGTTTTCCTTGCAAAAGGTGCTGGATGAAGTCACCCAACACTATCTCAGGAAGGCTATGGAACAGGCTCAAGGAAAAAAAACAGAAGCAGCAAAATTGCTGGGGTTGCCAAACTACCAGACCCTGACCAACTGGATGAAAAAATTTGAGCCAGATGGAAGCTGACCTAGCAACTTTTTGGAGCATTTTGGACAAAGCTGGAATGGAGCCGCCCCAGGCAGGTGACGCATTGCCGGTCAAGGAGTAATCCAAAAAACTCACTGAGTCCGATAAGCTTTGATGAACAGGCAAACTCTCTTCGGATTTAGACTGGATTTGGAGCGGTTTCCGACGTTGGTACGAAGATTTGCAAATTGGTGTCTTTTTCACAAAACTCCTGTCAGAAAACACTTCCTGTTCCTCGCCAAGTGTGATTCGTCATTCATAAATCTTTCCCGTGTAGAGGAAATGGGCAAAGTGACCCCATGAAGCTTCCGTTCGGTTTTCCTCTTCAAAAGAGTCATCGAGGTAAGCCAGAGCGGCCCACAGGAAATCCGAGATGGTGCCGGTTTCCCAGCCATAGCCCCCTTGGTATTGATACGAATCCGGATGGTCCCGCTCCAGGTCTTCCGCTTGTTTTCGTCCCTGCGCCAAAGCATCTACGAAAGCCACGAAACTTTTCAGGTCCTTGACCTAGTCGAGCAGTTCATAAACTGAAGGTAATTGTGAATTGGATTGCGGTTCATCCATATCAGGTCCTCACTGAGTGGTTTACCTACCCTGAAATATACCGATTGGTCGGTTCATGCAAAAAAACCGGCCCTGATTTGCCCGCTGGCGTGGTTTTCGTCAGTTGGTCAAGGAAAACCATTCCCGCCAAATTTCCAGCCCTCTCAGGGCGAATAAACCAGATTTTGCATTTTTGGTGGCCTCTTCCCAGCAGACTCCGGTTTTTTCAATGCCAAAGCACCCACCCTGCTTTTTCGCTTCGTTTCTACCTGTGATTGCCTGTAAATTATTGAAAATATTGAAAGTATACCCGTCCGATAAGAAGCAATATGTTTTTCGATTGAACGAAACTATAATCAGCCACTTCCATCCACCGTTGCTATCAAAATGACGCTCAGATCCGTCCTTTTCCCCTTCACGCGCCGCAGGATAGGATGACATTTATCCCTCGGCTATAACCGCCAAGTTTCTGCCGATTCTTGCTGACAATGTTAAAATAGCGTGATTTTAACGTTATTTTGACGTGTGCGATAGAATTTGTTGTTTTTTACTTCTCAAAGTGAAAAATTTGCAAAATATTGTAAATTAAGATAAAAACATGTCTTAAACATACTTTTTTAACGTTAAGGAAAACTTATTATGATACTACTTATTGGAGGTATCAAAGGCGGCTCTGGTAAAACTACCATTGCAACGCACTTGGCAATTCTTAGTGCAGCGCAAAAAAAAGACGTGTTGTTAATTGATGCTGACGACCAGGAAACTGCCAGCGATTTTACTTTATTGCGCCATGACCGCCTAAATGGTGAGACCGGGTACACCTCAATCAAATTGACAGGCTCGGCTGTCCGTAACGAAGGTACGCGGTTGAAGCGAAAATATGACGATATCATCATTGATACTGGTGGACGGGATACGACCAGCCAACGGGCCGCCATCAGTATTGCCGACATTGTTTTGATTCCATTCGTGCCCCGGTCTTTTGATATATGGACCATTGAAAAAATCACCACCCTCATCGAAGAAATGAGGGAAGTCAACCCGCGCCTGAAAGCCTACTCATTTCTGAACCGGGCCGATTCCAAAGGAAATGACAACAAAGACGCCGAATCAATTCTGCGCAAAAATGAAACAATCCCCTTCCTTGAAACGCCAATTGGTTCCCGAAAAGCCTTCAGCAATGCTGCCGCCCAGGGATTGTCCGTTACAGAGATAAAGCCTCAAGATGAAAAGGCTTCCAATGAGATATTAACGTTGTTTAGAAATATTTTTAACGTTAAATAGGTATAAAATATAAACTATTAAAACGTTAAAAACATTTTAACGAGGTATCAGTATGGCAATTGTTGAAAAACCAAAAAAACAAAAGGTGGATGTGGAAAAGCTCATCAACAAAGGGGGTAGCGTGGCTGTGGCTCAAGCGGAAACAGAGAAAAACCTATTGAGTGTGCAGTTGCGAATTCCCAAACCCCTGATTGATGACATTGATCAGCTCATCGCTCTCCGGAAGATAAAGATCCCACGCCACACCTGGTTACTGGAAGCAATTCACGAAAAGATAGATCGGGAACAGCGAAAGAATGGGGGAGCCAAATGACACAGCCGCCCAAGAATCCACCCAAAGCGAAGAAATTACAGGAATACGAAAAAACCAAGCCTGTTCAGTTGGACTTTTTCGACCTGTTGGCCAAGAACGATAAACCCTATAGCCGTAGTATCGAGCTTTATGACTTCATCCCAAAATATTTCTGGGGGAAGGCAGACCGGGAAAAGATGCAGAAGTCCAATCGTGAGGTCCTGCCGTCCATAGAACGTGAATTTGAGTGCCGAAAAGTTGGGTATCGGATGACACTTTTTCCTGCCAGCCTCAAAGACAGAGATGGGGTAATCCGGGATTATTATCCGGGCCAGCGTGAGGAGGCGGTTGAGGATGCACTTCGCAAGTTAGCGGTCGATGGGCGAAGCGCCTTGCTGGATGATCAGGTTGGAGTTGTGTTCACGCTCCATCAGTTGCAACAGGAACTGCAACGGGTCGGGCATAGCTACAGCAAAAATGAAATCAAGGATGCTCTGATTGTCTGTGCAAGAACAAATTTGGAAATAAAAAGCCAGGATGGAACCACTGTCCTGTTATCAAATATTTTTGAAACGCTGGGTCTGCGCAGCTTTGAAGACTGGAAAGAGCAGGGGAGGGATGCCAAATGCTTTGTCCGGTTCAATGCTTTGGTAACCGCAAGCATCCTGAATATGACCTTCCGTCGGTTCAACTATGAAACAGCCTGGTCGTATAAAAGCGTCATCGCCCGCCAATTACATAAACGCCTTTCTCACCACTACACTCAAGCTGGCAGGGACACGACCTACACCATCCGACTCCTCACACTTATTCAGGACTTCGGATTGACCCGGCGATCTCAGTTGCGGGACAACCTGCGCGAAGTTAAAGCTGCGCTTGAAGAAATGATTTCAAAGGCAGTCATTGACAAGTTTGAAGTGGAACCGGAAGTCGATCCAAATCGACATAACAAACTCGTTGACGCCAAAATAACACTTTGGACCAGCTATGAGTTCAATACTGAAATTCTGGAATCAAACCGCAGTGGAAAGGCGGCCCGATTACCAGGCTCAAATCTCTCTGACCGCCGATAGAGACCTGTGGAAAACTTCCTCAAAAAAGGAAGGTTTGACACTGAGAAAAGGAAGGTTTGACACTGAGAAAAGGAAGGTTTGACACTGAGAAAAGGAAGGTTTGACACTGAGAAAGGCCAAAAAAAGGAAGGTTTGACACTGAGAAGTACGAGTTTTCCACAGGTTTGAAGAAAAAAAAGGAAGGTTTGACACTGAGAAAAGGAAGGTTTGACACTGAGAAAAGGAAGGTTTGACACTGAGAAAGGCCAAAAAAAGGAAGGTTTGACACTGAGAAAAGGAAGGTTTGACACTGAGAAGTAGGCAAAAAGGAAGGTTTGACACTGAGAAGTATTTTGCAAATTATTGAAAATAAACTATATAAGTATGGTTTTTTCTCCCTATCCTTTCTTAACCATATACTAACCATATTATACAGCCAAAAAATATCCTTTTTTTATCGGACGTGCTTCGCACGAGCCAAATTTCAGATTTTTTTGGCGATTAGGATGTAGCCATCCTGAGGTGATTGGTTTTCCTAAATCAGAATTTCAGGAAGAACAAAAACCTTCTTGAGAAAGGTCCATCTCCTCAAATCCAGCCAGCGGTTGTAAACTGTCTTTCATTACTTCCCTTTCAGACTTGGCAGTGTTGTTGTATCGCTTGAAAACCCATCTTCGACTAAAATCCACTCAATCCAAAAAACTGATAGTTGAAACAGTCACATTCTCTTTACCAAACTCCAACGCAAAGGTGTATTCACCCTCGGTGCTACCTCAGCCTGAAATTTTTTTCATCTTGTAAAAACCACGCCATGCTTTGCCTATTCAAAAATCCAAGTGATTTTTTCCGGAAGGCACCACATCTTTTTTGGGGTCTGCGGGGAATAAACAAATAGAGACCGGAAAAAACCGGCTGCATCCGATTCCCAGGATTCTCACGCGTGAAGCAGCCAGAACCGGCCACTGATTTTGCTCTCTGGACAACGTTTCAATCTTTGACTTCCAAGCGGAGCTGGTGCATGTTTCTCCGGCTCTCCGTTGGTGTTTTTTCAGTTGCGAAATCTTCTTTGCCTGGTCACGACGCAGCCTGTCAGAGGTTGGGTCAGCAGGGGCTGGGGCCGCGCCCTTTTCACCAAAGGCCACCTTCAGTCCGGTTTGGTTCTTCATCCCTGGTTTTGGAATTCAATGCGGAGGTGCGTGTTCATGCTCCACCGATACATTAAGTGTTGCATATTGATGCTGTTCCTGGGCGGCTGGGCGGCGGCTTTCTCCTCACCACAGGATTTCGGTGACCGGCCCCAGGCCCGGCATGTTTCCCAGGAAGACATCGAGGCTGGCAAAATCCCTGTCCCTGAACTGCTCAAAGCCGGGGAAAAACTGTTCTCGACTGAGTTCAACCGGCTGGACGGCCTGAATCCCCGGAACGGCAATTTCAATCGGATTATTGGCCCGGATACACAATCCTGCGCGGATTGCCATTTCCGCCCGTTTGTGGGGGCTGCCGGACCCAATATCGCCAATGTCTTTGCCGCTCCGCTCGATGACACCCGGCTTGACACTTCCAACCCGCGCAATACCAACCACATGTTTGGTTCCGGAGCGGTGGAATCCCTGGGGATTGAAATGACCCAGGAATTGCTGGCGCTGGAGCGCCAGGCCAAAGCCGAAGCCAAAACCAGCGGGAAGGACGTGACGGTGGCCCTGACCACCAAAGGGGTGAACTTCGGGTCGCTGACGGCTCATGCTGACGGCTCAACCGACAAGGTGAAAGTGGTTGGAGTGGATTTGAATCTCGTCATCAAGCCCTTCAGCCGGAAGGGGATTGTGCGGACCATCCGGCAGTTCTCCATCAATGCCAACAACCTCCATTTCGGGATGCAGGCAGTGGAACTGATTGGGGATTTTATTGACGGCGACGATGACGGTGTCGTCAATGAGCTGACGGTGGGGGACATCACCGCCGAGACGGCGTGGCAGGCGCTGCTGCCCACCCCGGTCCAGGTCATGCCCGCCGACCCGAAACAGGCCGAGTTGGTGCGCCGGGGTGAAGCCCTTTTTGCCCAGGCCGCCTGCACCACCTGTCATATCCCGACCCTAACGCTCAAACGCCCGGTTTTCCGCCTGCCCAATCCACGCGTCAACACCGGCAAGGAGTTGACCCTGGATTTGACGACCCAGGCCAAAGAGCCACGGCTGGCCCGGAATGCCGACGGGACGGCAACGGTGGCGCTCTACGCGGATTTGAAACGGCATGAGATGGGGCCGGAACTGGCGGAAGCCAACGTCCAGACCGGCGTGGCTCCTTCGGTGTTTATCACCGTGCCGCTTTGGGGTGTGGGCAGCACGGCTCCCTGGCTCCACGACGGGCGGGCCACCACGTTGCACGATGCAATTGTCCTGCATGGAGGCGAAGCCGAGCTATCCCGCAAAGCCTACCAGGCGTTTTCGGACCGCGACCAGCGGGCGGTGGTCGAGTTTCTCAAGAGTTTGCAGTTAGTCCAAAAGTAAGCAGAGTCATCCACGCAGGACACGAAGCAACACGAAGCAAACCCAGAGATCAATTTCTTTCCTGGCGTTTCTTCGCGTCCTTCGTGGATCACAAAGACAAGCAGTGGAGTTTTTTATGGGTATCCTTTTCCCCCGGTTTCGTTCCCTCAGTCGTACTTTTTCTCGTTCACTGGCAGTCCTGACGCTCTGTGCGGGGCTGGTGGCCTTTCAGGCGGCGGTTGTGTCTTCCCATGGACCGGGGGAGAAGTTCGGAAAAACGCTCGCCCCGCATTCGGAGGGTGCTGTCCCATCCGCTCCGCTGGCGGATTTGACCGGGGTGACCCATTCCGTTGAGGCATTGCGGGGTCTGTTGCACCGGCAGGAAGGATTCTTTTCCCTCTCCAGCGATGTGGCCGGCGTGACGGTGGAGCCAGGCCAGAGTGCCGGATTTACCCTGGCGGCCCGCTCCAATACCAAGGTCACCTACAAACTTGACCTCAAAACCCAGGGGTTGCCCATTGGTGTGACGGCTTCCTTTCTTCCGACGACACTGGTAACCAATACCGGCACCAGCCGCCTGACGGTCACAGCAGGGGCTGGAACGGCTCCCGGCACCTATCGGTTTGAGGTGGTGGGCAGCACCGTGGTGGACGGAACCCAGGTGGCCGAAACCCTCTCTCTGGGGCTGGTGGTCCGGGGCGGGACTCAGGATTTCAACCTGAGCGCCAACCCAACGGCTGTTTCAATTTTGGCCGGTCAGACAGCCAGTTATACCATCACGAGCGCCGGAGTGAGCGGTTTTACCGGCCCTCTGACCTTTTCCAGTTCAGGTTTGCCGCCCGGCAGCACCGCCGTCTTTACCCCGGCTTCGGTGGCAACCGGAGGCGCGGTCAGATTCACGGTCACCACCTCACTGGCGCTGGCTCCGCAAACCTACCCGCTCACCGTGACCGGCACCGCCGCCATCAATGGGCAACCAGTGGCTCATTCGCTTTCCCTGATGCTGGAGATTCACCGACAGGAGGATTTCGGTTTAACGGTGATTCCCACGACCATCCGGATTGCGCCGGGACAGGTCGGCAGCCTCAAAGTCCTGACCACCAGTGCCGGCGGTTTCCAGGAGAAAATCACCTTTTCCACCAGCGGGCTGCCGGCTGGCGTGAAAGCCGGTTTTGTCGCTCCTGACGCCCAGGCAGGGCAGGGAACCGAACTGCGGCTGCAAGTCCCTTCCGACCTGCCGCAGAGAGCTTATTCCTTTATGGTGGCGGGGACTGCCGTCAGCAAAGGCCAAACCATCAGCCACAGCATACCGGTCACCTTGGAGGTACGGCGGGATGAAACGCCGGATTATTTACTGCTCGTGGCTCCGGAAGCTCCGGTTCTCAAGCCGGGCGGCAAAGTGGTCTTCACGATTGAGGCCCGCACCATAGCCGGGTACCAGAGTCCCATTCAACTGAGTGTGTCCAATCTGCCGAAAGGGCTGAACGACACCATCCAAAACCGTACCATTCTGCCTGGCGGACGCACCACGCTGACGCTCCAGGCCGCCACCGGGATTCCCTCCGGTCGTTTTACCTTTTTGGTGGATGGCAATCTGGACGTTCCTGGCGAAACCGTGGTGCGGCGGCGGACTCCCGTCACCCTGGTGATTGGTGGGGCCGGCAGCTCAACCAACCTGTCCGGGGTCGTCATGACGGCGGAAGCCAACAGCGTACCGATTCCGAATGTGACCGTCAGTCCAGTTTCCAACCCCTCAATCCAGGTTCGGACCGACGCCCAAGGACGCTTTACCCTGAATGGGATTCCCCCGGTCACGCACCAGATTATCACAATTGACGGCCATACGGCGGATACGGCCAGCACCACCTTTCCCGTGATTCCGCTGGGTGTGGATGTGGTGCCTTATACCGGCAATAAAGTCGGCTGGACCATTTATTTGCCCAAAATTGACACGGCCAACAATGTTCCGATTATCCAAAACGCCGCGCAGGACCAGATCATCACGACGCCCCGCATCCCGAACATGAAAGTGGTGATTCCGGCGCATACGACTCTCATCAACCAGGACGGCAGCCCTGTCCCGCAGATTTCCATCACCCCGCTGCCTAGTAACAAAATGCCGATGCCCTATCCGGAAGGGCTTGACATCAGTCTGATTCCCCAGATTTACACCATTCAGCCCGGCGGTGCGGTGGCCAGCAAACCGGTTCAGGTGTTCTATCCCAATCTTTCCCACGTTCCGGCCAACCAGCCGGTTGTGTTTTGGGGCGAAGACCATGACCTGGGCACCTTCCGGATTTTCGGCACCGGCACGCCTAGCCCGGACGGATTGCAGATTATTCCGGACAACGATCCCAATTTCCCTGGTCTGAAGTTTGGCTTGAGTCGCTTCAGTTGGCATTATTTCGCCCCGCCGTGCGGGGCCAATTCGCCGCCGCCGCCGAATGCTCCCACCATTTTTAGCCTGCGGATGGAACCCAACCCCATGCAACTGGAAGTTGGGAAAGAGGTGCAAGCCAGAGTCTATGCCCTGCTCACTGATGGAGTGGAACTGGATGTCACCAGCCTCTGTTCGTTTTCCAGCACCCTGCCTGAAGTCGCGTCCGTCACCGCGACGGGATTGGTGACGGCTGCCGCCAATACTCCCAGCCAGGAGGATTGTGCCAGTACCCTGATTACCGCAAAACTGGAGACGGCTCCGCCTGGGGTTCGCTGTGACCCGGCTCCTGGCGGCGGCGGGCGTCCGGCACAAGCCTCCGCCTCCGTTCACATCAATAACGGACTGCAAGTCCGGGTCCTTTCCGATTACGATCCGCTGCCGGCCAATGGGGAAAAGGTGGTGGTGCTCAACACCCATCCAGTTTCCCTGGCCTTAAGTTTCAAGCAGGGAGGAGGCCATGTCAAAGTCACCGAGGTTGAGACAGGGCAGATTATATTTGATGAGGACATCCCGGAAAATATGGTTGCGGAAATTCCGCTCAACCTGCTCCAGCAAACCACCAAATTCAAGTTTGCGGCTGGCTGTCAGGAAGAAACCCGGACCATCTATCTTGTTCCGAATGCCGAGCTGACGGTTATGCCCTATCCGGTTCCAATCAGCGCGGTGGACCCGCAAGGTTTTGTCACCACCCTGGCGGATGCTCAACTGAGCGCGGTATTTGACCTGGATACCTTTTCCCCACCTGTTAAGTCAGTTGAATTTCAAATCCGGAAAGGGGGCCAAATCATCCAGATCATCGGGCCGTGCCATCAGGGAGAACCTTGCCAGGGATTTTGGCCGAGCGGTCAAAAAGTGAATGTCAGCGCCCTGGCTGATTACGAGGCGGTGGTGGTCTACAAACTTGATTTTACTCCGGAAGATAACATTGATGACATTGTGGCTGCCCGCAAAGGGCTGTTTGTGGATACAGGGAAGATCATCCAGGATTACCGCTCCGAGGTTACCGTCCGGACTGAGACGGATTCAGGCGGCTCCTGCACCATGGCCCAGGATTTTTATGTGCGACTGCGGGTTCCTGCCCATCTCACGATTGGGGTGCGCATCCTGGGGGAAGTGATGGTCTATCACGAAGCCGACCATCCGGCAGGAGATTTTTTCCTGGCCCCGCCGACCCTCATGCCCAGCACCTACCCGTTTGTGATCACCGCCGCAGCCAACGGGGAAAGCGAGTCGGTCACCGGCCAGTTGGAAGTCACCTCCATCAGCAACCGGTCACTGCCCCTGGGGCATACGTTCGTCAACGGGGTGGATCTGGCGGACGGCCATCTGGTGCATTCGGTGACGGATTTCCGGATTCCAGGCAAGGGCCTGTCGCTGGAACTCTCCCGCACCTATTCCAACTCCGGCATCGTCACGTCCAGTCCCTTTGGGGCCGGTTGGAGCGACAATTACCACTCACGGCTGATTGCGTTGAATCTGGGCACCTGCGTTGACCTGCTGATTATCGGCGGGGAAGGGCAGGGGGTCCGCTTCCGCAATGGCTCTCCAACGCCGCTGGAAGGTTTTACCGGCACGCTGACTCCGGAAAGCGGCGGGTACGTCTATCGGACCAAGACCGGCATCGAGTATCACTACGGCCCCCCGATAGTGATGAATCCGATGGCCAGGGAATTTCCCACCTCGCCGGCCAACCTGCTCTTTATCGAGGACCCCAACGGCAATCGGCTCACGTTTGAATATGACGGCGAGCGCAAATTGAAAGCCGTGGTGGACGCCAGCAACCGCCGTCTGACGTTCTCGTATGCGCAGGCGGGCGGATTTCAACGGGTCGCGTATGTGGACGGTCCGGGCGGCCTGGGCGTGCGCTACAGCTACGATGCCAACGGGAATCTCCGGAAAGTGGAGCGCAGCACCCGCATCTGGCAGTATGATTACAGCATCGGCCCCGACCCACGGGTCATCCATCGCCTGACCCGGATTACCAACCCCAACGGTTTTACCACCAGTTACGATTACTATCAGGATTCCGACATCATTCCGGGCGAAGGTCTGACCCCGCCCGGCTGCAATTTTTTCCAGGGCAATTGCACGGTGCTGATGGTGGGGGACAAGCTTCAGCGCGTCAAACGGATTAACGAGCCGGCGGCAACCATCGGAGTGACCTTTGATTTCAGCCAGTTTGCCACACCAGGCCCGTATATTGGCACTCACCTCACCATCATCCAGGACGGCAATAACAACCAGACCGCCTATGTGATTGGACAAAACGGGGAAACCAGGGAAATCCGCCAGCCCCAGGGGGTGACGACGACCCTTGAATGGAGCGGAGTTGATAAAGTGGCCGAAGTGGACGGCAACGGGCGGCGGACCGTCTTTGGGTATGACACCAACCATAACCTGACGAGCGAAGACATCGCAGCCACAGACCCGGACACCGGGCAAATCACCCATGTCGTCACAACCTACAGTTATGACCCGGATTTCAGCCGACTGACGAGCAAAACCGATCCGGTGGGAACCTGGCTTTATGAAATTGATTCCACCAATGGAAATTTGATGTCCGTGCGGGACCCGGCCTTCAATCGGACGACCTATCTCTACAACCCGGATGGAACCTTACGACAAAAAACGGACCAGCGGAATTTTGTCACGACCTATGAGTACAATGGACCGGGCGGGCAGTACGGCAATCCGACGACCATCCGGCAGCAGGTGGGAGCGAATTCCTTTATCACCACCACCCACGAATATGACGACCGCAGCCGGATGCTCTTGGCCCAGGTCAGCACCGGATTGAACACGGCCTATGGTTATGACGAGTTTGATCAGGTGATGCTCATCACCTCCAGCGATGTCAACCCCAACAGCAGCGGGACCTCGGCTTCTGCCACGACCAATCTGACCTACTATGCGGGCGGGCAAATTCGGACCAGAACCGAGGGCGGCATCCAGTCCAGTTACGGGCTGGACACGATGGACCGGGTGACGAGCATCACCCAGAGCGGTGCCGGGGATACCTTTGTCACCTTGTTTGGCTATGACAACAATTCCAATCAGACGTATGTCAAGGACCGGCGCGGAGTGGAACGGTTCATCAGTTTTGACGGACTCAATCGGCCCTATCAGGTACGGGTCCAGGGGCCATTTGGCGGGCCAAACAACGGCACCGGCATGGTCAGCCACATGACCTATGACAACGCCGGGAACAAACTGACCGAGACGGATGTCCGGGGCAACGTGACGACGTTCGTCTATGACGGCCTCTATCATCTCAAACGCAAAATCTGGCCGCTCCAACCCTTCAAAGAACAATACCTCTATGATGGCGTGGGCAACCTGTTGCGCTACACCGATGCCAACGACGCAGTCACATCCTACAGTTATGATGGCCTTTCACGGGTCACCAACGTGACGGACGGAGCCGGGCGCAGCGTCCAATATGAGTACATGCTGGGGATTGCCACCCCGACGCCGACCACCATCCGTAATCTGACCAGCGGGCTGGTGACGGTCTGCGAGTATGATGGCCTGAGCCGCAAAACCCGGCAGGTGGTGACGGTGCCGGCCCCGCCCGGAGGAATGGGGGCCACCTACACCAGCACCTGGGTTTATGACGATACGGCCCATCGGGTGACGGAAACGGATGCCAAAAATATCCGCCATGTCATGCAACTGGATGGGTTTGAACGGGTGGCGAAAGTTGTGTTGGATGAAGGCAACGGCAAGCTGAATCTGACCACCAGCAACCAGTACGATGACCGGGGGAACCGGATTCAGGTCACCCAGGATGCCTCCGGCCTGCAACGGGCAACCGGCGGGGGCAGCGGGCATGTCACGAGCTTGACCTACAACTCGAACAATCAAGTTCGGATTGTCACCTATCCCACCGGGATTTCCGAGCAATTCGATTATGACGGGGAAGGGCTGCGGACGGGGCATACGGACCGGACCGGCATCCGCACGAATTTCACCTATGACAATCTGGGGCGACCTCGGCAAACGACCCTGGAGCAAAGCATTACCACCGGTTTGAGTTGCCAGACGGATCCGGCACCGGGGCAGTTGAGGTTGTCGAACACAGTCTATGACGACATAAGTCCGGGCAGCAGCACAACCACGGATGCCAATGGACGCCCGGTGCGGCAGGAATTTGACAAGGTGGGGCGGGTCACCCGGATTGTGGACGGAGTCGGACTGAGTGTCGAACGCAAACGGACCATCACCTGGGACGGAGTCAACCGGCGCAGCGAAAGCGACTGGTATGTGGGTATCTCCCAGGCGGATTTCACGAGCTACAGCTATGACGGGGCGAACCGGTTGACCCAGGTCACGGACCCGCTGGGCAAGTCGGTGCGGACGGTCTATACCGACAACCAGAACAAGGTGACCGTGACGGACAAGGCGGGTGTGAAACAAATCCGGCAACTGGACGCGTTGGGTCGGCTCGCCACCCTGACCGTCCGAGGAACGGACAATCGGGAGATTCTGGCGGCGCAAAATCAGTATGACGCCCATTCCAACCTGACGCGGACGGTGGACGCCGCGCTCAACATTACAACCTTCAGCTATGACAACGGGGACCGCCGCCGCATCACGACCAGGGGAGTGGGGACCCTGCAAGCGAGCACGGTACAGGCCGATTACGACGAGTTTGGCAATGTGCTGGCGGTGACGAACGGCCATTTGAGCCAGAGTTTTGGCTATGACGATCTCGACCGGCGGCTTGAGGCGCGTGATGGGTTGGGGCGGCGAACACAGTACAGCTATGACGGAGAAGGGCGGGTCAAAACCGTCCGCGACCCTTACGATTATCTCTTTTCCTATGAATATGATGAGTTGGGGGCACTGGTGCAGGCCAGTTACGGGAACCAGGTGGTGGTCTATCGCTATGACGCGATGCGCAACCGGCGTTTTGAGTTCCGACCTGACAAGAAAGTCGAACGGCAGTACAACATTCTGGGGCAGTTGCGGCGGTACCAGGAGTTTGCCCAGGAGGTGTGCAATAGCGGCGGCGGGAACCGGGTTGAGCCCAAGCAGTCAAGCCCGCTCTTTACGGAGGACTATGAACGCAACGTCAACGGGAGTGTGACGCGGCTGACCAACAGCGGCGGGCAGGAAATCACCTTTGATTACGACGCCTTGCAGCAGCAGATTCTGAAACGCTACCCGGCAGTCGCCGACCAGGGTTTTGGGCCAGTGGTGCGGGAGTTTGCTTACGATTACAGCCCCAGCAACCAGTTACGGACGGTGACGGAGCAGCGGGTGGACGGCAGTTCCTTCACGCACAGCCGGACCTTTGACGCCTTTGACCGGGTGGCGAGCGAGACGGACCGCTTCGGCAAGCAAGTCCAGTTTGATTACTTTGACACCGGATTGCGGCGCAAGGTGACCGACCCAGTGGGGAATGACATCAATTACACGTATGACCCGTTGAACCGGCTGCAAACGGTGACGAGTCCCTACGGCGGAGCGAGCTACCAGTATTTCGCGGATGACTTGGTGCAGCAAATCACTGTCCAGGCAGGCGGGCAGACCAAAGCCACCTGCGGCTACAATTATGACAATGCCGGGCGGGTGACGGATGTCCACAATCAGACAGCCGGAGGGCAGACGCTTTCACGCTATCAGGTGGCCTATCAGGAGACGCCCAAAGTCATTACGCTGACCGAAACCCAAAACGGCCAGAGTGAAGTCCAGACCTTTAGCTTTGGCACAAACAACCGGCTGACGCGGGCGCAGTACAGCAATTATGCGGTGGATTACACCTACACGGATTACACGGGCCAGCGGCAGACGGAAACGGCAACCGGGGCGGTCACTTACAACCGGACATACAGCTACGACCCACGCGGGCGGCTGGAGCGGGTGTTTGAATCCAATACCTTGACGACCACGACGCTGGGCTACGATGCGGACGGCAATGTCACGAGCAAAGCCGTCGAGGTCAACGGTGGAGCAGCCCAGACAACCCAGTTCACCTACGACATCCGGGACACGCTGCGGAAGGTGGTGAACCCTGCCGGACAGACGGTCGGGTTGTATGAATACGACTATGCCGGACGGCGTATCCGGCAGGAAGCAGGCGGGCAGGTCACCAAAACGACCTACGACGGCGACGGGATTCTGGCGGAATGGGACAACGCGCTGGCTCCACAGGCCAACTTTGTCTGGGGCAACGGGGACATGCTCTGCCGGAGCGAAGCCGGACCGACGCGGACGAACCTGAGCTACCTCTGGAACAATCTGGGGAGCACGGCGAATGTCCTCAACACGGACACGAACATCGTGGTGCAGTCGCTCCGCTACGATGCCTGGGGCCAATTGCGGGGGAACCAGCCGCTCGCAGGCAGCGCCAACCGTCATACCTTCACCCAGCAGCGGTTTGACGAAGAAACCGGGATGTACAGCATGGGCAACGGAACCCGGTTCTATGACCCGGCTCTGGGTGCGTTCATGGCCCCCGACCAATTACAGAATGCGGCTGACCCCCGGACGTTGAGTCCGTACAGCTATGCCTTCTCCAACCCGATTGAGTTCAAGGACCCGTCAGGGTTGGCAGCTCAGAATCCGCAGAATCCGTCCCGCGTGCCTGATTTTGTGGACCTGGAACCGTCTCGGCAACGGGCTGAAGAAACCAGCGGGGAGAGCGTCACGGTGCGGCTCCTGGGGCAGGACGACGATTATTTGCAACCGACCTACACGAAAGGCTCCAAAGGGTTGGTCTTACAGGAAGGCAACGACCCACAGCCGCGCCCGTCCAACCACCGCCCGACGAACACCAGCGGGTATCGGCCTTTGCTCAACCGTCCGACCAGCGGGCTGCCGCAACCGACTGCCGGAGCCGCGCCGCGCTACCGGGGCAATGACAATTACATTCCGGAGAAACCAACCGGCATCAAATGGCTGGACGACCTCAACGCCCGTCTCAACGGGTATCTGGATTTTCTGGAAACCCACAGCTACGGGATCGTTTCGCGGGCGCGGGCACGGGGTTTCATCAACGGGTTTGAAGATGCCGAACGAAGCTTTTTGACTTCCCTAGTCAATGGGGTAACCCATCCGTTGGACACCTTCATCATCAACCCGCTCAACCGGATTGGGCAGAACTACTATGATGCCTATTTCATCCTCAACGACCCTGGTGACTTTCTCAACGCTTTGGTTGAAGGTGGGCGTGCCTTGCCGTCGCAGGACCTCAACTATCGGCTTGGCTATGTTGCTGGGGAACAAGCGGGAAACTATGTCATCACCACGGCAGCGGTTGGATCCGTAGTAAGGCCATTTGCTGGAGGTGGAGGGTTTACCACCATATTCTCGGATGGAGTCCCGGCAACAACTGTCCCGCAAGGGGCCAATAATTTTTACCAGGGCCCAGACCAACCTGCTTTCAGCAACACGCTACCCTATAATCCGGAAGAATTTGGAAGACTTGTCTTTGGTCAGTCAACCGCGGATACATGTGTGCCGACATCCTGCCGGACAGTGGTCAACAACCCGAATTTACCTGAATCAGTCTTTCGCCAGGGGTTTGAGTATCAATCGGGTTATAAGCCAG
This sequence comes from Blastocatellia bacterium, assembly GCA_019695185.1. Lineage (GTDB taxonomy): Bacteria > Acidobacteriota > Blastocatellia > Chloracidobacteriales > Chloracidobacteriaceae > JAIBAN01. The sequence continues at coordinate 13,991 of JAIBAN010000072.1, read as the reverse complement.
GTGATGGTTATGACATCACTATGGCACCTACTGTTTTAGGAAGAGTCGGGGTTGAAGCGGAATTGGTGAAACAAGGGTTTACTCCTCAACAAATGGCGATTGCTACAGTTGAAAAGCCAGCTATCGTTGGGATAGCAACTGAAAATACTGGGTTCAAGCAGCATGCAGTTGTGGTTGATGGGGTGTTGCCTTCCGGTGTGCTGGTGAGGGATCCTTTGCCTGTAAGTACAGGTTCAGCCTATAAAGTTCCTCTTAATGATTTCCAAAAAGCGATGACAGGAGCAGCCGTCATCCTGAAGAGGTAAACCCAAACATTTGGTTTTTGGAGATAGTTGGTATGTTTGACGTGTTTATCGGAGTTGGCTGCCGGGAAGTACCAGATTGGGGAAACTGGCTGGAAGTAATACCTGAACTGGGACAGCCTGATTTTCATCCGCGTTTGCTTCATCCTGCCCAGGGTTTTCTGGGGTTGAACCTGGACCAATCCATTGCCACCGAGTTGCTTGAGTTCTTGGGAAAGTTCGGTGGCAAGGGCTTTGTGATGCCGATTCGTTATCGGGACCCCCAACCACCGGAAGAAAAGTACGTCACGGCAAGCTATGACATTTATGTGAGTGATGAATGTGAGGAAATACCAGATTGGGGAAATTGGGCGGAAAAGATTCCAATGTTGTGCCACCCTGAATTTCAAGCACGCCTTAAAAAATCAGGTCTGCGTTTTTTAGGGTTGAATCTGCCGCTTTCACAAGCTTTGGAACTGCTTCAATTTATTAAGAAGTACACGAAATGGGGGTTGGCCATTCCGGCGCAGTATCGGGAGCCAAAAATTTCACGGGCGGAAGCCGACCGGATTGGAACGGTGGAATTACAGCGCATCCAACAAACCAAGCCTGATCGGGTTTATGGCCCGATTGGATTTGATGGAGAAAGTCATATGTGGTGGACTTACTATTCACTTCTCCCCGAACTAAAAAATCTCTACCCCAATGCAATTTTTACTTATGTCGATAAAATTGATGGCCATATTTGGACTTCAGAGGAAATGGAATCCTTCTGGAACTCAACAGGCCAATGTCGTTAATTTTAAAATGCTCGTTGTTTTTCCATCCCATTTGAAGTGCAAATTGAACTGGTCATGCACAGCTCAACTGACCCGACACAAAACAAGCCCAACTTGATTGAAAACTGGTTCAGCCAGTCAAAAATGAGTGTTACCCCCCGTCTTGGAAAACAGTCGTTTCCGGGTGGTAGGTTTTCCAGTCAAACCAGTAATCCTTCAAAACCGGTAGCGGGGTCAGTTGGTTGCCCGCCAGCGGGCCTCGGATGGCTTTGCCGGTGAAGTCCCATTCGCTGCCGGTTTGGCTGTCCAGCAGAATGAGATTGGCACTGTCGGTCCGGACAAAAAATTCCAGGGTTTGCCCGGCCACCTTCCGTTCAAACCCCCGGACGGATTTGCTATCCGCACCGGTCACGAGCAGGAGTGGTTTTCCATTGAGGGAATCCAACACCAGTTTCTGGCGTGCCAGCAGGTCCATCGGATAGGCCCGGGCCTGCCCCTGAAGCTGCACGCCTACGACCAGCATTCTGGGGGCAAAGGAGTCTCCCGGAACCTGGGGCGTGACCACCGATGTTGTGCGCATCCGGGTTTCCCAATCCGCCGAGGCGTATTTTCCGCTGGCTAAAAGCTGCGGGTCCGGGCGCAGCACCCGACCCGCAGCAGCTTCCCGTTTCCAGACGCCAAAGGACAGTTCATCCGCCAGAACGGGTCGTAAGGTCTGACCGGCCAGTGGGCCATGCAAGGCAGCACCGTTGATTTGCTGCCACCAGGAACCGGTTTCCGTATCCTGCATGATGAAGTTCTGATTGTTGATGCCGGCCAGCCGGAAATGCAGTGGCTGGGTGGCAACGGTTGTCTCCCACACCAGACCGGTGTGGCAGAGTGTTCAATAGGTGACGGCGAGCGGCGCTCCTCCGACCACATCCTGGACAATATGATGGTAGGCCAGTTGGCGGACCGGGTAGGCCACCCGGTCACCATTGATGGCCACCGCCAGCACCATGTCCGAATCCGCCACAAAATCACTGGCGGCCACCGGCGCGTAGCCCGGCTGGGGCAAGGGGTGAAACATGGTTTCAAAGTGATTCCAACGGGACAGGGCGACGGTGCCCACGGTCAGAGCCAGGCATAACAGCGCCACCGCTTTGGTCCGCTTCCGGTGCAACTGCGGCCAGAGCCAGACGGTCAGAGGCCCGGCCATTCCGGCCAGGACCACCGTGACGGCAGGCGACCAGCGGCGCAGCCAAAAGGACCACGCAACCTCCGACCGGGATTGGGCTCTGAAGGGCTGAATCACCCAGGCGGGCGTGAACACAAACGCCAGTGCCAGTACACACACGGCCAGGAGTCCGGCAAAAAGCAGGTTCGGATGGCGTGAACCAAAGGTTTTGAAAATGGTTGGAATCATGGAATTGTCTGTTTGAAAAAGGAGTTGGGTTGCCTGATGGAAAGCGGTTTTGGAGTGAATTCCCGTCAGACCGGAAGCGGTTCTCTCCGGTTACTGATCATCCTCCGGGACATAGGTTTCCAAAAAACGCCCCATGGCAATCAGTTGCTGACGTTGTTCTTCGGTGACGGATTCGCCCAATTGGTCGAGGTCGGCAGGAATAGCCACTTCCCGCAGGTTGTCGAGTGCAGCCAGCATCAAATGAATGACACCGTTCACATCGTAAGGACCCGGCTCGCGCAAACTGTAATTCCGAATGTAGTCAAGCACCGTCTCGTAATTGAGGGAATTGGATTCTGGCATAAGGAATTCCAAATAGAAAAAATTGATTGGGGTTGAACCCAAGCCAAACAATTTGGTCACAGTTTTGTTCAATGGTGCAACCTGCTGAGTGTGGCAGAATGAAACCCGGTTCAATGGAGGTTTTCAAATGATACCAATTTTTGAAGCAGTGTTTGAGTGTCCGGTTGAAATGGATGCTCCGCCTTGGCCAGTTTTGCCTAAGGTCTGGCCCGAATTGATTCGGGTGGATGGAAATCTCACCGACGAGGAAGTCGGATTGCTGGTCGCCCTCATCAGTGGATTTCAGATTGAGGAGCTGTCACTTTCCATTTCCGAACTGTTTCAAAAAATCATTGATGCGGATGGGCTCATTCTGAGCGGCGGGATTCGGGTCACGGAACCGCACACCGGGAGAACCATTTGTCCCAGTTGTTGCTGTGGTCTTGAGACGTGGTGGGAATGGGTTCATTGTTACGAGGGTGGTCCTGGTCCGTGGATGGGACATGACCCGTTCCCCGGTGTCGAACGTCATGCCAGCGGATTTCGGGTGTGGTCCGGCAAAATGGAACATCCCGCTCCGGTCGTTCATCCTGCTGACAACCAGCCGGAGGATGAGTTTTTCATTGAAGTCACGCCTGCCGAATTTGAACAAAACCTGCGGCAGGTCCAGCAGGATTTGCAACAATTGTTAATCAGGGTGATGGATTGGGCCGTCAGGCTGGATGCACTCAGAGCCCCGCTCCTGGTCCGCAAAATTGACGAGGATTTCGGAATCACCAGGCCGCATTCCAAATGGCAGACGGCAGAAGGTTGAGACAGTTTTACTCACAAACCACCTGGCTGCCATCCGTTGAATTTGAATGTACCATGCCAACTGATCTGCATCCGGAAACCTGATTCGCCAGGATGGAACAAATGGATTTTAGCTCAATTGTACGCAACCACAGCCGGTTGGAAATGAACCGGGTGGTTGTCATCTCATCCGAAGCTGAGTTGAAAATTCATGAGCTGGAGTGCTCCATCCTTTTGGTGCTGGCTGTCTGGAGCGCACCCTCCCGCAAAAGTCTGGCCTGTTTGACGGAGACACTTGCAGGTTGCACGCTCCCGGACAAACTGAAACTGCTGGTGGTCAACCACGACATCCTGACCGAAGAAACCCGGCTCGGATTCTTTGCCAATTCTTTGCACGGATGGGGCGAGACATTTTGGATTCAACGAGGTGAAGTGGTGCAACCGCTTCGTCACTGTCAGCCTGATAATCAGCCGGACATTCTTCGATTGACTGCGCTTCTGCAAATCTGATGAATGTGAACTTGTTCACAGATGGGTAAAAAGTGAAACGGAAATCTGTTACTGACCGGACGGTTTGGCAAAACACGGGGCTCCATCAAACGGATGGTGCTTTCACAGCCGCTTGCTTCGAAGTCGCATTTTTGCCAAACCGTCCAGCACGGGTTCTCTCAAAAACCCCGTCACCAAATTTCAAATTCGCCAACCTGCATTCAACGCCGCAGGTAATTTTTGACGACCGTATCAATCCGGTGCCGCCCGTGTCCCAGCCTGACGGCCACTTCTCCTGCCGCTGTCCTATCAATGGTTCCGGGTTTCAACCGGCCCTCGGAATGAGGCGGTGGCAACGGCTCACCGGAAATCCGCTGATAGAGGTCCCGTGCAAATTCGTGGCGCTGGGCATGGACATCCAACCGGCTGGGGACCCGTGCCAGCGGCAATGGCTGTTTGGTTTCCCGGTCAATTTTCGGTTCAAACAAAAGTGCTTCCGCTGTCGCACCACGCGCTGTGGCTTCCGCCAATGCAAGAGAAACAGCGCGCCGCTGATAAGGCAATAAAAGAACCGTACGCACTTTCCCGCCTTTGGCTGAACTGTGCGCGCCAAGCAAAACCGAAATCGGAATGCCCGCTTCATTGCACTGCACATCCATCACCCGCAGGTGTCGCAACTCGTTGCGGCGGGTGCCGACTGCCTGCGCAAAGTTCAGCATGGTTTGCCAATTGGCAGGATTAAATTGTGCATCGCGTTTGGCCGGGACACGGGATTTTTTGAGTGTGACTCCGGTTCGTGAAGGAACTGAAACCGTGGCGGCCAGCTCCCGCTGGCCAAACAACATGCGCAACGCCGAGCGTTCCGTGGTCAATGTCGAGGGCGAGTAGCTCAACCGCTGGTGCAAATATTCCGAGGCCAGTTTCTCGGAAGCAGCAACCAGTTGCCCCCATTTGTGAATGCTGTATTTGGTTCGCGCCCACTTGGCAAACCGGACCCAGATCGGCCAATAGGTTTTGAGCGTTCCATGAGAACGAATGATTCCATCGGAAAATGCCCAGGTCAATTGACCATTTTCCCTGGCTTTGGTTTTTGCCTGATGCCGGGAATCACCCGGACAAAACAAATCCCCGGCCCGTAATTCCAATCCGCGAAGAACACCAACACCGGCTTGAATACTCAAACTTGCCATGACATACCTCCCCCTACCCAGGCTCTGCCCAGGGAAAAAAACGTTGAAAAATGGGAAAAACAGGTAAACGCATACAGTTCCCTCACGCGGAACAGTGCCGGTTGGCCCGGGCAGAAAACCGGCTCCCCGGTTTTCACGCTAACTGATTCTGGTTCAGCTAGTTACCACTACCTTTCAGCGACTGGCGGCGACCTCCTGAAAGGTCAAAAAAGAAAAGGCTGTGGAGGGCTCTCCGTTTATTCGTCGTTTCCCGACCCGGAACCCACCGGAAACCCGCTTTTATTTGCCCGCAGACGCATTTTTCAGGGTGCGGCAAGGTGTTTGGTTGTTTGAGTGTTTGCCGCAGTACCACGGGGCGATAAAACGAAACCTCCGGAATTTGCCCCCTTTTGGGGGAAATCCGGCACCTCTCACATCGGTTCCGGCTCACCAGTCCGCTGGACCAGCAATCGTCATCCGTGAGTAAAAATTGCCCCGATAATTCAATTGCAAGCATCATCACCAACACCTTTTCAGTCGTTCTGCACTCTGAAAATATTTCCGTTTGATGTCCTTTTGAGGTTTGGGTTTTTGGCGATCATGGGCAAAACCATCAATTGCCAAACGGCCAAACCAAAAAAACAAAACCGCGCCAGCCTGAAAAATTTGAAAGACGGGACAGATTTCCCATCAATTTGTTCCGTGAAAATTTCACGAAACAATGTCCAAATCACGCTGTCGCGGTTCTATGTTTTCCTGGTTTTCAGAAAGGGGAATTTTAATAAATGCCCGATTCCGAAATATATTTTAACTATTTTTTCCCGGTCGGTTGCCAGCGAGGTAACACAATTGGTTCCCGGCTGTGCAAACAAAACAAAAATTCCCAAAATTCAATTTGAGATTTTTGTTATATCCAAAAAATGATTTTGGATTTTCCGTGGTCGAATTTCGTCACGATTTCAATTTTGAAATCCAACGAATTTCACATCTCATTCCTGGGTTATTTATATGTCCGAGCCCCTCAAAAGGGATTCGTAAATCTCATTTATTTTTTCACGACCGGTTCCGAATTCATCAAAACCAATTCGTAAAAATCCTTTTTTGGAATTTCTTCCGTTTTCCTTTCTCCGTGAAAGGAGCAGTTTGTACGTGTATGCTCGACCCACAAAAATTTTGTGAGGAGGTTTAATAAGGACAGTTTAGGAACTGATTTGGATTCAGTCAAGCGGGAAGTGACGTCATGAAGTGGTTCGGTTGGCGGTTTTTTGAAGCGGTTTATCTCACTTGTCTGATTTGAATTTTTCCCAGACCGCCCGGTTGAACCATGCGGGCATCAGGTCCGTCTTTAATTCCAGTGTTTTTCCATCCGTTATTTCAGCCAGCCAAATCAAGTGTGATTGGGAGTTGTCAAACAGATAGGCACGATTGGAATGCTGCAAAGCATCCATCAGCAAGTCCAGTGACCGCTCATAGCGGCTCCGGATTTTATCTTCCGGGACCGGATGTCCTCCCATTTTAACCCGGTGTCTGACCCGCGAAATATTGATGGCCGGGTCGTTGGTGGCAACAAAATACAGGTAGGTCCGATAGCCGCGAAACTGTGCTTTGCGCAACACCTCCACTTTGTCAGGGGCCGACATGACCGTCTCAAACGTAAAAGAGGTGCAGGTTTGAATCAACTTGGTGCGCAAAAAGTCAGCCGCCACCGAAGCGAAATAGGAATTTCCCGCAACGTTGTGGAAGACCAGTTTGTCGTCGCCAAAACCGAGAAATTCCACGTCGTCCAGTAATTCAGCTTTTTCCAGAAGACTGGAACGGCGAAAAAAATCCAGGATTTCCTCTTTTGTGGTGGAAACCTGGTAACCCCTCAAATCAAGAAAATCGCGGGTGCAGATTTCGCGCTCAATGTCATCCGGGTTGATATAGACACCCAACAGTTCCGGGCGCAGGACCGACTTCATGGTGGTTTTACCCGAACCGTTCGGTCCGGCAAACATGCGCAGGCGCGGCGGTCCCATCATCGGGTAATCCGTTTCTGGTCGGGGGGAACCGGTGTTGGTGGCGGCAGTGGTTTCACAAAGGTGCGGGTGCCGTCGGGGAACACTTCATAGAGGCCGTCAGGTTCGTTGACCAGCACGCTGCTGCCGGAAGCCAGCGCTTGCCAGTATGCCTGGGTGATGGCTGCACCGGCCATTTCGGGGATGTGCTCTTCCAGATATTGAATGACTGCTTCAGGTGTGGACATGGTTTTTTCCTTTGGGTTGCTCACGTTGGGAGTCCGATTTGATTGTATCCACTTTATGTTCATTCGTCATGAGTCCTCTGATTTCCACCACAGCTTCCGGCAAAAGATCGGTTGTGAATTTTCCCACACTGATGAGCACAGCGCCTTGCACCAGACCTGCCGGTAAATTCATGGCGGTCAGAGCGTGTGAAGGTGTTTCCACTCCGGACGAGCAAGCGGAACCAGTTATTCCATCAACTGTCGGTTGCGCTTCAGAAACAAAGCCTGCTCGGTGTTGCAATTGTCCAAACCACCGGTTGCCGCGTGACCTGTCATCGCTCCGGCACCCGTGCAGGTCACGGAATCTTCCTCAGCAAAGCACAACCAGGTATCGTAACCCGGATTGCCAAGTCCAAAATGTCGGATTAAAAAGCAGAGGCCAAACCCATGGGAACCCACGAAGTGTTTGTGTACGGAACCTTGCTCCGGGGGGAATCAAACCATCACCGGCTGGCAGGCAGCACCTTTCTCGGTAACGATTCACTTTGCTACACGGTCCTTTTTGACCAGGGAATGTATCCCATCCTCCGACCGGGAAGCGGGATTGTGTTTGGCGAACGCTGGTCTGTTTCCACTGCCACCCTGTCCGACCTGGACCAGTTGGAAGGTCATCCGGTCTGGTACCAGCGGGTTTTTGAAACGCTCGACAGCGGCGCGCAGGCCTGGGTGTATCTCGGCTCTGAGAGCATGGTGCGGGGGTTGTCGGTCATTCCGGATGGTAACTGGAAGACCCGTCATGCACCGGAAGCGGGCGGAATGCGGCACCGGGTTTTTATGTACGGCTCCAATCTGTTGGCGGAGCAACTGGCCGAACGATGCCCGGAATGGAATCATGTCTGCACGGTGGCGCGCCTTGATGAACACGAACTGCGGTTCAATAAAAAGTTGAGCGATGGATTTTGCGCCGCGAATGTCGTTCCCAAAATCGGATGTCAGGTTTGGGGAGCGGTGGTCGAACTGACGGTCGGGGACCTGATGCGGATGGACCAGTGGGAAGGATGTCCGGGACATTACGTTCGCCGCCGGGTCACGGTGGTCAGGGCGGAAGGTGAATCAATTCGTTCCTTCGTTTATCTGGCCAATCCGAAACAGGTGGTCCGTTACCAGGAAGAGGAAGGTCCATCCGACAGCTACCTGAAAAGAATTCTGAATGGAGCCCGGAATTGCAGACTTCCGGAAAGTTACCGGGATGAAATTAGCCAAAGGGCAAAATCATGAATTCCATCCGGAAGGAAAGAGTTCAGATTGAAAGGTAAAGAAAGGAAGGCTATGGTTCGGAAAAATTTTCACATCAGAGGAAAAAACAAATGCCTAAAATGACGGACCTGACGAAAGTAACCTTGCAAGACCAGAAAACGGAAAATGGGAAACGGATTCTGATTTTGGAAGTGACATTGCCGGAAGAAGAATACGGATCAATTGAAATTCTGGTTCGAGAAAAGGTTCTGGAAAAATTCGAGAAGGAAGTCAAAGACTGCCTGATTGCTTATCTGCAAAAGAAAGATGACATTTGGAAAAAGATTCGTGAAAGTTTTCTCAAAAAAGAAAGCCGGCCGGAAAAGAAACAAGTCAAAAAGAAAGTCAAACCAGAAGGACTTTTCTCATAAGCCACATCGACCATCCTCCCCAAAACCTACTTCAACATTCAATCAACATTTGATCAACATGTGATTAACATGTGATCAACATGCGATCAAACAGCGAATCACTGACTTCAGCAAATCTTCATGAGGGCCAAAGCTGAAGCAAAAATGGAATGTGACCGACAGTCACTTCCTTCAAAAACTTGACCCAAAGCCCAAACCCCCCAGCTTTCCAAGCCTCACATTTCATAATTTTTCCGCACCTTGATTTTTCCAGGAAAGCTCTTTTCCTCAGCACACCCCACCCCCAAAAGGGTCTGCTAACCCGTGTGATTTCAATTGTCACAGATATGCGCAGGTGGAAAAAGCGGGAATTCCACGCTGTTTTGGACGGTTGGAGGGCATAAGCGCCTGGCACGACGCTTGCTAAGACCCCGGTACATTGTTTTTCAAATTCTCCTAAACGAAAGAGGTCTGGCTATGCAAGGGAATCGTGCCACCGTGCGGTTTTCAGAAACCACCTGCGCTGGAATTGAGCGGTTGCTCCAGGATGGAAAATTTGGCAGTGAGAACGGATTGATTCAACAGGCAGTGGAAGAGTTTATTGCGCGAATTGAGAAAAAAACGGAAGAAAAAACGGAAGGAAGTCTTCCTTTTCAAGATGGAAATCAGGAAATTCAAATAGCTTTGGGAAAAATGGAAAAGGTGATGGATGCACAACACCGGGAGCTTGGTAAAAAACTCCTAAAACTTTCTGACCTGCTCAATCAAACCCAGGATGGGTTGAAAAAAGTTGAATCCTTGCCACATACCATTCATGACATGGTTCAGGGTTTTTCCAGTCTGAATAATCAAAATCTGGCTGAGATGGAAAGACGGATCGGGAAAATTGTCGCTGACGGAATGAAGGCAGTTGAAGAACCTCAGCAAGCTGAATTGATTGAAGTCCGTCAGATTGAAGGAAGCCTGTTACAGGCAATTGATGTCAAAGCTGCCACCGTCGGGCAAACAATTCAGCATGAGTTCAAGGAAATGCTCCGACAGAATTTTCTGGCACATCTGGGCAGGGTGGGAATTCTTTTTCTTGCTTCGGCACTAACGGTCGGAATCATTTTCTGGCTCTCCCGACATTCCCTTACCCGATTGGAGGCGGAAAAAACCGAACTCACCTGGGAGGTGAAAAACCTGAAGGGAAGAATTCAGGATTTACAGTCAAGGGAAGCGGAGTTGCACAAATCAAACGGGGAACTGCTGACCGTCAATACCCAATGCAATGCCCAATTGCAGAAGGTCAGGAAACAGATTACCGAAAAACAGACGGAACTGAATGACCTTCAAATTGATTCCCAAAGGGACCAGTTGGTCCTGCGAATGGATCCAAACCAAAGAATCTGGGTGGCAATTCAGGGGCCGAACTCGCTCTCACAGGACCAGCAGGATGGCGGCTGGTTTGCCCTGGCCCGGCTGACGGGAGAAACGAGATAGGAGGAAATTGTCATGTTGTCAATCAAGGGAGCCACCCAAAATTATTTTGCAAAAGAATTTGCCCAGACCCAGGAACGGTACCTGAGTCGGGACACGACCGGGGCGGTTGATTGCCAGCCGGTCGGAAAACTGGCCCGCCAGTTCGGACTGAAGGAAAAGGTATCCACGCTCCAGTATGAACGGCTTTGTGCCGGCCAGCATCCGAAAACCGGGGTGCAGTTGGTCGCCCATCAGAATCAAAAGCCTTACCTCAATCGCAAAGGAAAACTGGTGACCCCGGTCAAACACCGGCCCGGCTGGGATGTGGTGTTCTCCGCGCCAAAAGGGTTTTCGCTGGCGGCACTGGTGGGAAAAGATGAGCGGCTGCTGGAGGCGCATCGCCAGGCAGTTCGGGAAACCCTGGCCGAGTTGGAAAAATTCGCATTGGCCAAAATGGGAAACCGGCGTCCGGCTGAACGCACCGGCAATCTCATGGTGGTGCAGTTTGAACATGATTCAGCCCGCCCGGTGGATAGTTACATTGCCCCGCAGCTCCACATCCATAATTTCATCATGAACATGACAAAAGACGCCGTGGGGCAAATCCGGGCGCTGGAAACCGGGGAAATCTATGCAGTTCAGCATTACCTGACCACCGTGTACCGGGCCCGGCTGGCCGCCAAAGCCATCGCGCTGGGGTATGAACTGGACCACCAAAAAAACGGAAAGTGGGAAATCATTGGCTTGAGCCAGGAGTTTCTGGCTGCCAACAGTCCTCGGTCACGGCAGCGGATTGCACAACTGGCTGCCCGTGGATTGGCCTACAGTCCGGCTGCCGCCGAGTTTGCGGTGCTGGAAACCCGTGAGAAAAAAGTTGATGTCAGTTCGGAGGAAGTCAGGAGGCAGTGGAGTCTGATGAATGCCCGGCATGGCAACCAGGTCGAGCAACTGGTGAAACGGGCACGGGAACGGACAGCGGGAGAACCTGACCGCTGTCCGGCACCTGCCACTTTGGTGACAGAGGCGCTGGATTTTGCCATCGGTCGGGCGTTTGACCGGGAGGCGGTGGTGGACGAAACCCGGCTGCTGGCCGACGCACTCAAATTTGAGATGGGGTCTGTCAGCCTGGAAGCAGCCAAGCGGGAACTGCTCGCCCGGATTCGGTCGGGGGCGCTGATTGAGGTGGCCCGGCAGCGAGGGAACTCTCCACAGGGGGCGCTCACCACTCCGGAAATGCTGCGGCTCGAAGCGGAAAACATTCAGTTGATGAAGGAGGGGCAAAACCGGTTTGAGGTTTTGGGAATGCCGGACCAGATTGACTCGGCCATCCGGCAGTTTGAAAGCGAGCGCCAGATGGTACTCAACTCCAGCCAGCGTGAAGCCGTCCGGATGGTGCTGGCGAACCGGGACCGGGTGGTCGGACTGGAAGGGAAGGCCGGGGTGGGGAAAACCACGGTGCTTGAAGCCATCCGCCGGGCCGCTTACCGGGAAGGATTCAGGGTCCGTGGTTTGGCTCCGACCGGCAAGGCTGCCGACCAGTTGCGGAAGGCTGGGATTGAAGCAGAAACCCTCCAGGCATTCGTGAAGCGGTCACAGCCGGCACCCCCTAGCCAAAAGGTTTTGTACGTGCTTGATGAGTCAAGTCTGGCCAGCACGCGGCAGATACACCAGCTTTTTCAGCGACTCGGACCCCAGGACCGGATTCTGCTCGTGGGTGATACCCGGCAGCATCTGGCGGTCGAGGCTGGTTCCCCGTTTGCGCAACTTCAGAATGAAGGGATGCGGGCGGCACACCTGGGAGAGATTGTCCGCCAGCAGCATCCGGGACTGCGCCAGGTGGTCGGGCATTTTTCCGCTGGTCGCATCCGTGCGGGTCTTCAGGTGCTGGAGGGGATTTCCTACCGGCAGGCGGACGGAACCAACCGCCCCGCCATTGTCGAACTGCCCTCCCGTGCCGAGCGGTTGCCAATGATGGCCCGCGATTTTCTGGAAGCACCGGACCACACCCTTTGTATCGTGCCGGACAACCGGACCCGGAGCGAACTCAACCGGCTGATTCACGAGGGGTTGAAAGCAGCCGGGCGGATTTCCGCCGCCGATCAAACCTTCACCGTGCTGACTCCGGTCCGTGACCTGACCCCAACGGACCGGAAACGGGCGGCAAGCTATGAAGCCGGGAACGTGATCCGGTTTCTGGAGGCGAGTTTTGAATTTCCACCCGGCAGTTATGCGCGGGTCCAGGCGGTGGACCGGTCCAAAAACAAACTGACCGTGGAAAAGGAAAACGGGGAGGTAGTGACCTACAATCCCCGCCGCCGGTCGGGCGTGGAGGTGTTCGTCGAGCGGGAATGCCATTTTTCAGTGGGCGAACGGATTCAGTTCACCTCCGGTGATAAACCGCGCAGGATTGACAACCGGGATACCGGGCGGGTGGTCGGATTTGATAAAACCGGAGTGACCGTCCGGATTGAAGGGAAGGAAGCACAGAACCTGGTCATTCCCTATCGGGATTTCCGGCATGTGGATTACGGGTACGCGATGACCTCCTACAGCGCGCAGGGCACGACCATTCAGCGGGTGCTGGAACATGTGGATACGGCGGAACCGGCCATGTTCGTCAATGAACGAATGGCCTACGTCGGGACCAGCCGGGCGGTGTATGAGGCGCGGGTCTACGCTGATGACAAGGAACAGTTGGCCGCCGCCATGGAACGGAAGGTCGGGAAACGAACGGCACTGGAAGCCCAACGGGCTGCCGTGGGGCGGGTGTTGCCGTTGCTTTCGCGCGAAGTGGCCGGAATAAAACCGCCGGTTCCCGTTGCACCAGTGATTTCGCTTGAACCAACTGTGACCGTTTCACCCAGTCCAGCAGTTCCGGAACCGGCAGCAGTTGCAATGCAAAACCCGGTGGCTGAACCGGCCAAACCACTCCGGCAGGAAAGCCTGTTTGATCAGGCGGCAGGGGACCGCACCTCATTTTTCCAACCAGCCAAAGAACCAACACCGGTTGTCCAGTCATCCATGACGGTGGAAACTGTCAGGGAAACTCCGGTTCAGCCAGTACCAGTTGGCTCGAAGTTAATCAAACCGAGTTCGGTTTCCCCACCGGTGGCCACTGTGGACGCAGTGAAGCTCCAGTCTCCGACCTGGGCAGGACCGCCATCCGTTGCAGTGGCGCATTCCAAACCGCATCCACCAGCACCAACGGTCCCACAACCGGCAGTGACAAAGCCGGTTCCACCTGTCCATTCCGGACCGTCGTCACAAACTGTGCCGCCGCCGGTGCCCGTGACTGACCCAAAAACAGTTCGCTACCTTTACGAACGGGGAGTTTCCCCCAACCCGCTCCACCAGGAAACGGTGTTCGCCCAATTGGTGGCAGAAGGTATTGATCCAAGGGTGGTCGGGTTGGTGCAAGGGAACC
>JAIBAN010000071.1 GCA_019695185.1 Blastocatellia bacterium | reverse complement strand
TAGGCTACGGTTCTGTTTCACCTATGCAGGCCGAACGTCCCCCCAATCGCTATGACGCAGCGGCAGCCGAAACCCGGATTAAGGCTGCCGCCACGGCTGCCGGCGTCCCCTACCCGTTTGAAAATCCTGAAATCCGAATTTTCAAAAAACCCCGCCGCCTCGAACTCTGGGCTTCGGGGAAAATGGTTAAAAAGTACCGGGTTGGTTTGGGAGCCGACCCCGAACTCGACAAAATCCGGCAGGGAGACCATCGCACCCCGGTTGGTGAGTTTTATGTCTGCACCCGCAACGACCGGAGCAACTATCACTTGTTTTTAGGTGTCAGTTACCCCAATACCGAGGATGCCGAACGGGGATTGCGGGATAAACTGATTACCAAATCCGAATACAGCCTCATCCTGTCAGCCATGAAGCGGAAGGAGCGGCCACCGTGGGAAACCGGTTTGGGCGGCATGGTAGGCATTCATGGCTATGGTTCCGCTTCAGATTGGACCTGGGGCTGCGTTGCCCTGGAAAATTTTGAAATCGAGGAACTGTTTGTTTCTTGCCCGCTGAAAACCCCTATATTTATTACGACCGAGGGCTGAGGACTGAGGAAGAACCGAATTGATTTTATCATTCTGAACTGACTTTCAGAATGAAACTCAGTCCTCAGTCCTCAGTCCTCAGTGCGTGAAGTACAGTCCTCAGCCCTGGCCGGTCCCCAGTCCTTTGAGAAGAAAACCTTTCCTCACAGGCTTTCCCGTGGCATAGTGCGCCGTTACATTTTCATACCTCAACGGAGCATTCGGAACACGAATCCAAATCAATGAAAAACCTGAAACTTGTCTACCAAATTGTCTGCGACGATGTTCGGCTTGAACTTGGCAACAAACTCAGCCTGATGGGCATTTTCCACGATTTTTACGTGCAGCAGTTGCCGGTTACCCTGCCCAAGCTGGCCATTCTCAACCATTGGACCGGCAGCGGCACCTTCCTTTCGGAAGTGCGCATTATGTATCCGGGCAAACAAAAAGTGCTCGCGGCTTCCTCTCCCGCACCATTTGAAGTTCCTGCCGGTGGATATGCCAACAATATCTCGTTTTTCATCAACCTGACCTTTGACAAACCCGGCGAATACACCATTCAAACCTTGATTGACTCGTCCCTGTTCGAAGAACGCCGTCTGATTGTCGGCGTCGTCCAAATGGATGACGAGGCAGTTGATGAGGATTTTGTGCAATAAATTCACTGCCCATTTACGATTTGCCATTTGCGATTTGCGATTTCTCAGAAACCATCAGGGTTTTGTCCGGACAATGGCAAAAGAAAAATGGCAAATCGCAAATGCTATTGCTCCCTGAACCGCTTCACATCCTCCCAGCAACAGGCTTCACCCAGGACCGCAAAGGCCGTTCCGCTGGCAATTCCCCATTCTGCCAGTGACAATCCCGTTTCCCCTCTGACCAAAGCAGCCGCGCAACCGGCCATTGTGGCATCACCGGCCCCCGTAGCAAAAATGCGGGTTCCAGGCGGCACGGGCGGCAACGCAAGGAGGCAAGAACTGTTTTCCTGGCCCCAGCCAGCACTGTTTCCGCCTCTGGTTATCAGAGCCTGCCGGGCACCAAGCCGGACCAAGGTTTCAGCCGCCTGCAACAGCCGGCTCTCCGACTCCAGCGGGAACCCAACCAACCGGGCTGCTTCCAGATGATTGGGTTTCACCAGAAAAGGACCAAACGGCAAAAGGGCGGCAGTTTCCGGGGGAGGAATATCCACAAGCACGGGACAGCCGGCCTGCCCTGCCACAAAGGCCAATTCCCCAAAATAATCAACTTCAACCCCAGGCGGGGCACTGCCTGAAAGGATAACCGCCTGCGCAGCCGGCAGGAGGCGGGCAAAGGCTTTGACCAACCGGCGCTGGCTGCGCGGGGAAGGTGGCTGACCCGGTTCGTTCCAAACCGTTTCCGTTCCGGTTTCCTCATCAAAACCAATGTGACAGCAGCGGGTTTCTCCGGTCATCCCAACGGCGTGAAACGCGATTCCGGCAGTTTCAAGCAGGGATTGCAACCAGCGCCCGGTAAAGCCTCCGGCAAAGCCCAGGACGGCGACCGGAATTCCCCAGCGGCGCAGACACCGGGCAACGTTGACACCTTTGCCCCCAGCCTGAATCCGGACCGGGCGGGAACGATGAACCGCCCCCGGAACCACCTGGGGAAAAGAAAGATACCGGTCTATGGCCGGATTCAGGTTGACGATCAAAATCATTGTGGTAGGCTTGGAAAACAGTCGAAACAGTTCTTTACCGCATCACGTCAAATCAATGCGGCTCGCTTTGTAACGATACGCCACTGCGCATCGCTTTTCTTTTGTTTTCATACGGCAGCTTTTGTTGAACCGCTCAGTCCGGCAACCGTCACCATCCGAAGTGCGGCAGGGCTGGGCCGTAATCATTCGTGTTTGGTGGCATCCGACAAGCCGGACACGAGCCGAAATCTTACAAGGAAAATCACTCATGCAGAACGAATATGATGGACCGAAAGGCGGAGTCGGAAAAGTGCTTCGTCGTCCAACCCGCTATAGGCTTGCGAAAAAAACCGGCACTGTCAATATCCTCGAAGTCAGCGGGAGACTGGCTCCCAACGACGCCAACGATGAGCTGTGCAAACGAATTGATTCCCTGATTCAGTCCGGGGAAAAGGATTTTCTGCTCGATTTGAGCGGTGTCAGTTATATCAGTAGCACCGGCGTGGGCAGCCTGCTCCAGACCTATCATCACGCCGCCAGGGTGGATGGCCATGTCAAATTGCTGACGCCTTCGCAATGCGTCGTCCATATTCTCAAAATTTCAAAACTGGACAATGTGTTTGAGGTTTTTGAACACGAAGATGAAGCGGTCAAGAGCTTTGACCCTGAAGCCGTTCCGCCCCCCACGGCGGAAAAGAAAGTCCGGATTCGGAAACCAAAAGCGGAAAGCTAAACCCAGTCTTGGGAGTCTTGGGAGTCTTGGGAGTCTTGGGAGTCAGAAACACATACCTTCTTGGTCATCCGCCCATGTTGCCCCTTATGTCAGTCCGTAGACTCCCAAGACTCCCAAGACTCCCAAGACTCCCAAGACTCCCAAGACTCTTATGTTCGAGCGGCGCTACCGTGACCCGGTACACAACCTCATTACCCTTGATGAAGCCCGCTCTGACGACAAGCTGCTTGCCGACCTGATTGACACTCCCGAATTTCAACGCCTGCGCCGTATCAAACAATTGGGGTTGGCGATGTTTGCCTACCAGGGAGCGGAGCACAGCCGATTCTCTCACAGCCTTGGAGTCATGCATGTCATGACCCGCGTTTTGGAGCACATTGGACGGGAACGCCCGATTTCCCCCCACGATTTCGCAGCGGCCCGTGCCGGAGCCCTGCTCCATGACATCGGACATGGACCTTTTTCCCACGTTATTGAAAAGGTGTTAGGCTTTCGTCACGAACGCTGGACGATCCAGATTCTGCGCGACTCCGGAACCGCCCTTCATTCCATACTGAATGGCGTTGCCCCGAATTTTCTGAAATCCGTGATTGCCGTCATCGAAGGCCATTTCAAGCCTGATTTCATCAGCCAGTTGGTTTCCTCACAGCTTGATTGTGACCGGTTTGATTATTTGCTCCGGGACAGCCTGATGACCGGTGCCAAGTATGGAAATTATGACCTGGAATGGATTCTGCACGCGCTGGCAGTGGATCCTGCAACGGAACGGCTGTATGTCAGGGGACGGGGCCTGTTCGCGGTGGAGGAATATTTGCAAGCCCGTTACTATATGTTCCGGCAGGTCTATTTTCACCATACCCTGCGTTCCGCTGAAAACATGCTGGTTTCCATCCTCAGACGGGCGGTCCATTTAACCCGGCTGGGTGAATTGCGCTTTGAAGCACCGGGCTCGGCCCTGACCAAACTCCTCCGTAGTGAACGGTTAAGTACCGCAGAGTTTCTTTCCCTGGATGACCATGACCTCATGTTCTGCATGAAACAGTGGCAGCATGAACCGGACCCGGTTCTGAGCGATATTTCCCGTCGTTTCATCAACCGGCAGCTTTTCAAATCAATTGACCTGCAACCATTCGGCAAATCCCAATCCGCCGAACTCCTGGAACAGATTCAGCAGGTGGTTGCGGCTGCCGGATTTGACCCGACCTATTATCTGTTGGATGACAATGCCGCCGATGTTCCGTATTTCGGCCCCTATGCTCCGGAGAAGGCGACTCCCAAGGCACGGATTTTTGTGGAAACCGGGAAACTTTCCCTTCGGAAATACGAAATTACCGAGGTTTCCGAGGTCGTCCGCAGCCTGCGTAAATATCAGATTCACCGCATCTGTTTTCCACCTGAAGTCCGCTCCCAGGTCCTCACCCTGGCACAGCAGGCAATGCAGGTTTCTTCCGGAAGACGGAGGAGGAATTGAAAATTGAGAATTTGACACTTCAGATTCCTTTCTTTTGATGGTGGTTTTGAAAACCGAAGAGCATTCCGAATACCTGGACATCAGTTGCCTTGTGTCATTCAATCCCAAACTGTGTGACGAATTCTCAATTCTCAATTCTCAATTCTCAATTTCCTGCACGCTCTCGTGTCTTGACTTCACAGACCTCGGCTTCTACTCTGTAGCCAGCACGTTGAAACCAAACCACAAATCCGATCCAACCGCCACTCATTCAAGCTGTACCTTTTCTTCCACGGTTACTTTTTGGTGGGAAGGTCAAAACCGGCATGAATCCTGCTGATACGCCGACACAAGAGGTTGACCCCCTTATTGGGACAACCCTCGAAGGAAAATACAAGGTTGACCACGTCCTTGGAGTCGGCGGTATGTCAACGGTGTATGCAGCAACCCGTCTTCAGTTTGGTGATACGGTTGCCATCAAAGTCCTCAGTGAAGAAGCCATGGAACAACCCCTGGCCGTCAAACGGTTCCAGCGGGAGGCCCGTGCCGTGGCCAGCATCAAGCATCCCAATGTCATTTCCGTTTATGACTTTGGCACCCTGCCGGATGACCGGACCTACATGGTCATGGAGTACATCCGGGGAGAGTCATTGCGCGATGAATTGAAAACCAAAGGATTTTTTCCGCCGGAGCGGGCGGTTCAGGTTATGCGTGCCGTGTGTGCGGCGGTCCAGGCAGCGCATGAGGAAGGGGTCATTCACCGCGACCTCAAACCCGAAAATGTCATGATTGCTCGGCACCGGGACGGTACCGAAGTTGTCAAAGTGGTGGATTTTGGCGTGGCCGAACTGCATGAATCAGCCACCACTTCGGCCCTGACGAAACTGACCGAAGTCGGGTTGATGGTTGGCACCCCACATTATATGTCCCCGGAGCAATGCCGCAGTGAACGACTTGACCCCCGCTCCGACGTCTACAGCCTGGGTGTGATCTTATATGAACTGCTGACCGGAACGGTCCCGTTCAACGCCCGCACGGTTTCCGCCGTCATTATTCAACAGGCCACCGAAGCCCCGCGCCGACTGCGTGACATCCGCCCTGAAATCGACTGGGCACTGGAGCATGTCGTGTTGCGGGCCCTGGAAAAAGACCCCGACCGGCGACCGCAAACTGCGGCTGAACTAGCCCAAAACCTGCAACTGGCCTTTGACAGCAGTGGTCGCCAAACCCAGACCGGCATGTTTCCCGGCGGTCCGCCCACCCGCGAACTGCGCATGCCGCCGACTTTTTCCTCGATGCCGCCGGTGACCTTCGATTCGATGGAAACCACCTTTCCCACGCCGACCCGGAACCGACTGACGGGCACACTCCGCACTCCGACCGGCTCCAACGAGTCCGGTTTTATTCGCCGTCCTTCCGGATTGCGCCGTACCACATCACTGCATTTCGACAGCCTGACGGGTATCTATAACACCTCGTTTTTAACCCAACGAATCGAAGAAGCCCTGAGCCGGACCCAACAGGTGGGAATCCTCCTGATTGGGATTGATACTTTTACCAAAATCAACGAAACCTATGGGTATTTAACCGGAGACTCGGTCCTCAAGGAAATTGCCAACTGGCTGCGGGATCATATCGGGGACCAGGGAGTGGTCAGCCGGGTGGCAAGCGACGAATTTGCCGTTTTGGTGCCGGACCTGCCCGCCGAAGAAACCCTGCTCCTGGCCGAAACCTTAAAACAGGCTCTGGCCAAACACCGCTTTTTGCGGTCTGAGCTGACGGATGGTCTCACGCTCAATGCCACCATTTCGGTGGTGGGTGCCCCCAATGACGGCAACACGCCCCAGGACCTGATTGACGCTGCCGGACGAACCCTGCGCTATGCCAAACAGCACCACCACGGCAGCATTTACCGCCCTGGCGAGGAAACCGAAGAACAGACCATCTGGCGGCTCAATTTTAACACCTTTGTGGGCCGCAACCGGGAAATGAAGCTCTTGGGTGAAATGCTTGACCGGGTGTTGCGCGGCAGGAGCAAACCGGTCCTTATTTTAGGTGCCACCGGCATGGGAAAAACCCGCCTGGCCAAGGAATTCCGTCGTAACCTGGCAGGCAAGGATGTAACCTTCCTCACCGGGCACTTTTACGAAGCAGGCCAGGGAGCGCCCTACAAATCCTTCTATGACATGCTGCGGGCACCCATCCAGGCATTGTTGGAAGTGGACGGAGGAGCCAAAGCCGATGCGGTTTTCGGCCCTCTGACTGATCGCGTCTTTCAGGATTTCGGCACCGATGAAGGGTTCATGTTCTTTTGTGAAATGGTGCAATCGGAAAGTGCCCATGAGAAATACCTGACCTTTGAATACCTGACCAAATTGTTTCTGACTTTGTCGCAGCAAAAACCGGTGGTGCTCTTTTTCGATGATATGCACTGGGCCGATGAATTGAGCCTCGAAATGCTGGCCTACTTGACCAGAGGTTCCACTGGCCAGCGGATTTTCGGCATGGGAGCCGCCCGCACAGAGGGAATCACCGAACGCCATCCGTTGCGCAACTGGCAACGGACGCTCAACCAATATGGCGGACTTGAAATCATCACCCTTGACCCGCTCACCCAGGAAGATACTTTCACCTTTATCCGGGGCGTTTTCACCCGACTGAGGGCAGCTTCAGCCACTGTCATTCACCTCTATCGGGAAACCAAGGGAAATCCGTATTTTCTGGGGGAAATCGTCCGTTACTTGGTCCAACAGGGGCATATCACACAATCCGCCGATGCGTGGGAATGCCCGCCCTTGGAGGAAATCACCCTGCCCCCTTCGGTGGTGGATGTGGTTGAGGCAGCCCTCAGTCGGGTATCGGGTCCGACGCTGGATATTTTCATGCAGGCATCAGCCATTGGGCAGGAATTTACCTTTGACCTGCTCCAATCTGTGACGCAACGGGAGGAACGGGACCTGCTGGCAGCCGTTGAAGAAGGACTGGCGCAACATGTCATTAGTGAAATAGACGACCGGGATGAAGATTCCTACCGGTTTTATCACAGCACCGTCCAAAAGGTTTTGTATGGTCGGCTCAACCGCCGCCGCCGCCGTTCGCTTCATGCCCAGGTCGGACAGGCACTTGAACAGGAATACAGCGTTTCCGGACAAACCGGGCGAGTGCTCACCCAACTGGCCTACCATTTCTACCACGCCGGCGAGTATCAACAAACGCTGCAATACGCCGTTGCAGCCGGAAACCAGGCTTGGCGGGCTTGGTCCATGGATGAAGCCAAACGGTTTTTCGGCTGGGCCGAGGAAGCCGAACGACGGCTTAATCTGGTTCCGGAAGTCGCCACCGAAGAAGGTGTTTCCTTTGAACGAGTGTCGCCCGAACAGTTGAAATTGATGGTGGACCTCAACCTCAATCTGGGCCAATTGATGGTCAATTTTGGGCAGGTCACCGAAGCCGAAAAGAAACTCCAGTTGGCTTTGGCTCTTTCGCGCCACATGAACGACGAACTGTTACGCGGCAAGGCATTGGCTGCATTGGGTGAAATGTGCGAAGCCCGCAGTGAATATGCTCTGTCTTTGCTTTATTGCCGTCAGGCGTTGGAAATATTGCGGCGCTGTGGCGATGTCCGCGCCGAATCCCGCACCATGTGTACGATTGGCATGGTCTATGACCGGCTGGGACAGTTGCCCCGCTCGGCGGAATCACAGGAACGCAGCCTCCAATTGGCCCGCAACGCCAAAGACCCGATGGGGGAAAGCGTCGCCTTGCGGGAATTGGCCTGGGTCGAAATCAAACAGGGACAATATAAACGGGCAGTGGAACATGTGGCACAGGCCCATGAGATTTCGATTCGGTTGAATGACCAACTTGGCCAGACCATTGCACTCAACATCATGGGAGTGGCATATCTGGCCCAAAATCGTCCGGAACGCGCCCAGGAACTTTTTCAGGAATCCCTGAAAATCGCCACTGATTTAAATCGTCCCCGCGGTGAGGCTACGGAATTGACCTACCTGGGTGAATGTGCGCGGGTTCAGGGAGATGTTGTTAAAGCGCTGGAGTTTAACCAGAAAGCCCTGTTGCTTGCCCGGCAAATCGGGAACCGGCAGCTTGAGGCCCTGATTTTGTTCCATTTGGGACGGGTGTTTCAGAATCGGCGTGATTTTGACACGGCGCTGGACTACCTCAACCAATCGCTCAAAATGGTCGCCACCATCAGCGAGCGCATGCTGGAATGCGAAACCCTGATTTCTCAAGCTGAAATTTATCTTGAGCAAAGCCGTCCGGCTGATGCGATGGAAATCATCCAGCCCGTTTTGACCACCTCTGAGGATGCCGATGCCCTGCCCTTGCGGTGGCGTGCGCTCTATGTCTTTGGCCGTTGTCAGTTTTATCTGGGTCAGACCCAGGCGGCCCAGGCTTCACTGACCGAAGCTGTGGAAATCGTTAAACAATTGGGGGCACAACTGAGTCCGGATGTCACCCCCACTACTTTCTTTGAAGATAAAAAACTGCTTTCCAAATCTTTGGAATCGGTTTTGGCAGCCATCAACCGGGCGTTGTGAAAAGTTTGGAGTTCCGCCTTCAGGCGGCAGTTTTGAGTTCCGCCTTCAGGCGGCAGGCAGTTTGAAGGTTGCCATCTTCTCATTGCCCGTTTGATTTGGTCATAAACTGGCACCAGTTTTTGCCGTGCTTGAAAAACCACGGGTATAATCACCCATCGCTGACGCCACCTTCATGCGGGATGTGCAAAACAAAAACTTTCAGCGGCAGGTGGGAAGGCCAAAGGTGCCGTCATTTTCCGTTGCCCTTGGCGAAGCCGCCTGAAGGCGGAACTCAAAACTGCCGCGTAAACGCGGAACTCAAAACTGCCGCCTGAAGGCGGAACTCAAAACAAAAACTATGGGCTTCGAATCACCCCAAGGTATGAAATTCCGGATGAGCGACACGCTGTTTACAGCCATTCGTTCGTCGTTGGATGCGGACCTGACCCGCACGTTCACCAATTTGGTCGTCTATACCCCGTATGGCATTGTGCGGGGAAAAGTCTCGCGGACCATGACCGACAGTATTTCCCGTGCCCATGATGCCAAACTTGAAAACGTGAGCCGGGTGCGTATCGAAACCGACATCCTGGAGCTGGACGATGCCGAAGTGGAGCATTTTTCCAGTCACCTCCCCACGGCCAACTTTCCCAAGCTGTATGTCAAAATGGATGAAATCCTGAGTTTTGCCTTTGACGTACAGGCACTTTCCTAATCCTATTTGCAGGAGGAATTTCCGCATGAGCAGCGATTTTTCCCGTCCGGGCGGAAAATCCATAATGAGCGAGGCGCTCTTCAAAGCGATTCGCGCCTCATTTGGGTCCGACCAAAGACGGATGTTTACCAATCTGGTTCTCTACACTTCGTTTGGCGTGGTTCATGGCCGCATCAAGCGGGATGACAATGTGACTTCCAGCGATGGACGAATTGAAAACAGCAGCAAGACCTCGGCGGCGGCTGAAATTCTGGAACTGGACGATGCAGAAGTGGAACATCTGTCCCACCATATGCCCAAGGCCAATTTCCCGAAATTTTTCGTCCGGGTGGAAGACATCAACGGCTTTGCCTTTGAAGGCCCACCGCAACAGTTTACGGTGAATATTTAGGGTCTAGGGTTCAGGGTCTAGGGTCTAGGGTTCAGGGTTCAGGGTTCAGGGTTTTCGAATAACTGACAAATTTAAGGATTGAACAAGGAAATAACCGTCAATTGCCCATTGTCAATTATCCATTCAAAAGGTTCTGAACCCTGAACCCTGAACCCTAGACCCTGAACCCTGAACCCTGAACCCTGAATCCTGAACCCTAGACCCTGAACCCTGAACCCTGAACCCTGAACCCTGAATCCTGAATCCTGGTTTTGTATGCGCCTTGCCAAAGTTCTTGGAAATGTTGTCTGCACCATTAAAAACCCGGAGTTGCACGGCTATAAACTTCTGGTCGTGCAGCCCATTGACGCCCATTTCAAAAACCAGGGGAAACCGATGGTGGCCATTGATTCCATCGGGGCAGGAGCGGGGGAAACCGTTATCTGGTGCCGGGGAAAGGAAGCCTCCTTCCCCTTCGAGCCAAATAATGTTCCGACCGACTGTACCATCACGGGAATTGTGGATACGGTCACGACCAAATAATTGAGAATTGAGAATTGAGAATGAACAACGGAATCTAGGGAAGAGCTCTCTCCAGATGGGAACCGGACCTGGAAAACTGAAAAAAATTGAAAGAACATCAATTCTCAATTCTCAATTCATAAGGCCGCCCTTGAGAGCAGGTCTCAAAAATAAAGTCACGCATCCCAACCGACAGCAATCTCTTTTGTAAGCAAATCCCATACGTTCATGAACTGTCCCAGGAATCATGGGGGCGATTTCAAACCGAACAAAGAAACCTGGCTGGTTCTTGGCCAAATATTTGGCAGTCGGGATTTGTGTGGGTTGGCTCCTTTGGACATTGATTTCCCCTGGCATTGGGGTCCTGGCCCAGACACCCGGCCTTAAATTCATCCGTCTTTCTCTGGAACAGGGCCTTTCGCAAAGTTCCGTCCTTTGCATGCTTCAGGACCGGCAGGGCTTTTTATGGCTGGGCACGCAGGACGGCCTGAACCGCTATGACGGCTATGAATTCCTGATTTACCGGCATGACCCGCAATCGGCCAACAGTCTGTGCGGGAACCGGGTGGCAGCCCTCCTGGAAGACAGTTCCGGACAGCTTTGGATTGGGACCAACAACGGGCTTTGTCGGTTTGACCGCAGCACCCAACGATTTCAGACTTTCGCCAATCAGCCTGAACGCCCTGGCAGCCTCCAGGACAACCATATTTCCGCTCTCTGCGAAGACAAAGCAGGTCACATTTGGGTGGGCACCACAGGCGGAGGGCTGCATCGGTTTGCCCCTGCCAGACAAAACTTTGAGCATGTTGCCGCCCAGCCTGACCAGCCCACCGGCTTGGGGAGCAATCATATTTCCTGTCTGACGACTGACCGGACCGGAGTGGTTTGGGTTGGCACCACCGACCAGGGCCTGTATCGGCTCAACCCTGGAACGGGCACTTTTTTTCACTACGGTCATGAAGACGCCAACCCTGCCACCTTGAGCAGTAACAGCGTGCGGGTGATTGTCGAAGATACCTCAGCCCGCTTGTGGATTGGGACTGCCGACAGCGGGCTGGACCAATTGGACCGCAACCGGGGAGAGTTTCGCCACATTGGCAAAGACCCAACCACCCCCAACCGATTGGGCAATGAAAGCATCCGGGCGCTCTGCTCCGACCGGGCCGGGCTCCTGTGGGTAGGAACCGACCATGGCCTGAACCGGTTGGACCCGGCCACCGGAACCGTCACCGGGTATTTGAATGACCCGCAAAACCAGTCCAGCCTGAGCCATAACGATGTGCGCTCGCTCTTTTTAGACAGTGCGGGTTCACTCTGGGTCGGCACGCTGGGCGGAGGCGTCAACCGGTTGGACCAAACCATTCGCCCGTTTACCCATTTTGCCCATGACCCGCGCAATCCGAACAGCCTTAGTCACAATGGCGTCCGAACCATTGCGGAAGACTCCGCCGGGCGGCTCTGGGTGGGAACCAACGGGGGCGGGCTGAATTGCCTGGACCGGAAAACCGGCCAATTTTCGTTTTTTCAAAACAATCCGAAAGACCCCAACAGTCTTTCCAGTAACCGGGTCTGGTGCCTCAGCCGAGGGCCAATTGAAACCTTGTGGGTGGGAACCTTCGGCGGTGGGCTGAACCACTTTGACCCCAATCGTCAGACCTGGGTCCGGTATCAGCATGACCCGGCCAATCCAAACAGTTTAGGCAGCAATGATGTGTGGACGGTGCTTCCGGACCGAAGCGGCCTGATTTGGGTGGGGACTCAGGGCGGAGGCCTCAACCGGCTTGACCCGGCGAATGGCTCCATCACCCGCTTGACCCATGCACCGGATGCCCCGCAGAGCCTGAGCAGTAACGACGTGAGCGTGGTCTTTGAAGACCGCTCCGGAACGCTGTGGGTGGGCACACCAGATGCCGGTTTGAACCGGCTCAATCGGACTGACAACACGTTTCAGCGGTTTCAGGCAAATCCCAACCGGCCCAACAGCCTGTCAAGCAACAGTGTGCGGGCCTTGTTTCAGGACAAAACCGGAACGGTTTGGGTCGGGACCGAAGGCGGTTTGAACCGGTTTGACCTGCAAACGGAAACCTTTACGTCCTACACAACCAGGGATGGACTGCCCAACGATGTCATTTACGGCATCCTGGAGGATTGGGCGGGCAATCTGTGGCTCAGTACCAATGCGGGCCTCTGCAAATTCCACCCCAACACCAAAGCCTGTCACAACTACGACATCCGGGATGGCCTGCAAAGCAATGAATTCAACGCTGGAGCCTCGTTTCAGAACACTCATGGGGAAATGTTTTTCGGCGGCATCAATGGCTTTAACACATTTCACCCCGAAGGCATTCTGGATAACCCGTATGTTCCCCCCGTCGTGATTTCCCGGTTTCTGAAGTTTGACAAAAAGGTGGAGAATTTTGACCTTCATGAAACAGTGGTCTTGCGCCATGATGAAAACTACCTTGCGTTTGAGTTTGCGGCCCTCAATTTCACCTTGCCGGAGAAAAACCAGTATGCCTATCAATTGGAAGGGTTTGACCGGAAGTGGATTTTGTGCGGAACGCGCCGCTATGCCAGCTACACGAACCTGGACCCCGGCGAGTATGTGTTTCGCGTCAAAGGTTCCAACAATGACGGAGTCTGGAACGAGGAAGGAATCCAGGTCCGGATTCGCGTGCTGCCTCCCCTCTGGCGTACGTGGTGGGCCTATGGGTTCTATTGTCTGGCGGCGGGCGGCTCGTTAATTGGAGCTTTTCACATCCAGAACAATCGGGCTCAGGCCCGGGCCCGTTTGCAGGAAGCTCACCTCCGGGCCGAAGCAGCCGAAATCCAATCACAAGCAGCCCATGCCAAGGCTGAAGCAGCGGAAATTCAGGCTCAGGCAGCGGCCCAACTGGCCCAGCAGAATGCCGAACTGGACCGCAAAAACAAGGAGTTGGCCAAAAAGAATGATGAATTGATTGCCTCGCAACAGCAGGCGGACCGGATTTTCTCAGCCCTGGCCGAGGCGCTGGCCGGAACCGTCCTCGATGGCAAGTATCGGCTGGAGGAAAAAATCGGGGCGGGTGGGTTTGGCGCGGTTTTCAAGGCAACCCATCTGGCCCTGAACCGGTATGTGGCGGTCAAGGTTTTCAAGCCCAAGCCGGGCAATGACAGCGCCGACGCGATTGAACGCTTTAAGCGCGAAGGCGTTTCGGCTTCCCGGCTGAACCATCCGAACGCCATTCAGGTACTGGATTCAGGCATTTCAACCGACGGTATCGCCTATCTGGTGATGGAACTGCTGACCGGCCACAGCCTTGCAGATGAACTGCACCGCCACGGACATCTGTCCCTGCGCCGCTGTATGCAAATCATCCCGTCTGTTTGTGAAGCTCTGGTTGAAGCCCATCGGATGGGCATCATTCACCGTGACATCAAACCGGAAAACATTTTTCTCAATCAGACCCCGACGGGCGAAGTGGTCAAAGTGCTTGATTTCGGTGTCGCCAAAATGTTGAGTGCGGACACCGGCGAGGATTTGGCGCGGCTGACCATGACTGGCGGGATTGTTGGAACACCGGTGTATATGGCCCCGGAACGGCTGGAGGCCAAACCCTATGACGGGCGGTCGGATGTCTACAGCGTAGGCATTATGTTTTATGAAATGCTGACCGGAGACGTGCCGTTTAAGGCCGAAAGCTCCGGCGGTTTGGTCGCCATCGTCATGGCCCATTTGCGCAATACACCCGAACGTTTGAGCGCATTGGTTAAAAACCTACCGCCTGAGGTTGAGCATATCGTCATGTGCGCCCTTGCCAAAGACCCGAATCAACGCCCCACGGCTGCCGAATTTTCCGCCCGGCTGTTTGAAGAATTCAGCCTCATTCCCCCCTCCAGAGCCGAAGAAATCGTGGCCCTGCGCGAACGCCCCGTCACGGAATCAACCAATCTCCCAACCGAAAGCCTGCATTTTGAAACACTTTCCTCCATGCCCACCGTGGATACCGGCTCCGATGGCATCAAGTGGCAGGTCCGAACCAAACCAACACAGTGATTCCCAATCGCAATTTCATATAGCTTGATAAATTAAATTAAAATTGAATCAACCATCCCTCAAGGCAATGTTTCCCATGATTTTGAGTTTCAATGCTTTGGCACGAAACTTGATAAGAGAATCTTTGTTTCAATTAATTAAATTAAATGAAAAAGGAGATTCTCAACTATGTCAGCTTCAACCAATGCCACCTTGTTCTCAGGTGGAAGGGCTTTTTCGGCTCCAACCTTGCGGGGAACTGTAGGGACAGATGGACAGAATAATCAGCAGGATGTGCTGACCATTCAACGACTGCTCAACCAAATCATCAAGCATGGTCATCTCCAAAAGTTTTTTGGGGCCACCGTACCGGAAAATGGCAACCCACGGGATGGATATACCTGGATGGTCGTGCGCAAAATCCAGGAGATATACAACCTTCCCCGCAATCGAATGAACGCCGTTACGATTGCCCCTGGAGATGCCACTTACAGAAAACTCGTCCACCTTTCGACCACCTATCCGGCACTCCCATCCGGAATTCCGAATTTTTCAGGACTCAACCCGAAAGAATCCTTCAATTTGTGCCTTCGCTATATCAAACAAAAGGCAACTGGAAACAGTCATCCCGTTTTGCAGGACCTGGAAAATGGAAAACGGGTGATTTTGAGTTTCCGTAAAACCACGTCAACCAAAGCCAATCAAGGAAGAGGGCTATATGACGATGTGACCATTGTTTTGTGGAAAAGAAATGAAGCTGAACATTTCGTCTATTCCTTTGAAAGCAACACCGAGCCAGCCGCTTACTACGATCAAAAATTTGGAAGCCAGTACGGAAATTCCAGGCAAAAATTTACCGGAAATGATGCGGACAGAGATGGAGTCGCCGACCTTGGGCGCATACCTGATGGGATTTACCGGTTTGGTAAAGACTATAAAGCTCATTTTGGAAAGCAACAGGAAGCTGTGGGAGGGAAAAAACACGGCTACAACATTTTAAAACCAAGGGAAAACATTACAGCGGAAAGGGATATCAACCATGACGGAAAATTTGATGAAGCAGACCGGAAGCTGATTAAAAAACAAAGCCAAATGAATTCAGGGCAAACCTTTTATTTTCACCGAGGTGGAAAAGGCGGTTTTACCGGCTCAGGGGGCTGCCAAACCATGAAGCAACCGGTTTTCGACGCTTTTTGGGAAAAATTAGGTCAGCAACAGGAGTTTTATTACGTCCTGATAACCGTAGCTTGAAGGATTCCAATTATGAAATACATTCTTTTTTGCGGGTTTCTCTTGTTTTCTTTCACTGCTTGCAAACAAATAGCTCCGCTGGCCTCTCTCCCAACCAAGCCAACCACAGTTGAACCAACGGCCCAGCCGGAGGAACCGGAAGCGGAAATGGAAGCGGCTCCATCGCCGGAAGTCGAGGAACCAAATCTCCTGGACAGGCTGGAACGGGTCAGCCCGTCGGAAATTTCCGCTGCCGACCTTTTCCGAGTGAAATACAATGGCAAATGGGGTTATGTGGACCGGCAAGGGCGAGTGGTGATTGAGCCGCAATTTGCCGAAGCCAATGATTTCTCGGAAGGGCTGGCTTGTGTCTCCCTTGAATCAGAGGGTGAGGGCCGGTTTGGATTCATTGACAAAACCGGCCACTTTGTCATCCAACCAAGATTTTCCCATATGGCTGTTTTTCAGGATGGGACAACCGCCATCGGTGATGAAATCATTGACCGAACCGGAAAAATCCTCAAAAAAATTCCCGGATATGTCTCCGATAATAATTATTCAGAAGGATTAGTCCAATTTCATGGGGATAATGGAAAAATCGGATTTCTTGACAAATCAGGGAAGGTTGTCATCAAACCACAGTTTGAAGGGGAAGTTGGTGATTTTTCTGATGGACTGGCCTGGGTCGAGGTTCATGATAAGATTGGCTATATTGATACAATCGGGAAAATGGTGATTCCTCCCCGGTTTGAGGGTCAAATTGAGTATGACGAGGATGGAATTGGCAGCAACTTCCATGAGGGGTATGCCAACGTCTATTTGAATGTTGACAAAAGACTTTGTGCCTACATAGACAAAACCGGAAAAGTCATCTCCCATTTGTGTGGCGGAAGTTTTTCCGGAGGGCTGGCACCCGTCACAATCAATCATAAACCGGCTTTTCTTGATACAACCGGAAATGTCCTGCTCAGGCCCAGCGTTGACCGGCTCAGTGAGTTTTCCGAAGGGTTGGCGATTGCCTTGTCTCCAAAGGGAAGCATAGGTTTTATCGACAAAAACCTGAAGTTTGTGATTCCCCCTCAGTTTGCCGAAGCAGGCATTTTTTCCCGTGGTCTTGCCTGGGCGAGAAAGGACGAACAATACGGTTTGATTGATAAAACCGGGAAATTTGTAGTCAAGCCGATTTTTGAAGCTGCCGGTGCTTCACATGACAAGGAGCGGTTCTGACTCCAATCAACCTCTCCCCGGTGGCGGGCCTTCTCCCGGTGGCGGACGGTGCCCCGGCGGCGGACCTTCTCCCGGAGGAGGTGGAGGCGGCGGGCGGCGGCCCGGCTCACCATCAGGTGGCCGTCCGTCTTCCGGAGGCGGTGGGCGGCGTTCAACACCTTTGCGCGGTTCGTCCGGGGGCGGGCCTTCGGACCGTCGGTCCTCCGGGGGCGGCCCCTGTGAGGGACGACTTTCCGGAGCGGGCTGGTTTGAACCTCCACCTGAGATACCGGTTGACATATCAATCACAATCGGTCGGTCCCCAGAAGGCTCAACTGTGCCAGTGGAGGTATTGCCGCCTGGCGTTGGCCGGGCCTCCGGTGGCGGGTTTTGCTCTGGGGGTGGGTTTTGCTCCGGCGGAGGCTGGCCTGGCGCGCCTTGTTCCGGAGGCGGAGTCCCCAGGGGCGGCGGTGCCGGACGGGTCAACAGAAACAAACCGGCTCCCCCCAGCAACAACAGCAAAAAGACCGCAGCCACAATCAAAACCGATTTGGGAATGACCATTCCCGGTTGTGATTGCTGCATAACCACCGTCGGAGTGGCCCGTTGGACCATGGTTTCACTTTCGCGCACGACTCTGGGAACACTCGGATTGCCAAAACCCTGCCCAAACAGATTCAAAAATTGAAGGATTTCCCCTTGCCGGGAGACCTCGCCGAAATCCTGGATTTTATATCCCTGGTTGTTTGTTTCCCGCACAATCTGAGCCACATTGGGTGAAATCAGAATATGACCGGCCTCACCGCATTCCATGACCCGTTGCGCCAGTGTGACCCCGCCGCCGGAAACCGTTTCCCCGTTGGCAGAATCCCTGCCACGATACACCGGCCCGCTGTTGACCCCAATCCGAAGCTGTAAATCAGGGTTGGTCCGGATTCGGCGGGAAAGCTCCACCGCACATTCAACCGGAGCCGTCGGCTGGTCAAAAAAGGAAAGCGCCATTCCATCACTGGTGGGCATGGCCACCATTCGGCCAAATTGCCCGGCTTCGCGGTAGGCTTGGGTTTCCGCCAATGCCTGCTGCAATCGCTGAATGGAGTCCACCTGTTGCTGAACCGGAAGGCGGGCCAGCCCCACGATTCCCGCATACAGCACATGTCCGCCCTGAAGACTGCGGTTTTGCCCCACCGGCGTCATTTCGGCGGAATAGGTGCGGGTTACTCCGTCCTGAACCGGAGTCGTTGCCACCGGTTTGCCAGGGCCAAACTGTTCCAGGGTGGTGGTTCGGCCTTGCCCCAGGGCTGCCGCCAGTTTATCACCAAATTCCTTGGCGCTTTGCGGGCGCTTGGCCGGGTCAAAAGCCAAGGCCGTGACCAGCAGTTCCTCCGCTGCCTGGGGCACATCCGGGCGCAAAGCCGAAACCTTGGGGAACTGGTGGTTCATTTGCTTTTGGGCCAGTTCCCGCATGGAAACCAACAGGCTTTCGCTGCTCGGCACAAAGGGCTGCCGCCCGGTCAGCATTTCATAGACAATGATGGCAAAGGCAAAAATGTCTGAAAGGTGCGTCGCCCGGCCTTCCAGTTGCTCAACCGGCATATAGAGCAGCGACCCAACGGTCGTGCCGGTCAGGGTTTCGTTTGAAACCTGGGAGTTGCTGACTTTGGCAACCCCGAAATCAATCAATTTGACGTGGATTTCCCCGTCCCCGAGGTTTTCCAGCATGATGTTTTCGGGCTTCAAATCGCGGTGGCAGATACCGGCCTGATGGGCAGCCTGGAGTCCCTGACCGATTTGGCGGGCTATCGTTCCGATTTCCTTGAACGAAGCAATTCCCTTCTGAGGAATCAGGGACCGCAAATCTCGCCCGGCCACAAATTCCATCACCATGTAAGGCCGCTGGTCTTCCAGATGGCCGACTTCCAGCACCTGGACCACGCCCGGATGCTTGATGCGGGACAGCGCCTCGCCCTCCTGAATGAACTTGGTCTGGACATAAGCATTGCCGGAGGTCTTTTCCAGCAGCATCTTGATGACCACCGGTTTGTTGAAGGCGCGCCGGTCTCTGGCTTGATACACAATGCCGATGCCGCCTTGACCCAGCACTTTTTCGATTTCATAGCGCCCCTGAATGACTCCGCCGCCAGGAAAATTGAGCGACGCCGGGGCTGGGGTAACCACCGTTTCCATTTCATACAGACTGGGGGGAGGCTGGTTGACGCGGGTTGTCAGAAACCCTAAATCCGGGTTTTCACTCGTGTTGAGTTTGTTTTCAGCCATAAAACCACCATGGATGATCGTTGGTGTTGCTGGGAGGGGGATTCAAGTGTCAGCACATGTAACCGACACTCTGAAACATGGCCCATTATTCGTCAATGCTGAACCGGTGAAATTGATTTGGAGTTTCCCCTTGAGGTTGTATGCTCACCTTGAGGCAATCGCTGAAATTTGGAGCCTGCGGGTCTTTCGCGTTGCAGTGATTTGCCGGTTGTAGTCCCCCACTTCCTCCCCCTCCATTAAAATTTTCGTGAAGGAGCTGTTGCTCCCCCAAATTTGTGTCGTTTGTCCGATTGCAGGCACGGGGCAATGTTTCGGGGAGCATGGATGACGTTCTATGGCAGGAAAAATCGTGATTTACGGGGCCACCGGCGGAATCGGGTCGGAAACCGCCCGCCTTTTGCAGCAGCGCGGATTTCAGCTTCATTTGACAGGCCGGGATGAAGCCGCCTTGACCGCCCTGGCCCAGGAACTTGGGGCCACCTCCACAGTGGGCGATGTGACCCAGAGCGGGTTCTGTTCCCAGGTGGCACAGGAAGCCGGCGAGGTTCTCGCCGGTCTGGTGTATGGGGTCGGCACCATCCACCTCAAACCGTTGCCCCGATTTAGCGAAACTGATTTTCTGAGAGATTTTCAAGTCAATGCCCTGGGAGCGGCTCTGGCGGTTCAGGCTGCCCTGCCCGCTCTCAGGAAAAACCCCGAACCGGCTTCCGTCGTGTTTTTTTCGAGTGTGGCGGTCAGCCAGGGGTTTGCCTTCCATGCCTCAATCGGAATGGCCAAAGGGGCAGTTGAAGGGCTCACCCGGTCGCTGGCGGCGGAACTGGCACCCAAAATCAGGGTCAATGCCATTGCCCCCTCGCTGACCCGAACCAAACTGGCGGCGGGCATTTTGGCCAACGAACAGACCGCCACCGCCATTGCCGGACTGCATCCGCTGCAACGATTGGGGACGGCTGCCGATATGGCCGGATTGGTTGCTTTTTTATTGGGCTCCGAAGCAGGCTGGATGACCGGCCAGGTGATTGGCGTTGATGGCGGGCGGTCCACCCTGCGGACCAAGGGTTGACACCTGGGTATCAAAGGTGGCTGACGGGAGTGACATGGCAGCTCACTCCCCACCGCCAGACATTCACTCAAGTCCCAGTATGGTCCGGACAAAATCCTTGCCGGTCACTCCGCTCGGCAACACCTGTTTTCCCAGTTGTTGCTGTAATTGAGGCAAGGTCATGCCGTCAATTAAAAGCTGTTGGTCACCCATGACGGACTCGGAGGGAATCAGCAGGATGTCTCCGTGATAGGACTCGCGGGCGGCCAAATAATCGCTTCCGGCCAGCAACCCCGCCACATTGACTTCCGGGCCGAAATAGTTGTTGGTTACCGGAACCGCATGAATCCGGGTGCCAAAGGTTTGGTTGAGTTCGGCGGAAACGTCCCGCAGGGTCGGGAAGAAAAGGGTCCCGGTGGCCACGGTCACCACCGACTTGGGTTGTTGGCGGATGAGGTCCAGCCGTTTGGTCTGTTGTTTGACGGTCTGCCGAAAGGAATTCAAAAACCGCCGCACCATTCCCACGCCGTCTTCAATCTGCGGATACGGACCATAATGGGCGGCGGTGGGAATCGGTTGACCGGCACGGATGTAAAACTCGTCGCCCAGAAAGGCGAAGGGCGTGCCAATCCGTTTTTTCAGGTCCTTTTGCCAGGGCGTGACCAGTTCGATGATTTCACCAAACCATTCATCCCACACCGGCGTCAGCAAATGCCGCTTGCGATGATGTTTGGTCAGGCCCAGGGGCACGATGGCGGTCGAAACCAGTCCCGGATGCAGTTCGGCCAGTTCATAGACCGTCTGTTTGAGCACGTCGCCGTCGTTGATGCGCGGGCACAAAACCACCTGGGCGTGCAGTTCGATGTCATGTTCCAGCAACCGCCGCATGGTACCGAGAATGTCATCCGCCTTGTTGCGTCCCAGCAGGTGGCGACGGACTTCCGGGTCGGTGGCATGGACGGAAACGAATTGGGGCGAAAGCCGCTGTTCGACGATGCGCGCAAATTCCTCTTCGGTAAGCGTCGTCATGGTCGTGTAATTACCGTGCAGGAACGAAAGCCGAATGTCCTCGTCGCGGAAAAAGAGCGACTTGCGGGCGTCTGCCGGATTTTGTTCGCAAAAACAAAAAAGGCATTCGTTGCCGCACTGGCGGGGGGCAAACTGCTCGAAATCAAGGCCCCAGATATCGCCGTCCTCAATGCCGATTTCGCAGCGGACGGTCTGGCCCGAATGCTTGAGGACGGTTAGTTCAACAAAATCCTCGCTGCCGGTATAAAACTGAAAATCCAGGTAGTCCCGCACTTTTCGGTCATTGATGGCCAAAACGCGGTCACCTGGAGCCAGTCCGAGCGCCTCGCCCAAGCCTTCCGGGTCCACGGCGGTGATGGCCACCCCTTTCCGGCGCTTGAGTTCGGCTATCGGGTAAATCGTTTCAAATTGCAGACTGTACATGCTTGGGGAATGACTCGCTTCCTTCCTCTCGTTCCTTCCGCCGGTGGCGCTGGACGGTCGTCTCCTCAGCCGTCGTGAGGGCTTTGTCCAACTTTTCCAGCAGGGTGTGCAGCAGGCCCATTTCCGAATTGTTCATCTGTTGCAGCCGAACCTTGCGCACCGCCTGTGAAGTTTTGTTGAAAACCCTGGTTGAATTGCTGGAGGAGCGCTCTCTGGCCTGAAACATTTCCACCTCATGGCGGGCGAACGCTGCCGAATATTCCGCATAATTTTCGCGGATTTGCGACATTACGGTTTTATAGCCGTGTTCCGCAACCGAAACCCGCGCGTCGTAGTCCATGATGTTGTGGAAGAACATCTTGTAATCGTCTTCCCGTGGCTCAATCAAAATGATGTCCACGTTCGGATAAAAGTGGCGATAGCGTTCCAACCCCGCCGGAATCCGCGAATGCAGCATCAACCGCAACATCTGCCGCCAGACATAATGGAAGCCTTTGCTGGAAATGTAGCGTTCCTTGTGGCCGAGCATGGGAATGTATTTATGCTCAATGTCATTGCGGAGCGGCACCACCGGATTGATGCAGACAATCAGTTCCGCGCCCCGTTCAATCGCCAGGTCAATGCTCAGGGTCTTGCGCAGCGCCCCGTCCACATATTCGCGGCGGCCAATCCGCACCGGCTTGTAAAAGAGCGGAATGGCGGTTGAAGCCTGCACCGCCTTGGAAATCGGCACATGCTGGTGGTCTTTATGGCCAAACACCACCCGGTCGCCCGTGTCGAGTTCGGTGGCGATGACATAAAAATCCTTTTTCAGCTTGCGGAAATCGTTGGTGCCGCCAAGCTGGCGCAGGTTGGTGCGGACGTATTCCTCAACCTTGTGGTTGGAAAACATGGCCGAAGGCAGGATTTCGTCAAAAAGCTGGGCGTAGGGGTATTTGCCAAAGGTCGAATGCGACAGGTTCTTGTGGAGGTTGTTCAGTAAGTTAAACGGCAGTTTGAGGGCACGCTGGAAAAATTCGCCGAAGTTCGGGCGATAGACATCCCATTTGGAAAAGGGCCGGAGCGAGTCACTCGGCTCGGCTCCCAGGGCTCCAATCATTTCGCTCGGCGGCACCCCGTTGACCAAAAACGAACCCACAATCGAACCGGCGGAAATGCCGATGACCATATCAAAATCATGAATGGTAAAGTCGCCGGTCAAAAAATTACTCAACGCCTGTAACACACCGACTTCATACACGACGCCGGTGACCCCGCCGCCCGCCAGGACGAGGGCAGTCTTGGGGCGTTTGCCCCCTTTGGTTTCAAAACCAGCCAAAGGTGTGCCACCACGTTCAAGTCGCATTTGATTTTTCATACCTTCACACCCCACACGTTCAGCCGACAACAAAGAATTGAACCGGTTGCACCAGGCCGGACCGTGTTCAAGGCCGAACAAAATCACGATTCACATCATGCGCAATAAAAAATGAAGCAGGCGTTTTCAGCCCTCTTCATTTGCTGAAACCTAATTGGCACAAGCAAAAAACGCAGAGCCGGAAGTGCGGTTCTGCGTTGGGATTTCTGAAAACTTAACTAAATAAATTGAAAGAAAATAACAAAATAATACAGGGTAATGCAAAAAAGAGCGAAGCGGATTGATTTTGAGATGGAACAGGCCCGGCAAGCACAGGCAGGTCAAACAAGCGGTTAAACAGTGCAAGGCAGCGACCCTTTCCATAGGACAAAAAAGCAAATCCCTTCAGTTGTGGCAGGAACCTCCGCGAACGGCAGGGTTATTCCGAGTATAGCATTCACGGAGCAATGAAGAAAATGGTTGTGATGGATGAATCGTGTTTATCACACTTTGATCGGATTTGCACCATCGTTTTCTTTGGCCGGACTTCGCAAACGACCCGGAGGGGCCTGGGAATGAGTAGCTTTCCGCCCGGTCACGGCTTGCGGTTGGGTGTGTGCACGCCGTGCACGCCGGGCCGGACGGGCCACGACCGAACGTTCGTGCAGCCAGTCCACCACGGTTTCACGCAACCGGTCAGATCCGGTTCCCACCAAAACCCCCAAATGGCCGCCTGGCACAAGCTCAAACGTGGCATCCGCAACCGTCAACCGGTCGAGCACGGATTCCACACAGGCCGGTGCAATCAGGTGGTCCTGGTCACCCGCCAGGGCCAGATATGAAGCCTGAATCCGTCCCAAATCCACAGTCTCCCCGTTGAGTTGAAAAGTGCCCTCATACAACCGGTTTTCGCAAAGCAATTCATGAAAAAACTGACGGCACACGCCTGCGGTCAAAGGAACGAAGTCCTCAACCCAGCGGGACATGACCTGATGACGGGCCACATATTCCGTATCCCACAGATTCCACAGGAGCCGCAAAGGCCGGGTCACCAGTTTCACCGGCTGACACAGATTAAACACCGTCCGGCAGACGCCGGCAGGAATCTGACCATACTTTTCAGCCAGCGCCATGAGCGGCTGTTCCACAACCTGAGCCAGCGCCTGATAGCCCGGCAGGGTGGAAAAATCGGTCGGGGCACCAATTGAAATCACATTCCGGACCCCTTCTTCAGGGTAGCGGGCTGCCAGCAGATTGGCAAAAATCCCACCCATGCAGTAGCCAATCACGCTTACTTCCCGCTGCCCCGTCACCTGCCTGATTTTCCGGACTGCCCGCCGGACCCGCTTGGTTACATAATCATCCAGTTTGAAGTCCCGGTCCCGGCGTTTCGGGGAACCAAAATCAACCAGAAAAACGTCATAGTGGTGAGCCAGC
Organism: Blastocatellia bacterium; assembly: GCA_019695185.1. Classification (GTDB taxonomy): domain Bacteria; phylum Acidobacteriota; class Blastocatellia; order Chloracidobacteriales; family Chloracidobacteriaceae; genus JAIBAN01. Next base: position 16,717 of record JAIBAN010000071.1, on the reverse strand, counting down.
AACGTGCGGACGAGACTGACCTCAGGCCGCAAATCAAGAATTTCGGGCTGTACCATCAAAGGTGGGACCAAGAGAACAGGCGTTCGCCGGGAGTTGCGCCGCCGGGAAAGATAGCGCCGGAGCTTGTACATGCGCTGCTCGGTGACCAACCGAAAAGGCGCGCGTTCCGGCACCACCAGCGGTTGTCCGGTCAGCAACCGGGCCCCGTTGACCGTGCGCAAAACACCACGGGCGGCTTCATCCCGGAGGAGGGTGAGCAGAAGTTCGGAAAGTTGAGTCAGCATGCACAGTTTCGCTGGATTTTTGGCCGCTTCAAACCGGTCAAAAGGAAGCCAGACTGGAGATTTTTTTGCAACCTAGCGTATAACTATGTGTGATTCAAGCAAATGCCTATGCCGGAACATGACGACGAGCCAAAATACAATCGCATCATTCGCCTGCGCGGGTCGGAAACCTTCGAGCCCGCGACCAAGGCATTTCTCGGCTATGAACTGGATCCAAACTATAATCTGGGCGTGACGCTGACCATTCGCGGCTATCTGGTGGCGGAGGATTACAGTCTTGACGAATTTGCCGCTTTGGTTCAGAGCGAAGACGCCAAAAAGGCCGAAACCGAACGGTTCCGCTCAGTCTTTCTGATTGATTCCCGCACCCTGCCGGAAACGCCTGCCGAGCCTGAAGATGAGAATTGAGAATTGAGTGTTACTGCTTCCAATTGAAAACTCGGAATTCTGAGGTGTGAAAACCGAAACAGTCTTCTCAATTCGAACTTCTCAATTCGAACTTCTCAATTCTTCGGGCGCAGGGGATACGCCACCAGATTGACAAACATCCGGAAGGCTCCCTGGTGATTGGCCCGTAACTGGCGGTACCAGACATAGCTGGTATAGACGTAGCTGCCCTTTCCCCGTTCAGCAAACAGATAGCCGCCGCGCAGTTCCTCTTCGCCCTTGTCCGCCGAAGCCAGCAGGGGTTGATATTTTTCATCCCATTTGGTTGGAAAATAGACGCCCCGCTCCTGTACCCAGCCGTCAAAATCCTGGGCAGTAATCGCATTTGGCCAGGTAAGCAGCGGATGTTCCGGCAACAGAATTTTGACCGGAGCATTTTCCTCGGCAATCCGGCGGTCGCTGATGGTCAACGGATAGGCTCCCCATTCGGGTTTGAATTCGCCGGTCTTGTGATAGAAGACGACCAGATGGCCTCCCTGCTCGACAAATTCCATCAGTTGCGCCTGATGTTCCTGCAATTCCGGCTGGGCCAAATACACCCGATTGTCGAGCACCACCGTATCGAAATTTTTGGCCAGCGCGCCTGGTTCCCAATCCGCCTGTTTCAGGTCGCGGGCCGTGATGCCCAGCATTTCAAAGGATTTCGGCAAAGTGAAATCGTAGCTCCGGACGAACCCGACCCGCAGTTTTTCGGGCACCTTGACATCCAGTTTGGTAATGGTCGTCGCGCCGACTTCCATTTTGTCACGGGATTCCTTGCTGCCTTTTTCCTTGCCGGGTGCGATGGTCCGCCACGAACAGGCCAGCTTGCCGTTTTGAACCGTGCGGGGAATCTCAACCGTAACCGGAAAAGCCAGTTTGCGGGCGGCTTTGCCAAATTTGACCGGAATGGTTTTGGGTGTCACGGTGACCCCGCCTTCACTGGCAAAGCTGAGTTCCCCATCCTCAATGCGGGCCAGAAACCGTTCAACCGAAATAACCACCTGCTGCCGAATGACTTCCTTGTCCCGGAACAACACCGGAATCGTGGCTGGAAGCCCCTCCGCTATCACCGGAGCCGCCAAATCCATCCGTGCCGAAACCACCACCGGAAACCGGACACTGTTTTCCGCAATGGTCAAAATGGCCTGGATTTGCGGGACGTAAAAATCCTCGTCGTAGAGATGTTCCACCGCAGGCAGCGTCTTTTTGACCTTCTCGGTCGGACGAATGCGAAAGGCGTAATCGTCGGCCTGTCCGGGAATCACCAGCAGTTGCCGGTCTTCGCCCTCGAAATCACCGCTGTATTCCCAGTTTTCCGGCAATTTCAAATTGATACGGCGCACGCTGACCGGCCATTTGCCATTGTTGGCCACGGTCACGCGCACTGAAAGAAACCCTTCGCCGGGAACCGCAATTTCTGGCGAGGGCTGCACTTTGATGTCCACTTCGGCAATTTTAATCAGGGCGTCGGCCATGGTTTCCACCATGCGGTTGTAAATCCAGGCCTGTTCCTTGTCGGTCAGCATTTGCAACCGGGCCCAGCGCATGGCCAGCAACAGACTGTCGGAGAGTTTCCGCTTGGCGGCGGTCCGTTCTTCGTCGGTGGCGAGGGCGCAGATTGACATCCACTGCTCGGCTGGAGTCGCTCCCTTGAAATTGTTTTCAAACAGTTTTCCAAAGAGCGTTGAGGCATCCGCCTTGTCACCCTCTTTCAGGTTGGCAAACAAATCCGTGGCATTGGGCGGCAGGGTTCCGGCATTTTTGGCTTTCACCAGACGGTATCGCACGGGCAAGGGTTTGGAAAAATCCCGGTTCGGCCAGGGTCCTTGCGTGGCATGCATCCTGAGCGCATCCAGCGCAACCTGCGCATAGCTTTTCTGGCGGAAACTGTTTGTCACATTCACGTCATAGGTCACATCCGGAGTGCCAGTCGGAGTCAGGACCCGTTCATAGAGGCGGCGGATTTGCCACGGAGCCAGCCCTTTCCGAAGCTGTTCGGGGAATTTCTGCGGGTCGGCAGCCGTTTCAAAGGCTTCCTGAATCAGAACCCCCACCGCCTGATGGTGGCCGTGACCGGTTTTGGTGTCGTGGTGGGTAATCACCACATCTGGGCGCAACTGCCGGATTTTGAGCACCAACCGCCGCAGGGCTTCCGTATGGCCCCACCGTTCAAGCGCTTCGGCAGACGATTTGGAAAAACCGAAATCCTCCAAACAGAGGTTGTAACATTCCGCATCCTGCACTTTACCGGCGGCTTCCATTTCCTTGGTCCGGGTGACACCGAGAGGCAGGCCCAGTTCGTCGTTGACGGCATTCTGCCCGCCTTCCCCGTGATTGGAGGTGATGGTTGCCGTGCGAACCCCCTTGGACATCCGGTAATACACCAGGGACGCGCCGTCCTCGTCGTCCGGATGGGCTGCCACACAAACCAGCGTGTACGGCGACTCCAGGTTCTTGAGCGCCTGATAGGTGGCCACGTCCTGGCGGCTGGGAGCCTTTTTCGGCTTGCCTGCGACTGGCCCGGCATCCTGTGCGCCAACGGGCTGAAACGTTTGGAACAGGGCCAACCCAGCCAGCACAACCAAAACATACAACCGAAAACCGACTGTCGAACGAACCTTCATGGAAAATTCCTTTTTCGTGAATGTGGTGTTTTGTTCTGCGAAGCCGGAAGCCTAAATCAATCCTGCCCGGTTGCCTACTGGTTTTCACTGGTGCGTGTGGAGGGAATCCTTTAACTGTGCATTAAAACACAGGGCTCCAATCAGCGGTTGCTGACGCGACCAAAGAAACCAGATGAACAAACCAAAGCCCATCAGAAAAAAATCCAATTGACAGTTCCCGCAATCCATCGTAGGTTGAACTCACTTTCAGGCACTGCCTGACATATTGGCGTTTCCGGACCTCAGCCCCCCGGAATAGACCGCCATCTTCGGCTGACGAGATGTTCACATGTCAAATCTGTCGTAAGGTGTTTCCGCCACGGACCCCTTCCTTCAAGGTTGTCACGGAAACCAGACCCGTTCACTACCCTTTCCGCTTCCAAGCCCATCATTTCCGCGCACCTGACAAACGTGGAGTCATCAAAGACCAAATCAAAGACGATAAAGGCGGCTTCAGCCGGGAAATTTCCCGCGAAGTCACGGCCTGCCGTGCCTGTGCCGAGGCGCTCCGAGCGTCCCGCCTATCGGTTCCAGCCAAAACGTCCAATGTCCTCGTGAAAGCCAAAACCGCCGGCTAGGCGGAGTCCGTTCGTTTATCTCAACACCCTCATCCTTCTGAGGAAAATTCGGGTTTCGGCGACTGTTCGCCGAATTTGGAGTGCGGCGACTTGTCGCCGCTTTGGGTATCGGCGACTTGTCGCCGAATCCTGCCATCGGTTTGTTTTCCAGATGGTGGCGACAAGTCGCCACCAATGAAAGCGGCGACAAGTCGCCGCACTCCAAATTTTTTCCTGGAACTTTGTTATCCCTTTTCGTGGCGTGCGGTCAGGCCGTGCGTCACCTTCCGGCCTTCGTGTGCCTTTTTTCAGTGACCTATGAATGAACCAAGAATTGCCACCTTGTCACCTGACATCAAAAAACAAGAAACCCATTTGGCCCGTGACCTCCAGGATGTGCTGGCCTGCCTGGAGGAAAACCCTTCCCAGAAAGTTTGGCTGGAGTTCTATCCATTCCTGACAGCCTTTCTCAAACTTGACCCGTTCTGGCCTTCTTACTTATGAGCGATGGATTGATGATGCGTCCGGCACTTTTGATAAGTTTTTGCTGGATGGGTCGTTCCATTGTTTTGGACATATCTGCTGGCTCCCTCACAGGGACCATACCGGTTCAGGCAAAGACTTTTTTGAAGCTTCTTTGCGGATTGACCTAACAGAAACAGGACCCCGACTTTGGTATGACATCCGCTTCTGTTGCGAAGGAGTTTTCCGCCGTATCACACCTTTTGGTCTTGAATGGGAATCAGCAGAAAAAGAATCTTCCATCGGCCCTGACCCGTATTTGTTGTATCAGACGGTTTTGCAATCTGAACATCAGCCGCCTCGCCCAAATGTTAATTGTGACATTGTTGCATTGGCCCGATGCGGTTGGCAGGGTGAAGAACTCTTTCTTGGGTTACTGAACCATCACTCCCCTTCAATTCTCTGCGATGTATTACAGGCATTCCATTGGGAAATCTCTCAAAGCTTGCGGGGTAAAACCAAAGTTGATTTTTTGCTTTGGCATGACGACCATCTGGTACGTTGTTTGGCTGCCTGTGTCATGGTGGAACTCAACCTTGCATCTCCTGATTCCCCACTGTTTACCAATCTGCTCTGGGATTATTTCACCAAATCGGGCAATGATGACCGAATTTGGTCCGGGAATCTTCTCCACAGAAGAATGAAAGAAATTGTTCTGGCCCAAATTCAGGCGAATCCAAGGTTGCTGACTCAGATTTTGGCAGAAACAGAGAATAAACCCTGGGAATTTCTCGCTTTCGAAATAATTTCCAAACTTGGTGAGTTGGGAAATTTCTTTGTCCCTCACTTAGCCACAGCGTTTTTCAGCGACGATAAAAACCTGAAACACTCGGCTGGTTGGGCACTGGCTTACCTTCGTACCCCGGCAGCCTGGAAGATGCTTTTGGACGCAGCCACCGGGGATGATGTCAAATTGCGGGACCGCACGTTATGGATGCTGGAAAACCATCAGCCAATTCCGGAAGCCATTCCTGTGATTGAAAAAATGCTGGAGGTTCGCTGTCTGCCGCTCCACACCTTGTGCAGTTTGACCCAGATGATGGCCCGCATCACTCCCAGAACCGCCGAGTTGCGAACTCAGCTTCAGGAACTGACCAGCCGAATCGTGAAAAGCGCTCAAACTCTTCCTGTTTCAGAACGCCACTGGTGTTTCGAGGCTCTTGCCTGGATTGGTCCGGAAGCGATTGAGGCAGTTCCGTTATGTGTGGCAACCATTGAGGAAATGGCATTGAGTTTGATTGCGGCAGAACCCAATCAGGGACATCAAGACCGCCGGGACCGGTATGAAGTTTCCAAAGCCATCAAAGCTCTGGGGCGGCTAGGAAGTGGCGCGGCGGCGTCCGTTCCCACTTTGAAGCGGTTGCTTACTGGGGATGAACTCCTGTTTCGTCTCTACTCCCACGATGTCATCAAAGCCCTGACCCGCATGGGTGAACCGGGCATCACCGGACTGATTGAAGTGTTGGAGGAATGCCAAGGCGATTGGAAGGAAGGCTATCATTGGTTCGAAGTGGACGAGGAATTCAAAAAAATTGGCCCTTCAGTGATTCCCAAGCTCTGTGTAGCCAAAGACTGTCCTGCGGTGAGGGAACGGTTGCTGGAGGCGGCCTATTTGTTCGGCCCGGAAGCGGCGGAGGCCATTCCCGCCCTGCAAAAACTGCTTTCCCACAACGACCCTGAGGTACGTGCCAAAGCCTGTGCCGCCTTGGGCAGAATTGGTCCGGCGGCCAGCGGAACGGCGGCCAATCTGCACGTCCTGGCCGAAGACACAGTGCTTGAGGTCCGCGCTGCCGCAATTGCCGCCTTGGGAAAAATCGGGCGTCCGGGCCTGACAGCCTTGAAACAGTTGTTCACGGCTTCACTTGCTGGCGACCGGATGACCCAACGCTGGATTGTGGCAGCCCTCAAACCGTTCCAATCCATGAAATCTGTTTCCTTGAGCCTGAGCCTCTTTGCGGACAGTCCTGATGTCAGCCTGCGGTTTCTTTCCGGAAACAGCCTTGATTGATAGGCAGGTCCGACCTTTTCAAACCAGGTTGAGCAGCGGAATTACGCCACGCTACAGTTTCGCTGCTCAATAATTACCGGTACGGTGGCTACTGTAACAAAGCAACCGCATTCACCTTCCACCGTACAAACATGGCAAATGGCATGTGGCAGATTGCGTATGTTTTCACGACTGGCACCGCCGAACGCAACACCTTCTTTCCTGGGGCTCTCACCTCAGGCTACAGTCTGCCGCAGCCCTGCTGCACAAAAGCGGGAGCGTCGAACGCAACACCTCATATTTTACTTTAACTATTGTGGAAAATTCGTTGACGGTTCTCAGAAATCTCTGGTAGCATCGTATTTCCAAACATCACTCTCGTGAATTCTGATTACCCAAAAAAAGAAAAGCGGTTGCGACCTGTTCCCGGTTCGGGCTTGGGACTGGGCTACTTTGTTATCGGACAGGCCACAGCCGAAGTATTTCGGAGCGCATTACCATTATGATTTGTCCTCAATGCGGATATATGCAAGCCGACGAGCAAATCCCCTGCCGTCGCTGTGGTCACATCTTTGCCAGGTCTTCACAACGTCCCTCATCCGCCAGTGTTGTTGATTTCCCCGGAAATCGTTCCAATGGTGCCAAAGCCAATGGAATGCGGGGACCGGTTGAAGTGCATACGACAACCAATGTACCGGCCTGGAGGGCTGAACTCAGCGCCAGAGTGCGGCAAATCAAGGCCCGCCGGTCCATGGAAGCCGAGCTTGAAGCCGCCATGCAGGAACATCAGAAATCCCTGCCTCCTCCGGCCCCTCCGGTCATTACCGTCACTCCGGAAATTGTCGAACCCGCCCCGGTTGAGTTGACCATTGAGGCCGTGACTCCGGAGATGGTTGAGGATGAAAAAGGTGACAATCCGATTGTCCGGGCCATGCTCAACCGGGTCAAACGGGCTTCGGAAAACAGTAAATCGGTTGAAATTCCTTCCGTTCCGCGCAGCCGCCCAGCCACCCGCACCACGTCCCCGTTGATTGTCACCACGGCGACGGCACCGGCTGAAATCAATGCCCCCATGGCATCGGTGGCATTACAGGAGGCTGTCGCCCCGCAACCCATTCTCCAGGAAGTCAAACTGGAAACCGCCACTGTGACCGAACCTTTGGTGTCGGCTGGCCCAAATGACCTTGACACTGCCTTTGACACGCTTATCGGTGAAACGGACAGCGAAGAAATTCCCGACACCATGCCGGTCAAAAACCTCGGTCTGCTGGATGACTTTGAAAGTGAATTTGAGCATTCGCTGGACCAGGCTTTTGTGGGTACCCTCGAACGGCCTGAAATCGTGGAACGCCTGCGGGCCGGTGCCATGGACCTCGCCATCATCGGACTTTCCAACATTCCGTTGGTTGCGGCAGTGGAACTGGTCAACGGGGATTTTTCCGACTTTCGCGTGAAAGCCATTTTGGTGGCTGCGGCTGCGATGGTCGCCTCGATTTATCTGTTCTCGACGTTGACCGTGGCAGGCCAGACCATCGGGATGATGTCGTGCCGGTTGCGGGTGGTGGATGTGCATACGGGACAGCAGCCCAACGTCGTGCAATCCCTGCTGCGAACCTTCGGTTGTCTGGTTTCCTGTGTGACCCTCATGGCCGGTTTCGTCTGGACCATTTTTGACCGCAACCAACGGGGCCTGCACGAACATATTTCACGGACGCAGGTTGTCAAAGCTGGATTCTAAGGACGACGGAAAGCGGACTGAGTGGCATACTTAATGGAATTTGATTTGACGGCAGTCAGTTTCCTAATTATTGTTCGGCGTCTTTTTCAAACGCCAACTCAGTCCTCAGTCCTCATTACTCGAAGCTGAGAATATGCCGGGGTGGTGGAATCGGTAGACACAACGGACTTAAATACAATTGAGCACGTACATTGGAAACAGGTACGTGAATGGAGTCAAATTCGGCGAAACCTTTCATCTGGCAACGCCGAGCTAAACCGGTTGGTTCTGTAACCGGGAAGTGTAGAGACTTGACGGCTCCCACCTGACTGCCCTAATAGGTAAAAGGTGAAGACAAAGTCCAGCGCACAAACGAACTTTCGCAATAGGTTCGGCAGTGAAAACTGTAGTGTGAAGAAAATCCGTTGGTTCGTAAGGACCGTGCGGGTTCGAGTCCCGCCCTCGGCACTCCTAACATTCAAATAAACCAAGCCCCCATTTTTCCGATGTCGGAAACCAGTCCCGTTGTTATTCGCCCTGCCACTGCCGCTGATGCAGCCCCTTTGGCTGCGCTTGCCACGCAAACCTTTGTTGATACCTTTGCCCAATTCAACACGCCGGAAGATATGGAAGCCTACCTGGCTTCAGCCTTCAGCCCCGAGATTCAGGCTCAGGAAATTGCCGACCCCAATCGAATCACGCTGCTGGCTGAAGTTGCAGGACATCTGGCCGGCTACGCCCAACTTAATCGGGGACCGGCTCTGGAATGCGTACCGGGGGAAAAACCGCTCGAACTGCTGCGCCTTTACGTGGACAGGCAATGGCACGGGAAAAAAGTTGCCCAGGCACTTATGGAAGCCTATTACGCCGAAGCCCGGCGGGGCGGATACCAAACTCTCTGGCTCTGTGTCTGGGAACACAACCACCGGGCCAAAGCCTTCTATTCCAAACTGGGGTTTGTTGACGTTGGGTCCAAAATATTCGTGCTTGGCAGTGACGCTCAAACCGACCGTGTCATGGTCAGACCAATCTTCAGGACTGAGGACTGAGGACTGAGGACTGAGAGTTCCTGGCTCTTTTCCACGAAATCATCTTTTGCATCTTGCCTCATCTCAGTCCTCAGTCCTCAGTCCTCAGTCCTTTTCCAAAAGGAGCTTTTTATGCCCAATCTCGTTCTCATCCGCCACGGCGAATCACAATGGAACCTGGAAAACCGGTTTACCGGTTGGGTTGATGTGGAGCTGTCTCCCAAAGGTGAAGCCGAAGCCCGTTCCGCCGGTGAAAAACTCAAAGGGATGCACTTTGACCAGTTGTTTACCTCCGTGCTGAAACGTGCCATCAACACGGCAGCCATTGCGCTTGAAGTGACCGGAATGGAGCTTCCCACCAAGCGCGACCAAGCACTCAATGAACGGCACTACGGTGATTTGCAGGGATTGAACAAAGCGGAAACAGCCGAAAAGTTCGGCGCTGACCAGGTAAAAATCTGGCGGCGGAGCTACGATGTCCAGCCACCGAATGGCGAGAGCCTCAAGGATACGGCTGCCCGCGTCCTGCCCTACTATGAAAGTGAAATTCTGCCGTTGTTAAAAGAAGGCAAGGATGTGCTGGTGGTGGCTCATGGAAACAGCCTGCGGGCGCTGGTGATGCACCTTGAAAACCTGACCCGCGAACAGGTGCTGGAACTCAATATCCCAACCGGTGTTCCGATTCTGTATGAAATGGACGGGGACGCCAACGTGCTGGCGCACCGGTACCTTTAAAGTCTTGGGAGTCTTGGGAGTCAAAGCCAAGTGACAAGTGACAAGTGACAAGAAAAAATCCTGTCACTGTTTACCTGTCACTGTTTACTTCTTCAGACTCCCAAGACTCCCAAGACTTTTTCCTTATTCCATCCGATAGTTGGGCGCTTCTTTCGTGATAAACACGTCGTGGACGTGGCTTTCACGCAGACCTGCCGCTGAAATCCGGACAAATCGGGCTTCGGCTTTCATTTGCGGGATGGTTTTGCAACCCACATATCCCATGCCGGCCCGCACGCCGCCCACCAGTTGGCGAATCATGCCTTCAATTGGCCCCTTGTAAGGCACGCGGCCTTCAATTCCTTCCGGCACCAGTTTGGCTTCCATTTCCTCGCCTTCCTGTCCGTAGCGGTCCTTGCTTCCCTCTTTCATGGCGGCCAGCGACCCCATGCCCCGATAGGATTTGAAGCTCCGGCCTTGGTAGAGAATGATTTCACCCGGACTTTCATCCGTTCCGGCAAAAAGCGAGCCAATCATGACCGAATCGGCCCCGGCGGCCAGCGCCTTGGTTACATCACCTGAAAACTTGATGCCGCCATCACTGATGAGCGGTACGCCGGCCTCCAGTGCGGCGCGCGCGCAGGCCGAAACCGCCGTAATCTGAGGAACGCCAATACCGGCCACAATGCGAGTGGTGCAAATCGAACCCGGACCAATGCCCACTTTGACCGCATCCACACCAGCTTCAATCAAATCACGGGCTCCCTCGTAGGTTGCCACGTTTCCGGCCACGACATCCACCTCCGGAAATTTGGCTTTGACCAACTGGGTGGCTTCCAGTACCCGTGAGGAATGGCCATGCGCCGTGTCAATCACCAGGGCATCCACTCTGGCAGCGACCAGTTCCGCTGCCCGTTCGAGAAAGTCTCCGGTGGCACCAATGGCTGCCGCACAGCGCAGCCGCCCCAGGTCGTCTTTGGTGGCAAAAGGAAACTTGATGGCTTTTTGAATATCTTTGACGGTAATCAGTCCTTTGAGCCGGAATTCCTCGTCCACCACCAGCAGTTTTTCGACCCGATGTTGTTGCAGGATGCCACGTGCCTCCTGCAAGGTGGTACCAATCGGGACCGTAATCAGATGGTCTTTGGTCATCACCTCCGAAATCGGCAGGTGCAGCCTGGTTTCAAAGCGCAAATCCCGGTTGGTCAAAATCCCAACCAGCTTGCCGTCATCCTGGACAATCGGCACGCCGGAAATATGAAAGCGGGCCATCAGTGCCAGGGCTTCGGAAATCGGACGGTCCGGCGTCATGGTCACCGGGTCCACAATCATGCCGCTTTCAGAGCGTTTGACCTTATCCACCTCGTCCCGCTGGCCGCTGATGGAAAGGTTTTTGTGAATCACGCCAAGGCCGCCATGCTGGGCCAGCGCAATCGCCATCCCGCTTTCGGTGACGGTATCCATGGCGGAACTGAGAATCGGAATGTTGAGTCTGATGCGGCGCGAGAAGAGCGTCGTCGTATCGGTTTCAGCAGGAATGATATCGCTTTTGGCCGGAACCAAAAGCACATCATCAAAGGTCAGGGCTTCGGGAATCTGTGGCTGGAACATAAGTCTCGTCAAAATGGCAATTGAGAATTGAGAATTGAGAATTGAGAATTGAGAGCATTGTTTGCCGGTAAATTTGGTTTTGGTTGAGGAGCGAATTTGCTTGCCTTCAGCAAATTCCCAATTCTCAATTCTCAATTCTCAATTGGCTAAAACCGCGCACTCTATACAAATCAGCAGCCCGGTTGCAAAGGTATTTTGTCATAGGTTCAAGGCTTGCCCCGACTGCTTGGTGCATAAGTTTTCAGCCACGCTGTCAAATCCGTTCAGCCCTTCCTTTAATTTGAATTCAAATACTGATATAGGGCTTTGGGGTCATCCACTTTTTCACAGGGGACAGCAATCAGGCGGACGACTTTGGGAATCCCGGTTGAACCTTTACCGAGTTTGATTTTTTCCGGCAGTTTTTCCCCAACACCGTACTGAATCAGAAAATCGTGAGTGGATTTGGCGTTGTCCCAGGTTTCAGGCTTGAAGGCCATTTCATTGCGAAACACCTTGAGCACCTTGGTGTCACTTTCGCCTTCAGGCAGTTTGACCGTTTTGTCCCGATACTGCGCCCCATAATCCACGGCCAAAATACAACTGCCACCGGTCACATCAACACAGACGTGGGTCGAATACCCAACTTTGGTTTTCGCTGTGGTGGTTTTCCCGTTAATGGTAATTTTGAATTCCCGCTCGGTTTTGGAATCGGCGTCCTTTTGTTTTTCCACTTTGAAGGTTTTGGACTCCCCCGGACCCACCGTCCAGGAGCCTTCGGCCAGATTGACTGTCACCGTGGCCGGACTGGTACCGGAATTCACCAGGTCCAGAAAATAGTAACGACTGGTCGTCCCAAAATCACAACTGCTGGAGACAAGTAACAGAAACGCCAGACAACCTAAAACCTGCACCCGAACAAAACCGGAACAACGCATAGAAGGGAAACTCCAAATTGAAATATGTGAATTCTGAGCAAGGCTGCCAGCCTAATGGGGATACCCCGATTCGACAACCCATTTTTCTTTTGCCGGCTGCCCTTTTTTCAGGCTTGGGGCTTTGGGTTTCGGGTTTTTGAATCCCACCAGAAATGAGGCAAGGAACCGGATTTCAAGGCTTCACTCACAGGACCCGAAACCCGAAACCCAAAACCCGAAACCGCCGATTCACAACCGGTAAAATTCGCTTGCTTTGCATTAGGGTCTACTGATAAAAACCCTCACCGTTCAACCTTTCATTCCTTTCTTTTTTGTCTTTCCCAGTTCATTTCCGTTCCACCAACCTTTGACCTTACCAAGCAAAGGAGTTCTCGCAATCATGACGACAACCGGAGCGGCTCTCTCCGCTCAATCTCTTGAACAACTCTGCATCAACACGTTGCGGACGCTGGCAATTGACGCCGTTGAAAAGGCGAAATCAGGACACCCCGGCGCTCCGATGGAAAATGCCCCTTTCGGATATGTGCTCTGGACGAAAATTCTCAAGCACAATCCGCACAATCCAGCCTGGGCCAACCGGGACCGCTTTATTCTTTCCGCCGGTCACGGCTGTATGTTTCTGTATGCCCTGCTGCACCTGACGGGGTACGACCTGTCGCTCGACGACCTGAAGAACTTTCGCCAATGGGGTTCCAAAACACCCGGACACCCGGAATACGGCCTCACGCCGGGCGTGGAAACCAGCACCGGCCCTTTGGGCCAGGGCGTCTCCAACGGCGTCGGGATGGCTATCGCCCAAAAGTATCTGGCGGCCTATTTCAACCGTCCGGGACACCGGATTGTGGATTACACAATTTATTCCCTGTGCAGCGACGGCGACCTCATGGAAGGCGTCGCCTCCGAAGCATGCAGTCTGGCCGGCACCCTCAAACTCGGCAATCTGATTTACTTCTATTCAGACAACAAAATCACAATTGACGGCTCGACCGATTTGGCTTTCCGGGAAAACGTCGGTGCCCGGTTTATGGCCTACGACTGGCACGTTCAGTCGGTCGAAGGCAACGACACCGCCCAAATCGCCAAAGCCATTGCCGCCGCTCAAAAGGAAACCACCCGGCCTTCCATCATTGTGGCCCGGACCCACCTGGGGTTTGGCAGTCCCAACAAACAGGACACCAAAGAAGCTCACGGCTCGCCGCTTGGTCCGGATGAAGTCCGGCTGACCAAGGAAAACTACGGCTGGCCGGCTGACGAGCATTTCCTGGTCCCGGCGGAAGCCCTGGCCGAATACCGTACCTGTGTCGAGCGCGGCGCGGCTGCCGAAGCCGAATGGAAAACCCGGTTTGAAGCCTATCGGGCAGCATATCCCGAACTGGCTGCCGAATTTGAAGCGCTCCAGGCTGGTGAACTCCCTGCCGGATGGGATACGGACCTGCCCGTGTTTCCCGTGGGCAAGGATTTGGCCACCCGGCAGGCATCGGGGGCCGCGCTCAACGCGCTTGCACCGAAACTTCCCTTCCTGATTGGCGGTTCGGCGGATTTGGCTCCCTCAAATGAAACGCTTATCAAAGGAATCGGCGATTTCAGCAGTGAACATTACGAGAACCGGAATCTCCGTTTCGGCGTGCGCGAACACGGCATGGGTGCCGCTCTCAACGGAATGGCCCTGACAGCCAAAGGATTGCGGCCTTATGGCGCGACTTTTCTTTGTTTTGCCGATTACATGCGGGCTTCCATCCGGCTGGCTTCGCTGATGGAGATTTCGCCCATCATCATTTTCACCCACGACAGTATCGGGCTGGGTGAAGACGGCCCCACGCATCAGGCGGTGGAGCATCTGGCTTCGCTCCGGGTGATTCCGCACTGCACCGTGATTCGTCCCGGTGATGCCAATGAAACGGTGGAAGCCTGGCGTGTGGCAGCCGCCCACAAAGGCGGCCCGGTGCTGCTGATTCTGACCCGCCAGAAAACCAAGACCCTGGACCGCTCGATATTTGCCCCGGCAAGCGAACTGGCCAGGGGGGCGTACATCCTGGCCGACGCAGCCAACGGCAACCCGGATGTGATTCTGATTGGCACTGGTTCGGAATTGCAGCTTGTCGTGGCGGCCCGCGACGAACTGGCCAAAGACAACATTCAGGCCCGTGTGGTGAGCATGCCCAGTTGGGAACTCTTTGAAAAACAATCCCAAGCATACCGTCAAACGGTGCTGCCGCCGACCATGCGGAAACGGCTGGCGGTGGAAGCGGCTTCCCCAATGGGCTGGCACAAATATGTCACCGATGAAGGCGACATCATTGGCATGACCACCTTTGGCGCTTCGGCTCCGGCTGAAGTGCTCTTTGAAAAATTCGGTTTCACAGTGGAAAACATCGTGAACCGGGCCAAAAAACTGCTGAATTGAGAATTGAGAATTGAGAATTGAGAATTAGGAACAAAAAACTTCGTACCAATAAACCGTTTTCCGACGAAAGTTCTCAGGCTTCAATTCTCTTTGAATGCTTAATCACACTTTTTGATTCTCAATTCTCAATTCTCAATTCTCAATTCTCAATTCTCAATTACAGAAACGCTCTCCCGAAAAAAAATGCTGGAATGAAATCGCTCCGACGACGATTTTTGCACCCGACACACACAACACCGGCCTTCGAGCCAAACACACACACACGAACCAAAGGTCTGAGTTGTAACCCTCTAAGGAGAACGCACAATGAATCCCCTCAAAGCCTTACACGAACACAAACAATCCCCGTGGCTGGACTACATTCGCCGCAGCCTGATTACCAGCGGTGAATTGCAGCGCCTGATTGACGAGGATGGTTTGATGGGAGTCACCTCAAATCCTGCGATATTTGAAAAAGCAATTACTGGCAGTAATGACTACACCGATGCGTTGGCAGCCCTTGAACCGGAAAACCTTGATGCCATGGCGCTCTATGAACGGCTGGCCATCAAGGATATTCAGGATTCGACCGATGTCATGCGTTCGGTCTATGACAAAACCAACAAACGCGACGGCTATGTCAGCCTTGAGGTTTCGCCCTATCTGGCCAAAGACACACAGGGCACGATTGACGAAGCCCGTCGCCTGTGGAAGGCAGTTGACCGGCCCAACCTCATGGTGAAAGTTCCGGCGACGCCCGAAGGGGTTCCGGCCATTCAGACCTTGATTAGCGAAGGCATCAACATCAATGTCACGCTGCTCTTTGCCCAGTCGGCCTATGAAGAAGTGGCCGAAGCCTACATTTCGGGCCTGGAAACCTTTGTCGCCAACGGTGGCGACCCCAGCCATGTGGCCAGTGTGGCCAGCTTCTTCATCAGTCGGATTGACTCGATGATTGACAGCCAGTTGGCTGCCAAAGCCAAAGCCGACCCGGCCAACGCAGCACTCATCAACAGTCTGCAAGGAAAAGTGGCGATTGCCAACGCCAAACTGACCTATCAGGCCTACAAAGACATTTACCGCTCCGCCCGCTGGAAAGCCCTGGAAGAAAAAGGCGCACAGACCCAGCGATTGCTCTGGGCCAGCACCAGCACCAAGAATCCGAGCTACCGCGATGTGCTCTATGTTGAGGAACTGATTGGTGCCGAAACGGTCAACACAATTCCGCCAGCCACCTTTGATGCCTTCCGCGACCATGGCAAGCTTCGTGGCAGTCTGGAAGAAGACCTCGACGGCGCACACGACATCATGGACACGTTGGCCAAGGTCGGTGTTTCCATGAAGGACGCCACCGACAACCTGCTCAGTGAAGCGGTGCGGCTCTTTGCCGAACCCTTTGAAAAACTGCTCCGGTCAGTGGACAAAAAATGCAAACTCGTTTCCTGGACCAAGATTAACAAACAAAGCCTCCAGCTCACCGCCGAACAGGACGGCCAGTTCAAAGCCGCCCTGGAAGACTGGCAGGTCGGCGGCAAGGTGCGCCGCCTGTGGTACAGGGATGCCAAACTCTGGACCGGCACCGATGAAAGCCAATGGCTGGGCTGGCTGGGCATTACCGAAGACCAACTGAACAACAGCGACCATCTGCGGAAAGTGGCCGAAGATGTCAAAGCCGCCGGTTTTGAAACCGCCATGGTGCTCGGGATGGGCGGTTCCAGCCTCTGTCCGGAAGTGCTCAAGATGACCTTCGGCAAAATCGAAGGCGCACCCGAACTCCACGTGCTCGATTCGACCGACCCGGCCCAGGTCGCCACATTTGCCGGGAAAATTGACCCGGCCAAGACGGTTTTTATCGTCTCGTCGAAGTCCGGGAGCACGCTTGAACCGAATATCTTCAAGCAGTAT
>JAIBAN010000158.1 GCA_019695185.1 Blastocatellia bacterium | reverse complement strand
GTCACCGCCAGCTATGCCATGCTGGGCGATTTGAATATTGCCGAACCGGGAGCCTTGATTGGGTTTGCCGGCCCCCGCGTGATTGAACAGACCATTCGGCAGAAACTCCCGCCGGGCTTTCAGACTTCTGAATTTCTGGTGGAGCATGGGATGCTCGATGCAGTGGTGGACCGGCGCAAACAGCGGGATTTCATCATCAGCGCCCTGAAGTTCATGGTGTTGGCCTAATCGAGTGCCAGGTAACAGGTGACAGGATCAAAAAACAGGAAGCCAGTGCTCAGTTTTATTGCTCTTGTCACTTGTCATTGCAGACGTGTCACGCTCCCCACCGCATCACAGGTTTGCCCAGTCGGCAGTCCCGGTTCCGGTACTGACGACTTCCAGGCAGTCTTTTCCTGCCCCTTGCCCAGCCCTCCGCTTCCCGTGCCCGACAGCAAACGGAATGATTTGGTTCTCATCTGGATTTGTGGTATCCATTCGGGGAGCAGTTTTGGTTCTACCCAAAGTTTCCCCAACCCACATTCCGACGGTTTTTCTCTTGTATTTTGAGCCACTCGCCAACCGGACTCCGCGCCCGGTTGTGGACCAAACCTTCATTCCTGGTGAAGCCCGCTATGACACAAACAAAAAGACTGAACACACTGCATTTGACCGCTGAAGGAAGACGTCTTGAAGAATCCCGCAGTCGCACCTCACACTGGAAACGCTGGGGACCGTATGTCAGCGAACGTGCCTGGGGCACGGTCCGCGAAGACTACAGCCCGCATGGTTCGGCCTGGGATTATTTCCCGCACGACCATGCCCGGTCCAAAGCCTATCGCTGGGGCGAAGACGGATTGGCCGCAATTTGTGACCGGCGGCAATTCATCTGCCTTGCGCTGGCACTCTGGAACGAAAACGACCCGATTCTCAAGGAACGCTTGTTTGGGCTGACTGGCCCGCAAGGCAATCACGGCGAAGACGTCAAGGAATATTATTTCTACCTTGATTCAACGCCAACGCATTCCTACATGAAATGGCACTACAAATATCCACAGGCGGCTTTCCCTTATTGGCGGCTGATTGACGAAAACCGCCGCCGGAGCCGTTCCGAACCTGAGTTTGAGCTGCTTGACACGGGTATTTTCAACGAAGACCGCTATTTCGATGTGACGGTCGAATATGCCAAAGGGACTTCCGAAGACATCCACATGCGGATTTCAGCCACCAATCGCGGTCCCGACCCGGCCCCGATTCACCTGTTGCCGACGCTTTGGTTTCGCAACACCTGGACCTGGAAACCCAACCAAACCAAACCGCTGCTGAAAGAGGTGGAGTCGGTGGGCGACGTGGGCGTGGTTGAGGTTCAGCACGAATATTACGGCACCCGCTGGCTTTATTGTGAAGACAACCCGGAACTGCTGTTCACTGAGAACGAAACAAACGTTCATCGGCTCTACAATGCGCCCAACCCGCAGCCCTATGTCAAAGACGGCATCAATGAATATGTCGTCAACGGCGAGTCGGCAGCAGTCAACCCAGGGCGGAAAGGAACCAAAGCCTCAGCCCACTATCAGTTCACGGTTGAGCCGGGTGACACGGTGACCGTCACGTTGCGCTTCACCGACCAGAAAATCGAACGGATGCCGCTGGGGGCTGAGTTTGACCATGTGATGGCTGCCCGCAAACAGGAAGCCGATGACTTTTACGAAAACCTGATTGACCCGCATCTTTCGGAAGACGCCCGCAACGTCCAGCGGCAGGCGTTTGCCGGTATGCTCTGGTCCAAACAGTTCTTTTACTATGCGGTTGACGAATGGATGGCCGGCGACCCAACCCAACCCAAGCCACCCGAATCGCGCAAAACCGGACGCAACAAAAACTGGGGGCATCTCTATAACGAAGATGTCATTTCCATGCCCGACAAATGGGAATATCCCTGGTATGCCGCCTGGGATTTGGCGTTTCACTGCGTGCCGCTGGCACAGGTGGACCCCGATTTTGCCAAAGAGCAGCTCGTGCTTATGCTGCGGGAATGGTACATGCATCCCAACGGGCAGCTTCCGGCCTATGAATGGGCCTTTGACGATGTGAACCCGCCGGTTCATGCATGGGCGGCGTGGCGCGTTTACAAAATTGAAAAACGTCAGCGCGGTATTGGTGACCGGCGGTTCCTCGAACGGGTCTTCCAAAAACTGCTGCTCAATTTCACCTGGTGGGTCAATCGCAAGGACGCTGAAGGCAACAACGTTTTCCAGGGCGGTTTTTTGGGCCTGGACAACATCGGGGTGTTTGACCGAAGTGCCGTGCTGCCCACCGGCGGCCACCTGGAGCAATCGGACGCGACGAGCTGGATGGGGATGTATTGCCTCAACATGCTGGCCATCGCCCTGGAACTGGCCCAGGACAACATTGCCTATGAAGACGTGGCGAGCAAGTTTTATGAACACTTCCTCTATATCGCCAACGCCATGAACCACATCGGGCACGAAGACATCGAACTGTGGAGCGAAACGGACGGGTTTTT
The DNA here is from genome assembly GCA_019695185.1 of Blastocatellia bacterium. Taxonomy (GTDB): domain Bacteria; phylum Acidobacteriota; class Blastocatellia; order Chloracidobacteriales; family Chloracidobacteriaceae; genus JAIBAN01. The sequence continues at coordinate 6,310 of JAIBAN010000158.1, read as the reverse complement.
CTACGATGTGCTGCAACTGCCCAACGGCAAATCCTTTAAGCTGCGGGTCCGTTCGATGGTCGGCCTGATTCCGCTGTTTGCCGCCCAATCCATGGAAGCCGAATGGCTGGAACGGCTGCCGGCCTTCCGCAAACGGATGGACTGGTTTGTCAAAAACCGGCCCGAACTGCAACGCAACATTTCATCGGTGGATGAGCAGGGCAATATCGTCCAGCAACTGCTTTCGATTGTGAATGCGGGCCAACTGCGGCGGATTCTCAAAGTCATGCTCAAGGAAACGGAGTTTCTCTCCGACCACGGCATCCGCTCGGTTTCCAAACATCACGATGAAAACCCCTATGTGCTGCACGTGGGCGGCCAGGAATACCGGGTGGACTATGACCCGGCGGAATCAAGCACCGGGCTCTTTGGCGGGAACTCAAACTGGCGCGGGCCAATCTGGTTTCCGGTCAATTACCTGATTATCGAGGCCATCCAGAAATTCCACCATTTCTTCGGTGAAGATTACAAAGTGGAATGCCCGACCGGTTCCGGCAATTATCTGAACCTGTGGGAGGTTTCGGTCGAACTGTCACGCCGACTGACCCGCATTTTCCTCAAGGACGAAAACGGTCGCCGTCCGGTGTATGAAATGCCTGAAATGGAGAAATTCCAATCCGACCCGCATTGGCAGGATTTGATTCTCTTTTATGAGTATTTCCACGGTGATTCGGGGCGTGGGGTGGGAGCCTCGCACCAAACCGGCTGGACCGGGCTGGTGGCCAAGCTGCTGACGCAAAGCGGCGAAGCCAAAAAACGGTGAACTGGTTTTGAGTTCCGCCTTCAGGCGGCAGTTTTGAGTTCCGCCTTCAGGCGGCGGTTTGGAGTTCCGCCTTCGGGCGGCGGTTTGGAGTTCCGCCTTCGGGCGGCGGTTTGGAGTTCCGCCTTCAGGCGGGACTCCAAACTGTGAAACGAACAACTTTTCATGAAATTAACCGCCTTCCGGCTTCCGGCACTTATCCTGGCCTTGTTGTGCAGTGTGCTTCCTGTCGTGGCACAGGTCCGGGAGGTGTCGTCTCTCAGCGAACCGGTGGACCTCTCAGGGTTCTGGGCTATCCAGACCGGCGATAATCCGGCCTGGGCGGCACCTGACGTTGACAGCACCCGCTGGCGGACCATTTCGGTTCCGTCGGCCTGGAAACCGCCGGGTATCACAGAGCATTCCGGCCCGGTCTGGTTTCGCCGGGAACTCCGGCTTTCCTCCTCCCTCACCTCATCTCACAACCAGGAACTGGCAATCCAACTGGAACCGATTTGGTGCGACGCCTATGAGGTTTATGCCAATGGCACCAAAATCGGAAGCTATGGCACCCCTCCCCCCCAGCGGAACGTGTATTTTCCCCGGCCTTTGGTTTTTCGCATTCCAGCGCAAGTGATGCAACCGGATGGTCGCTTGGTGCTGGCGGTGCGAACCTGGTGGGACCCGGCCATGAGCAACACGTTTCCCCGGTTGGGAAAGATTTTCACCGGGGAAACCGCTGTGGGCGATTTCCGGCGGCTGAACGACCGGGTGGAGCTGGCCATTTTGCGCGGACAACAAGGGGATTTATTACGGCTCCTGATGCCGGTTCTGTATGCCCTGGCCGGGCTCTATCATCTGCTCCTTTTTCGCAGCCGGCGGCAACTGCGGGAATACCTGTGGTTTGGGCTGATGGCTCTGAGCATTGCCATTGCGACCTACTCGGTTTCGCTCTGGGGTGCGGTGCTCCTCCCCATGTGGGTGATTGCAGTCCTGGGGCGCGGGCTGACCCATGTCACGATTGGCCTGGGAGCCCAGTTTTTATGGACGTTCCTGGGACGACCGATTGGGCGGTTGCTCGGTTGGCTGCGAAATCTTCAGTTTGTCTGGTGTGCCCTCATTTTTATCTCGCCCGACCTGGTTTTGGGCACCAAAGGAAATGTAGTCAGCGTGCTTCTGGCCGTTCCGATTACCATTTGGGCGGTTGCCATGGTGGTGCAGGAAGCCTGGCGCGGTACCAGAGAAGCACGGGTAATTGGATTTGGGATTGTTTGTCTGGCTTTTGCCCAGCTTCTGTTCTATGGGTCGCTCTTTGGATATATGCCGACTTCCGGGCTGTACCATACCGGTTTTACCCTGCTGGCCTTTAGCATGATGCTGTCGCTTTCCATTCGCTACAGCCGGGTTTATCAGGAATTGGACGGCCTCAACCAGGGACTTGAAAAACTCGTGACGGACCGGACCGGGGAAATCCAAAAAGCCAACGAGCAGTTGCAGGCCAATCTGGAACGACTGGCCCAGGCCCGGCGGGAAGCCGAAGAGAAAAACCGGTCATTGGAACAAAGCGAAGCCAAGTTTTCCAAACTCTTCCGGGCCAATCCGATTCCCAGCGTGGTGCTTTCCATGCAGGGGCGCTTCATTGATGTCAACGATGCCGCCCTGAGTTTTTCGCAATACAGCCGGGCGGAGGTGATTGGCAAAACCACCATTGAGCTTGAATCCTGGGTCAGTCATGCAGCACGGACCGAATTTCTGCAGGCCATCACGGAAGGTCGCACCCCTTTTGTTTTTGAAAATCAGTTCCGCACCCGCGACGGGAACATCAAAGATGTGCATGTCACCACCGAACTGATTGAACTGGGCGGCAAGCTGCGGATTCTGGCGATGTATTACGACCTCACCGAACGCAAGCGCCAGGAAGCTCAACTCCAGCAAAAACTGGACGAACTGGCCCACAAAAACGAGGAACTGCGCCAGACCGAAGAACGCTTTTCCAAATTCTTTCATGCCAATCCGGTGGCCAGCGTGATTTTGAGCCTGCCCGAAGGCCGGATTTTGGACAGCAACCGGGCGAGCGAAAAAATTTCCTATTACACGAAAGAAGAATGTATCGGAAAAACGTCGCTTGAGCTGAATTTCTGGGAAGACAGCCCCGCCCGGCAAAAAATGTTCCGGGCCGTGCTGGAAGGACGCACGCCGTACACCTATGAAGCCCGGATGCGCACGAAAACCGGTGAATTCAAGGATATTTTCGTTTCGGTGGAGCTGGTTGAGGTGGGAGCGGAAAAACGACTGATTGGCATGTTCTATGACATCACCGACCAAAAACGGCTGGAACATCAACTCCATGCCAAGGTGGAGGAACTGGCCCAACTCAACGACCAACTGCGTGACAGCGAGGAAAAGTTTTCCAAGTTCTTCAAGGCCAATCCGGTCGCCAGCGTGCTCATCAACCTTGCCTCCCAGAAAATTGTCGAAGCCAACGAAGCACTGCTCAAACTCTCCGGCTACAGCCGCCTGGAAATCATTGGAAAGACAGCCGTCGAGCTGGGGACCTGGGAAAACCCGGAGCTACGCCGCTTTGTCTATGCGGAATTGCAGGCCGGGCGGGCTCCGGTCATCGTCGAAGGCGAAATGCACGACAAGACCGGTTTTCTGCACCATATCATGTGCTCCTTTGACCTGGTTGCACTGGGACAGGAACGGTTCATGATTGGCATGTTTTCCGACATCACCGAACGCAAGCAACTGGAACTCCAACTCCAGGCCAAGGTGGAAGAACTGGCTCAACTCAACAGCCGGCTGCAATCCAGTGAGGAAAAATTCTCCAAGTTCTTTGAGGCCAACCCGGTGCCGAGTATTTTCATTTCGCTCCAATCGCAAAAAATACTCGACATCAACCAAGCATTTGAGCAGTCCGCCGGTTATGCCCGGCCTGAAATCATTGGAAAAACCTCGCTTGAACTCGGCATGTGGTTTGACACGGAAACCCGTGAAAACATGTATCAGGCGCTCCGCGAAGGCCGGATTCCCTACACGGGCGAACTGCGGTTCAAAACCAAACGGGGCGTGCAGGATGTGCTGGCTTCGGTGGATTTGGTCTGGGTGGGTCAGGAAATGTGCATCATCGGCATGTTTTACGACATCACCGAACGCAAAAAGCTGGAATCCCAGCTTCAGCACAAAGTGGACGAACTGGCCCTGAAAAACGACGAACTGGTGGCCTCGCACAAACAGGCCAACCGGATTTTTTCAGCTCTGGCGGAGGCGTTGCCCGGCACCGTGCTGGATGGCAAATACCGCCTTGACGACAAAATCGGGAGCGGCGGCTTTGGGGCAGTGTTTCGGGCAACGCATCTGGCGCTGAATACCAAGGTTGCCATCAAAGTCTTTCGGCCCCGTTCGGGTGACGGAACGGCAGAGGATGTCGAACGGTTTCGCCGCGAAGGCATGTCGGCCTGCCGGGTCCAGCATCCGAACGCCATTGCGGTGCTGGATTCGGGGATTTCGACCGAAGGCATCGCCTATCTGGTGATGGAACTGCTGGTGGGTGATACCGTCGCCCGCGAACTGCGCCGCATTCGCCAGTTGTCGTTGGAACGCTGTGCCCGGATTGTCGAAGCCGTCTGTGCCGTGCTGACCGAAGCGCACCGGATTGGCATCATCCATCGTGACATCAAACCCGACAATATTTTTCTGCACCGCACCCACGAAGGCGAAGTCGTCAAAGTGGTTGATTTCGGCATCGCCAAGTTTGTGGACGACAGTGCCGGCCTGACCATCAACAACCTGACGGCGACGGGCAGTCTGGTGGGAACGCCGACCTATATGGCCCCGGAATGCCTGCGCTGTGAAACCGTCGGGCCGGCGGCGGATGTCTACAGCGTAGCGATTATGGTTTATGAAATGCTCTGCGGGAGGGCTCCCTTTGTTCCCAACAGTAAAGCCGGCTACGTGGATGTTATGGTCAAACAGCTCAATGAAGCGCCGCCGCCGCTGACCTCATTCAATCCGAATATCCCGCTTCCGGTCGAAGCAGTTGTATTGGCGGCACTCTGCAAAGACCCGGCCAAACGTCCCACCGCCGCCCAGTTTGCCCTTGATTTCACCGCCGTGGCCCAGCGCTTTTCCAACGTCCGCATCACAGGCGGGTCGTTGCTGGCACCGCATCCGCTGCTGCATACACCACGCACGGATGACGACCGCCGCAAACAGCTTGATACGTTGAAAAACACGATTGAACACGCTCCCTTCATACCAACCACCATTCAGGCCGAAGCCCTGGAGGAAGAAGAACATCTTCCGACCCAGGTTTCAGCCGCCAGCGAGATTCCCCGGACCCTGATTAACACAAAAGCGTTTGCTCCGGCTGATACATCAGAGGAAGACGACGACCCTGACCGGACGATTCTGCCAAGTGATTCCGGCGCGGAAGAAGACGACCCGGATAAAACGCTGCTGCCTTCATAGGGAGCCTGGTTCTCAATTGATTTTATGGAAGTCAATGCAAGCCGGTTCGTTTAACAACTCCGCCGAGGGCATCGCGGATGTGGTGAATGGTCACAAAGGCCGTCTCGTCAATCTCTGCAACCAGCCGCTTGACCTTGGGTATTTCAAGCCTCGTGACCACGCAAAACAGAATGTCCTGCTCTGTTTCTGTCATGCCGCCCTTGCCCTGGAAGATAGTCACTCCTCGCCCCAGGTCGTTCAAAATAGCTTTGCGAATCGGGTCATGTTGTGTAGAAACAATGATGATGCCGTTGTATTCCTCGATTCCGTGAATCACAAAATCAACCGTTTTTGAAGCCGACAGGTAGGTCAGCATGGAATACATCGCTGGTTCGATGCCGAGGGCAAGGCTGGCTATGCCGAAAATGGCCACATTCAGCACCAGAATAATATCTCCGAGGGTGACGCCGATTTTTTTACTCACAATCAGAGCCAGGATTTCGGTTCCATCAAGCACTCCTCCGCCCCGAATGGAGAGACCAATCCCCGCCCCCAGGAAAAATCCGCCAAAGACGGCTGCCAACAGCTTGTCATGAGTAACAACAGGATACGGAACAATGGCCAGTGAAAGCGCCAGACCAACAATGGCCACCGTGCTTTTGAGGGTGAAATTCCAGCCCACCTGCCGGTAGCCCAAGACCAGAAACGGCAGATTGATGACAACCAGCAAAACGGCCAGCGGAATTCCGCTCAGGGCTGCCACGAGCATTGAAACACCCGTCACGCCGCCATCAATAAAATGGCTGGGCAGCAGGAAACCTTTCAGCCCCAAACCGGCGGAACCAATCCCAATCAGAATAAAAACGACGCCCAGAACATTCCGCGCAAGTGTTGTCACGAAAGAGCCTCCCTGGAAAATCCCCAAGCTACCACAACCTGAGCGGATTCCAGTGACCGGTTTCCGGCTTCCCGGAAACACCAGCCAGCAATTCGGAACGATGCAGTTCTGTCTTTGATTCTGCCTAAACCTGCTTCACCTCCAAATCGGAGGACAGGCCCCCCAGGGCTTCCCCGACCAGATAG
>JAIBAN010000157.1 GCA_019695185.1 Blastocatellia bacterium | reverse complement strand
ACCAACACATACAGAATCGTCAACTGATCTTTTATACTGAGCATAGGACGTTCCTCTCTCAAGTCTCGATGGTTTTCAAGCTTCAGAATTTTGGAACGTCCTCCTTTTTCAACTCAAGACTGAAGTTAACTTAAAAGGTGAGGTCAGGAGAATTGAAGGAATCCTACTTTGAGCCTGACTTTTCATTCTTGACCCGTTCAAGTTCCTCATCCAGCAACTCCCTGGTTACTTGTTGGAGTCTTGGTCCAACCACATCGTAGGAGCGTTTCATAATCTCAGTGGAAAATTCGGGCTGGACCTGGAGCAACTTCTGTCCAGCTGGTGATTTGTAAAACACAATCAGGTCACGCAGTTCAGCTTCAGAATAGTATTTTGCAAAGACAGGGTAGTACACCTGCTCGAAATACTCCTGGCTGGAATAAATACCACTAAAACGTTCCTTAAATCGCGCTAAAAACCGTTCAAACCCTTGGGCTGCCTCACGGTTGATGCGTTCCCGCTGTTCGGGTGTCAAATCTTTTCGGGTGGCTGACGCGTCCGCCAACATCTGTGGAAATTGGGTGGACATCTGGCCCATCACTGCCTCAAAGGTTTTCTGCGTGGTTTGACCGACTTGCATCACTTCGACCAGTTCAGTGACCAACTGTTTTTTTGTCCCCAGCATTGGCTCCTGGCTCCTGCCAGTCAATGGAAAGGAAACCGTGAGAATACAAACCGCAGTTATCCGGGCAAAGATGAGCCATCCTTGTGTTTGTCGTCTCTTCATGTCATTTCTCCTGAACCAAATCGATACGGTTAAGCCCTGGAAATATCGCCAGACGGGCAGTTTTTTTGACCTGTTTGTCCCCGGAGGGCCAGACCAGGTTCTGTATGTCAACAACCAGATAATTTTTAACCTTCAAAAAAGTACCTGTTTCACTCACCCCGGTACATTATTTGGTTCGCAAAACAGTGAAAACCGGTCCTGTGAAACTACCTGAAGGCCCACTGACAACCAAAGGTCCGGTGGTTGCCCCGATTGGAACCAAGGCGGTTATTTGGTTCGGTGAATCAATAGTGAAGGTTGCTGGTTGCAGGTTGAATGTCATCATACGGACCTGATTGAGGTTCGAACCATTGATTGTGACCTGGCTTCCGGCAGATCCCACATTCGGGGCAATGGAAGTGATAAACGGTCCTTTCCCACTTGGGACCACCACCGAAAAAGGCTGGCTGGTTACCCCGACCAACCCTTGGGCAGAAGCCACCAATGTATAACCGGTTCCTACAAGATTAAGTGAAAGGTTGTCAAACGTGGCACTTCCGTTCACTGCCTGGACAGTGCGCGTACCACTCAACGTCGCATTTCCGGGATTGTTTCCAAGACCGAGCGTTATGGTTCCAAAAAAGTCACTGGCGACCGCATTGGATCCATTTAATACCTTAACTGTGACAGGTGGAGCCAAACCCAGGACGGGGGTCGTGGCAGGTTGTTGGTCAAAAACCAGCCGAACTGCTGAGGTATCTTCGACTATTGTAACAGTATCAGTAAGTTCACTCGGGACAAAAACCCGGCTGGTAGATTGGTCAATCGCCATTTTACCCACACCCCGAAGAATCGGTGCCGACCCCACTTCATTTAAAGTGTAACCGTCAAGTACCCGTATCTTTGGGAAATAAAAATCATCCTCGGCAGCATACAACCGATTGGTTTTGGGGTTGACTGCAATGTGAGTGATATGGTTTTTGGGAAAAGAGGAAATCAGATTGCCGTTTGTTCCTTCCAACACATAAATTTTTTCCTCACCGTAACTGCCACTGACTACAAACACCCGATTGGTGGTTGGATTGACACACAGATCAAGAGGTCTTCTGCCAAAGGGTATGGTGTTTACTACGGTATTGGTATTCCCATCTACCACGTTTAAGAACGGACCTCCTAAAAAAATCCGATTGCTCGCTGAATTGATGCTGATATCCTCACAAAACCGATCCACGGTAATAGTTGCTACAATCTGATTGGAGTTGCCGTCCACCACAGTCAACAGTCCTGAATAAGGGTCAGTGACATAAATCCGGTTGGTATTGGGATTGACCTCAACCCCGCTTGTAAACGGACTTATGGGTATGTTCGCGAGGATACGGTTAGTCTCCCCTTCAATCACTGCCAAAGACTGGCCGCCTTGAGTGGACACATAAATCCGGTTTGTTTGGGGGTTGACAGCCACCCGGTAAGGCTGTCCGTTGGGAATGGGAATGATGGTGACAAGAGTATTGGTGCTGCTGTTGATGACTTTGACACCTTGAGTGGGAGTAGCGATATAAGCCCGCCCAGTATTTGGATTCACTCCCACTGCTTTGGGATTGCATGCCTCATAATAGGTGTAGGTAAGAGAAAGATCCCCTTCATGAAGGTTGCCAATTTGATTTTGGGAGCCAAAGTAAATTTGGTTATTGTTTGGGTTCAGGGCCATTTGGAAATCCAGAATAGGTGCATGAACCCGTTGAATAATTTGATGAGTGTTGCCATCAACCACCGCCATGCCATTTGGATCATAACCACTAATATAAACCCGATTGGTGGTTGGATTGGTAATGAGGCTCCGCGGGGTTTCAAAAGCAATGGAAGGGAGCTGTGAGTTGTTTCGCCCATCAAACACAAGCACCTGGTTATCCCCTGTATTGGAGGCATAGATCCGGTTTGTCGCACTATTGACCGCCAACCCCCAAATGGTGGTTCCCAAAAAAATGGATGTTACCAGGGAATCAGTTCCCCCATCAAAAACTATGAGAGAACGAGAATTGGTACCTGCACAGTAAATCCGGTTCGTGATGGGGTTGACGGTAATCCAATCCGGGGTTCCTAACCCTTGGAGTGGAATAGTTGTTACCACCGTGTCTGTATTTCCATCAATCACGTAGAGCCCGTTTTGACCAAGGGCATAAATACGATTCAGATTGGGATTGGTTGCCAAGCGGAGGACAGCCCCTAGGGTCGGAATGGTTTTCACCCTGGTAAATGAATTTCCATCAATTACCACAACAGACCCTAACAGCCCTTCCGTGGTATAAACCCGGTTTGTGTTGGGATTTACCGTGATTCCGTATAATGAATCAGCCAGGTAAAGGGTTGAGAGATGGTCCCAGGTTTCAGTATTGAAGGCTGAAACAGTACCGTTATAGTAATTTACCGAGAATAATCGTTTGGTATTGGGATTAAAGGCCAGGTCACCGATTCCGGAAATACCGTTACCCACCGGAATGGTTGCAATGGTATTCGTGGTTTGTGGTTGGAACCGCAGTCCCGAAAATGGCTTCTGCTCTGAAGATTTCCTGGGTTTTTCCTTGGTCAAAGCCGAGACGCTGGGGAGGCTTGAGTGACAATAGGTTAAAGCCAAAACAAAAATCAAAAGGAACTTGGAAAATACCCTCCAGGGCTGTGAATTAACCACAATTTGTTTTCTCCGATACATATTTTGGGCTTGGTGGCCGGTTAAAGGTCAATTGTATGGATAGTTGGTCCCCAATGACTCAACAGTTCCAGTATTCACGCGGGAAAGAAATAGAAAAGAGCTGCCGGGGTGGGTTGAGTAACCACTTTCAGTGGGTGCGAATTGAGTTTTCCGGTCCTGGTCAGGGCGCGGATTCCAACATGATGAATTCCTGTGGTTTCCACGACACAGACCAGTGATTCCGATCCGAAACGGCCGTTGGGGCTGTCAACTTCAATCATGGGATTTTCCCTTAGGATCAATCATGATCAGACTCTCATCCACTGCGATGAGCCCTGAATTGAGGTGCAGGTTCCGTACCAGCAGTAGCTTTACCTGGCTCCGGACAGGCTCGGCTGCTTCCACCAAAACCAGAAAAAACATACACCCTGCCAACCAAGAAACACCTTTCGTTTCGGAAATTGTTTTCATGATCCTGTTCCACACCAGTTTATTTGGCACCGGAATTTTGGGGTGGGGTCTCTCTCAACCAGTTTTTAAAGTCGGTGACGGTTGGCTCGGTCCCCCAGGTACTCGGGTCCCAATTCTCACCTACTATCTGGCGGAGGTTCCGGGCTGTCTTCTGATCATTGGCCTGCCAACACAGAAAGAGAAAGAAATTTGCCCGGTTTACATTGGTTCCGTAGAGTTTTTCAGAGGCTTCGAACCCAGCCTTCAGGTGTTCCCAGGAAATGGAACTTTCCTGAAAAAACCGGCTTTGATAGTAACTGTGCATTTCCACAGCAATATAATAATAAAGGACTTTTCCTTCATCTCCGCCCACCCGAGTCTCGGTTTCCAAGGCAAACCTCTCCCAATCGCCACGTTCTCCATGCCAGCGCGGCAGCAAATAGACAGCCTTAGCCACATAAAAGTCCAAATAAAGTGGTTCAACCTTGACTGCTTCCTCAAACAGACGGTCGTAATCAGCTTTTTCCCAGTTTTGTCCGAGTGCCACCGTCAGCCAGGCCCGGTAGAGGGTGGGACAGTTCCCTGGCAGTTTTTGGGCTTCTTTGAGTTTTTCTTCCGCTTGTTGCAACCGTTCGGCAAACAGTCTCCAGCCCTCCTTCGTGACCCGGTCAGCAGTCCCGCTCCCACGGGCTTTCCAGCCATAGTCAGTCAACGTCATGGCCGCCTCCACCAGGGGTGTTTGGGACTTGGGAAACGCTTTTTGCCACCGCTGGATTTTTTCCAAATGAGCCCGCCATTCCGTTTCAGAAGCCTCATACCGATTGGGTGGTGAAGATAAGGCATTGTACAGATAGGTCAGTTTCCATCTCCCCCCAACCAACCGGGCTTTGGTTTCCCGATATTCGGTTGCCAGTTTTTCCAGCTCAGCGAATTTTTCCCCTTCAAACAACTGTCGGGCAATACGGGTTTCAGCCTCAAACACTTCGTAGCACGCCTTGAGGGCAGGCGTTGGCTCCAACTTTTTGCCTGGCAGGATTTTTACCAGTCTGGGTGGTGTGGGCGGTGTTTGCCCGGTAAACGAATGTGTGAAACTCTGACATCCGGGTTGGATGGATAAGACTACAAACAGGGACACCAGTTTGAACCAACCGTTTGATACCCGCATTTTTTTCTCCTTGCTTGTTACACCCAAAGTACAACCGCTCCTCAAGTTAGTGGAGAAGAAGCATGGGCAAAATCAAATACAACAAACGAATCTTGACTACCACCATTCGCCCTGTAACTGAAAAGCCTCCCAAAAGAAGGGCTGACTCCATTTCCGGGTGCGCCACAAATTGAGTTGAGCTTCCCGCAAGGCAACGGCAGGGCGCAGCTTCCGTTTGAGCATGTTGGTATAAAAACTTGCCATCAACTCCGCTGTTGCCTGGTCGTTGACATTCCACAGGCTGACCACCACACGGGGAGAGCCAGCGTACATGAAGCCACGGGTGAATCCAACCACACCTTCACCTTTGACGACCTTTCCCAACCCGGTTTGACAGGCCGAAAGCACGACCAGGTCGGCCTGGAGGTTGAGGTTGTAAATATCCCTTGCCCGGAGGAATCCGTCCTGTGGTTGTCCCTGTTCATCCACCAGAGAGAGGATCAAAGCCGACAACTCCGGTCGCTCGCTGTCAAGATAGCCGTGGGTGGCGAAATGGACTATTTGGTAACGGCCAATTTCTCCGCCAATTGCCGCTTTTTTGCTGGCTGAGAAATTGAGGGCCGAATACCGTTGTTCCGGTGGACCAGGGTTTCAAGGGCCTGGGCTTCCTGCCGGGTAAATGGGAGCCGGGGAATTTGAAGTTTGGGTTCACCTGGGTTTTGCCCAGCCACCAGCAGTTTCAACGCCCGTTCGTCAGTGGGTGAAAGACTGGGGGAAGGAACTGATTCCTCTGTTTTCTTCTGAGGCGGAGTGGTCTGCTTTTTCAGCCGCTCATCCTGAGTGCCAAAAACCGGGTCGGCAAATACCGCCAATTGTTTTTCAGCCGGCTTGCGGCCTGCTGTTTCCCGGCGCAAAACCGCCAGGGTGGAGGCGGACGGCAAGGTCACGATTTCATGGGTTGCGAGCAACGGAACATAGGGGCCGGTCCCACGCATGGGCAAGGCACCAAAGGGAATGTATTCCAAAGCCCCATCCGGCACCAAAACCAACCGCCTGGACCCCAACTTTGAACCGACCGGACCAAGGATCATGCCACTCAGTTGGGCCGCTTCCCGCTGCCAGTTCGGTTTCATCGGTCCCGGTTTCTTCCCGCCCAGGCCAATATCACGTTGGGCGCGGGGCTCTTTCAGGGATTGGTAAACGGTGGCAGCGAGTGCTTCGATCTGTTCCCGACCGGGAAGTTCAAAAGCGGTGACACCGGTTATGGTGACCGCCCACAGATAGCTTTTTCCGGCTCCCAGCGAATATTCCAAGAGGATGCTGTCCCGGTCGAGCACCTGTTCCTGGATGCCCCGGACGGTCAACGGTGCCGGATACACCAGGGAAGCCAACCGCTGGTTTTGGGTGCGGAGGCGGGCCTGCATCTCCTCCAATTGGGTTTGGAGGACGGTTATGTCTTTTTCGAGCTGGGACAGGATGGGGGAGGTTTCACGGGTGGCCAGAATGAAAAACCGCTCCTGTTCTTTCAGGTCCAATTGGGTGAGCAGGGTTTGTTCCTGGGCCACCAGGTCATGTGAGGGTGGCGTTCCGTTATTGCGCCGCGCTGCGGCCAGCAATTCAATCAAACCTCGCGCCCGTCCTCGCTCTGACACTTCCAGGGCCTGCCCGGCAAAACCGGCTGTGGGGTTTTTCCGGTGCAGCCGCATCAAAACATCGATATACAAATCAAAGATGTCCCGCTGGTTGGCAAAAAAACTTTGCCGAAGGGATTCACGGTTGACTTTGAGCCTGCCGGTTTCAACCAGCCTGGCCGCCGCTGCGATGCTTTCCAAAGCCAGTTCCGGTTTTTCCCTTCCAAGCTGGGCTTGGGTCAGGTGATACAGTGTTTCCGTTTCGCCGGTCCGGTCGCGGAGCGCCCGCCGGATGGCCAGGGCCTGTTGGTAAGCGTCCACGGCCTGGGCAAAATCCTTCTCCTGAAAGGCTGCCTGCCCCAATCCCATGAGGGCTTGTCCCTCTCCGTCCCGATTCTGGACCGAGCGTTGAAGGGCCAGGGAAGCCGCCAGATTTTCTTTTGCCTGCCTGATATCTCCCAGCTTCAGCCAGGTTTCGCCCACCATGCCCTGGTTGGCGGCGGCTCTTTTTTTATCACCGCCCGCAAGCTGCAAGGTCAGGGCTTTTTGAAACAGGAGTTGGGCCTGAGCCGGGTGGTCTTCTTTGAATTCCAGGTACCCCAGTTTTTGCAAGGCCGCTGCGGTTCCGGCATCTTCTTGCAAGGATTGAAAGAGTTCCAGTGCCTGGGTATAAAACGTCCGGGTTGCATCATATTCACCTAAATTCCGGTGGGTTTGCCCCAAATTCAGGAGCACAGTCCCCTCAAGATGTTTGTCACCCAGTTCCTGGGTCAGTTGCCGGACTCTGTGAAATCCTTCGAGGGCTTGCTGAAACTCACCTCGGAAATCCTCAATCAACGCCAGGTTGTTGAGGGAGTAGCTTTCTCCCTGCCGGTCGTTGGTCTGCCGTTCCAAAACCAGTGCCTGCCGGTAATAGGCTCCGGCCTTTTCCTTTTCCCCCAGGTCGTCATACATGCTTCCGAAATTGTGCAGGACATTGGCTTCACCGGCCTGATCCCCCCGTGCCCGACAATGGTCCAGGGCCAGGTTGAAATACTTGGCCGCAGCCACCAGGTCGCCGAGCGCATTGGAAACCGTCCCCAAAATACTGTAGGTATAGATTGCCAATTGGGGCATGGGAATCCGGTCGGCAAGGGCTGCCGCCTGAAGAAACAATTCCTGGGCTTGATGGAAATCCCCGGTTTCGCGCCAGGCTTCCCCCAGGTTATAGAGAACGAGGGCTTCCTCACAGCGCCCTTTGGTGCGCCGGTGGATGTCCAGAGCCTCAGTGAAACAGGCAATTGCCTTGGCGTTTTCCCCCATCCGGCCATGGTTCTGACCCAGATTGTTCAAAGCCCAGGCTTTTTCAATCTCATTGTGCAGGTCCTGGTGGAGTTGAATCACCTCCTGGTACAGGGCAATGGCTTTTTCCCCGTTGGCTTTGGTGGGGGTTGCTTCGAGCTGGGCGGTTTCGGCCAGCTTTGCCCGGATGACGCCCAGTTTCCGCACCCGTTCCCGATCAGCCGGTGAAGCAGTTCGGGCTTCCACCACCTGGATGGAATAGGCACCGGATGGAGCACTCTCATCAGCACCTGCCACCTCAACCAGATAAACACCCGTGCTTTCGGAGATAAATTCGAGGGCCTCGCTTCCCTCAATTCCATTCGGGCTGTCAACTTTGAGCAGTTCAGTTTGGCTGGGTGAACGCAGGACAACCACGACATCAACCCCTTGTTGGTCCACCAGCACCCGGCAATATTGATTGGCCTGTAGGCGAACCTGAAACACGGGTTTTTCGCCTTTCACCAGTTTTTGGCTGAGGGGCTTCCCAGGGGTTAAAACGGTAGGCCGGGGCGCAGGCACCTGGCTCATAGCAAAAGCGGAAAACAGCCACCAGCAAAGGGCCAATCCCGTGAACATTCCCCACTTTTTGCTCATTCTATGAATATTCGGAACCATCAATACCTGCCTAATTTTCGCAGGAGTCCGGTTCCAATCTGGATTTCCTCTCTCCACACAAAAGCTGATTCCACCCAGTTGCGGCCCTCAAACGTGATCTGGACCGGTTCAGTCACGGACACCAGGGCGAACTGGCCGGGAGTGACTTCGATTTCCCATTGGTCCTGCAAGGTAAGTCGCAAAGCACTGACAACCCTTTGGGGGAGAAAGAGCCCCACTCCGGATTCGCTTACCTTTGCCTCACACCGGAGGGAATGCGGAGCCT
>JAIBAN010000070.1 GCA_019695185.1 Blastocatellia bacterium | reverse complement strand
AAAAATGAGTTAATTCCCTGGGTCGCCCAGTCAACTCCGAGTTCAGCCAACAGTTGGGTGGTCATCAGGCCCAACCTCGCAGCAATCACCGAAAGCCGAACCACAATATGGCGCAGCTCCCAGGTGGAAATCTGGCTGGGATAATTGCGGGACCAGGGTAGTTTCCGCAGCCGTTGCGGGGTTTCGCTGACAATCTGACCGAGAAACATTCGGGTGACAAACAGGTCGGTATTGAATTCCGGGTCAACGTCATGAACGACTCCGAGGAGAGTAAACAGACTTTTCCTGAACATCAGCAATTCGGAAGGAAACCGCACACCGTCCAAAATCAATTCATCCAGGAGCCGGGTCAGAGGTTCCAACCGAATCAGAGGAAACAAGGGCAAGTCGGCAAAAATCTCCTGAACCCGTTTCTCAACTGCCGCGAGGTGAAGCGGAGAAATTTTTCCGACGGTCAGATTGCAGGTGGCTTTGAAAGTCCGTTCCGGTTCATTGAGAATAAACCCAAGAATCAACTGGACCAGTTCGCGGCGGATTTCACGTGAAAGGGTGCAGCTCAACCCCCAGTCGAACAATACCAATTCGTCAGACTCAACCGAATAAAAAACATTGCCGGCATGGGGGTCGGCATGAAACAAAGCATGCTCTTTTTCATGGAAGAGGACTGCCAAAATAAGCTTGTCAAGTACCAGTTCGGCAATCCGCTTGCGTTGGGCAGGAAATTTCACTGCTGCGCTGGTCACCTTTTCCCCTTCCAAAAACTCCATTCCGGTAACCGTTTTGGTCCGCAAGTGAAGTAATTGGGGAACGCGCACATTGTCGTCCCCAGCATAAAAATCATTGGCTTCCTGTAACCGGCCCTGCTCAATTGACAGTTTGACTTCGCGTTTGAGCAACTCGCGGACTTCCTTCAGAATTTCCTTGAACCCAATCGTGGGCAGGCCATAATTTGCCCGATTCCGGTCTAAGAACTCAGCCAGTTTTTCCAGGATTTTCAATTCCTCGGCCCAGTATCCAGCAATGAAGGGTTTGAGCACCTTGAACACGCCACGTTTTTTGGCCCCTTCGTCGTCCCGGAAGGTAAAAGGCATCACGGCACAGACACTGGCCTCGGCCAAAAGTTTTCGCCCCAGCTTGACCTCATGGAGGGTTAATTGCCGTTTCAGTTCGTCCTGAACTTTTTCTTTAATGGCATCAAACGTCACATCACGGATGCCGTTTTCGAGCCGTTGCAGCCGGCGACGGAATTCGGGGTCCAGATTTTTATTGCGGGCAATGATTTGGCCCAGCTTTTGAAGGGTGGGCATCCGGGCAATCAACATCAAAATGCGCTCCTGCAAGGAGGCCTCCAACGGTAATACCAACTGGTCAACCAGCTTGTTTTGAAGCCGTTCAGCACTCAGATGCGTGAAAATCACCTTGGCGGCGTCAATCACCATCGGACGGTACTTTTCATAAATCGTCGGAACCACATCTTCAACCGGTATCAACTCCATCAACAGCCGGACGATTTCCTCCCGCTGTCCCTGCAGGTCCAACGAGGCAATCACCTGGGCGAGTTTGAGGCGGGTTTCCTCGATATGTTCGAGCCGGGCCTCGTCGCTCATGATTTCAATCAAAATTTCATGCTTTTCATCCGGCACCAATCCCAGCAATTGGAAGAAAACGTTCGAGGCGTGTTCGATATTGGCCTGTTTTGTCTGTTCATCACGGGCTTTCCCAAATTTTAAGGCTTGCTTGTCCACAACTCCCACTCACTTTCAGGGTGTAACACCCTAGCCAAAACCATTAATAAAACTGAATGGCTATTCATTCATAACCATATCACTGTTCGGGAAAGAAAATAAAGGCCGCTCCTACAATACTGTCTTTGGGTGGTTCGGGCAAGCGGAAATCCAGCCCCGGAACTGTGATTTTATGGTTTGCGGAAGCTTTGGCAAATGGTATCTTTGCAACCATGTCAGGGAATCGTTGTAGGTTCCTTAATAGCCACCTTTTCATGAGTTTGCGGAGATTTCCATGGTGCTTAGGTCTGTCCTCACAAGCTTCTTCCTGCTATTCCTTTTCCCTTTTCCAGCAGCTTTGTCACATCCATCCAAAACCAACACTCGCAACCCGGTTCATTTGGCGGCCCGGTCTTATGATGTACCAGTCAAAGGCGGCATGGTTCGGGTTCGTCTGGCTGAAGGGGATTATGTGCTGTCTGATGAGGAAGTGCTGGATTGGGTCCGCCGCTGCGCCTTGGCAGTGAACAGTTATTACGGGGAATTCCCAGTCAAACGGCTCAACCTGAATATCCGGAATGGACGGGGAAATTCAGTTCGCGGCGGGGTGACCTATCAGTACCAACCTCCGTTTATCAATATCATGGTGGGAGCGTTTGCCACTCCTGAGACCCTCCTCGATGACTGGGTTTTAACCCATGAGATGACTCATTTGGGCTTCCCCACCGTGGATGACAACCATGATTGGATGGAAGAGGGCATGGCCACCTACATCGAGCCGTGGGAACGGATGCGGGTCGGAATCCAGAGTCGGGAGGACGTTTGGCGCGAACTGGTCACCAACCTGCCCAAGGGTCAACCCGGAAACGGTGACCAGGGATTGAGCAACACCAAGACCTGGGGCCGGACCTATTGGGGCGGGGCTTTGTTTTACTTTGTGGCGGATGTTGAAATACGCAAACAGTCCCGCAACAAGTATGGTCTGGAAGACGCCATGCGGGCGATTGTCGCCAAGGGTGGAACCATCCCCTACGATTGGGAACCCATCCAGATTTGTGAGGCAGCGGACAAAACCCTTGGTCTCCATGTCATGACCAAGTTATACCAGCAAATGAGTTCCAAACCGGTTGAAGTTGACCTCAATGCAATGTGGAAGCAGTTGGGTGTGGTAGTTGATGGGAACGGCCAAGTCAGTTTTAATGACCGGGCACCTTTGGCAGCGGTCCGCCGGGGAATTGAGAAAAAGTCATAAATGAATTTTGAGTTGTGAGTTGTGAGTTTAGCTCTTGCGTTTTTGTGCTCTGGGTTGAGGAATTCAGGACATGGCGGCAATTTCACGCCCCAAGCCCTGAATTGAAAAACACAAAACTCAAATGGCCCAAAGCCTGCCGGATTGGCTGAGAGTTCGCCGACAGATTTGGTTGCGGCCTCCGTGTTTGGCTTGATAAAGCAGCGAATCAGCTTGAGCCAGCGTGTCTTCAGCCAGATTGAACATCAGACCTTGCAAGGATTGCTCATCAATTTCCTTTGTTATTTGTTCGTTAAACCGCTGCCGGGTTGATTCAAACAACTCCGACTCGTGACATCCGGCCAAACCGGCGGAGAACGTCACGGAAATGGACTGGGAGCCAATCCAGATGGGCAGCTTTTCCATTTTCCGGCGGAGCCGTTCGGCTATGGTAAAAGCCTCAGCCGCAGCCACACCGGTCAAAACAACCACAAATTCCTCTCCACCAAAGCGAAAGATAAAATCCTCGGCGCGTAACTCCGACTGCACACAACTGACCAGATTGAAGAGCACCACATCACCGGCTTTGTGACCATAGGTGTCATTGACACTTTTGAACCGGTCTGCATCCAGCAGAAGCACCCAAACCGGCTGGCGGTTGAGATTGTGCCGCAACGCCTTGCAAAGCAGGTTCATCCCTGCCTTGGCCGTGAACGCCCCGGTCCCTTTGGGGTCCAGTTCAGCTTCCCGGAGCATGGCGGCAAATTGGTCGTAAAGAGATTTATGGTCCCGTTTCAGGGTGAGCATGTCACGGGTGCGCTGCTTGACTGTATCCTTGACATTCAACAATTCGGACTGACTGGTTTCCAATGCCTGCTCCAATCTTCTTTTTTCCTGGGTTCTGGTTCGAATCCGCCAGAGCGCCCCGCCAAAACCCAATAAATTGGCACAACTCAAAATCAAACAGCCCATCAACAACGCCCTTCGTTGGGATTCCATGCGGGCTTGGCTCCGGTTCTGGAGTTCGAAAAACCGGATCACTTCCAGGTGAATCAATTTTTTGATTTCCGGCATTTCGATCTCTCCCTGGTCCAGCCGGCGAATCAATTCCGGGTTCACCTGCCGCTCCTTATCCGCTGCCAGAACATCTGCCAAAACCGTTTGGGGGCAAGGATATTGTTTGAACCGGGATTCAATCTCGGTCATTTCACGAAGAATGCTCTGGACGGAAGCCTCCCTGGTGAACCCACTCCCCACCAGCAACAGCCCCACACACCAAACCAGATTGAAAATGGCACAAAGAGTGAAAATTTTCATAACGATTTCCTGAAGCAATCCTGCTGTGTCACAGGCGGGCGGAAAGCGGCTGGACTTCACCGCCAAAATCCCGCCCGTATTCAAGCCACAGCCCGGTTAAAAAGAAGCGTTCCACAGCCTGATAGTCTCCCGCCTGAAACAGTCCGGCTTTGAGCAGTCCTCCAACATCACCCCGAAGGATTTTGCCAGGGTCCAGCCGTTCCAATTGGCTGCGCAAACGAGAGGCATCCGGGACCGGTTTTCCATAGGAAGCCACCACCGAAAGCACATCCTCCGGGTCAAACGCCACCGCTATATCGCGGATATAAAGGGCTGCAACCTCGGCACAGCGTTTGGGGTCACGCAGGGTTTCAGGGGTTTCATTGCGGCCCAGATAAGCAGCAGCCACTGCCGGAGGAATGCCCCATTCCTCCAAAAGACCGCTGCCGACAGCAGCCATCTGACCGGCTTCCGAACGGAAAATGCGGCTTTTTACCAGCATAATTCCAAGCATGGGAGGAACTCCCTGGTCTCGAAATGCCTTGGTTAAAAGCTGGATTTCCTCAGCCTGACAGCGGACTGGCTGGTTTTGCGTCAGGGCAGCCTCAAGATTGCGGCTGATTTCCGGGGCAATGATGAAACCACTCCGCCCGGTAACCTGAGCCAGCAGCGTTTGCAGGTTGATGGCAATGCTGGCCGTGGCACCCGATTGGGGGCGGAAAGTTGTTTCGGCTGGGCGAGGCTTGCGGGAAATATCCAACCGGACCAGTACCCCCCGGCTGCGAACTGGCTGGGTCCGGTCGGAAAACTCCAACCGGGCTGTGACCAGCACGGTCTCGCGGGGCGGCAAAACGGCAGCCAGCTCCTCAGACGAAGGGTCGAACCAGGTACTGAAAGGAAAAACAGACCCAACCGCAACCGGCTCACCATCAATTTCATAGAGGACCCGTTTGATGTTTCGTGCCCCTCTCACATCCACCTGAAGCTGGGTTTTGCCTCGGATGGTGGCACCTGACAAAGGATTGAGGATTTCAACCGTCACATTTCGATTGGAAGACCAGTCAAACAGGGCCTTGACTCCGAAAAGCAGAAAGCTCGTCAGGGAAATTCCCAGGATGACCGCCATCAGGGTGGTTCCCCAGCTCGGAGCGACCATTTTTGGCTCAGTACCCACCCGAAACGTCTCACCAAAGGCGGAAGTGTTTTCTCGTTCAACCGAAACCGGTCCCGCCATGATTGGGACAGGCTTGGGCTGTTCACCGGCAACAAGGCGAAATTGAGCCCGGAACCGCCCACCCAAAGTAATCTGGTCCCCGTCACATAATTCCGCTTCATGGTGCAGCGGGCGTCCATTGAGTTCGGTTCCGTTACTGCTTCCCAAATCCCGTACATAGAAGGCATCCCCCCGCCGTTCAATCACCGCATGGCGACGGGACAACACCGAATCCTCAATCCGACACGAATTGTCAGGCGTTCGACCGATGGTCAATCGCCCGGACACATCATAGACTTGATCCTGCTTTGAACCGTAAAACACGAATTGACCCACCGTCATGACAAACCCCTCTATCCATCCTGGTCCCACTCATTATTGATGGCGCAACCGGAGTTCAAAGACACCGACTTCATTGGGCTGGAACGTAGCCTTGGGACGTTCGGCAACCTGAACCGCAGGAGGAGCCACCGGAGCCTGAGCCACCACGGTCATGGGTTCGGCCCGCTGCGTTGCAACCTGTCGGCCCGGAACCAGTTTGACACTCCGGGAAATCACACCATTGGCCTGGAGTTCCGGCATGATGGCCACCTCGGTGTTGATGGCGGGAACTGTCTTTTCAGCCGTCATGCTTCCCTGTGGCTGCGAGTTTCGTTCCACCAGCCCGCCACTTATCCGCACCGCCCGGTCAAACAGGGGAATTGGCTGGCGGGCCACAAAAACCTGGATGACTTCGGTGCCGCGTTCCTCATCAAAACCAAACCCATTAGCTGACGAAGGAAAAACATAGGGCTGGTCCGGGTCCACTCTCGCTTCAACCCCGGCTTTGGGAAACAGAACCTGAACCTTACCGGTCGGCGTGATGTTGACCAGATAGACATATCCGGCGAAATTGCTTCGGAACCGGAATTTCACCCGGTCTCCGGCACTGAAAATCTGTTTAGTGTCCACCGGTTGAAACTGTATTCCGTCAAATTTGAGCAGTTCAAACCGCAACCCATCCGCTCGTTTTTCTTCAAACAGGCCCCGTGAATTGTCCCGGTCCGGATTTTGACCTGGCAAAACCGGCTGAACACCGCCAGCCAACAGATAAAAAATCATTCCAACCAAACAGATCGTGTATTTCATGGGAACTATGCTCCTGATAAAATTAAATTTACAAATACAAAAAGCAAGTTCCGTGCCAGGAAAAACCAACCAAAAGGAAATGGTAATTTAATTTCAACACAACAAAAAAAAGCCTGCCGAAAAGTTGGCAGGCGCTTAAAACTAAATGAAATCAAAATACAATGGCAGATGTTTCTTTTTTCCTTACCGGCAATCAATCCTTCAACTTCCAACAGCGGATTCTTCCGTCTAAACCTCCAGAAAGTACTCTTTTTCCATCAGGAGTTACTTTCACTGTCTGAACGGCTTTTTCATCAGCCTTTACCATCCCAACTGATTGACCACTCGCACAATCCCACAAACGCAGGATTCCTTCATTTTGCCTGAGTGAAAAATCCACTGAAACAAACATTTGCCCATCCGGAAAAAAATCAGCACAACGCACTGGCACCGAGTTTCTCCCAAACTGTTGTTGGATAAGGCCGGAATCAGTCTGGTACAAAATCATGCCGGACTTCGGCTGGTCAGGAAATCCGCCGCAGCAAGCCACGAACCCAGCCCCATTTCTGGAAAAAGCAATGTGATTAATCCCGCCGCAGGTTTCTGATTTCTGGTATCTGAGTTTTCCACTTGGGCGATTGAACACCTTCAATTCAGTTTCACCGCCGGCAACGACCGTTTCACCATCGGGAGACAAATGTAAAACAACCCAGGAATCCCCAAACCCAAAAAACTGCTTGCGCAGCAGCTCTCCGGTTATGGAAAAAGTCCGCAAAAAGCCGTCCTTGGTGGCCACCAACACTTGGTCATCGTTGTTGGCAAAGTTAAGGTTGGTTGAGGTCAAACTGCCTGTTGCATCAAGATCGGCAACGGATTGTCGGGAAGGTTGGGCTCCGGTTGTGGTGAACGTAGTGAGATGCTTCCTGGCACCCACATCCCACACCTTAATAATTCCGTTGGAGTCAGCCGAAACCAGTCTTTTTCCATCAGGTGAAAACTTCACAGCCAAAATTGAATTCTGATGGCCCTGCAAAGCAATGGGTTGAGGTTCCAGCGTGGCTTGGAGGTTCCAGAGAAATAAACTGCCCTCGTCTCCGCCCGATATTGCAGTTTTTCCATCGAAAGTAATATCCAGACACTCAATGGGAGGTAAAGGCGCGGAATGACTTTGCTCAACCAGGGGGTTCTTTTCCAGTTGTGGGTTTTTTTCAACTGAGGCCATCTCCTTTGCGGGAAACCCAAGGTTGGCCGGTGGTTTGTTCACACACCCAACCAAACCACTAAAAACAACCAATGCAATCAAGCAATAGGCCCAGGATTTCATTTCCTTCTCCTGTATGTATCAAATTTCAAACCAGCACCCTGTTTTTCTAATACTGAAGAAAAACTCGTAAGATACCGCCTCCATCTCGTGTTAGAGCTTTCATCAACCGGTGAAAATCAACCGATAATTCAGGGACAATACACCCATCGCTTCCTTTCGGTCCCCGACCATGAATAAAAAAACCACTGCGCCCAAACATGTGATTTGCAGGAGATGGATCCAAATAGGAACTAAGCCCCAAATGAGGATGTCGAGTGGGAGCCATAATTGAATAGGTTCCTGCCGGAAGGGGTCCTCCTCTTGGATGGATTTGGTTTGTTCCAAGTTTATTTGAAGTCATGGCCGGATTATTGACCAATATCGGGTCTGGCACCGCAGAATGGGTACTGCCACCTCCACCCCCAGAAAAGGCTTTTACGACGAATCGTTCATTGCCAGCAATTCCAACAAACAACCGTTCTTTAACCAAATAATCGAATGATGCTCCCATCTCAGAACCTCTTTCTTTGGAAAGTCATTTGTAAAATTAAATTCAGTATGATTTTTAACTATGGGTTCAACACCGAAGCCACAAATTCTCCGTTCTTCTTTGAGGTTTTGTCGGCCACGTCCACTGGTGCAAATCCTTTGAGGAGCATCACCGTGTCACCACCGTTGTTGGTGACTTCCTGTTGTGGGAAGACAATCACCCGTGAGTATTCCGACAGCCATGACAGGAACTTCAACTGGTCCGGAAACCTGCCGCGCAACTGAATTGTCAGTGGAGACTGGTTCAACCCAGCTTTGTAGGGTTGATGGAAATTGTCGTTTTGGAGCAAGGTCAGGTTTGCCTGCCGG
Source organism: Blastocatellia bacterium (assembly GCA_019695185.1). Lineage (GTDB taxonomy): Bacteria > Acidobacteriota > Blastocatellia > Chloracidobacteriales > Chloracidobacteriaceae > JAIBAN01. Next base: position 32,768 of record JAIBAN010000070.1, on the reverse strand, counting down.
GCATGAACTTTCACATCTTCAAAGAGTTGGTCAAACTTGTCTTCCACTGGTAAATAATTCTCAATTTGTTTGTAGTTTTTTTCGGCTTCAGCCACTTTTTCCTGGAGGGCATCGCGCTCGGCCCGATATTTCTCAGCGGCTTGATTTTCCTGCTGGAGCTTGGTCAGTGCGGTTTCCTGTTGCGCCAGGCTTTGTTCCCATTCGTCAAACAGAAACTCGTTGGTCAAACCGAAACCAAGCAATAAAATTGTGATGGACAACAGCAAATGTTTGAAAATTTTGGTCGTTTGCATGATGAATTTTTCTCCCTGTAATTTTTTATCGTGTAGCATTTATTGCTATTTCCCACCCGAAGCCTGCTTGACCAGCACCGGAATCGGTTGAGCGGAAATTTCTTCGGTCACCACATCACCGGTGTAATTGCACGTCACGATAAATTCCGATTTATCGGCTGTTTTCCGGGTGTAGCTGGATTGAATATTGGCAAATTGCGTGCCGGAGCTACTTAAATTCCGGACGAACACGGTCACCGGGTCCACCACATCCACCGCCGGATTGCCAATGGGGGCAGTCGTTGGTGAGGCAGGTGGCGCGGGGGCTGGAGGCGGCACTGCCTGCGCGGCATTTTCCACACTGACGTAGCCAGTGATGGTGACAGTCCGTCCTTCGATTTTAAGCAGCGTCAGCACAATTCCCTGGGGTGTCTGATACCGGATCAGGTTTGAAATCTGATAATTCATCCCTTGTGATTTGCGCAGTTTATTGACGATTTCCACCCGCCGGTTCAGCGCACTGAGTAAATTCTTGAATTGCTCGGCTTCCTGCTTGATGGTGCGATTGGCTTCGGCCCGGTTCATTTCGAGTGCCATTGTGTCTTTGAGTTTGTTTTCCTTGGCGTGGAGCGCATAACTGTGCCCAAACACACAGCCAAGCATGATGAGAACTCCGGCATAGGCTCCGATATATTGAAAACGGGAGGCATTCCCTTGAGCCTGGCCGAACATCCGGGCAGCAAAAGCCGCCGCCCCAGACAATTTCCCCAAGGAAGCGTTGTGGGGTTTAGGCTGGAGGATTTTCCGAAAATCCCCGCCGTGATTGGAAAATACCGAAATGGCCGCGCCAGCCAGCAAAACCGGAATGGCGGTGGCCGCAAGGTAGCTTTCGGGACGAAAGAAATCCCGTTGGGATTCGCTGCTGATAAGCTGTGCCTGGAAAAGATGGTCGGCCCGGAACGTTTCCACGAAATCAATCTGGAAGGAAGTATCCAGCCAATCCAGCCGGTTGGCCCGGAACCAGCGGCAGGCACCGGAAACCACCAGCAGATCAATGTGGGTCTTCCATAAACCTTCGCCATCACAGAGTAACAGGCTGATGGCGGACTCAAAATCAACCGGGTCGTCGTGTTCCGGAACCTCTGTGGCGTAGTGAATCAATTCACCCCGGTCATAAACAAACAGGTCAACCTGTTTTTCCGAAAGGTGGAGATGGCAGATTTGGGTAAACTGTTCCATTTGCTCCCGATAGGTGGCCCGAAAGGCAGCCGTCAGGCATGCGGCCTCCGTCAGGACGGAACCGGCGGGGAGTTGGTGCAGCATTCCCCCGTCAGCGTGGGAAACCAGGGTTGCCTGACCGACCACATATTCAGCGGTTTGCAATCCGGAAGTGGCCTGTTTCATCCGGTTCGCCGTGACATCTTTCTGCCCTGTCGGAAGCAGTTCAGTGGGACTCGACAGGATGGTGGCCACAGGTGCCCCGTTGGTCAGACTCGCCAGGGTATCAGCAGCTTTTTCAACCGTTTCCAGGTGTTCGAGATGAACCAGCCGGGGAAAACCGGAATTGTTCATATTTTCCCAGAGCGCAATGGTCGCGCCCGGTGCGTCATAAGGGATTCGTAAAATTCCGAGCATTGTCATTCATCCTTTGTTGGTAAAAAAATTATGCGAGCATTGCGCGCAGGTATTCGGTTTGGGAAAAGGCTTCAATCACCCTGGGGTCAAAGTGGGTGCCGCTGGCCAGTTGCATTTCAAACCAGACAAAATCAGGGTCCTGCCCCAGCCGATAGGAGCGGTCTTCCACCCGCGCCACAAAATGGTCGGCGACTGCCACAATCCGGGCATTGACGGGAATCTGTTCGCCACGCAACCCACAAAAAGGGTAACCGCCTCCGGCAAACCAGACGTGGTGAAAGTGGGCTGCTTCCACAATTTCACGGTGAAATCCGGCAGACTCCAGCAACCGTTTGCCAGCCGTGACGTGGTTTTCCATGATCTTGCGTTCGATTTCGGTAAAAAAGAGGGGTGAAAAACGGACCTGTTCGGGAATTGTGACTTTGCCAACATCATGCAGACAGCCTGCCAGCCGTGCCGTTTCAGCCAGAAATTCAACTTCAGGGGAATTGCGAAAGAGCACCCGCGCAATTTCCGCTGCCACCTTGCCAACCTCATCCCCATGGGCCATCAGTGAGTAACCGGAACCTTCATAACTGCGAATCATTTCATCGCGGAGGACTGTTATCACTATGGCAGGTGAATAACTGATTTCATTGGGTTCAGAAATGAACTTTGGTTTGGCAAGGTTTCCGACGGTCATGTGATTGGCGCTCCCTTTGGTGCGGTGTTGGAATCTGACTATCCAAAGAGCAAACCTTGTGCCAATAGAAAATTAAATTTCTCCTTAAATCAGGGCCAGCCTTGCGCCTTCCGGCGTGAATTTTTTGGAAGTATTTGAGTAAAAAGTGTTTCCACACCTGTATGCATAGTTCCGACCTGTTGAAAACAAGAAAAAATCCCAGCCGTGACTGCCCGAATCCACGGCTGGGCGGAGGTATTTTTCAATTCAATTCAACAATTAAATTAAGGTTTAACCGCATACATTTCGACTTTTACATTCGGAAATTCATCCGGGATGTAAACGCCCATGGATTTGGCACCTCGAATCACCTCCCAAAACTTGCCAACTGTTTCCAACGAGAAATAATGGTAGCCCGGACGCACCGGAATGGCTCCGGGCGGGGCCATCATGTGGTTGAGCACCACGCCAGGCATGGCGGCTCCGACAACTCGGTCAATATGGTCAAACGATGCGATTTTGACGACGCGAGGCACCCGACTCATCACATCGCGGTCAGGGCTGTTGGAACGCACGGCCAGAAAGAATGCAGCTTCGTGCAGCAGCCGGTCATCTTCCACCACACCCTTGTAAACCGACTCGCGCACATTCACGAGCGGAATCTGGACGCATTTATTGGAAATCACGACATCGAGCAGTTCCCTGATTTCCGAGAACAACCGATAGAACGTCACAAACAGGTTTTCATGCTGGTATTCCACAATGTCACGCGGATGACGGTTGACGGCAAAGGTCATCAACTGCCCTTCGAGCTGCGCCAGTTCCCGGTACAGTGGTTCGGGATGCAGGCGAGCCGCTGCGTATAGGTGTTTGAGCGCCGGCAACGCAGTGTTGACCGTGTGCAGGAGCCAAAAGGCAGCCGCCTCCATCGAGGTAAAATCCACCAGCGAGGAATTGCTTTGCCGTCTCGATTCGGAAAGGGTCGTGCATTTTGTTGCCAGGATTTCCACCAACTGGCGCAAATTGTTGTGCAGCCACAGTGAAGCCCCGACATTGAGGAGCGGCGGCAAAAAGTTGTCATTCAGTTGAAATTGCCCGGTGGTGGAACGAACGACCTCCGCCACCTTGAGTGCGCTAAAGCCCTCGCGGACCTGATTTCCGACCAAAAACCGGAAGTTTCCCACAGCAAAGGGCAACTGCATTTCGTTTTCGCCGGTTGTTTCGTCAATTGCCGTACCTGGAACCTGGACAAAACGGGCATGCTGCCCCTGATTGCGTCCGGGAATATGAAAGGCCACCATACCGGACCGTTTGGCTGGAACAGCCAAAAACACATCCAGTTTTTCTGCCGTTCCTTCAAAAGCCTTGGCCAAATCAAGCGGCGGAGGGCAAGGTTCGCCGCCCGGCATGTCGCAATACATGCCATCGGGCAGAATTGCTTTGCAGCGGGTCAGGGCAAACTGCCCGTTGGATACTCCGTCGCGGTTGATTTCCAGTTCTGCAACCCCCCAATTGAACGGTCCCAGAGCGCGGACACGGGAAACCAACTGGTCTTCCAGGTAATTGTCCCATTGTTGAAAATGATGGGGCGTGATGCGGCTGCCTTCCAGCCAGGTAATTTTTCGTGCCAGTGACATACTCTCTCCTTTATTAGGACTGAGGACTGAGGACTGAGGACTGAGTTTCCACATAGGCAAAGTCAGTCTAGTCTCCAGACACTTGATTTGATTTTTCTCAGTCCTCAGTCCTCAGTCCTGTCTTTAGTTGACTTGATAGGCAAACGCTCCGTTTTCCTGTAAACCAATGTGAACACTGGAAATGGCCACTGAATCCGCCATTCGTCCCAGAAAGGTGCGGGCCAAATCCGGCAACACGGTTCCGGACAGAATCCGGTCAATGTTGCGAGCCCCACTGTCGGCTTCCTTGCAACGGCGGATGACTTCGCCCACCAGGGCCTCGTCATAAGTAAAGGTGGCTCCGTAGTTTTCCGAAATCCGTTCGGAAATCCGACCCAGTTGCAGTTTGATGATGCCTTTCATGGTTTCATCCGAAAGCGGGTAATAGGGCACGATGGTCATCCGCCCCAACAATGCCGGGGCAAAGAAATCAACCAGTTCCGGACGCACCGCCTCGACCAGTTCTTCCGGTGTCGGGAGTTTTTCCGGGTCGGCGCAGAGTTCCATAAATACGTCGCTGCCCAGATTGGAAGTCAGCAATATCACGGTGTTGCGGAAATTGATGTCGCGGCCTTCGCTATCCTCAATCATTCCCTCATCAAACACTTTGTAGAAAAGTTCCAGCACATCCCGGTGGGCTTTTTCGACTTCATCCAACAACACCACCGAATAGGGTTTGCGGCGGACGGCTTCGGTCAGCACCCCGCCCTGGCCATAACCGACATATCCCGGAGGCGCGCCTTTTAAGAGGGAAACCGTGTGCTTCTCCTGGTATTCGCTCATGTTGATGGTGATGAGCTTGCGTTCTCCGCCAAAGAGTTCTTCAGCCAGGGTTTTGGCGGTTTCGGTTTTTCCGACCCCGCTCGGTCCCAGCAAGAGGAACACCCCTACCGGACGTTTCGGGTCAGTCAGATGCGAGCGGGCCATGCGAATCCGCTCGCTGATGGTTTCCAGGGCGTGGCCTTGTCCGACGACTCGTTCTTCCAGTTTTTCTTCCAGCGTCAGAACAGTTTGAATCTGGTCACTGAGCATTCTTCCCACCGGGATGCCAGTCCATGAGGAAATCACTTCGGCAATGGTTTGCGAGGTCACACAAGGATGGACCAACGGGCGTTCGCCCTGAATGGCAATCAGTTCTTTTTGGAGCGAATCAAGTTCAACCGCGCGGGTGCAGGTGGCACGGTTCTGGCTGCCATTTGCCACCGCCGTAGTACAGTTGGCCTGTTCCAGTTCCGCCCGGAGTTTTTGAATCCGCTCAACCAGGGCTTTTTCCCGTTCATATTGGGCTTTCAAAGTTTCCAGTTCGAATTTGGCTTCGATGCTGCGGGCATTGAGGGCGGTCAGACGTTCGGAATGGTCGGCCCCGGCGGCAATTTCACGAGCCAGCGAGCGGATTTCCAACGCACATTCGTCAATTCGTTTTTGGGCCTGTTCAATCAGCGCCGGGGTTGCAGCCTGAGCCATCGCCACCCGTCCACAGGAAGTATCCAGCACATCCACGGCCTTGTCGGGAAGTTGCCGCGCCGTGATGAATTTATGCGACAGGCGGACGGCATCCTGCACGGCCTCATCCAGTACCCGGACGTTGTGATGCTGTTCCATGCGCTCGACCAAACCCCGAATCATTGTGACGGCCGTTTCGACCGTGGGTTCGTCCACTTTGACAACCTGGAAGCGGCGTTCCAACGCGGCGTCTTTTTCGAAGTATTTTTTGTATTCGCTCCAGGTCGTGGCAGCGATGGTGCGGAGTTCTCCGCGTGCCAATGCCGGTTTGAGCAGATTGGCGGCATCGCCTTGTCCGGCTTGATTGCCTGCGCCAATCAGCATGTGGGCTTCGTCAATAAAGAGAATGATGGGTTTGGCCGAGGCTTTCACTTCGTCAATCACACCTTTGAGACGCGATTCAAATTCGCCTTTGACTCCGGCTCCGGCTTGCAGCGAACCCAAATCAAGCACACGCAGTGAAACCGACTTCAATTGTTCCGGAACGTCTCCGGACACAATGCGCAGAGCCAAACCTTCAACCACTGCGGTTTTCCCAACCCCTGGTTCACCGGTCAAAATCGGATTGTTCTTGCGACGGCGGGTCAAAATGTCAATCACCTGTCGGATTTCCATATCACGGCCAAGAACCGGGTCAATTTTGCCGGACCGGGCCTGCTCGGTCAGGTCAACCGTGAATTGGTCAAGTGCCTGAGTCTTAGCATTGGTTTTTGCCGGTGTGCCTTCACTCTGATTATTTTCCAAACCGGGGGAAGCAGCATTTTCGCTTGAACGAGTCACCAGTTGCCCAAAATGGCTGCGGAGGGTTTCCAGTTGGATTTTGCGGAATTCGTTTGAGGCTTCAAACAGCAGTTGCCGGGTTTCCGGGTTGGCCAAAAGGGCAACTAAAATATGCCCGCTGCGAACGTTGGTGGTTGCATTTTCGAGCGAGGCAAACAACCATGCCTCTTGTAACACCTGTGGAATCCGTGGCGAAAAAGCCAGACTGTTACGGGCGCTGCCGGTTTTGAAACGGTCAATCGTCCGAATCAAATCGGTTCCGACACGTCCTTGATTGACATCAAATTGGCGGAAAATGGGACTCAGGTCCGTTCCGTCGTTGGTGGCGAGGGCATAGAGCAGATGTTCGATTTCAACCGCATGGTTCGTCCGCGAGAGCGCGAGGCTCATGGCTTCTTGTACTCCCTTGCGGGTGACATCATTCAGTTTATCAACCAGTGTTTTGAGCGAGATGTCCATGATATATGGCCTTCCGTTATGTTGTTTTTGAATTGAATTGAATTTCGTCAACCCTGAGTGCAAGCCTCGTGCCACGACCAAAATTAAATTCCATTGGATTCTCTTTTTCACCGCAGAGACGCAGAGGATTCGCAGAGTTCCCGCAGAGTTTTTCTTTGTTTTTCTCAGCGAAACCTCTGCGAAATCTCTGTGCCTCTGCGGTGAAAATAAAATTCAATTAAATTTCAAAAACTCAGATTCACCTGGAAGGACCAACCTCATGCCCTCACCATCTGCCCGTCCCCTTCCCGATAACCAACCGCTCACCAACCAACTCAGCCGGTTTGCCACCCTCACCGAACTGGAAAACTCAACCTTTTTCCGGGAACACCAAGGGCAACTCCGCTCCATTCTGGATATGCCCCAGCTTTTTTCACCAATTCAGGTTGGGCTGCCAAATCAGAAGTTTTTACGGGTTGTGGTCTGGAATATCGAACGGGGCAACCGGTTTGATGACGTGCTGTTTTTCCTGCGGGAACATCCGTTGCTGGCTTCGGCTGATGTTCTGCTTTTGAATGAAGCGGATGTGGGCATGGTTCGGACGGGCAACCGGCATGTCGGATTTGAGCTGGCCGATGAGCTGGGGTTCCATTGTGTGTATGGAGCGGAATACCTGGAAATGACCAAAGGCATCAATGAAGAGTTGAACCTGCCGGGTGAAAACACGACGGCCCTGCACGGCAATGCCATCCTTTCACGGTATCCACTCAAAAATTCCCGCATTCTGCGCCTGCCAACCTGTTTTGAACCGTTTCATTTCCACGAAAAACGCTATGGCAGCCGAATTTGTATTGTGACGGAAATCGAAATCCAGGGAAAAACCGTTTTGCTTTCAACCGGTCATCTTGAGGTGCGTAATTCTCCTTCCTGCCGAACCCGACAAACGGAGGCTATCCTTGCGGAATTTTCCCAAACAACCCACCCCGTCATTTTCGGAGGAGATTGGAACACCAACACGTTTGAACGAGGAACCAAACTCAAAACCCTGATGAGCACGGCCCGTGTGTTGTTCACGGAACCGGAAAAATTAAAGAGGGTGTTGCGCCATCCCGAAGAAGGGCACGAACCTTTGTTCGACCGATTGGTGCAATGCGGTTTTTCCTTCCGGGAATTTAATGACGACCAAACCACCTGTAGTGTTGAGCTCAAAGGAATGGAGGACGCCGCACTGCTGCCTGCCTTTTTGCGTTCCTGGGTGACCCGTCGGGTCGAACAGCATTCCGGCTTTTTATATATGCGGCTGGATTGGCTGGCCTGTCGGGGAATGAAGTTGCAGGGAATCGTCAGCACGATTACCGGTTTGGAGCGAAACGGAATTCCCCCTTCCGACCATGCCCCAATTGTAGCTGATGTGTGGTTCCCCTAAATTGTGGCTGGACTTCCCTCCCCAACTGGTTTTCAATGGCAAAACTCCACGGTTTCCAACTTTTCCGAAAGGAATTCACGTTCCAATGGATGAATTTGCTTTTTTGGATGCCACTGCCCTGGCTGATTTGGTCCGGCGCAAGGAAGTGCAGCCGGCTGAACTGGTTGAAACGGCCATTCGGCGCATTGAACAGCTCAACCCCAAACTGAACGCGGTTGTCACCCCAATGTTTGAGGAAGCCTTGGCCACTGCTCGTGGGGATTTGCCGGAAGGTCCCTTTACCGGTGTTCCGTTCCTGTTGAAAGATTTAATTGCTGCTTACAAAGGTGTCCGGATGACTATGGGGACATCTTTTCTCCCAAATTTCATTCCCGACCATGATTCCGAATTGGTGCAAAGGCACAAACGGGCCGGACTCATCATTGTCGGGAAAACCAATACTCCGGAATTTGGGATTTTGCCAACCACGGAATCCCGTTTTTTGGGACCAGCCCGGAATCCGTGGGATACAACACGAACCACTGGTGGTTCCAGTGGTGGTTCTGCCGCTGCCGTGGCAGTTGGGATGGTTCCGATGGCTCATGCCAATGACGGAGGCGGTTCAATTCGGATTCCGGCTGCCTGCTGTGGGGTCTTTGGCCTCAAGCCAACCCGCGCCCGGAACCCGTTGGGACCGGATTTCGGTGACCTGTTCAGCGGCCTGATTGTGGAACATGCCGTAACCCGCAGTGTGCGTGACAGTGCTGCCTTGCTGGATGCCACCGCCGGACCGCAAAACGGTGACCCCTATTGGGCCCCACCCAAGGAACGCCCGTTTTTGCAGGAAGTGGGTGCAAACCCAGGCAAACTGCGGATTGCTTTTACCACTTCCTCGCCTGACGGAAACCCGCTTCATCCCGATTGCAAAAAAGTGGTTGAGCAAACGGCATGGCTCTGTGCGGAACTCGGCCACGAAGTCACTGAAGCCAATCTCCCCGGCAATGACGAGATGCTTGTCAAAATGTTTTTGACCCTCTGGTCGGCTGGCTGTGCCGCCACGATTGACGGGGTGGCATTTGCAACCGGACAAAGACCGCAAGCCGAGTATTTCGAACCGCTGACCTGGGCACTGTATCAACAAGGGCGCAGCCATACGGCAGCGGAATATGTCCTGGCCCTGCAATGGCTCCAGGCTGCCAGCCGAAAAATCGCCCAGCTTTTCGAGGTTTTTGATGTCCTGTTGACACCCACCACCTCCGAACCACCGGTTCAATTGGGTTGGTTTGACAATCCGCTGACTGCTTTTGAACGGGCTTCTGCCTTTGTCCCTTTCACACCATTGTGCAATATGACTGGCCAACCGGCCATGTCGGTGCCCCTTTTTCAAAATGAAGCCGGCCTTCCCATCGGTTCGCATTTCATCGGGCGTTTTGGTGATGAAGCCACGCTCTTTCGGCTGGCAGCCCAGTTGGAGGAAGCAGCCCCTTGGGCTGGCCGACAACCCCTGGTGCAAGACAAACCTCATCTTTAATGAAAAACTGGCAAGAAAAGCATGCTTTTTCACATTAGTGAGGAACCGGACATCCAACGCTTTGAACCACGGGTTCCTCCCAACGGAGGTAACCCTGTGGTCTGGGCCATAGACGATGCACACCTCCATCATTACCTGGTTCCACGAGAGTGTCCTCGGGTTACTTTTTATGCCGGGCCTGAAACAACCGAGGCCGACACAACTCGTTTTTTAGGGGCGAGTCCGGCTGTTATTGCTCTTGAAGGTGAATGGCTGGACGCCCTGCGCTCATGCAGGTTGTATTGTTATTGTTTCTCACCTGAAACATTTGAGTGTATTGACGATTGTGCCGGGTACTTCATCAGCCATGTGGCTGTCATGCCCATCGAGGTTCGAACTATTTCTGACCCAATGAATGAAATCCTGGCCCGTGGGGTTGAACTTCGCTTTCTGCCAACTTTGTGGGAATTACGGGAAGCAGTGATTGCATCAAGTCTGCGTTTTTCTATTATTCGGATGCGGAATGCCAGGCAGCGGGCCTCCGACTAAGAACCACTTCGGTTTTGGCTGCTCAATAAATATTTAAGTGAAAGTTGCTTATGAAAAAGTATCAACTCGGTCTCGTTGCTTGTTTCATGCTGTTAACCCCTCTTTTTCTTTTTGCCCAACAACCCCAACAAAGTCCGCCCCTGGACGAAACCGCCAAATGGCGCGAAGCCTATGAAACCCGGCTCAAAAGCGATACCGGTTGGTTGACGGTAAGCGGCCTCTTCTGGCTCCATCCGGGTGAAAACACGCTTGGCAGTGCTGCGGAAAGTGTGGTTCAACTCCCCGCTGAAGCGGCCCCGGCACAGGTCGGAACGTTGCGCTTGGAGGGCAAAAAAGTGACCCTTCTGCCGAAGGAAAGTGTCAGTCTCAAGGTAAACGGCAAAGCCCCTGCCGAAATGGAACTCCACGCCGATATAACCGGCAAACCGGATGTTTTGACCCTGGGCAGCCTCACATTTTTTGTGATTGAACGGGGAGAACGGGTTGGCGTTCGCCTTAAAGACCTCAACAGTAAAGCCCGACGGGAATTCAAGGGGTTGCATTGGTATCCGGTCCAGCCAAACTTCAGGTTGGAAGCGAAGTTTGTGCCCTACAATCCACCCAAAACCGTTCCGATTACCAATGTGCTGGGCGATGTCAGCGATGAAAAAGTTGCTGGTTATGTCGAGTTCAAAATCAAAGGCAAAACCTGCCGACTTGATGCCCTGGAGGAAGATGGCGGGCTGTTCTTAATTTTTCGGGATTCGACTGCGGGAAAAGGTACCTACCCGGCGGGCCGTTTTCTGAATACGGAAGCTCCCAAAGATGGTAAAGTCTGGCTTGATTTCAATCGGGCTCATAATCCACCCTGTGCCTACACGGAATTTGCCACTTGCCCGCTTCCGCCAGCGCAAAACCGTCTGAAAGTTGCCATTCCCGCCGGTGAGAAAAGCACCCATTAAACCAGTCTTGAGAGTCTTGAGAGTCTTGAGAGTCTAGGGAGTCTGGGGAGTCTGGGGAGTCTGGGGAGTCAAAACATATCTGTCACCCTGTCGGAATTTGAACTCCGAGTACCCCTCCACACTCCCAAGACTCCCCAGACTCCCCAGACTCCCTGGGTTTCAGGAAATTTCCATATGATGCAACAATTTACCTGCCTTTTCCGGCAACCGAAACCAATCATCGGGGTCATTCATGTAGGCGCGTTACCTGGAACACCGGCACAGCAATGTTCCATTGCCGAATTGGTCGAAACCGCCCGCACTGAAGCCCGGCTTTATCGTGAAGGCGGCGTGGATGGCGTGATTTTGGAGAACATGCACGACACTCCGTATCTGCGGGGGTCGGTTGGACCGGAAATTGTAGCGGCCATGACGGTTTTGGCCGAAGCAATCAAAGCCGAGTTTCGGGGCCGGGTGGGAATCCAGATTCTGGCCGGAGCCAATTGTGAGGCCCTGGCCGTGGCCCAGGCAGCCCAACTGGATTTTGTGCGGGTCGAAGGTTTTGCCTTCGCCCATGTGGCTGACGAAGGAATCATCGAATCATCGGCAGCGAAGTTACTTCGTTATCGAAAACACATCGGGGCCAATCACATCCAAATCTGGGCCGACATCAAGAAAAAACATGCTTCGCACGCCATCACGGCGGATGTCAATCTGGGCGAAACCGCCGAAGCGGCGGAGTTTATGCGGGCCAGCGCCGTGATTGTCACCGGTTCGGCGACCGGTAAAGCCCCCAAACTGTCCGATGTCCAGGAAGCCCAAACCCATTGCCGCCTCCCGGTCCTGCTGGGGTCGGGGATTGACGACCGCAATCTTGATTCATTTTTCCCCTTTGCCGACGGCTTTATCGTTGGCTCTTTCTTCAAGACGGAAGGTCGCTGGCAACAGCCGGTTGACCTGGAACGGGTTCAACTCCTGGTGGAAAAGGCCCAGTCTTTTCGCTCGGTCATTTAACAAAGGTCAATCCCTAAAGGTTGTGACCAGCCAATCTGGAAGATAACCCGTTTCCCTTTCCTTCAAAAAATTAAATTTTCATTTCGTTTCCCCTCATTTCATCTGGCACACCGCTTGCCCTCCCTCCAGGTCAGAATACATACATTTGGAGGGAGCACATCATGGGACTCATTCACTCAATCGCCGACCTGGGTTTTGCCCTGCGGGGCATGACGGCTGAAGGTCGGGTTTATTACGCCAACCTTTTGGGCATTCAAGCCAAATACGAAGACGCCTTTGAAATGGCAGTCAACCATCTGGAAGAGCAGGCCTCCACTGACAAAGCCGTTGACGGGTTGCGCCTCTCCATCGCTGAAATCCAGCGGCAGGAACGTCAATATCTGGATTTTATTTTTACCAGCCTCTCCTATCACCATTATCGCCGCCGGCAAGCCAAAAAACGGACCACCCGCACTCAGGCAGCCTGATGCAACAGGGTTTGGCACCGGGTTTGCACCTGTCTTCATCAAAGAAAATATTAAATTGCTTTTTAATTTGGAGGCTTATCGTGACTGACGAATTGAACCCTATTCCACCAACCGGCGAAACCCAGCCTGAAACCGAGACTCCGGAGCCTGCGGACTCAACAGGTCAGGCCGGAGTGCTGCGCCCCCGTTTCAAAGGACTTCGCCGCAATGAAAATGAAACAGATGACATGGCAGTTGATGCTCCATCCGGCGGGGCGGGAGGAAGCGGGGGAGGAGACGGTACGCCTTGGACCCAAAATGGGCGGCTGATCAAAGTCAAGACGGTGCTTCCCAATCCCAATGCCTTGATAGTACGGGAGTTACAAGGTCACGAGGCCATTTCCACGTTGTTCCAGTATGACCTCGAAATGTATTCAGAAAACCCGGCGATTGACCTGACGGAGATGATTAACTCACCGCTCACCATTCGGATTCGTCTGCATGATGACGACGAAGACCACGGCAAGCCCCATGACCGTTTTGTCAACGGCATTGTCTCGGAGTTTGCCCAGGAACACACCACCCCCCGTTTTACCCATTACCGCATGACCGTGCGCCCGCGCTTCTGGCTGATGACGCAATCCACCGATTGCCGCATTTTTCAGGATATGAATGTGCCTGACATTGTTGAGCAGGTACTGAAAGACCACGGCATCACCGACTATGAGTTCAAACTTGAGCGGGGCAAATACAAAATCCGGGATTATTGCGTTCAATATCGTGAATCAGCCTACAATTTCTGCGCCCGCCTGTTGGAGGAAGAAGGCATTTTTTATTACTTCACCCACGAAAAAACCAAACATACGCTGATTTTCGGCGATTCCCCCTCTCATTTCGAGGTTTGTAAAGACCAGGCCAAAGCGGTTTACCGCCAGGCCAATACCGGCGGTCAGGCAGTTTGGTCCCCCGATTCCTATGATGTGGTGACTGATTTTATTGTCGAAAAACAGGTTCGTCCGACCCATTACGCCCTGCGCGATTTTGATTTTATGGAACCCCAAAGAAAACTGGAGGTCCATGCAGTGGCGGCAGTCCCGGAAAGCTCCCAGGCCCAGCAACCGACCAAACGGGAAATCTACGATTATCCAGGCGAATACATTGGTGCGCCCGAACCCCAACGGGAAGGCGCTTTTGACATGATGGCGGAGGGCAACCGGAATGTGAAACTGATGAAAGAGGAGGATTCCGACTCGCCCTATCAACTGGCGCATGGTTCGAGTGATTGCCGTCCCTTTGTGACAGGCCACACGTTTACCTTTTCCGACCACCCACGGGCGGATTTCAATACGACCTATGTGATTCAGTCGCTGCAAATCAAAGCCTTTCAAAGTGACAGTTTCAATGAACCGGGTTCCTTTTACCGGAATGAATTCACGGTTGTAAAAGACACGGTTCCGTTCCGTCCGCAACGGGTGACGCCAGTGCCCATTGTGCATGGCTCCCAAACCGCGATTGTGGTGGGCCCGGCGGGAGAGGAAATTTTCACTGACAAATTTGGCCGGATTAAAGTCCAATTTCACTGGGACCGCTACGGCAAACAGGATGAACACAGTTCCTGCTGGTTGCGGGTTGGAACCCTGTGGGCAGGCAGTTCCTGGGGATATATCCAAATTCCCCGGATTGGGCACGAAGTGATTGTTGACTTTCTGGAGGGTGACCCGGACCGACCCTATGTGGTAGGCAGTTTTTACAACGGTGACAATCTGCCGCCCTATCCCCTTGATTCGGCCAGCACCAATTCCCATCAGGGGAATTACAAAACAGTCAGCACCCGCAAAAGCCGGAGTACCTTGCACGGTACACCAAAAAATTACAACGAAGTCCGGTTTGAGGATTTGAAGGATTCCGAACAGCTTTTCATCCATGCCGAAAAAGATATGGACACCCACGTCAAACACGACAGCCGGGAACATATCATGCAGGACCGGCATTTGATTGTGGACCGGGACCAGGTCGAAGAGGTCCAGCGCAACAAGCATCAGCATGTGCTGGGGAACAAAACCCTGGAAGTATCCGGCAGACGGGATGCCATCATCGGCTCAATTGATTCAATTGATGCCGGCAGTGAAATTCATCTCAAGGCAGGAAATAAAATCGTACTCGAAGCCGGCAGCTCCATCACCCTCAAAGTCGGAGGAAATTTCATCAACGTGACTTCGAGCGATATCTATATCAAAGCTCCGGCGGGAATTGTGTACATTCAGGACCAGGGCGGACCGGAAACCGGGACTCCGGCAGTTGGCGGACGCAAGCCCGATATGGCCGACGACGGGCCGTACTTTACCGCCAAGCCCCGGTAAAGCGGTGTGTCGGGCTTCCAAGCAGTGCTCATATCTCCCATTATCGGAAGCACTGGCCTGAAACAAACCAAGGGCGGTCCAAAACAACAAGAGGGGAATTTTCAGCAACAGTCACACTGTCCTGAAATTCCCCCTTTTGTTTTCTTTCCAACAGGCAGCCTATTGAACCTGGAAGAGGGCGACCGCAAACCATTCATTCGGGTCGGTCCAAATTCTCTCCGGCACCATTCCCGCCTGGGAGGCAAGCTGCGTAAACTCATCGACGCTGTATTTGAAAGAATCTTCGGTGTGAATGGTCTCCCAGGGTGAGAACGTGATTTTTTTCCCTCCGATACAAACCGTTTGGGCGAACTGACTTTGGAGGTGCATTTCAATACAGTTTCGATGCGGGTTGTAAAACGCGAGGTGGCGGAAATTATCAACGATGAAATCAGCTTGAAATTCCCGATTTAACCGACGCAACAGATTCAGGTTGAATTCGGCGGTTACTCCCTGAGCATCGTTATAAGCCGCATTCAGTACCCGAGCATCCTTTTTCAAGTCCACTCCGATGAGCAGGAGGCCATCTTTCTGCAACAACGCAGCCACGCTCTTCAGGAAAGCCAGTGCTTCATGGGGTTGAAAATTGCCAATGGTCGAACCTGGAAAAAAGACCACCGGTTTGCGATAGGTAAACGGAAGCGCAGGCAGGGCAACCGACTGGGTGTAATCCGCGCAAATGGCGGCTACTTTCAGTTTGGGATAATCGGCCAAAATCAGGCTGGCTGCATCGGCCAGAGATTCCCGTGAAATATCAATCGGAACATATCCGACCGCCTGATGTTTCAGTGCGTCGAGCAGAATCCTGATTTTGCGGCTGTTCCCGCTGCCATATTCAATCAGCAGGACCTCAGGTCCCAACAAAGCGGCAATTTCCTGGGCCGAACTGGTCAGGATGCCGATTTCGGTGCGGGTCAAATAGTATTCCGGCAGGTCGCAGATAGACTCAAAAAGCTGGGAACCCCGGTCATCATAAAACAGCTTGGGGGGCAGCTTTTTTGGTTGAGCGGTCAGCCCTTGCAGAACCTCCCCCGTGATATTGGTCAGAGCTGGATGCAGGTCAAGCAGGATGGAAGTGCGTTTTGCTTTCATCAGGCGTCCTCAGCCAACCGTATACCGGAGAACTGCCAGCGGGCATCCGGTGGGAAGAAATTCCGATAGGTTGGGCGAATATGGTGTGGCGGTGTCACGCATGACCCACCCCGCAACACCAGTTGGTTACACATAAACTTCCCGTTGTATTCCCCTAAGGCCCCGGCAGCAGGACGGTAGCGGGGATACGGAATGTAGGGACTCTGCGTCCATTCCCAAACATCCCCAAACATCTGAACCGGGGCTTCCGGTTCACCCTCGCTGGCTGGGGTTGGGTGAAAAATCCCGGTTTCCATCAGGTTGCCTTTCAAATCCAACAGTTCGGCGGCAAATTCCCATTCTGCCTCAGTGGGCAACCGTTTTCCGGCCCAGCGGGCGAAAGCATCTGCCTCATAATAGCTGACATGGCAGACCGGTTCCGCCAAAGTTACCGGGCGAAGGCCGGAGAGGGTAAACTGCCACCATTCATCCTGGGATTTGTCCCAGTACAGCGGTGCCTGCCAGCCACGCTCCTGCACGGTGCGCCAGCCCTCGGAAAGCCACCATTGGGGATTTTGGTAGCCGCCAGCGGCCATAAATTCCAGGAATTCACCATTGGTGACCGGGCGGGCGGCCAACCGGAAATCCTCCAGGTAAACCCGGTGCCGGGGCGTCTCGTTGTCAAAGGCAAATCCTTCCCCGCGAAAGCCAATCTGGTGCAGGCCGCCAGCGTACTCAATCCATTGCAAAGGCACCACTTCGGGTTCAATTGGGATTTCCTGTTTGAGATAGACAGGTTTGAGCGGATTTTGCGCCAAAATATGCTTGAGGTCGGTACAGAGCAGTTCCTGATGTTGTTGTTCGTGATGCAATCCCAATTCAAAAACCGGCCTTACCTTTTCCCAGATTTCCGGAGTCAGCGTATCCAGCCAGTCTGAGACTTTTTGGTCCACAAAGGCCCGGTATTCAATGACTTCCTGCAAAGTGGGCCGGGAAAGCAAGCCACGGGCGGGGCGCGGATGGCGAGCCCCGACAGCTTCATAGTAGGAATTGAACAAATATCCGAATTGCGGATGAAATTCCTGGTATCCGGCCAACCCATCCTGCAACAGAAAAGTTTCAAAAAACCAGGTGGTGTGCGCCAGATGCCATTTGGGCGGGCTGACATCAGGCATTGATTGAATCACATAATCTTCCACGGCCAGGGGCTGACAGAGCATGGTGGTGCATTCCCGCACCTTTTGATAGGCCAGTCGGGCGGAAGTTTGAAAATCTGCCACTTCGTGGGTTTGGGTTCCGCTGTGCATTGGATTGAGGGTTCGCGCTTTCTACTGATTCCGGCTCAAAAGCCTGCAACAAAATACAGGTTGAAGCTAAACCGCGAACTGTTGTTTTCAGAACGGTTTTGCTTTCAAGGTGTTTTTTGTGAGTGAAAATCTGGTTTCCTAAAAAATAGCAGTCACAGATAACATTTTCGTTTCGGATTTTTCAAGTTTGGCTGATTATGTGGTACAAAGGACCTGCATTCCTACCGCAGTCCCCTTTTTTGATTCCTTTGGAGCTAACCACAATGAGCAAAGACCCTGGAAGCAAATCCAATTCGATGGATGTGTTTGAAGACGAGTACCGTGTTCTTGAAAAAGCCGAGGCGGTTTTGGACAACCCAAGCATTTCCGAGGCCGAGTTGCGTGAACATTTCAAACTGCTCACCAAAAAATATAAAAGTCTGCTCAAACAAACGGTCAAAATCACCGGTATTGGCGATGCCACCCAAAGCAAGCTCATCAAAATTCAAAACCAGCTCGACCAACAGAACACCCAGCTTGCCGATGCCAACGACAAGCTGAAAGAAGTGGACAAAATCAAAGCTTCGTTTATTTCAATGCTCGTCCATGACCTGAAATCACCTTTAACAGTGGTCATGGCGACTCTTGAGTTCATCGAATGGGACGATGCGCTGGAAGGCAGCCATTTGGCTCCGATGGTTTCCACCTCGCGCAACAGCCTGCAAAAAATGCTCAATCTGATTAACGAAATGCTGGATGTTTTCAAGAGCGAATCGCAGGAAATGAAACTCGTCTTTGCTCCGGTGGAGTCCGTTTCCTTTCTGAATGACCATGTGGCCGAATCCCGGCTCTCGGCCAAAGCCAACGGGATTGAAATGGTCGGAAACATTCAGCCCGTGCTGCCCCGGATTTCCGCTGACGCCGGGAAACTGAGCCGGGTTTTTACCAATCTGCTGTCCAATGCCATAAAATTCACGCCCAAAGGTGGAACCATCACGCTTTCAGCCCATTCGGAAACCGAAATGGATGAAAATTTTTCCAGCCAGACATTTTTGGTCATCAATATTTCAGACACCGGCGAGGGAATCCCGGCCAGCTCCCTGCCCTATATTTTTGATGCCTATGCACAGGCTGAATCCCGCAAATCCCAATTGGGAGTGGGACTTGGACTTTCCATTACCAAGAAAATTGTCGAAGGACACGGCGGAACCATCACGGTTCAAAGCCAGGTTGGGGCAGGAACCACGTTCACCATCAAACTTCCCGCTCTGGAAGCGTAGGCCCGAAGGCAGTGCAATTTTCACCTTTGATGGTTTGTGTCAAAACCACCTTCCCCACTGACTCGTTCTTTTCAGGTCAGACTTCATGCGGCGGCGGCGCACCACCAGCAATGAAAAGAAGCTCAGTCCTCAGTCCTCAGTCCTCAGTCCTATTTTCACGTCAGACCTCATGCGGCGGCGGCGCACCACCAGCAATGAAAAGAAGCTCAGTCCTCAGTCCTCAGTCCTCAGTTCTATTTTCACGTCAGACCTCATGCGGCAGCGGCGCACCACCAGCAATGAAAACCGGCTCAGTCCTCAGTCCTCAGTCCTCAGTCCTATTTTCACGTCAGACCATTGTTGATTTGTGTGCTCTCATGCCCGGCCCCGTAACATTCCATACCAATAGAGTTTCGGCAAGAGGTGGGCTTTGACCAGATACATGCTGTAGCGTTCCTGTGACTGGTCAAAGGGAAACGTTTCCTGCGGTTTCAAATCATAATCAAATTCCGCCATGACCAGCTTTCCATACCCTGTCACCAGCGGGCAGGAGGTATAGCCATCATAACTTGCCGGAACTGCTTTTCGTTGCCGCAAGGCAAGCAGGTTCTCCACGACAATGGGAGCCTGTTTGCGGACCGCCGCTCCGGTTTTGGATGTGGGCAGACTGCTGGCATCTCCCAGGCTGAAGACATTTGGAAAGCGCACATGTTGCAAGGTGGCTTTATCCACATCCACCCAACCGGCGGAACTCGCCAGTGCTGATTGTTTGATGAAATCAGGGGAAGACTGCGGTGGCGTCACGTGAATCATGTCATACCCAATGGTGGTCTCTTCGCCGGTTTCAGTATGTTTGAAAACAGCTTCTTTGGCTGCGGCCCGGATTTCCACCAGATTATGTTTGTAGCGGGTTTCAATTCCCTTCCGGGCAATCACCTTGTCCATCGTATCGGCATACTTTTTTACCTGAAAACTGACTGCGGCTGCCGACGCATAGACAATTTTGGTTTTCTCCCGCACACCGTTTTGCCGGAAGGCATCATCCGCCAGATACATGATTTTTTGGGGTGCCCCACCACATTTGAAGGGCGGCGGCGGCTGGGTAAAGACGGCTGTTCCACCTTGGAACTGACGGATGTTGTCCCAGGTTGTTTGCACCGTGTCATAGGAATAATTGCTGCACACACCGTCTTTTCCCACGGCTTCTTTCAGTCCCTTCACCTTACCCCAATCAATCTGAATGCCGGGAGCAACCACCAGAAAATCGTAGGTCAACCGTTTCCCGCCTTTGGTGGTGAGAGCGTTTTCTTCGGGGCTAAAGGCTTCGACCGCATCATGAATCCATTTGGTGCCTGCGGGAATAAAGTCGGCTTCCTCACGTTCAGAAACCTCTTTGGGAAAAACGCCGCCTCCCACCAAAGTCCAAATTGGCTGGTAATAATGTTTGGTCGAGGGTTCGATGATGCCAATCTCAGCCGGGTCAATCACGTTGGCCAACCGGGCGGCAACCGTCAACCCGGCGGTTCCTCCCCCCACAATCAAAATCGGAAAATGGGTTTTCGAAGCGGTCATAAATACTGCACCCCTTTCAAGTGAGAGTCTTGAGAGTCTTGAGAGTCTTGAGAGTCTTGAGAGTCTTGAGAGTCTTGGGAGTCTTGAGAAATGGGCATTGACAAAGTAAACAGTGCCAGGGGTTTTGTTGTCACTTGTCACTTGTTTTGGACTCCCAAGACTCCCAAGACTCCCAAGACTATTCTTCTTTAGCCCACCGTGGTTCCAACGCCTGGAACAAATCGGCAAGCTGTTGCACTTTTTCCGCCCCAACCGTCAGCTTGACATAGGGGCTTTTCATCAGTCCCTCGTAAATGGCCTGGAAGGTCTTGGCCCGTGGCATTCGTTGCTGATGGTAAATCTGGGAAATGTTGCTCAAAATCGAGAAAGGAAAATACTTCCGCCGATTGAATTCAAATTCATCAAAAACCTGCCGGAACATCTCCAAAAAGGTTTCTTTCAGCTTTTCCTCTTCCTCCAGAGACAACGCCGTGGCCTGTGGATTGACGGTTGGCAGTTTGGGAGGCGGTGCCAGCGGAGCCGTCACCGGAGCAGCGGCAAAAGTGGGTGCTTCCGGAAGCTGTGCGCCAGCCAGTGGCGGCGCAACCGGTGCCATCGGTGGTTGATAGGCTGTTGGAAATGATGGGGGCAACGGATTGGCATGAAACGGCGGAGCCGGTGCATACGCTGGTGGCACGGACGGCATAAACCCCTGCGGGGCATAGGGCATTGGTGGCGGCAGGGCCGGCCCCGGCATGCCAAATGCAACGCGGGGAGTGCCTTCGCCATATTCGTTGACCGGCGTGAAGAGCAACGGGTGATGCCCAATGGCCCGGTGGATGATTTCGGGCGTGATGGCCGAAACCCCATAGGAGCGGGCGAAATTGACCGCCAGCCCGCAGGTGTTGAGCAAACTCCGATAATTGCCAATCCAGCGCATGGAACGAAGGAAAATCTCGGCTTCGGGTGAAAGGGTAAAATCGCCTTGTTCCCGGATAAAAGCCAGTGCCGTGGGAACAATCTGGTCCGGGATTTCATGCAGCGACCGGATGTGAATCCAATGACGGAACCGGGAAGGCAAATCCGGGCGGAACAGAGGTTGTGATTCCGAAGTGCTCGGTTTCTGGCACCATTCCTCAATCGGCTGGTTGGTTGCCAGAATGATGCGACATTGAACCGGTTTCATGTCATTGGTTCCCAACCGCGAAAACTGCCGATTTTGCAACACCCGCAGGAGCAATGCCTGGCATTGCGGGGTCAGCTCGCCGATTTCATCAATAAAGAGCGTGCCCTGCCCGGCTTCCTCGATTTTGCCGGTGCGTGGTTGCGCGTCGGTGAAGGCACCTTTGACCGTTCCAAAGAGTTCGGCCACCATAAATGACTTGTCCACTGCCGTGGTCGCATCATAAACCACAAATTTTCCGGCTTTGGTGCAGCCCATCTGGTGGAGCGCAAAAGCCAGGTCGGTTTTTCCCACGCCCGGTTCGCCGCGCAACATGATTGCCCCTTCGGGTTGGTCCTGCGCCGCCATTTCGAGCAGGTTGAGGACTTCATCCATCCGGGAATCGTAGTAAGTGAATTTTCCAAAGGCCCGCCGGAATTGCACATGCGGGGTTGGGACGGTCCGCGAGAGTCGCACCAGTTCCCGTTTGACCAGTGGCAGAATCAGTTCCAGCGCCATTGGGTCGGCGGTTTGGGAAACCACCAGCCGGTAACCGGACCCCAAATCAAGGGAAGTCGAAGGGAGTTCCCTCGTAGGTGTCGCCCCGTGATGACTCGCCACGATATGTTCGCCACCAATCCCTTTGTGCAGAATTGTGACGTGCTCCAGGGCCAGAAACATCCGCGAGGTCAAAATCTGCACAAACCCTTTGAAAAAGGATTCAATATCGGGAGCGTTCAGCAGCGGTCGGACCAATGACCCCAAATCCAGTGAGCGGCTGCGGGAGGATTCGCGCCGTTCACGATGCTTTTCGCGGATGCTCTCAATTGCCTGATGGGCATCCGATTGATAATGCCGGTTTTTACAGATTTTGAATTGTTCCAGTGCTCGCTCCGCCGTTGCCAGCGCCAAATCATAGCTGGCCTCCACCTGCGATAAATACAGCAGGGCCCGGCCTGTTTCAAAAGCGGAAACATTGGTAAAGGCTTCCAAAGCCTGAACCAGTCGTTTGCGAATCCCATTCCGGTCACTTGCATTGGTCAGCCGCAGATAACGTGCCTCGTGCAGCAGACCCACCGCCTGGAAAAAAGGTTCCCGTGATTCAGCCAACGAAGCCAGGGCTTCCGTATTGGGGGAGCCACTGCGGAAACCGGCTTCCACTTCAAGCGCGGCTTTCCACAACCCCAGGTCTTCCCAACATAGTTTCAGCAGGTTCGGAACTTTTTCAGCCTCCCGATGATTGATGAGCGCAATGGCTGCCACGTAATAATCCACCGGTTTGGGATGAGGAAAGCGGGCCAGGGCGAGGTGGAAGGCCAGGGAGCCTTCCGAGTAATCGCTTTCTTCAAACCACAGCCGTTGCACGGTTTCCGTCACAAACTCGCCTTTCAGCCTGCCATTGTGCAGGTCAAGAATCATTTGCAGCAAATCGGTGGACATCCAATCATTCCTTTCTGTCAGGCGCACGTCTGCCCACGGCCCTGGTCCGCCAGAGGCAATGGGACAAGCGACGGAAATGGTGTGGAAAACAAAAATTACAGATGGAAGAAACCCGAAGGTACCGGAATTTAATTTATTTTTCAAGTAGGGACTTGAATTAAATTTACCCACGGCAATCAAAACAAAATCCCTGGAGTTTGGTTTTCCTGAAGCACTCCCAGCTTTCACCATTTCCTTTTTCCCTGACAAACCCTGGACTCCAGGTTTCCCAACCCCTTTTGAAATTCCACTTTCAACCCGGTATCGAAAAACTTTGGCAAGGGATTTGCAGCATGGACGGCACAGACTCAATTCAAAATTAAATTAAAAATGGAATGCTGTTTATGACCGTTGAAACCCTTGAACGCCCGCGCACCACTGAAACCCGTTTTTATCCGGAAAACGATTTTGTCGCCCTGGCAACCCCCATGTTTGAACTGGTGATGAAAATCCGGGCCGAGTTTATTCAGCCTTCAATGGATCTTCAGAAAACCATTGACGACCATCTGAACCGGCTGGAACGCCGCGCCCGTGCCCTGAAATATCCGGAAAAACAGATTGAACTGGCAAAATTCGCCTTGGCTGCCTACATCGACGAAATGGTGCTCATGGCCCGGTTTCCGTTTCGGGATGAATGGGAAAAATATCCGGTCCAGCTCAAACATTTCGGCGAGCATTTGGCCGGTGTGACCTTCTATGAACGACTGAAGGAAATCCTCCGCGATGCCGAACGGCAGGGAGACGTGCTGGAACTGTATTACATGTGCCTGTTGTTGGGGTTTAAGGGGCAATTCCGGGATTACTTTGAAGAAGAACTCGCCAGCCTGACCCAGGAAGTCGAAAGCACCCTCCGGTCCATCAACCGGCTCAGAAACGTGCAGCTATCCCCCCATTGGCTGGTGACCGACCAGCCGGCGCTCCAGATTGAACCGCTGTTTCCCCTGTGGTTCAGAATTTTCTGCGGCAGCGCGGGAGCAGTTCTGGTGCTCCTGTTTCTGGTGCTCAAGCTGGGGCTGGCAGTTCATCTCAACAGCGCCCGCGAAATGCTGCTGCATTGAAAGTCACCACTGAATCAACCGAATCCTGCTGAATCGGATATGTCGAACCGGATTTAATCTGAGAAAAACGAGGAAACACTTGTGTTCTACCTAACTTACTTTTGGAATGACACGACCAAAATGATTTTGAAAAAAGGTGGGATCGCCTTTTTATACCTGTTGGCGGCCCTGGCCATCTGGTTTGGCGGCGGCAGCCTGGGCGTTCCGGAACTGGTGCGGATGGTGGCCATCGTGGGCCTGTTGGCAGCGTGGCCCCTTTTGAACTGGTTTGAAAAACGAAAGCTGCGGGCAAGCGAAAATGAGGCAACCGCCAGACTCAAGGATGTTGCAGCCGAAGGGGAAGCCCCATCCGAAATCCTGCAAAAAGCAAAGGAAACGGTCGAATGGCTGCGGGATGCCAAATCCGGGGACAAAAATGCAATGTATGAACAACCCTGGTTTATTGTCGCCGGTCCCAAAATGAGTGGGAAAAGTACGCTCCTGCGGGCGGCTGACCTCGATTTTCAGGTCTTGCCCAACCAACGCCCTGAAGATTTGTTTGAAACCCGTGCCACCAAAAATTGTGATTGGCTGGTCAATGACTGGGGCGTGTTTCTTGATACCGCCGGACGTTATCAGTCCGCCGGTTTGGGAAAACGGGAATGGCAACAGGTGTTTGATGTTTTGGCTGATGTCAGACCCAAGCGGGCGCTCGATGGCTTTGTGTTTACGGTCGACGTGACGACCCTGCTCAACCGCTCGGAAACCGAACTTGAACAGGAAGCCAAAATGCTGCGCGCCCGGTTGGATGATTTTTCCGCCCGGATTTCCTATCAGTTCCCGGTTTATCTGATGTTCACCGGGATGGACCACATTGCCGGGTTTACCGAATTTTTCTCAAATTACGGCTCTGGCGACCGGAGCCAGGTTTGGGGTGCGACCCTCAAACTGGAACATGCCCAAACGGCCTACGCCCTGTTTGACAAGGAATTCGATTACCTCTACGAAGCATTGATGCAACGGCGGTTGCTGCGCCTGAGCAGTGCGGAAAACCCGCAGGAACAGATGCTGATTTTTGATTTTCCGCTTCGGTTTTATGAAATCCGGCCCAAGTTGAGCCTCTTTGCCAATGCGTTGTTTCGGCCCAACCCGTACCGAAAAACGCCGCTCTTTCGCGGTTTTTACTTCTCCAGCAGCGCCAGTCAAACCAAACCGTCAGTGGTCAAAGGGGAAACCCACCAGGAAGCCTCGGAAATGGCTGCCTCACTGACCAGTCAAGCGCTTGAACGCCCAGCCCAGGCGGTTGGAACCGGCTTCTTTTGTGAAGACGTGTTTAAGGAAGTGCTCTATCGGGACAAAGACCTGGCTGCCGTCTTTCAAGGAACCCGCACCATGCCCAAATACCTGCGCCCGGCTCTGATTGCCAGTGCCATGGTGTGCAGTCTGTTTTTCCTGGCGGCCTTTGGAACCTCCTTCGTCATCAACGCCAAAATGATTGACGATGTGACCGAGCGGGCAGCCCGCGTCAATCAGGTGGTGCGGGAACGGCAAAACGCCGAGGCCGACCAGGACCGGGAAACCCAGCAACGCATCGAACTCGAAGCCCTGGAGGCGCTCCGGACCGAACTGGCTCAACTGGACCAGTATGCAGACCAGGCTCTGGCGGCCCGTTTTGGCCTCTACACGGGTGACAAAATTGCCCAATTGGGTCGCCTGACCTATTTTGACGCGCTGGAACAGCAGTTTGCCCGGACCGTGTTTCTCAAAACGGAACAGACCTTGCGGGAACAGTTGACCCCCAAAAATGAAACAGGCGACAAAGCCAGTTCCGGCCAGTTTGACGAGGAACGGTTGAGCCGCTTATATGACCAGCTCAAAACCTATTTGATGCTCGCCCAACCCGAACAGGCGAAAGCGGCATTCCTCGCCAATCAACTCAACGGCCCCTGGCAGGAAACGGTGACGCCTGACCAAGTGCTGCTGGCCCAAAAGCAATTGGAGTTTTTTGCCCGTCATGCCCAACGGTTTGAGGTGCCGCACCTGAAAGCCGATGCCAAATTGGTGGGCGAAGCCCGGCGACGATTGGCGTCCTATCCGGCGGTCAACCGCTACTACAAGCGCATTATTTCCGAAATTGACGCCAAAGTTCCGGCCCAAACCGTTGAAAAAATGCTGGCCGGACGTGGGAACGACGTGCTCCAGGGAACCTATGCCGTTCCGGGCAGCTTCACCATCGAAGGATACCGGCAATATGTACAGGACGGGTTGGATACGGCGGCACTTGAACTGAGCAAAACGGATTGGGTCATGGGCGACCAAAATACCGACATTCGGGGCCTGGGGGCAGAGTCGGAAAAACTTCGGCAGATGTATTTCCGGGAATACACCTCGCAATGGCAGCGCTTTTTGAAAGGCGTGCAGGTCCGGCCTTTCCAATCCCGTGAAGAAGCAATTGACGCTCTGTCCAAACTGACCGACCCCGAATCGCCAATGGTGATTCTGATGACCGAAATGGCCCGGCAGGTCCAGCCCTCGAACATTGGCTTTGGCGGCATTGTCAACTGGGTGAAAAAGCTGGTGGTGACCGACAAAAAAGTGACGACCACCGAACTGGAACGCGATTTTGCCCCGCTGATTCTGTTTACTTCCGACAAACAGACCGGAGCCGCCACCAACGGCAGCTATGTGTCACAATACCGGGCGGCATTGCGCATCGTGCTCGACAACCTGCAAACCAGTTCGGACGACCAATTAACTCGTGCTTCCCGAACCCTGCTGACCGGCAAGGATGAGTTGGGTTTGCAAAAAGCGGAACTGGCGTTAAATAAACTGACGGAAACGTTTGGGTCCGATTCCGGCAAATTGGTGGCGAATGTCCTGCGACAGCCATTGCGCAACGTGAAAGCGTTGGTGTACGGCACCAATTCGAGTGACATCGAGCAAACCTGGAAAACCCAAATCCTCCCCACGGCCAAACGGGTGCAAAACGGTTTTCCGTTTACTGATGGCGGCTCGGCGTCAATTTCCGATGTGGCGGCGTTCCTCAACCCGCAGGACGGCGTTTTTATCCAGTTTTACAAGGAAAAACTGGCCGCCTCGTTTGAGGAATCCCAGGGGCAGTTGAAACTGAAAGAGACCGGCGCATTCCGGTTTACCCCTGAGTTTGTGGCTTACGTCAACAACCTCAAGCACTTGCAGGAAGCGTTGTTCCCGGCTGGGGGCCGGACGCCCGAAGTCAGCTATGAAATCACACTCGCCCCGCTCAAAGGTGGGAAAATCCGCCTGGAAGCCGACGGCAATCAGTTGGAAGTTCAGGGGACGACCGCTCAGGCAGCCAAATTCATCTGGCCAGCCCGGCCCGGAGCCACCAGTGGAGCCCGAATTCTGACAGGAACATCCAATCAAAACGTGCAGGAACTGGCTCAGGCCGGCGACTGGGGGATTTTCAAACTGTTTGGAGCCGGGCGACCTGTCCAAACGGCAGACAATCAGTTCACCCTCACCTGGACCGTCGGAACCGCCACCATTGGCGGGCAGTTGCGCCCCGCCGGAGCCAACAACCCCTTCCAACGTTCGGTGTTTACCCAGCTTCAACCCCCGAATGAAATTTTTGCCAAATAGTTTGACTTTCCAATTGGGGGCAGCGGACAGCCTGCTGCCCTTCACCTTTACCTGACCCCTTGTAAATTCGCCCATTCACCCGACTGGACAAAACCAGCCCAGAAAAAAGGATGCTGTCGCCGGGGGTTTTTCAAAAGTGCAAGCTGCACCTGCCGCAGGGCCTCGCTCCGACCAACACCATTTTTGAGCCTGGTGTAGTAAGCAACCATCAGCTCCTGCGAAGCCCGGTCAGAAACCGGCCAGAGGGTCATCATTTGAGATTCGCTACCGGCCAGGACCAACGCCCGTTGCAAGCCATACACACCTTCACCGTCTTTGATTTCCCCCAAACCGGTGTCACAGGCTGAAAGCACAACCAGTTTGGTTCCCCACAGGTTGAGCTGGGAAGCTTCCAAAGCCGTCAACGTTCCATCATTGTCAGCCGTGCCGCCGGAATTGGCACCGGCAAAAAACAGCCAGGAACGCAAAAGCGGATTGCCGGCGGAAATGAGCCATTGTTCCACATCCCCGGTTTCCTCAAGTTTGGTGAGATTTCGGGTTGCACCAGAGGCAGAACGGTCTGTTCCTCCGGACAGGAAAAAACCGTGGGTGGCAATGTGAACCAGTTCCGGCTGGTTGATTTGCTTGAGCACGGTTTCGCTGGCTTCCGTTTCGATTTTCAGCCGGGAATTCGGAAAAAGAGCCTGCACCTGGAGTCCTTCCTGGCGGGCTCCGGGCAGTTCTGCCAAAGGCGCAAACGTCTGTCCCAGAAGGTTGGGACCGGCTCCGTTGCCGTAATTTGGGCCTGCCAGCACCAAAGGCGGTTCCTTGCTTGGAATTTTGACCGCCAGCCGGAGCAAATCCCGGCCACTGGTCAGGTTGGTCAGCCTGTAAGACTCCACCAGGTATCTTCCTTTTTCATCAAGCAAGGCGGCAAAAGGTATCAGATTCAGTGAACCGTCCGGAGATATGAGAAGGTGGCGGGATGTCTTCAGCCACGGGTACAAAGGTTGTAACACAGCGTTGCTCAAGTGCCGGGAAAGACGTTTTACCGCCTGGGCAGGAAATTTCTTCCGATTCCCAAGGGCCTCCCGCAAGGCAGCTACTTTTTGGTCAATCAGTTTTGCCGGACCTAAATCCGCCCAATGGATTTCACCCTTGCCGTTCAGAGCAAAAACCCCGAAACGGGCTGCCTCAAAAGTAGAATCCGCTACCTGATAAGGACGGTAGGAAATAAATTCCACCAACCAGGTTTGGGCCGGAATTCGGTTTTGAATGGACTCCAGGGTGACGGGTTGAAATTGGGCGCGGTATTCGATGCTTCTCGCACTGACGGAAACCTCCAATTGCTCCACCTTCTCTTCCAGTTGCTTCACTTCGGCCCGGTATTTTTCGACATCTCCGCGCCCTGGTCCCTTGAGAATCAAACCCGAAAGCTGTTCTTTGGTTTTGGCCAATGCCCCCAACAATTCCTGGTCGGCGGGGAGCGCCCGACTGCGCAGGATTTCAAGGCTTTGAGCCATGGCATCAAGTGCTCGCCCTTTCCGCCGTAAAACCACGGTCAATCCGGCCTGCAAAGCCTCCGGCGTTGCTTTTTCCGGCTGTGCCAGCAGGCTCAGGGTAACATCAGTCTGCGGAGCGGTCCGGTTGAGAAAAAGGAGCTTTTGCCGTTCGGAACCGGCGACCAGATTACGGTTCAGTTCCCGTTCACACACCTCATTGGCCCGCCTCAGACTGGTAACAGCTTGAGCACGCTCGCCTTTCTTCAAATGAACCTGTGCCAGCCGAAACAGGGTTTGCGCCAATTCCGGATGACTGTCTCCCAAAGTTTTTGCATAGATGGCGGTGGACCGTAACAACAGCGACTCAGCTTGGGAAAAATCATTTTTTTCGCTGTAAACCCGCGCCAGACTCCGGCAATCACTCGCCACCTCCGGGTGGTTTGGCCCCAGGAGCTTTTCATCAATGGCCAAAGCCTGCATCAGCAAAGGTTCCGCTTTCAAAAACTGTCCTTGCTCCAAATAGAGACTCGCCAGATTGTTCAGACTGGAAGCCACCAAGGGATGTGATTTGCCCAAAGTCCGTTCCAGAATTCCCAACGACCGGACAAAATACGGCTCCGCCTTGGCTAGTTCCTTTTGCCCAAGATAGGTCTGCGCCAGATTATTCAGGTCCGAGGCAACATCCGGATGATGTTCACCCAGGGCTTTTTCATCAATGGCCAATGCCCGCAAATAGAGAGGTTCAGCTTTTTGAAAGTCACCTTTGGCATGATAGAGCGCGGCCAGATTACTGAGGCTTTCCGCAATCACAGGATTATGTGCCGGAAACACTTTTTCCCGAATGGCCAAAGCCCGTTGGTACAGGGCTTCGGCTTTGACGTAATCCCCCTGGGTTTTATACAGGAGACCCAGATTGTTCAGATTCGCGGCAACCGTAGGGTGTTCTTTGCCCAGAAGTTTCTCCCGAATTGCCAGGGACCGAAGGTACAGTGGTTCCGCCTTGGCGTATTCCCCCAGGTTGCGATAGAGAACCGCCAGATTATTGAGCGTGATGGCAACATCCAGGTGGTCCGGGCCAAGGACCTTTTCCCGCATCAGGAGCGCCCGCAGGTAAGTTTGTTCAGCCTGAGGGAAATTTCCCTTTGACCGATACACCACCCCCAGCAGATTCAGGCTGTCCGCCAATAAAACAGATTCCGAACCAAAAACCTGCTCACTTTTGGCAACCGCTTGCTGGGCTTTTCCCAAAGCATCGTCGAATTTTCCGGCCCGGCGGAGTCGTTCGACATCTTCATTGAGGTTTTTGATTTCAAATTGTGCCTGCTCCTGCTTGGTAACGGTGCGAATCGGAGCAAGGTTGATTTCATAGGTTCCGGT
Source organism: Blastocatellia bacterium (assembly GCA_019695185.1). Classification (GTDB taxonomy): domain Bacteria; phylum Acidobacteriota; class Blastocatellia; order Chloracidobacteriales; family Chloracidobacteriaceae; genus JAIBAN01. The sequence goes on along the minus strand of JAIBAN010000070.1, from coordinate 2,236 downwards.
TGGTGCCTCTTTTTGGGCCGACTCGATTTCCAAGGTATACAACCCTGCCTGTTCGACCATCAGCAAAAGTGATTCTGCGCCTTGAGTTGCCTTTGCATCATTAACCTCGGTTACTTTGGCTCCATCCTGCCCCAACAGGCGGACGGTCACATCAATCCCTTTTTGAGTCACCTTGAGGTTCAACAGGTCATGCTCTTTCAGATTCAGCGGATAGGAGTGTTTTTCGCCGCCTTGCAATGCACGTTCGGCAGGCAGGGATGGGCCTTGAGCCAAGGCTTCCCGGTCCCGACCACAAGCGAATTCAAGGCTGGGATTGAAAAGGAACCCGCCAGCGAACCAGAAGGCGAAAAATCCAAGGTAACCAAAATCGAAAAACTGCAACATCGGCGGAGTTCCTCCAGAGGGCAGAAAAACATCCTTTGGATTCCAAAAGTAACGAACCAACTTTTTCCTGCTACTCATTTTCAATTTTTCCGGACCGGAGAAACCGGAATCGCTTTACATTTCGCCTGCCGCTTTCCGCTTCACAGGGACCTTGATAAATATCCATGCGGAATGTCGGCCAGCCGTTTTTGCTTTCCGCCAGTTGGTAAAGAATGGAGGTCAAACTGACCGGATGCAGGTCCGGATTGTCGGGCCGACATTGCTGGAGGCTTTCCACCTGTTCGAAATCCCAAATCACTTCGGGTTTGCCGCCCTTGAACTGCATGATTTTGAGCGTGGCGGCGGATTCCCCCATGTGGGTCCACCCGCCTTCCAGCCAGAATTCCCGGATTCCATCCTGATTCAAATCAGTGGTTTTGAGAATATGGTTGCCATTGAAGAGGTAATCCACCACGACCTGTTTGCCCGCCACAACAATCAGCCGCCCATCATTGGCCAATCCAATATCGCCAATCGGTTCCGGGTCGGTGCCCCGAATGAGAAATGCCGTTTCCTGCACTCCAGCAGTTGTGAACGAACCTGTTTTTTTCTCTTCCACCGATGGTTCTGTTTGGTAGGTGTTTTTTGGCTTGTCAGCCATGAGGGCGAGCACAGTTTTGGTTTCGACTGGAGAGATTTTTTCTGGGGTTTCTGCCTCGGTGCCTTTCAAATAATTGGCAACCACTTGAGGTTTTTTCCTGTCGGCCAGAGGCAAGGCCACACCCGACCCAGGAAAAAAACAGAGCAGCGACAGGGCGAGCAACCAGGAATGCGGGAACGAAAAAACGGTTTTGTCTGGCATACAACAAATGGTACCTATTTCCCGGTTCCGTGCAACGGCTCCATGAGAATCAGGTACCATTTTACCCAAAATCCTGAAAATTGAATGATGCCTTATGAACCCTCCTCAGATTTTGGATGCAGTTTTTCCAGGGTCTGAATTTTCCGCACCAGCTTTTGCACCAACTCCCCGGCATCAGACCGGCATTCCGGCTCCGGAATGACAAAATTGGTTTCGTAGGCTTCAATTTCACGAACCAACCGCTCCAGGCAGTTGAGTTGCCGTTCGTTGACCGGATCCAAAATCAAGCCGGGCGTAAACCGAAAACGGGATGAATTCAGGCGGCGGAACACCGGTCCGGCCTGCGTTTGAGTCTGACAGTTGAGAAAGTTCATTTTCCGTTCATACGCATTCAATTGAAATTGCCAGGTTTCATCCGAATTGATTGGATACAACGGACGTTGCAGGGAGCGTCCCACCCAGACTGCCGCCCGCACCGCATTACTCCAGTCGGCAACCTGGGAAAAAAAATGTTCCGCCACCTGGACGTTGCCAGTGGAAAAAACAATGATGGGGGCTTGTTGCTCTTCCAATTCCAGCAAATGAGCCATCCAGGCATCGGTGTCACCTTCCAGAATTTCAATCAACGGATGGTTGACCAAATCCTCAATTGCGCTTTGCCGTTGGGGGCCTGAAACCACAATCCGCAACAACCGCCCTTTTTCCATCTGGGCATGAAGATGATTGACCCAAGCCAACAACCGGTTGGGGTAATTTTGCAAAACCTCACCGCTCATTGTTTTGCCCGCTCCTTTCAGTTCCCGGTTTACCGTTGAAACATGGTCCCCAGCGTCTCGCGGACGTTGGTCAAGGCATTGTCATCTTTGAGGGCTTCAGCCAGCCATTCCTCCAGCGACATGTTGGACCACCGAATGGCCCGGTCCAGCAAATAGGGAATCGGGCTGTGCGGCTCGGATTTCCGATAGAAGCTGGAACTATCAGCCAGTTGCGCCAGAGCGTCCTCACGCGAGC
>JAIBAN010000069.1 GCA_019695185.1 Blastocatellia bacterium | reverse complement strand
CGTTCGCTCCGCTCACGGATACATTGCAGGGTCACAATTCCGGCGCTCCAGCCTTCCATTCCGCCTGGGCGCGGGCGGCTCCGCTACGCCCTCTGCGCCCGGCTTCATTTTCGGCTTCCGCGCCCAAAGCAGCAAGCGTAAAAGCGTAAAAGGGCAAAGCGTTACAATGCCGTCCTCACGAGGCGGAAACCGAGGTTGTGGTTGCGGCCGGCGGGCGTGCCCCAGTCGCGGCTCGCCGACCGGCAGTCCACCGCCCGGTAGTACCAACCGCCGCCGCGAATAACCCGGCTCGAGCCTCCCGGGGGGCCGGTTGGGTCAATTGGCGGACTCTTGGCATAATATCCCGCATCCCACCAATCCTGACACCATTCCCACACATTTCCGTGCATATCGTACAAACCCCATCCATTTGGCTTTTTCTGCCCCACCGGATGCATCTGATTCCCTGAATTTTCTGCGTACCATCCCATCTCACCCAATTGCCCGGCATAGTCTCCCATCGTTCCTGCCCGACACGCATATTCCCATTCCGCTTCACTTGGCAACCGATATTCTCCGTCACCCCCTCCATTCAGTTTCTTGATGAATTCCTGCACATCCTCCCATGACACTTGTTCCACCGGCAGGTCGTCCCCTTTGAAATAGCTTGGATTGTTCCCCATCACCTCTCGCCACTCCCTCTGCGTCACTTGGTATTTCCCCAAATAAAATGGCTGGCTGATCGTCACGTGATGCACCGGTCGTTCATCATTATAGTCACTACTGGCTGCTCCCATCTGAAAACTCCCCGCCGGGATGAGCACAAATTTCATTCCCCACCGATTGGTTGATTCCAACAAGGCTTCGACTTTGGAACATGCTGCCTTGAGCTTGGCTTTTTGTTTTAAGTCCAATCGGAAATCAGTTTCAAATGGTTGTAAACAACGGTGCAACAAAAACAAAGGGCGTGGTTCCCGGTTGGCCAACACTTCTTTTTCTTCCTGGTTCACGCAATCAAGCAAGGGTTCCAGCAGGGGCGTTTCCCCGCCCTGATAACTCATCCGCCCCAAAACCGCAAAATACCCCAAGACCCGATAGGCTGCTTGCGACTGCTTGAGGTAAAATACAAGCCTCTCCAAACTATAGCGCACCGGTGCCACGGAAAGTCGCTCTTCCAACCGACGGGCAAGATCCACAAAATCCGGCATGGGCTGGGTCGCCAGATACCTCTCGGCCTCCAGCATGACATCCGCCAGCCCCGCATCTTTTTGGAATATGGAGGCGAAGGCAAAAACCTTGTCGAGCAGGTCCGGCAATGCTTCAATCCCGGTCAGAATGTCTGTTCCAAGTTGGCTAAAATCTCTTTTCGTTAAACCGGGAACGTAATTCGTATCCCATTCCTGATACATCCGAACAAATATTTTTTCGGCGTTGCGCCCGGTCCAATCAAGCGGCATGACTGGTTTATTATGTTGCAAGGCTCGGTCACCAACTTTACGGGTTCCATCGCCACCTGAAATCAGGATGACTGCATCCGCCTTGGCAATTGGTTCGCTAATTGTGGCTTCCTCTGTTGTCAGACGGTGAGTCAAACCGCCCCAGAAAGCCGGTTCCCGTTTGCCATAAACGAATTGTTGCAGATTGCGTGCATGCGAACGACCTCGTCCTTGAAGAGTTTCGGCAAAACTGTCCGCCACGACCCGGTCAACCCCCTGCCCCCCTCCAGTCAAAAGCCCATACCCCCTTTCGGCCAATAGACGCCCCACTTGCTGACTGGTTTCCAGCGCGATTTCAGAGAGCGGCCTGAGTGCTACACCAGCCACCAGTATCCAATGTGACGGCTCGTATAACCAGGAATCGGAGTTGGCCTTGGAAACCGTAGGCGTGATGCCAAACCGGCGCAACAACCGATCAGCAATCTTGGCGAACGGCAGGGCGGCGGCGGGCACCAACAAATCACCTTGGGGATTGGCAACCAGGGCAAAGAAATCAAACGGATGGCCATACCGCTCCACTATGTATTCGCCCACCGTTTGGTACAACTGTTTCATTTCGCTTTTCCGAATCTCGCCTTGCAGCAGGTCCCTGACTTCATCGCCCCGGTCGTGGCCGACAAAGGCAAACTCGATGTCATCTCCTTCCAGCAGGGGATTTTGGTCAACCCGGACGACCAGCCCGCCCAGCAGAAACTCCGACAGATGTTCCAGCCGGGACTGGGGCAGCATGGTTTTTTGGACCAGCCGCATAATCGGAATTTGCAAAGGAACCGCAGACAAAAACACCGCCAAGTCAAACGCAGCGGGGGAAACCATGTACTGAAACCGTGTCACCAGTTCCGCCGCACTGAACTGGTTTAATTCATTCAGAGTGGTTTGGGATTGCCCGGTTTCACCCGGATGTGCTGCCACCATGACCGCTGGGGTGTGGCTTGTGCCGGAAAGAAGCGCCTGCACCCAGGCACCTACTGAAGCAGGATGCAGAAAAATCAGCGGCAGGGGGAGTTCCGCGCCTTTGGATTCCGATTCCCAGTGAGCCTGGATTTCCAGTTTTTGATTGGCGGCACCGGGGGTTAAAGCTCTGACGCTGGCGGACGGATGCCCGAGCGAGGTGAAATGCCACATGCGCTCGCTCAAAACCTGGACGACGACCACCGGCTGACAACTTCCCCAAACAGCCAGTGCCTCGGCCATACGGCCATTTTTCCAACTGGCTGAAACCCCGTCCGTAAAGAAAAAAACAAGCTGCCTGCCTGCCGGGTCAGCCAGGGTTGCCAGAGATTGAGCATTCCCCCCAACAGTCACCAGCCGAGCTTCCAATTCAGTCACTTGGAGACGAAACCAGCGCACGTCCCGGAATGCGCCCAGCCGTTCCAGCACCTGCTGGAACTCGCGCAAAGTTTGGTGCCAAATTGACATTGAAGCTTTGTCTTCGACAACCAGAGCTGCATCAAACCAGCGTTCGGCCACCGGAAGGTTCACCGGAATCAGAATGCTTTGTTCCGCCGTTCGCGTGATGGTTGCTTCTTCATCAAGTTCAAAACGGGTTTTGGAAGGCACCCGCTTCCGGAGCGGACGCAGCGCCCGCATCAACTCCAATGCGTCGGGCAAAGCCGCAGGCGACGGAGCCCGGACCAGGGAAGCCGGTATTTCCCCGCCTCCGGGTGATCGGCTGTCACTGTACCACGCTCGCTCCAACTCGACTTCGGCAGGTTGCTTTGCGAGTGCCTGGAATGGTTGGGGATGGGGCTTTTCTTTGGGAACCAAGGCGTCTTCCAAACCAGTTGCGGGTGTTGCAACCGGAATTTCACGCTCCGCGCCAGGGGCGGGGGGCGGACCAGAAGGGAGGAGCCGACTGAGCCAGAGCATTTCCTCGATACGCCGGTAGTCAGGCGGAATTCCGGCCTGCGCCAGGCACGCCATCAATTGTGCGCCAAGTTGGTCAAAATCATTGTCGGAGGTTGTCATTTGGTCAATGGTTTGAAGATGGAATTGATCACGCCCTCACGTTCTGCGTGGCTTGGAGCCCTATCACGGGACATCAAGTAGATAGCGCCCAACAACTGGTCGGTCGCCAGTTGTTTTTTGCCCTGTTCCACTCGTTTCAAAAAGTCTTCGATAATGGGTTTCGCCTCCGATTCAACCTTTGGGCCAAGGTGGGATTTGACAATCCGCCACAATTCCTCTTTTTTTGGTTCGGGGATTTCCAACGGTACGCAACGCCGCAGGAAAGCGGCAGGAAAGTCACGCTCGTTGTTGCTGGTCATGACAACCAAGGGAAAGTGCAAACATTGAACTTGACCTGCGGTAATGGTCACCGGTATTTCGGAATCAGCCGGGCGAACCTTGACGTTATTTTGACTTTTGCGCAACCGGACCAGTTCCGGAATCTCAAAATTTCCCTCTTCAAACACATTGAGAAGGTCGTTCGGAAGATCCGCATCCCCTTTGTCAATTTCGTCAATCAACAGTGCTCGCGGGCGAGACCAAGGGTACATTGCAGTTCCCAGCGGACCCAGCCGGAGATATTCGCCGATGTCCGTGGCTTCGTCAGTCAGGTCAGAAGGTTGAAAGGGTGGGTTTTGCCCCGCCTGCTGGCTGCGGAGGTACTTCAACTGCCAGTCCTGGAGCCGCCCGATGGCATCGTATTCATAAAGCCCCCGGGACAGGCTGCTGCGCGAAGTAATCGGCCAGCGGAGCACTTTCCCCAATTTCAGTTCCCTGGCCACCGAGTATATTAAGGTGGATTTGCCGGTTCCCGGCTTGCCGGTAACGAGCAAGGGCCTCCGCAAATGCAAAGCCACATTGACCATCTCAATCATTTTTTCGGTAGGCAGAAACATATCCCCCCGCCCATCTGGCTCCTCCGGCGCAAGTTGAGGAAATTCAGGCGCAACCCCGTGGGTCTTCAGAAAAGCCTCATACCGGGCGCGAAAATTCCGCCAGGGCGGGCAATACTGTTCATCGTTTTCAAGCAATTGTTCTATTCCATCGTGGGGTTGAGATGGAACTTTGGCTTCTGTTTCGCCGGATGATTCTAATCCTTGATAGACTTTCCAATCAGTTTGCGACATGTTACCTCTCAAGGTCAGTTTGGGGTACTGTTAACACGTCCTTCAGTTGAAGTAACGTTCCGTTCAGCTCGAAGGGATTTCGGCGCGGATCGTCCCAAAAGACGGTAAGGTGCTGTCCCGGATGGTCGGGAGGCTTGTTGGGCGTCCCTCTGATTTTCTGCAACGCGTCAGGTATCTCATCAATATTTTTGCCTTTGACGGCCTGATTGATTTTTTCCACAAAACCAGGCGGACATTCATCCTCCTTGCGAGACCAAAAGAGGTAGGGCACCCCTTGTTCAAGGGCTTGTTTCAACAAGGCGTGCAGAACCGGAGGATTTCCGCTGACCGGGTTGAATTTCAATCCGGCAAAAGCATTGGTCTCGGCCTTCGTTTTCCAATTATGAAAACTAAGCTCCGTTGGATGGTGAGTGGCTTCAAACCACTTAATTTTTTGGTCTATTTTGGAGTCTAAGGCAGCTCCTTTGTGAATGATTTCTGACAATTTCTTCCAATGATTATGGTGGAAATTTTCCGTAACGGCTCGGTGCAGCCAGCGCAATTTCACCAGAAATACTTCCTCAATCCTGGAAAAACTATCAGTCGGGCTGGTTGCTTTTATCGCTGTAAACCCCATTAAATGAAGCGGCAGAAAAAACTCAAGGTGGGAATTAAGAATTTCTTCTTTACCCTGATGCATAAACAAAAAGGAATCAACCACCTTGCAAATGGTTTCCTCCGGATTCTTGTCAATTTCTCCCTCTTCGACTTGAAAAACCTTCTTTTCAGGAATTGCCGCGGTTGGAGTGACCAGCCAACACTCGATTGACACTGCTGTTCTACTTGTCACAAACACGTACAGGTAGGTTGGTGATTTTTCTTTGACATAGGGGTGATCTTCAATGTATTTACGTAATCCCAGTAGTTTTGGTATATCCGAAATGTAAGGTTCAATCAATTGTTGCAACCTTTGTGCATTTGATTCGCCAGCGATGACCCTTTCATAGAATTCAGCCAGGTGCCACTCCGAACCTTCAAATTCACTTAAATCACGAATAATATCAGCCGTTTGCTGAATGTCTTTAGGGCGCTTCACCAATTTTGTGTAAAGCCAAATGTAATGGGACAATGGGCGGCGCAATTTGAAGAGTTGATCGAAGATGAAGTCTTGCAATTTGACTTCCTTGTCCTTAGGGTCGCCAAAAGAAATAACCGGCTTTTTCCATTTGCTCCACAAGTCAAAATAGCCCCGTGGCTCACCCATGGCCATTCGAGTTTCCGGAGCCAGATCTTTGTATCCCTCGCCAATCGATTTATACAAATTCTCTGGGTCAGGCAAAAGTGTCCTTGCACATGATGATTTCATCGCATTTAGGAGAATTCCAAAAAAAGCAGCCTCATCCGCACTTGCGGAGTGGCCCGGTGTCGCAGAGCAGATGGCAAACTGGCGAATCTGCTGGCTGACTGCCGGGGTTGCAGGGAAATTCTCCGGCACCGGCTGGGTTTTTGCATCGGGGTAGGTGGCGCAGGCATTCACCAAAAACGCCTGGTTTCCAAATGCTTTCCATGCGGGGCTGCGGAGTTGTTTCCGTATTTCCTCAAAATTGAAAACCTTGAAAAACCCCAGCCGCGCCTCGGTGCAGGTCAAATACTGGAAGTGGTCTCCGCTGGTCACTCCGTGGCCGCTCCAGTAGACATACAACAGTCGCTCCTGGTTTAATCCGACAGGCAAGTCAAAGGGCGGCTGGTGAAAATCATCCCGTATCGAATTAGCGGCCGCCTCCACACAGATCACTCCCGACTTCTGCAATTCGGCAATTTCTCCCAAAGCGACCGAATCCGTGGTTTTGACAAACAGCTTGATGTGGTTGTGTGAAACCCCTTTCCCAATCAACCACTGGGCCAAACGGATGCACTCACGGGTTGGATTGGGCAATTTCCAGTCGGGGCCAAGGCTGTACTCGTCAATTCCAATGAGCAAGGCCCAGGTATTGGCAGGTGAAATCGGCGATACCATACGAAACACCCTCTTAATCAATGGGAAGCGTTGTCAGAAAATGCGCGATTCGGTTCCATACCTCCGGCTCTCCCCAGTAGGCGCTGTGGGCCTGCATGTACGGCAAGCCGGAATTCAGTTGGTGGTCCTGAACCCGCTCCGGGAAAACCCCGGCTGCCGGATAACTGAGCAGGTCACAGACATCATACAGGTTGAGCCAGGGGGGAAAATGATCGGGCAACCGAAGCCCGGCTTCCAGACTGGTCAGGCAGTTCATTTCATAAAGCAAGGGAGCTTGCGAACCGACGGTTATCAATCCTGCAACCTGCGGCTGGGAGGTTTCGACCAACAGGTCCACACAGGCAATACCACCCAGACTATGGGCGAAAAGAACCACCGGCTCATCCAAACCGGCAAGCTGAGAGGTGATATATGCCCGGATTTTCTGCCCGCGTGCCTGATACAACAGAATATCACCGCCAAACCGAAAGGTTTTGTCGGTAATGGTGTCGCGGCTGACCATGCCGGAATAGGCCAGGGCCAACCCCACACTGGCTTTCACGGCTTCAGTGGTTTTGTGCCAGGCACCGGCTGTCTTATTCGCCTGCGCAGCCAACCATGTGCGGAGCCCCATGATGGGGACGGCAATCTCTTCGGCCATTTTCCTGATCACCTCGTCGCGGGACACGGCGGGCGGTGCGGCTCGACCTGCTTTTTGTGATTGGATGGTGGCCTGGGCCATCACTGCCCGCAGCACCAGCCGGGTAAGCGCCTGGAAATCCTGCTCGCTGGTGACGGTTTGAACGGCCTGCTGATACACTCGGTCAGGGTGAACCACTTCTTCCCAGGCTAATTGCCAGTCGTCAGTCAGGCTGAACGTGGTCAAAACCTCCTGAACTTCGGACGAGGGCCTGTATGCCTTCAGTTTGGCATCATATGCTTTCCATTTCGGAGCAACCGTCGGCGGCCCGAAATCCGGAGCGGGTTCAGATGCCTCCCAGACCCGCAGTTCCAATTCCGGGTCCTGGTAAAGCTGCCACCACTGCATGATTTCACCTGGTTGCTGGCGGGTGGCGGTGCCTTGGTAGTCAGGTAATGATTTACCGTTCAGATTGAGTTTGGCTCCCAGCTCGTCTCCCCACAAGCATTCGGCCACGTTCCAGGAACCAAGCTCCGGATGTTTCTTTTTCAGTTGTTCCAGTTTCGTTTGGATTTGTTTGAGCGAGCCAAGATAGGACTCCTCTCTCACTCCGGTTCCATGCACAAACACAATGTATCCCATTTTTCCTCCTCCGGTTGACTCAAAAAAGGGGTTCCCCAAAATTTGGCGCTACTCAAACTCAGGTAGCGCCTATTTTTTTACCAAAGACAAAACCAAGTTGCCGTTGTTTCCGTCAAAAGCGCGCGGGTTTTGTTGAAATCCTGTTTCAGCCTGAACCACTGAACGAGTGTAGAGAAACAATTCGTTGGTTGTCACCAAGTTGTTTTTATCCAAGTCGGCGGCACCGTTCAATCCGTCCAGCAAAGCCCAGGTGAAGACACCATGTCCGTTTCCCCACTTCGTGGATTCCTGCGATACCTCGTTGACATCCGACGAAGTGAGAATGGCCCGTCCGGTTTCCGAAAACAGTTTGGCGGCATAGAGATTGACCAAGTTGTTTTCCAGCGAACGGGTGTTGACGCTGGAAGTCATGCCGGCGCTGTGACAGGTATCAATCAAGGCCACTACCCTTTGAGCCCGGAGTTCTTTGGTAATTACCTGTTGCACTTCGGTCATTGGGAGGGCGGTTTGCTCGAACCCGCCAATTGAAGATTCATACATCACAAAGTATAAATTGTATTTGGCAACCGGGTCAGGGCCACCGTGACCGCCGATAAAAAGAAAGACCAGATCGTTGGGACCGGCCTGCATTTTCAGCCGGTCCAGGGCAGACCGGACATTGGCGGTGGTGGCTTTGGCGTTTTCAAGCAAGGTGACGTTTGCCGGGGCAAATTTTCCACCCTGCTCGGAAAGCAGGAAATCCCGCAAGGACCGTGCGTCCGCATCGGCAAACTGGAGGTTGCGTACGCCGTTGGCGGCGTTCTGGTATTGGGAGACCCCAATCAGCAAAGCATATTTCTGCCCTGTAAAGACAATTGGAGCATTGGCCTGACTTGGCAGAAGAACCGGAATCGTGATCTTCGTTAAATTACCTGCGCCGTCTTTTGCTTCCAGTATGACCGGCGTTGCGGCTGATTCGACCTGGACGGTGAGGGCAAATTCGAACCTCGTATCGTTCCGTGCAGCTTTTCCCTGGGACAGCAGGCGACCTTCAATTTTATTCAGAGGAACTGATTTTTGGTTGATTTTGAGTTCCGTCACGGTGCCTGAATCATCGGTCACGGAGCCGGATATTTTGAGAGTAGCCGGAAACCCGGAAACCGTCGCCGCCCCTCTGGGTTCAGTCACAAAAATAGTGGGTGGGGTCTGGTCCGAGCCTTTCGAGACCGGTTGATAAACGACAGAACCGGCGGAACCGGGAGCGAAATCGGAGCGGCTGGTGAGCACATACGAGGCATAAAAGGTGCTCCCTTTCTGGTCAGTTGCCTTGACCTCAACCACATTCTTCCCGCCTTTGAATTTGAATCGTGAAAACCGGTCCAAATCACAATCAACCCATTTGCCGGTTGAACCGGAACCCAGGGTTTGAATCGGACCCGAAGCCTCGCCGTTAATTCGAATCGTGATTTTATGATACTCAATGCTGCTCGCAAACGGTTCCTGAATGCGAATCCGCACCTTATGCACATCGTTGGATGGAATAAAGGCCGTGGGTTCCCTGATGAAGTTGAGGTTAAAATCAGGCAGTTCAAGGATAAATGGATCTGCGGGAGGATTTTCTTCGGCCCAACCGGGATTTTCCAGGGTGAGGCTGAGTCCACCCGCAAGTACCAGTAAAAACAGGCCCAGAATTTTTTTCATGACTGGTCTCCCTCCGGAAGTTGGAATGCAAACCGCGCCGCACAAACAAGCGCAGCGACTTCAGGCGCAGTGGTTTCCTTCGAACCTCACCTATCCCGGGCCTGAAGCCGTGACCTTGACGGTTAGGATCGCCGTGGTTTGGAGCGGCCAGGTCGTGTCGGCGGCGGGGCCACTGGTTTTGGCGTCGTGTCGGGTGGTGGTGGCGGTTCAACTACCGTAATCGGCTCCACGTTTTTGGTTGAAACAATCCCAACCGGAGGCGCAAACCATTGCAAATCGCCGACTTCCTGCATGTAGCCGTACAGGATCCGCATGTTTTTCGGCACCGCCCCGCCGTTATCCCGTTGATAGAGCTCGGTGTATTTCTTGAGCAGGGTTACGATTTCAGCATTATTGACTTCGTTGGGAGTTTCCATCAGGCCAATCGCTTTATGGAGCCGAGCTTCCGGCAGCATGCCTCTTTGGTCCAGTTCAATGGCGGCGGAGAATTCCTGCACAGCTTGGTTTTTGTCAAAGGCGCTCCGACCGTTCAGCTTCAGAACCAACCCATAATAATAGTGTGTCAGCGGGTCGTTCGACCGGATTTCCAATGATTCCTTGAGGCTGTCACGGGCGGTCTGAAACATGTCAAATTGCAACGCCCGGTAGCCGTTGTCACGTTTCAGCTCTGCCATGACGGCAACAAACTCAGGCCCGCTGCCTACCAGTTCACCGGTGTCAAGTTTCGTTTTCAGCTCAAGCGAGAGATTTCCGGCCAGAGCCTGATTGGCGGCGGCGGCCCGTTCCGGTGCGTTTTGGCTGGGATTGAGTTCTTTTTCCTTGTAGTGTTGATATTGCGGAGTCGGACGGTTCGCCAGTTCAGACAGCGTGATGCTGCCTGCCACCAGCGACTGTCCAAGTTTATTGTTCGAGCTGAGAAACCGCTCAATCTCAAGCCCTCGTTCTGTGATACGTTGCGCCTGAGCCATAAAGCCTAATTTGGCCCGCCGGTCGGAAAGGGTTCGTTGCTTCATCCGGGCATAAAATTTCGGCACTTCACGCGGATCGTAGTTGCGATTCAGCAGGTAATCCAATGCGACACGGTCAGCTTCATCCTCCTGGAGCTTGTCCCAACTTACGGTTGAATTTGGGATTTTCAGCTTGAGAACCGAAGGCAGAACGTTGCGGATGGCAAATTGAGCCAGTCCATTTGACCCGACGCCCGGAATCAGCGCCCCACCAATTGTACTCCAGAAATTGATGTCGTTCCGTTTTTCGGTTTGTTTTTCATTAATTCTGAGCTGGGCCTGGTGGATCAAAATGTCCTGCTTCCAATGTTCCTTTTCGACATGGGCGATTTCATGCGCCAGGGCATAAGCCAACTGCGCTTCGTTGTCGACGAAAGCGAGCAGCCCGGTTGAAATGTAAATGGTTCCGGTGGAGAGGGTCTTGGCTTCCGGAACGGGATTGAGCAGCACCTTGAACGCAAAGACGTTGGCCGAACTCGCCGGCACCAGCGATTGCCCAACCCGATTGACGTAATCCTGGACCAGCGGATTGTCATATAACATGGGAGGCATCTCTTTCTGGTCGCCGGTCAGCAGGGTTTGTTGGCCGTACAAATCCAGCGTGTTGATCTTGAAGGCTTCCTCGCCGTGCTTTTGCTGCAGTTGCAGATAGAGCACGTCAACATCCTGATGGAAGGCCGAATCAGTGTCGTACAGGTTGTTGCTGTAGGTCTTGAGTTCTGCAAAATTTTTCGGAATTTGTTCTTTTTCTTTTTTGTCCTTTTCCGTCGCCAAGGCTTCCAGAGAAGGTGAAAACAAGGTCAGCAACAGGCAGCCGACAATGGTTGTGACAATACGGGATCGCTGGAGTTTCAACATGATGGTTTCCTTTCGCAGGGAGGCGGTTCAATACCATTCGGCTCTCATTTCAGCGGAGCCGGTTCGGTTTCATTGCAGCCCAACAACTTGAGCCTCATCCGGACCTCATTTCGCTTTGCCGATCAGAAGCGGAACGGTGACGAGGAGAGCGTTTTGGGTGGTTTCAACCTGAAGGAGCCTTTGGGGTAGCGGGTCGCCTTGTTGCAAGCGACGGGCCGAGACTCCGTTTTCAGCTTCCCGCTCCTTGAGCGTGTATCCGACGGTTTCCCGACTCATCGGCAATTCAAGTTGCCGGGTGCGGGTTTGCAGTCGATTCCAAGCTTCAAATTGAGCCTTTTCGATTTTTAGCGGGTCATGGTCGGTGATGAGGCCGGGGATTGGCTTGGCCACCACGAGCAGACTGATTTCCTCCGCCGTGTGGTTGGAACGGCTTTGGGTCAAATCCAGATAGGGGGGATTGTCAGTTTGCGCCGGAAGCCCCACCAACAATCCCGGTCCGACCAGATTGTCGCCGTTCCGAATGGTTTTGCTGGGAAAGATCAAGTACGGGTCGCCAAAGGTGCCATCTGCATATTTTTCGCGGTCAAAAATGTACAGATAGCCTTCCTCCGGCACTTCGATGGTCAGGCGGACCCGATCCCCGTTTGAAAAACGGGTTTCTGGTGAAACCCGTTCAGCTACCCACCCATCCGCAACCTTGGCTGCACCCTGACTCAATAATCGGGGATTCTTCTCCGGGACCACTTTCCAAAACGTGACCCCGATCAATCGCTGAACAGTCGTTTGGCTTTGAGGCTGGGCAGGTTTCGGCTCCGGAGCTTTGGCCACCGATGTCTGAGGGCGGCGTTTCCGTTGAAAGGTGTCATATATTCGTACAATGTCGCGCGAGTCGGTCTGGGGCTCCTGGGCCACGGTCGGAAGCGCGGTCGGAAGCAACAGGACCATCAAGCCGAACCAGAGCGGAATCAGGTTGGTTGGGAACATTTGTTTTTGAAAAAGTCGTGACATCCAGGTCGCTCCTTGGCTGAGTCAGGTGAGGCATTCGGAAAAGGCAGTGCGCTTTTCTTAGCCCCAACCTAGTGATGTTCAAATTTCAGGCATTGATTGGCGAGCCGGTCGCCGGATGAGACGGAGGCTGCCTCCAGCAGGTCGCGGACCGCCGTGACCTGCTCCCGTTTTCGGATCGCTCCGTTGTCCCTTGGATTGGCCAGGGTTCTGACGGTTTCCAGCACCGCCACGCTTTCATCCGCCCAGACAATCCACAGCTTTTCCGTACCTTTATCTCCGGCGAGTTTTAAGCCTTGTCTGGCGGTGGGTTCCGGAAGATCAATATGTTGGCCGCGACCGAAGCGGGCCGAACCGTGATTGTCTTGTTGTGAAGGAAACAGGATAGTGTAACGGGGCAGCAGTTCCTCCGTCGGGCGCGGGCTTTCGCTGAGGATGTAGACGTATCCGGCTTTGGCTGGATTCACCCTCAATCGGATTTCATCCCCGGTTTGGCACTCAATATTCTGTTCGGCCTGGTTAATGTTCACTCCGCTGGTTTGGCCCGTGGTGGCTCTTTTCAAGGAGACGACCGATTCAAAGGGTAAGGCCGCTCGCATTGGAAGAGGCATCAAAGTGGAACGATCCGCAGAGTGGGTTGGTCCAGCCTGGGTGAACCGGCTGCCACCCCACAGCCAAACCGCCATTCCTGCAACGGCCACCAAGGTGATTCCTGCAACCAGAAGGCCCACCGGGATGGGTTTCTCTTTCGAGGGTGCGATTTCAAGTGCTGGTGCCGCTGGTGGAGCTGCTGGAACCGCGTGAGAGGCAGAGGGCACTGAAAGATGGGGCTGTGCCTCATCCAAGCCGGAGGAAGATGAGGAATCGCCCCTGGATGACCGTTCAGGCTGGTTTGACGAATCGGCTTGGGAGGCTGGTGAATCAGGTTTCCCACTGGTAAAAACCGCTGTTTCGGCAGTGTGGAACGGGCTGGGCGGCACCACCCGGATTTCGGATTTCGGGTCAGCAGGGGCGGGTAAGGCACCGGACGCTGAAAACTCCCGTTCAAACTGGAGCACATTGTGAAACCGGTCCTCCGGGTGAAATGCCAGGGCTTTGAGAACCACAGATTCCATAGGTTTGGGGATTTCGGGGCGAAGCTCCCTCGGACGGACGAAGCAGCGCTCGTTTTGAGCATTCCAATATTGGAACATGGCGGCGTTCTGGGTTGTGGCTTCAACCTGAAAAGGGCGCTGTCCAGTGAGGAGTTCATAGGTAATAACGCCCAGCGCATAGACGTCACAGGCGACCGTCGCTTCACCGCCGCTCAGAATTTCAGCCGCCATATAAGGAAGCGTTCCCACCGGGAAGGCGGTCGTGGTCCGTTCAGCCGAGTGCGGGTTGGCAATCCGGGCCACTCCGAAATCAATCAATTTGACTGTTTGGGTGCCATCCTTCAGTTTCCAGAGCATAACATTGTCCGGCTTGAGGTCACGGTGAACGATTCCCTCATGATGGGCAGCGTTCAAAGCCTGGCAAATACTTGTTACAATCCTGACAGCGACATTTAACGGAACCATCCCGCGTTGAATGAGTCTGGTCAGGGGTTCGCCCTGGATAAATTCCATGACCAGAAATGGCTGACGATTGTAGGTCCCCCGGTCAAGCACTTTCACGACGTTGGGATGGTCAATCCGGGCCAGCGCTTCGCCTTCGTGGGAAAACTTCCGGAGCAGCCATTCATTTGGCTCCGAGGTTTCAAGCAAGACCTTGATCACAACCAGACGCTCATGCACTTCTTCGTCGCGGGCCTGGAAAACCCGCCCCATCCCGCCGCTGCCAAGTTCTTTTTCAATTAGATAGCGCCCTTTTAACTTTTTTCCGATCAACGCCAAGGCGTCCCTCAAGGGTGCCTGAACGACAGCCTCGGCCATCCCGGCAATCTTCGATTGAATGGCTTCCGAAAGAAAACCGGCTTCCTGGTGGCTTTTTAACAGCTCCCGGACTTCCTGCAACAATGCTTCATCCCCGGCGCAAAGAGCCTGAATACATTCCGATTGGACCTCCGGTGGCATGTCCAGAGCCTGTTGAAAAATCTCCATGGCGCGCCGGTGTTGTTCCATCGACCTCATAGGGTTTCCCTTGTCAGCTCCCGGTGCAGCCAGGCTTTGGCTCCCGACCATTCCCGTTCGACGGTTTTGTCTGAAATGCCGAGCACTTCACCGATTTCCAGATTGGTCAATCCGCTAAAAAAGCGGAGTTCGGTAATCCGGGACTTGCGTTCATCAAGAGATTCCAGCTTCTCAAGCGCCCGGTCCAAAGCCAAAAGATTTACATCCGGTAGTTTGACCGCCGCCTGGACCCCGTCTAACGAAACCTGTTCCCATTCGCCGCCACGTTTTTCGGCGTTGTTTTTGCGAAACTCGTCCACGATGATACGGCGAATGGTCCGTCCGGCAATTCCATAAAAATGCGCTCTGCTCTGCCATTCAATCTCGCTTTCATGAATCAATCTGGAATAGGCTTCGTGGACAATCGCTGTCGGTTGCAACGTGTGCCGCAGGTCCGACCGCTGATCGGCCACGATTCGCCGTGCGATTTTCCGCAATTCGTCATACACCAGTGGAATCAGTCGGTTGTATGCCTCTGCATCACCGTTCCTCCAATCAAGTAAAAGTTGCGTCAAATCCTGCTTTGGCAACATAGTTCCCGACCTCACTCCGATTAGCGTAAAATCCCAACGAAACAGCCCTTGGAAAACGATCAAATTAAGATTTTTTCTGTGGCTACCGCACACTCAGCGAGAGCGTGGCGGAGCGTTGTCGCCCGGTTGCGTCAACCGCCTGAAACACCAGTGGGTACATTCCGGGGCTTGCCTTTTTGGTCTTGAAGGTGAAACTTACTCGATCTCCGGTAACCACCTGCGGGGAAGTCGGTGAAAGCTGAATTTTGGAAGTTCCAGTTGTTGGAGGTGTTACCACCACATTTCCGGTGAAACCACCCAAGCGGCTCACCAGAATCGTTACCGACCCGGTTCCCTTGGCGGGAAGGATCAGTTGGGATGGACTCAGGGAAATCGAATAATCAACTCCATTTGAGACTGTCAGCCCATAGGAACCAGTGTCATTTTGAAAAACAGAGGTTACTTCGACTGTCAACGGTTCGGTTTGCAAAGGAGTGTAGGCAATTCGAGCTGGGTTAAACTCCTTTGTTGCCACCGTTACGCCATTTTGATTTTTTATCACCAACCGGGGTGAAAAATCGGTTGCCGTCAACGTAACGGTGAGTTCCTGCCCGACAATTCCAGAAACTGCAAAACGGTCCGTATAGCGGGGAATCGAACCTTCAAGAATGCAATCTGTCGGGGCCAAGGCTCCAACGATGGGCTGGCCGGATGAAACGGGGATTGGTTGGCAGGTGGGAATGGCATAATTCAAAGTGTAATTTCCTGTCGTTTCCCGCTGGTCAGGAAGAACGCCAATCAGATACTTGCCCGTTTGCAGCGGGGTAAATACCAGCCGGCAATCATTCGGATGGGAAAAACTGTTGGCGGCTGAAGCCAACTGAACCCCGTTGGCGTCAAGCAGGACCAGTTCTGGGCGGTACGTCGCCGTATGGGAGATGACCACCTGTTGCCCCAGGACTCCTGTAAAGGAGTAGAAATCGGCAAAGATAGCTTCATCGGAGGCCCCGAACCCGCCGGTCTTGAAAACACAATCGGTGTCAGTAATTGAACCGTTCACGACCACGTCTGGATTGATAGGGGGCGCGTCGCAATTGGAAAGAGACAAGGTGAGAGAGTAGGGACCGGTCGTTCGGTTGGTGGTGCTGGTGACCCGAACCACCATTTTGTCGTTTCGCTGTGCTCGGAAAACCAACCTGACATCGCGGGCCGAGGAAGAAAACGGCTCCTGCTTGCGGATTGTCACACCATTCCCATCCATCAAAAATAAACTGGGACCAAAGGTCGGTTTCAAGAAAAGGTTGATTTGCTGTCCGGCGGAAACCTCAAAACTGTAGAAATCGGCGAACCGTTCCCGTTCATCCTTGATGACGCAATCACCGGTTGTTAATGCCCCATCTACCTTTTGTTGATTCACAATGGGTGTTGAAGGGCAATTGTTTTGAATAAAGCCACCGGCACTTTTCAAAGCCGGGGATATGTGGTTGGAATTGGCCAGGGTCGCTTCCTGGACGGTTTGAAATAGAAAAAGTCCCCAAAAACCAAGGAGCGTGTAAACCAAGCGTACTTTAATAAACCGTCGGGTTGTCAAATTTGGTGTTCCAGTGTCGCATTTCATAAGTGTCTCCTCAAAGTATCAGGAAATATTGGCCAGTCGCGTTCAATCCGGAACTGAAGATTCGCCGCCGCCACCACCGTAAAATTACCCTTGATGGAACATTTCCGAAGCGGGAACTTTGCGTTCCGTGGTTTCCCCTTATTCGTGAAGTCGAAAACCTTCAGAGAAACCCCTCATCTGTTTTTGCAGAATTCTATTCCGAAATTGAAACTATCCCCTGTGGGTGAATTAAGGGGACTTTGATGACACGCTTTGTGTGCAACCAACCGAATACTGGTTCTTTTTTCTGGTGCTACCGGATTTTGTGGTATGAAAATCTACCTATTGAAAATAAAGAGCTTAACCCAACAAAAAAATGAAAATACATGAACCACCGAAAATCAATCCCCTATTTTCAATAACTTACAGGCGAGGTCCACCCGTCACCACAAAATCCGGGAATATCAGTCTTTATTTTTTCTTATTTGTTTCACAAACACTTATTACCCGCAGACCCCTAAAAAGTTGCGGTCCCTAGGAAATAATATTGAGGAGCCAATTCAGTCATACTACAATGTATTAAAAATCAATAACTTACAAAAAATAATCACATATTGCGTAATCCAAATCTTCCAATCCTTCTCTTACGCGAAAACGGGCAATACTGACTCTCTGGACGTTCCTTGGTGACCGATTGCACCGCCATCACCAGATGACCACATCAGAGAATAAAAAAATGACGGGTTAAAGTTCTCCCAACACATCAGTGTTGAAAAGACAGCCAATATTGGTTTGGCTTGTTTTGCAATCATTCGCGTGAGTGTCCGTAAGATGCACTTCCGGTTGTTTTTCTGTCAACGAAAAACACGGGCTGGCCCTTTTGGTTTGAACAAACCATTCCTGGAAACGGCAGGCACCTTACCCTAAACCAAATTCGACGCCTCCAATTTCCTGCCCCTGGTTTTGTTCGACTGCCGGCAATTCCCTGGCTCGCTCCACCGGTTTCCGGCCCTGACCGGCAACCACTTCCATGCCCTGGCTCCGAGCCGGTTCCCGCTTCAGCTCCGCTTTGGCGGCGTAGATGGCTTCCACCGCAGTTTCACGCGACACGACGTCGCGGCTGATGGCTTTGGTGTTGAAATTCCGGATGAAGACCTCGCCGTCGGTCATAATCCGGACGGCCTGTCCCTGGGCATCGGCATAGAGGCGGCCATCCCGGTGCAGGGTGTCAATCCGGCGGAGTTCCTCCCGGCTGGAAGCGTTCGCCACCAATTGCAGCCGGACTGCCTGCCAGTCTGCGGCGGAAGGCGGCGGTATCCGGTTGGCCTCCTCAAGCTGCGGCGTCCTTCCTGACAGGGTCGTGACATGGAGTTCCGGCGCTTCCGTGCGCAGGAACCGGTGCAGCGCCGCTTCCTGCCGCTGCCCCGCTTCCGTGTCAGGCAGAGCCAACACAATATCGGCCTTTTCACTGCGAAGCCATTGGGAGAGACTGCGGGAGACGCCGCTTTCCGGCAGGAGCACAAAACTGGCAGCTTCCTGGCTTCGTTCGGCGGCCAGTCGCAGGTATGCATCGGGTCGGCTGGTCAGATAGACCTTTTCGGGTGCTTTGACTTCACCCACGCCCAACCGCAGTTTGGGGCTGTGGAGCACGACGGCCTCGCTGCCGGTTTCGGCGGCGGGAGCAAATCCCGCTTCCCGCACCTCACCCTGGCCGGCTGCAACCGTCACGGCAAAGACCTGCGCTCCCGTTTGGATGCCGGTCCGAGGATGGCGGGTGGGCAGGACCAGGGCGGTGGTGCAGGACTCCCCGTCGGCTCCGGTTTCGCGCAGTTCGGTGGCCCACAGCCGCTTCTGCTCATGGAGGCCGTCCACGACCCGTTCCGGCACGCCGCTTCCGACCAGCTTTTCCCGCACGGTTTCCCAGGCAGCAGTGTCATGAGCCGGGGCCGAACCATGCTGGTGGCCGACGGCTTCCACCAGCGTGGCCCGAACGGACTTGCCCGTGCTTTCCAAGCTCATCCGGTACTGGGTTTCGGGCACCAGCTTTCCCCACTCGACCCAGCCCAGCTTTTTGGCCTCCCCGTTTTCCACCACGTAGGCCGCCTGTCCCAAATGTTTCCCGTAGGGTTCGGTGCAGACATGGACCAGCCGGGTTTCCCCCTTCCATTCCTGTCCCTGGAACTCATGGTGGCGGACCCCGATGATGGCCACCGGTTCCAGTTTTTGGGGCTGCTCAAAATGGTCCAGGATGTCGTCCAGCATCTGAAAGGCGAAGGAACCGGTGGATGGACGGCGATTTGGGTTCGCCGCCTGCTCTTCCTGGGTCAGGCTGCGCTGGGGCTGGTGGCCCGCATGCCACATGCCCAGCGAGAGGTTGCGCCGCACGGTGGCAAGCGTGGTGGCCCTGGTTTCGTCCGACACCGGTCCCGCGCTTTCCAGGTGTTTGATTTCTGCCGCGACCAGATCGGCGATGGTTTCCTCCCGGATGGCTTCATATCCGGCAAAGGCCCGGTTGCGGGCGCGCCGGTCGTCAGTTTGGAATGCCTGACGGCAGGTCACGGCACGCTCGATTTTGAGCTCGGTGGCCACGGTTTTGAAGGATGCGGGGGGTTCGGGCACCAGCTCCTTAAACGCCTCCAGCGGGCGGGAGAGGTCCTGGCCGGGCCGGAAACGGACGTTCACATCGCGCGCCATGAACGCAATCGTGCCGGGTCCGGGAGCGACCAGTCCATATTCCCGAAAGGCTTTTTCGTCCTTGAGATGACCGGTCCGGTGGCCGGTTTCGGGGTCTTCCACGCCGCTCAACCATTCCGGCTGGGGAATTCCTGTGATTTCGAGGGGTTTACGCTTTTTATAGGCTCCTTTGCAAAATGTGATAAAGAGGAAAAAGGGCCATGGGAAACAAAAAAACAAGGCAGGGAAGAGGAGCCAAAGGGATGAAACGCTATATCGCTTATTTTCGCGTCAGCACGCAAAAACAGGGGCAATCCGGGCTGGGGCTGGAGGCCCAACGGCGGATTGTGGAGACGACGGCCAAAGGCGGCGCGGTCGTTGCCGCATATACCGACATCGAAAGTGGGCGCAAAAACGATAGGCCCGAACTGTTGAACGCCCTGGCCCATTGCCGGGAGAGCGGGGCAACCCTCCTCATTGCCAAGCTGGACAGGCTTTCCCGCAACGTCGCCTTTATTGCCAATCTCATGGAATCGGGGGTGGATTTCATCGCCGGGGACATGCCGACAGCGAATAAATTCACGCTGCACATTTTTGCGGCGCTGGCCAAACAGGAACGGGAAATGATCTCGGCGCGCACGAAAGAGGCCTACGGGCATACAAAGCGCGGGGCGGGGTGCTGGGCAAACCGGAAAACCTGACCGGCGAAGCGCGGACAAAGGGAACGCTGGCGCGCATCCGCAATGCCCGCGACAACGACCATAACCGCAAAGCCGCCGCCATCGTCGCACCCTTACGCGAAAAGGGCTAGAGCTACGGCAAAATCGCCGACCAACTCAACCGGCTGGGCTTCACTGCACGACGCGGGGGGAAGTTCAAAGCGATGCAGGTCGCTACAGTTAGGCAACTTACGCTACGCAGTAAATAAGGTGCCATTGACCGTTCGAATCTTGGCAATAGTAACAGCCAGCCCACCAAGTACAACGAATGTAGGCAGCGGCTTTTTCTGTTTCAGAGAGAAATCTTTGCGTTTCCTCTGTTTCCTTTGGCATGTCACCTGCAATGCGATTCAATACATTATTGAGTTCGTAGGATACCGCCTGACTTTCTTCGTTAGCCATTGTTCATCTCCTTCTTTTATTTCGCATTCATAAGAAGTTGTGGCCGGAACTGCTGCTTAAAAGTTCAGTATCCGGCAACCCCATTCTTTTGAGTGTGTTGCCTTTTCAGTTTTTGAAAAAACTTTTCACTCAAACACACAGCCCTAGCTTATCGGACTGGTTCGCGCTGAACCGCCGATTTTTGCCCGTTCACTTACTTATTTCCCGCAGACCCGCAAAAAGTTGCGGTCGGCGGGAAAAATATTTTGGGGAGCGCACCGCTTCCCACTTTGAAAAGCGGATTTCCGGTCAAAAAGGGGCCAGCACCAGACCATTTATTGGCTGCTGCCACCGTTGAGGGCTGCCATCAGCGCTTCCATTTCAGCCATCGCGGTTTGCAGCAGGCCCATGATTTCGGAGGCGATGTCCTCCGGTTCGGGCAAATTGTCAACAGCGGTGCCTCGTTCATCATCCAACCAACCATACCGAATTCCGCCGAAACCGGATGCAATCACGGGCAGGACCACGAAACGTTCCGGCGGATTCATGTGCTTATTACCCAGTGATCAGGAAAAAGTTGCGGCAGGGTTGTTTTTCTCAAAGGCCAGCCGGTTCGGGTTGAGTCGTCTTCCAAACAGGGCTAAAGTTTTATTCTCGTTTGCCGGAGGAATCATGCCACCCATTGACTATCTCACCATATCCGCCTGCGCCACATTCCTGGGTGTCTCCACAGCCGAAGTGGAAGCTCTGGTGGCTGACGGAGTGCTTTGGTCCCATCACTGGGGAACGGAAACCATGGTGTCACAGCGCCATGCGGAACTCTGGCGCGATGGGAAATTGCGTCGTCCGGGCCGGAAAATCAAAGAAACACCGCCCCCGCCGGAAGGGGAAAAGATATGAGCACCCACCTGCCTTCTGCGAAACAGGAGGCGCGTCCGACCCAAGTCGCCAGGCGGAGGCTCCGGTCGACCCATCTCCCCCAGAAACCGGCTGTCACCATCCTGCCCAAACCCATCCCGACTTGCCCGCCCCGTGTACCAGCAACCGGCAAGGAACTTAACCGGGCAATTTTGCTGCTGGGATTTCGCAGCCGCTGTGACCTCCAGCCGGGTGCCCGGGATGAGTTGCGGGCGCTGGTGGGCAGCTATCCCCTGCCCGAAACTGCCGCTCTCTGGAAAGCCACGCTTCGGGAAATACGGAAAGCCCGGCCCAAACCATGACCATCCTACCGTCTGGACAATCACTGTGAGAAGTGGTCCGTCACAGGTAGCATCTTTGCCTTTTCATTCACTTTAGGCACAACAAACTTCTACCTTTGCATCATTTGTTGGTTTTTGACCCCTTGGTTTTTATCCCCTTGGCTCGGCTTCCTCATGTTTTTTTGGCTGTCTCGGATTCAAGATTCCAACATTCACAAGCTCATTTCGCTATTTTCCCAGCTTGAATTTGAGTATTATCGGCAAGAACCCCAAGCACCCGTACTTTTTGATCCCACTCAATTTGAGGACCGTTACCGTCGTGAAGGAGCCACGTTGGAATACCGTTACCATCTCTGATTACCAATGGGAACAGGAGGGGCTGGATTTTGTCAAAGACCGGCTGCCGAATTCCGACCCTTATGCCGCCTGGGCAAACTTCGAATTTATCGCCGATGATGGCTCAATCAATGAGGTGGACCTGTTGGTGATGACTCCAATGGGGTTGTTTTTGATTGAAATCAAGAGCTATCCGGGAATTCTCACCGGAGATGCCGGGACCTGGGAGGTTCAAGCCAACGGGAAAACGCGGGTGTTGGACAACCCCCTGTTTCTTGCCAATCGCAAGGCCAAACGGCTGGCGTCGCTGCTCAAACGGCAACGGAGCATGCAGGGAAAGGGGCGGTTTCCTTTTGTCGAAGCCCTCATATTCTGTTCCAATGAACAACTCGATTGTCGGTTGCAAGGCACGGCCCGAAACCGGATTTGCCTGCGGGACCGGGAGCACCCGAACGGAAAACGAACGCCCGGCATCATTTCTGCGCTCATGAGCTGCGACTATGAAGGGGCACCGCTTCATCATCCGGTTCAAATCAATCGCCCAATGGCACAGGCCATTGCCAAGGCAGTGGATGAAGCCGGCATCCGGCAGTCGCGCAAGCTCCGCAAGGTTGGCGATTACCAGCTTGAAACCCTGCTTTTTGAAAGTCCAAGTGGGGCCTACCAGGACTGGGTGGGAAAACATGTCTCGGTTGGAACCGAGCGCCGGGTGCGCCTCTATAATCTGGCCCGGCATCTGGCTGAAGCAGACCGTGCCACCCTGGTGCGAGCGGCGGCCCGTGAGTTTCACCTGTTGGAAACCCTGGACCATCGTGGCATTTTGCAGGTCAAGGACTTCTATGAATCCGAGCGTGGTCCGGCGCTGACCTTTCGCCAGCCGACCGATGCCAACCGGCTGGATTTCTATGTGCGCGAGCACCATGACCGGTTGACGCTCGATGTCCGGCTCGATTTACTCAGGCAAATCGCCGAAACCGTTGGCTTTGCTCATAAAAAGCGAATTTTCCACCGGACTCTCAGTCCGCAAAGTATCCTGGTCACTTCGGATGAATCGAACCAGACCCGTACCCAGATTTTCAACTGGCATTTGGGGTTTCGAGAGGGCGGCAGTTCTTCGCAAAGCAGTCGGTTGTCACCCACGCATCATGTGGAACAGCTCATCGAGGATGCCTCGACAATTTATCTGGCTCCGGAATCAATTTCAGACCCTGAAACCTCGGCGGAACACCTCGATATTTTCTCACTGGGGGCGATTGCCTATTTTCTTTTCACTGGGACACCTCCAGCGGCAACCGCTGTTGAGATGGCCGACAAAATCAGGGACGGCAAAGGGTTGAACCTGGGGGCCACGCTGGATGGCACGAGCCGTCATTTGCAGGAACTCATCAAATTCAGCACCCATCCGGACGTTTTGTTGCGCTGGGACACCGTGGCTGATTTCCTGGAGCAGCTTGATAAGGTTGAAGATGAATTGACCCGCCCGGAGGACGAAACCCCAGCCAATCCGTTGGATGCCAAACCCGGTCAAAAACTGAAAAGCAATCTGACGGTCAAGGGCCGGTTGGGTTCCGGGGCCACGGCGGTGGCTTTTCTGATGGAAGAGGTAAAACCGGGGAAAGACAAACGGGTCATGGAAAAACGCGAAGTGGTCCTCAAGCTGGCCGATTCGCCGGACCACAACGACCGTTTGCGCGAAGAATTTGCCGTTCTCAACCGGCTCCGCTTTCACCATATTGTCGAAGCCTTTGAACTGTTTGATTTCGGCCCGCTGGCAGGATTCACCATGCAGAAGGCGGCCAACGGCACATTGGCTGAATACCTGCGCAAAAACGTCAAACTCAACCTGGATTTGCTGCAACGGTTTGGCCAGGACCTGCTGGAAACCGTCCGGTTTCTGGAACAGTTCGGCACGCCGCACCGCGACATCAAACCCGAAAATATCGGCATCACCCCGTTTGGCCCAAATGATGCGCTCCATTTGATCCTGTTTGATTTTTCATTGGCCGGCGTTTCCGCTGACAACATCCGGGCGGGCACCATTCCTTACCTGGACCCTTTTTTGGAACTGCGGAAACCCAAACGCTGGGATACCCACGCAGAACGGTTTGCCGTGGCCATGACCCTCCATGAAATGACCGCCGGAGTATTACCCAAATGGGGCGAAGGCGGCAGCCGTCCGGATATGCTGGAGTGTGAGGTCACCCTGCCAACGGAACTGTATGACCCGGCAATTCGGGAACGGGCAACCGCCTTTTTTACCCGTGCCCTCCGGCGGGTGCCAGCGGAGCGGTTTGATAACGCCGACGATATGCTCCACGCCTGGCGTGAAATCTTTGAAGCGCCGACCCGTGCCTTTTTGCCTGCTTCGATTGGGAAAACCGTGCCGGGTGAAGGTCAAAATCTACAGCTCGGCCTGGAAACGCCCGTGGCGGCGCTCCCAATCAGCCCCAATATTGCCAATGCGCTGGACCGCATGAGCGTCTTTGTGGTGGGTGACCTGCTGCGGCAAACCCGTCATGCGATTTCCCATTTGAAAGGGGTGGGGAACCGGACCCGGCGTGAAATTGTCGAGTTGCGGGAAAACCTGAAGGCCCGCTTTGCCAAATTGGAGGACGATTGGACTCCGCCTGCCGAAACCGAATCCTCCGGCACGACCGAGGAGGGCAGCCTGCCGCTCGTGACAACCCTGGATGAGGTGGCGAGTCAACTGCTGGTACTTGACTCCACCACCAGAGGAAAGGACCGTCCGGTGGTGGCGACCTACCTGGGAATGGTTCTGCCGCCCGGAAAAACCGCAGGACCTCAACCCAATTGGCCCAACCAGTTGGAAACCGCCGGGCGGTGCAACGTGACCCGGGGGCGCATCAGTCAGGTGATTGTCAAAGCGCGCCAGCTTTGGCAGAAAAACCCATCGCTTGCGGCACTCCGGGCGGAACTGTGGGAAATTATCCGGAAGCACGGCGGGCTGGCCACACTGGATGAGCTTTCCACCACCCTCCTGGCGGTTCGCGGGTCAGTTGCGGAGGAGCCACGGCGGACGCGGTTGGCACAGGGGCTTATCCGGGCGGCGCTGGAAGTTGAAGACAAGGAAAAAGAACCCCGTTTTTTTGATTTCAAAGCCGGAGCCGGAACCTTTTTGACGACCATTGCGGAAGCGGAGAAAACGGTCGTGGAATTCGGCAAAATTGCCGACCGGCTGGTGCTGGACGATACCCTTGCAACGTTTGCACGTGCAGTTGAGGACCTGTCCGCCGTCAGGTTGCCCGCAGGGATGGAACCGCCTCCGGAAGCCCGCCTAGTCCGGCTGGCGGTGGCAGCTTCCACAACGGCGGCACTTTCCACCCGACTGGAAATCTATCCGGCAGGCATGGCCGCGCTCAAGGCCCTGAAACTGGCCCAGGGCGGGCTGACGGGTACGGTTCACGCCAACGGCAAACGGGGATTGCTCCTGCAGGATATTATTGATGGGGTCAGAAACCGGTATCCAGCCGCTGAAACCCTTCCGCAGCCGCCGGCATTGGATTCGTTGTTGCGGGAAATCGGGTTTGACCTGCACTGGAACGCTCTTGAACAGATGTACGAGTTTCCCGACCTCCAGCCCACCACCGGTTGGACCAGCACGGCGCTCCCCGGCACCCTCGAAGCCTTGCAACCCACACCCGCTGGTAAATTCACCGAAATCACCCCGGAAATCGCCGATGCCCGGTTGTTTGAGAAAAAACTGGCCGCGTCCCGCAAAGACGGCGGGTTTCTCGCCCTGCTGGTGGCTCCACGGGATATGAAGCGGGCTGAAATCGCCCTGGCGAAACGATTTCAATTGGAACCGCGTAATGTGGATGAAATTCTCATCTCTGAAATGAGACGGCAGGCCCTGGAACAGGAAATTGATTGGGGCATGGTGCTGGCCTCCGATGCGGCCCGGCATGACAGTTACGACTGGAAAATGCTACTGGAATTCGTCTCGCTGGCGATTCCGGCAGTTGAAACCCAATTGGCTGAACCAGGCACGACGGTCCTGGCGGTCAATCCCGGACTTCTGGCCCGCTACGACCAATTGCAGGTCTTGGAGGAATTGCGCGAACGGGCCGGACGCTCCGGCCAGGGCATCCATGGTTTGTGGGTTCTGTTGGCATCCGACCAGCAGTCGTCGTTTCCCTCCGTCAACGGCAAAGTGCTGCCGGTGATTGGTTCGGGTCAGTGGAGCCGTGTCACCGAGACCTGGATTTCACAGGTGTTGGATTAGTTTGGAGTTCAAGCTTCAGCTTGTGTTTGGAGTTCAAGCTTCAGCTTGTGTTTTTGGTTTTCTTATGTACGACTGGCGCAAACTAACAAAAATCCAACGAAACCAATTGCTGGTTTACCGAAAAACCCAACGGCAACCCTGGCATTCGCCACCCCATTGGGATTTCGCCGGCGAAGTCACATTTTTAATTACGGCGGCCTGTTATGAACATGCCCACATCATTGGAAATTCGTCCGAACGGATGACTGCCTTTGAATCCGAACTTGTTTCCAAATGCCAGCCACTGGCCACCCAACTGTACGCTTGGTGTGTTTTACCGAACCATTACCATATTTTGCTTGCTACCAAAGGAATCACTCCGTTGTTGGCCGAACTGGGCAAAATGCATGGGCGGCTTTCCTTCCTTTGGAACGGTGAGGACAACACCCGTGGGCGAAAAGTCTGGTATAACTGCCATGAACGGGCGATGCGGTCGGACCGCCACTTTTGGGCCTGTCTGAATTATGTTCACCATAATCCGGTTCATCATCAATATGTTGAACGATGGCAGGATTGGCCCTTTTCCAGCGCCGCCGAATACCTGGAAGCAATTGGGCGGGAGCGGGCACTTGAAATCTGGAAGGAATATCCGGTGCTGGATTTTGGCAAGAAATGGGATGTTCCGTGAAAAGCAAAAACCAAAGCCAAAGCACAAGCCAAAGCACAAGCTAAAGCTTGAACTCCAAACGCAAGCTAAAGCTTGAACTCCAAACGACTCAAAACGGGGGAAACGTGATTCAGGGAAAACGGTTGCTGGAAGATTTGAAGGGCGTGCTCCGCAAGCTCGAAGCCGACATCCGCGAGCGGTGCAACGAACGGCCCGACATCAATGACGAAGTCCGCGCCGAATATACGGCAGCCCGCCAGGCCGGGCGCACCTCGGCGGATTTTCTGGTCTGGCGCGATGACTACATCACGCAGGTGGCGGTGGCCTGGATTCTGGGTTGTGTCTTCGTCCGGTTTTTGGAGGACAACCATTTGGTGCCGACGCCATACCTGGCCGGTCCGGGTGAAGCGCTCCATCTGGCAAACGACCACCATACGCTCTTTTTCAAATCCCACCCAACGCAGAGCGACCGTGAATATCTCTCCTTCGTTTTCCGGAACTGGATGAAACTTCCCAGCGTGGGAGAACTCTTTGACGAAGCCCACAACCCGCTCTGGAAACTGGGACCGTCGGGCGACGGCGCAACGCTGCTCCTCAATTTCTGGCGCAAGATTGACCCTGGGTCCGGTGTCCTTATCCACGACTTCACCGACCCGAAACTGGAGACCCGGTTTTTGGGCGACCTCTATCAGGATTTATCCGAAGCGGCCAAAAAGACCTACGCGCTGCTGCAAACGCCCAAATTTGTCGAGGATTTCATTCTTGACCGCACCCTGACGCCCGCCATTGACACCTTCGGACTCCGCACCGTCCGGCTGATTGACCCCACCTGCGGTTCGGGACACTTTTTGCTGGGTGGCTTCGAACGGCTCTTTGCATTGCTGCAAAAGCAGGAACCAAACTCAAATGTGCGGCATGTGGCACAGTTGGCGCTGAATGCCATCCACGGCGTAGACCTCAATCCCTATGCCGTGGCCATTGCCCGCTTTCGGTTGCTGGTGGCTGCGCTGGCGGTTTCGGAAATTTCGCGGCTGGAGGATGCCCCCAACTTTCATTTCAATCTGGCGGTGGGCGATTCGCTGCTGCACGGACCACGGACCTCGCAGGACCAGGGCCACCGGCAAATGTACCTGCTCGGCGAGGAAGACCCCTTGCTGCACGTCTACGCTGCCGAAGACGCCCCGGCGCTCATGCGGATTCTGGGCCAGCAATATCACGCCGTGGTGGGCAATCCGCCTTACATCACGCCGAAAGAACCGGCCATGAATCTGGCCTACCGCGAACGCTTCAAATCCTGTCACATGAAATATTCGCTCGCCGTGCCGTTTATGGAGCGTTTCTTTGACCTTGCCATCAAAGGGCCGGAACCAGGGCTCAAAGTTCAAGGTTTTAATTTCGGCGACTCCCAAGACTCCCAAGACTCCCAAGACTCCCAAGACTCTCCCCCCGGTTTTGTCGGGATGATTACCGCCAATTCGTTTATGAAACGCGAATTCGGCAAAAAGCTGATTGAGAAATTCATCCCCACCTGGGATATGACCCACGTAATTGACACGTCTGGAGCCTACATTCCCGGCCACGGCACCCCAACCGTGATTTTGTTTGGATGCAACCGAAAGCCGGTCACTTCAACCGTTCGCGCTGTGATGGGCATCAAAGGCGAGCCGTCAACACCCGCTGACCCGGCCAAAGGCCAAGTCTGGTCTGCGATTCTGAATCAGGTGGATGTCGCCGGTTCTCAGAGTGATTTCGTCAGTGTTGTGGATATGCCGCGAGCCAATTTCTACAAGCATCCGTGGAGTATCGGTGGTGGCGGAGCATCAGAACTTAAAGAATTGATTGAAGAGCAAGCTGAAAATCGTCTAGGAAATCTTATTTCTTCGTGTGGCCCGACGAGTTTTACAGGAATTGATGAAGTTTTCATTTTTCCATTTTCTGTGCCCAAAACCAAGAAATTTCCACCTGCCTTGGTTAAACCCATGATTTATGGTGAATCCGTTCGTGATTGGAAAACTGAAACTGATTTAGCCGCACTTACTCCTTATGATGATCAATTTGATTTAATTCAATTTGACCCCTTAAGTAATTGGGGGAAATGGTTGTGGCCCTTTCGGAGTTCATCTGAAGGGGTTTTTTCCTTCGGAGGAAAAACCCGAAAGTTTTTGGGGGAACCTTGGTGGAGTTGGTATCGCTGGATAAAAGACCGTTACCGCATTCCCTTTTCCATCACCTTTGCCTTCGTCGGAACCCATAACAACTTTGCTCTTGACCGAGGAGGTCAGGTTTTCAAACAAACCGCTCCTGTTATCAAATTGCCTGCTGATGCAACCGAAGACGACCATTTGGCTTTGCTGGGATTATTAAACAGTTCAACAGCCTGTTTTTGGATGCAGCAAATCTTCCATAACAAAGGCGGTCCTGGAGGGGCTTGTTCCAAGGATGAAAAATGGCATGATTTCTATGAACACGACGGCACAAAGCTCAAACAATTCCCGATTCCCGAAGGTAAAC
This sequence comes from Blastocatellia bacterium, assembly GCA_019695185.1. Classification (GTDB taxonomy): domain Bacteria; phylum Acidobacteriota; class Blastocatellia; order Chloracidobacteriales; family Chloracidobacteriaceae; genus JAIBAN01. The sequence continues at coordinate 12,444 of JAIBAN010000069.1, read as the reverse complement.
CGCTGGAATTTGCCCGCAGCCTGGACAAACAGGCTGAAGAATACAAGCGGATGACCCCGGCTGAACTTTTCAAATTGCCAGTTCCAAAAAAGAGCAGCCTGCCCGGCTTAAAACAATGGGTTGAGGAAATTCTTTTGGGGCGGATGATTGCTTTTCAAGAGGAATTGGACTGGCAATGTTACGGCCTTTATGGGTTGCTCAGTGAATCCGAAGCCGAGACGATAGCAGAACCGCCACCCATTCGTTTAGGACAACGGGCGTTTGAAATCGTGATGGCGCGGAAAATGGCCGCCGGAGAACTGACAACCACCTGGTTTGAGCGACATGGTTCCACACGGATGGTTGAAATTCCCAAGGATTGGCCTCCTTATTACCAGAGCTTGGTAGAAAAACGGATTGAATTGATTGCCTCCAATCCAAATATCAATCTGATTGAACGTCCGGAATACAAACGCCGCTGGAATACTGAACCCTGGGACGAACAGGCAACCAAGGCGCTCCGCGAATGGCTGCTGGACCGGCTGGAGGGTGCCCGGTACTGGACCCAAACCCAATTGACCACCACGGCGCGGCTGGCGGATATGGTACGGTCGGATGCGGAATTTATGCAGGTGGCGGAGATGTATCGCGGGAGACCTGATTTTGACGTCACGCGGTTGGTGACGGAACTGGTCGAGGCGGAGGCGGTGCCGCTCTTGCCGCAGTTTCGCTACAAGGAAACCGGACTGAGAAACCATTCGGTCTGGAAACAGGTCTGGGAACTGCAACGCCAGGAAGACCGGATTGACGCCCGCACCGCCCTGCCACCGACTGATTCCGGTTACCTGACGCCCGAACAGGCCAAGGCGCTGAAAGCCAGTGAAGTCGGGGAGATTCCGGTTCCGCCGAAATACAAGGGAGCCGATTTCCTGTCTTCCAATTTCTGGCGGCTGCGGGGCAAGCTCGACGTGCCGAAAGAGCGGTTTGTGTCGTTCCCGAAATGCGAACGGGCCGTTGACCCGACGCCCGTGATTGCGTGGGCTGGCTGGAACCAGTTGCAACTGGCCCAGGCCATCGCGGAATACTTCGAACTCGCCAAAACCAACGAAGGCTGGCCGCCGGAGCGGTTGCTGCTGCTGCTCAAGGGCATTGCTGAACTGCTCCCCTGGCTGCTGCAATGGCATAACGAATATGACCCGGCTTTCGGGATTGGGTTGGGCGATTTCTTTGCCACCTTCCTCGACGAAGAAGCCCGCGCGCTGGGCCATACGGCAACCAGTTTGGAGTTCAAGCTTTAGCTTGCGTTTGGAGTTCAAGCTTTAGCTTGGGTCTTTGAAAGAATAAAGAGCAAACTAAAGTTTGAACTCCAAACGCTAAAACTTGAACTCCAAACCCCAAACCCTGAAAATCCGTTGTTTTCGTGCCGTTTGGGTTGAACTTTGAACAGGCACACACAATTATCCCGAAATTTACCCATTTGAATCTGAAAGGCTTTGTTTGATGCAAGTCATAGCGATTGCCAATCAAAAAGGCGGTGTGGGAAAAACCACGACGGCGGTCAATCTGGCAGCCTGTCTGGCCCGTGCCGGTCAGAATACCCTGCTGGTTGATTTGGATGCCCAGGGCAATGCCAGCGCCCATGTCGGAGTGGACCTCACCGAAGATAAAAGAAGTTCTTACACTTTGCTGGTGGACAAAACCGCTGACCCGGCCACCTGCATTTTCCCGGTATTCCCAAACCTTTCGATTATCCCGGCCCCGGCCTCGCGGGCCCTGGCGGAAGTTGATTTGGCCCTGGTTTCGGCCATCGAACGGGAACGCCGGCTGGAGCGGGCACTCAAACGGCTGCCGACCCAACCTGATTTTGTGGTCCTTGATACACCGCCCCATTTGGGAATGGCGACCCTGAATGCGTTCCTGGCTGCCGATTTGGTCATTATTGTCTGCCAGACCAATTTCTTTGGGGCCGAAGCCCTGGGCCGATTGCTGCTGGTGCTGGTTGACGTGGCCGATATTCGCGCCACCCGCCAGCGCATCCGGGTGCTGGCCACCATGCACCGGGCCAATGTGAGGGCCAACCGGCAGATTTTGCAGGAACTTCAGGAACGGTTTCCGGACGAACTGTTCAAGACCGTGATTCGCTATACCACGACGCTCCACGAAGCAGCCGGAGCAGCGCAACCAATTACCGAATATGGCAACGGGTGCCATGGGCACAAGGATTATCTGGCGGTGATGGAGGAATTCCTCAATGAACAAACGGCAACAACAGGCATTCGAAGCCGGGCTTAAAAAACTGGACCGGACACCCGAACAGCTTTCCAAGGAACTGGAAGACGCCAAACGGATGGTGCAACGGTTTGTCGCCGGAAGCCCCTCGGTGGAACCGGCCAGCGCACTTCCCGCCATCAATCCATTGGTGGTGTCCACTGGGATTCAGGATGACAGTGCCCTGCAAACTCCGCCAGGTGGCGCTCCATTACCGGATTTACCCCGTCCTGAAAACACCGAAAAGGCGCTTTCGAGTGACCTCTCGGAGAGTTCAACCCTTAGACGTCTAAACGAACCCTTAGACGTCCAGACGTCTAAGGGTTCAACCAAGCCAGACGTCTGGACGTCTGGCCATTCAAACCCTCAGACGTCTAAGGGTTCAACCGCCAGACATCCAGGGGTCCAACCCTCAATAGATCATGAAAAATCCTACCGGGAACGAAATTTAATCCGGCACACTTTGCGGCTGCCGGAACCTGTTTCCAAGCAGGTCAAGGATTTTTGCCATTTACACAACCTTGAATTCCAGGATTTTTTTCTGCGGCTCGCAACCTATTTTTTCCAATTGCCAAAGGACCAGACGTCTGCAACCTTGAACCTAACGTTAGACGTCCAGACGTCTCATGATGACATGATGATATTTACTACTATGGAAGATATCATCATGCGCTACCAAAGGTTCACGTTGCGCACCTGGACCCGTCGGGACGACCGGGTCGGAAGGCAGTTTAACGGGACCAATCCGCTCATCCTGGACATTGCCTTCATCACGACGATTGAAAAGAAACTGCGGGGAAATACCGCCACCGAACCGGTCAAATCGTTCAACTATTTTGTAGCTGAAATCCAAAGTCTGATTGCTGCCGAAACCGAGCACCGCCTTCCAATTGCTTTGGGTGAATACCATCGCTATTGCCTGCACAAATGGGATACTGAAATTCTTCCTTTACGCAATAAAAAATGGAGAATTGGCTAACATACCATCGCACTTCAATTCCAAAGTTCTCAATTTGCCCTTATGACCTATATCAAAGAACTGATTGATTTACCGGACAGTGTGCGGCAGGGCGATTATGTGCTCCGGCTCGCGGAAGGCATTACCCATCCCAAGGAAACCGTCGAGCAATACGTGGTGACGCCACAATTGGAGAAATGTTTTGAAGAAGGGCTGAATTTCATCCGTTCAGCGGTGGCAGAAAACCGCAGCAAGGGAGCCTACCTGAAGGGAAGTTTTGGCAGCGGTAAAAGCCATTACATGGCCATCCTTTGTTTGATTTTGCAGGGCAACCCCGAGGCGCGCGCCATCCCCGAACTGGCCAAGGTGGTGGCCAAACACAGCGCCTGGACCGAAGGCAAAAATTTCCTGCTGGTGCCGTTTCATTTTCTCAACGCCAAAAACGTTGAATCGGCCATTCTGGGCGGTTATGTGGATTTCATTCACCGCCTGCACCCACATGCGCCGACGCCGGGCGTGTTTCTGGCCGATAAAATTTTGCAGGATGCGGAAAAACTTCGTCAGAAAATGGGGGATGAAACCTTTTTCGGTGCCCTGACCAGCCATTCCACCAAAGGCAGTCCGACCGGCCCGGCCAAAGGGGGCTGGGGCAAAATGGAAAAGGTGTGGAATGCGGAACGCTATACAGCCGGGGTCAAAGCTTTACCCAAATCCAGGGAGCGGGGTGACCTCGTCAGTTGTCTGGTAGATACCTTCTTTTCCGCCATGAGCGCGGCTGGGGAATTTGTGGACCTGGATACGGGTCTGTCCCTCCTCAGCCAACATGCCCAAGGTTTGGGTTACCACGGAGTGGTGTTGTTTCTGGACGAATTGATTCTGTGGCTCGCCACCAAGGGCGGGGATATGAATTTCATCAACAATGAGGGCCAGAAACTGGTCAAACTGGTTGAATACCAGGTGGCCGACCGCCCGGTCCCACTCATCAGTTTTATTGCCCGCCAGCGTGATTTGCGGTTACTTGTGGAGGACCAGCACACGGGGCAGGAATCTCTTCGTTTCAGCACCACCTTTGACCACTATGAAGCGCGTTTTCATCCCATCAACCTGGAAGACCGCAACCTGCCCGCAATTGCCGAAAAACGGTTGCTGGCCCCCAAGAACGAAACCGCCCGGCAACTGATTGACGAAGCATTTCGCAAAACCACCGCCGTCCGTCAGGAAGTGCTGGATATTTTGATGACCAGTCAGGGCAAACCGGAGGAATTCCGCAAAACCTACCCCTTTTCGCCAGCTTTGATTGATACCCTGGTGGAAGTCTCGTTCCTGCTGCAACGGGAGCGCACGGCCATCAAGGTCATGATGAAATTGCTGGTTGAACAGCGCGACACGCTCAAGCTGGGCGACCTGGTTCCGGTGGGGGACATTTTTGAACTGATTGCCGAAGGGGACGAGGCTTTTCACGAAAAAATCCGGGTTGATTTCGACAACGCCAAGCGCCTCTATCAACAGAAATTTTACCCGCTGCTGGAACACATCCACCAATTGCGGTTCGAGGACATGGCACATTTGCCCTATGACGACCCCAAGGCCATGGCCCTCCGCAACGATGACCGGCTGGTCAAAACCCTGCTGATTGCGGCCCTCGCGCCCAATCTTGAGTCATTTAAGAATCTGACTCCGGCCAAACTGGCGGCGCTCAACCACGGTACCATCAAATCCCCGATTCCCGGCAAGGAAGCCGGGATTGTGCTGGCCAAGTGCAAGCGCTGGGCCGGGGAAATCGGTCAGTTGAAAATTGGCGACCAGCCAAACCAACCGGTGATTTCACTGCAATTGACCGGGGTGGATACCGACGGCATTTTGGCCCAGGTGGCCGGCGAGGATAACCACGGCAACCGCATCCAAAAAATCAGGAAACTGCTCTTTTCCGAGGCTGGCATCAAGGATTCGGACCAGCCCCAGCTCCATGCGCTCCAACATTCGTTTTACTGGCGGGGAACCAAACGGTATTGCGAAATCCTGGTCAACAACGTGCGGGAATTGAATGTGGACGATTCCTTCATTCCACCCGGTGATGACTGGCGGATTATCATTGATTATCCGTTTGACGATGGGCATACGCCCCGAGAGGATGCCGAACGGCTGGAACGGTTTCGGGAAGTGCCGGGAAAAACCGCCAAAACGATTGTCTGGCTGCCGCTCTTTCTGAGCCAGCAGAGCCGCCACGAACTGGCACGGCTGGTGAAACTGGATTTTCTGCTCCAGGGGGAACGGCTTTCCTCTTACGTCAAACATTTGTCGGTGGCTGACCGGGCCGCCGCCAAGACGATTTTGGAAAACCAGCAAAGCCAGCTTAAACAACGCATGGTGACCACCCTCGAAGGTGTCTATGGCATTTCAACTCCAGGCAAGGAAACGGTGGACACGACTTCCGACCTGACTCTGGTCGAGCAGTTTCAAACCCTGGAACCGGGGTTCAGGCTCCAACCGCCGGTGGCTGCCAACTTTGAGGCGGCCTTGCAAAATCTGCTGGACCAGGCCCTCAGCCACCAGTTTCCGGCCCACCCCATGTTTGAAGAGGTGGTCAGCCTGACCCCAACCGTGCTCAAACGGGTTTTCGGCCATCTGGTCCTGGCCATGCAGGATGCCAACGGACGGGCCACGATTGAAAAGGAATACCGCAAAGAACTGCGCCAATTTGTGAACCCGCTCAAGCTGGCTGACATGACCGGAGACGGGCACCTGGTTTTGGACAACCATTGGAAAAATCATTTTATCCGCAAGGAATCCCAATATGGTGGTCCGCTCACCGTCGGAAAACTGCGCCAATGGATGGATGACCCCAAACCGATGGGATTACCCGTCGAATTGCAGAACCTTGTGATTCACACCTTTGCCCGGCAAGCGAACCATTCATTTTTCCTGCATGGCGTTCCGTTTGAAGCCCCGTTGGACAAATTGCCCGACGAAACCGAACTGCGGCAGGAAACCTTGCCCGTGGCTGAACATTGGGACCTTGCCCTGGAGCGGGGGAAGGCCCTGTTTGGTGTCAAAACCTCAAAACTTTGCAATGCCATCAATCACACCACTTTTGTACGGGACATCAAGGAAAAGGCCACCCAGTCCAAAGCCCAGGTGAGCGACATCCAGACCAAAGTGCAACAGGCGTGTTTAGTTCTCAAAGTGAACGATTCCCCCCGGCTGAAAACCATCACCGCGTTGAAAAACCTGATGGATGGAATAGTCGGGTCGGATGCGAAAAAAACAGTGGAAACCCTGGCGACAGCCGGTTTGGAAACGTCTGAAGCGGCGATGGCTGCGGTTTTGGCCAAATTGCCGGAACTCACCAAGGCGCTGGGCCAGTTTGAATGGGATATTTTTCACAGTATCTGGAAATTGCAGGATGAGCGAAAAGTGCCTGCTGAAGGTATCATTGAACAGTTGGCCGAGCGGTTTCAAAAAGATGAGCATGTTCTTCCGCTGACGCAAAAAATCGAGGAACTGCGCAAAAAAGCCCTTCAGTTGCTGACCCAGGCACCACCTCCGCCAGTGGCACCGGTTCCGGTGGTGCAGGTCCACGCGCCCGTGGTCCAAGCGCCACCAGTCTCATTTGCGCCGCTGCCGCCGGTTCCGGTGAAGCCTTTGACTGCCACCGTACCAGCACCGGTTCCAGCCAGGGCTGTCTTGCAGGTCTCTGCACCACCCGCATCTGGTTCGACTGAATGTACCTCGGTTGAGGAAGTGGCCACCCTGACTGAGACACTCTGCCAGCGCCTGCTTGAAGGGGGTGCGGCGCGCATCCGGATTTCCTGGGAGGTGATTGACGAATGAACCCACCTCCGGCTCCCTTCTCGGCCCTGGGATTGCATATTCGGATGCTCGCCCGGCAAATCCTCCAAAAGCGGCCCCAGGCACCTGTGATTGGCATTCATACAACCGGCACCTGGGCAGAAGCTGAAAGGGAATCGCTGGACGGTTGGGCCTTTCGGTTTGTGCAGTGCGATTCAGTGTTGCATATCCGTGAAACCCTTGTCTCTCACCGTGAACCGGAAACGACTTTGGTCATTCTCACCAAGCTGGACGAATCCGATTTGGGGCTTGACGTGTTGGCACATTTGACCCGCCAACGGTTGTTTCGCATCAAACCCTGGTCCATGGTGGAGACGCTGTTTGGGGCGCACCGTTCCGCTCCAGTGTTGGTCAAAATGCCCTGGATGGCAGAGTTCCTCCTCCACAACAAACCTCCGGAAGGGTACCACCCGGAACCCAACGGCGTCCTGACGGAAGAAACCGTGTGGACGCACTTTCTGACCAGACTTGGTTTTTCCAACGCCCAACCGGATTTGCGCGATACGCTGGAATGGACGCTCACGGAAAGCAATCTGACGGCTTATCTGGAGCTTCCCAGTGAGCAACAGGGGGCGGTGCGGGCCTGGATTTCGCGCCTGGCTGACACGGATGTGGAGTGGGTGTTTCGCTGCATTGAAGCCGGATTTGGGGCGGACGCTGTGGCCTTGGGACTGGTGTTTCAAACTTTATTGCAGGCCGGCGCAAAAGTAGCCTGTCAGGACGCATTGATTCGGCTGGAACGCTTTGTCGGAAATCTAACACTGCCCAAACAGGCTGGGACAGCCTGGGGCAAGGCGGCGGGCGAGGTGGTGGAAAAACTGTATCGCAAAGAACAGCGCAAACGATTGACCCTGGTGCTCAACCGCTTTGACGAGATTCTAAAAGAGGTTCAGGCGGAGGCAGCCGCACCCTACAGTCGGTATTCGCTGCTCGGTTTTGAGCGCCTGTTTGAACACATTGGCAGTGAGCTGGCCAACGTGGTGCAGAAGGCTGCCGGGGCTTCGTTGACGGTGGCCAAACAATTGCTCGAACAGGTTCAGGCGCACCGTGAAAGCCACTTGGCCACGGAACGAATTGAACGGGTCCGGATGGCCCTGCGGCTGTGTCAGTGGCTGGCTCAGGTACCCCGCCGGACCTTTTCCCAATTGGACGCGGCGGCTGAGACCTACGTTCAGGAATCAGGTTGGGTTGATTGGGCGCGCACCAAACTGGCCCAGGGTGATACGGCTTCGGCTGGGCTCAACCAGGTTTATGGGGTGATCCTGGAACAGGTCAGCCAATTTCGGGAAGACGAGAATCAGCAGTTTGGAACACACCTCCGGGATTGGCTGAATGCCGGCTGCCCGGAACAAAATATCCTCCCGATAGAAAATGTGATTGCCGAACTGGTCATCCCCCTGGCAAAGACGAATCCGGTTTTGCTGATTGTGCTGGACGGCATGAGTCTGGCGGTCTGGCTCGAATTGCTGGAGGATGTCAAACGGCATGGATGGACGGAAGTTGGAGCTGAGGCCGGTTTGAAGCCGACTCTGGCGGCTCTGCCCACCGTGACGGAATCCTCACGAGTGAGTTTGTTGTGCGGAAAGCTGAATCAAGGCTTGAAGCACGAGCGGAAGGGGTTTCAGGAGCATCCCGGACTCCTTGCCCTCACTGGCCAGACCAATGGCCCGACGCTCTTTTTGAAAGGGGATTTGACCGATCCGATCAGTGGAGGATTAAAATCGGTAGTTTCGGATACCATCAGAAATGACAAAAAGCGGGTGGTTGGAATGGTTATCAATGCCATTGATGACCATTTGTCGGGTGGCAGTCAGCTCATTGCGCCCTGGAACCTGCATCATATCCCCGTGCTTGAAAAAGTCCTGGGGCTGGCGGCGGAAACCGGGCGGCTGGTGATAATCACGAGCGACCATGGCCACGTTTTGGAACGAAATTCAACCCTCCATAAATTTGAACCCTACCAACGCGCCCGGATTGATAATGAAGCCCCGCTGCCGGGTGAATTGCGACTGGCCGGTCCACGGGTGCGGGGAATGGCTGGGAACCGCATGATTGCCCCCTGGACGGAAAGCATTCGCTACGTCAGTAAACAATATGGATACCACGGGGGGATTACGCCACAGGAATGCCTTGTTCCGCTCGCTGTTCTGGTTCCCAAATCAGCCAAAGCGCCAAAAGGCTGGAAGGGACAGACGACGGTTGCGCCAGGTTGGTGGGAAGTGAAAGCGGATGTGCCGCCGGTGAAGTCGGAAAAACCCGCCAGCAACTCCAGCCCCAACGAAAGGCCGTTGTTTCGCTTGCTTGAGGCAAGGGTGGATTGAAGTTGAGAACCTCTTTCCGAACATAACCCACGGATCGGAAAATTTCTTTGCCAGACCGCATCTTTTTACCCCTCTGCGGGTAATAAGTGAATAGAGTCCCCCCAAACTCAAAAACCAGGAACCACATTGTGCCAAACGACATGGACCAGGAACTGCTCACCCGTGCCCAGGCTGGAGACCGCGCAGCGTTTGGTGCTCTTTATGAGCGGCACCACGCCGTCGTCTGGCGGTTCACGCTGCATCGGGTCCATCAGGTCCCGGTGACCGAGGACATTGTCCACGACACGTTTTTGGAAGTCCTCAAACACGAGGAACGCTTTGAACCGGACCGAGGGGTGGAGTTTGTGACGTACCTTTGTTCCATTGCCGACCACCTGATTCGGAAGCATTACCGCAAAGAGGCCCGCACGGCAGCCGTGCTGGACTGGCTGCTTCCGGGCCGGGACTTTGAGGGCGCGGGGGCCTCGGAAAGAAAATTCAACCGGCTGCTGGACCTGGAACGGGCACTGGACCGTTTGCCCGAACGGCAACGGGAAGCCTACCGGCTGAGTGAGGCCCAGGATGCCACCATGGACCAAATCAGTGAGGAACTGGGCGTCAGCCTGCCGGCCACCAAGTCGCTGCTCTTTCGCGCCCGGACCGGTGTCCGCAAATTTCTGGGACTTGCCCCCGAACCGGAATCGTGAAGGGGGGACTGCGTGATGAGCGGAACTTCCCGGCAACCCCGTGAAAAAGCTCTCCTGGCCTTGTACCGCCAGGCGGCCTTTCCGGCCCGCCTGGTGGCTCTGGGATGGACTGCCGGGGCTGCCGCCTGGCTGCCTCCGGCCCGCCTGCGGGTCCGGGTGCTGGCGGCGTATGACCGCTGGAAAGCCAGGGCCTCCCGGCGCTGGTGGCGGATGCAGGTTCTGGCCTTGCTGGTCATGACTGCGGGGCTGGCACTGACGGCGAGTTCCCTCTCAGGGGCATTGGAACAACGGAAAACCGAACCGGACGGCAGCCGGACGGCACCCGTGGCTGCATCCGTGTTGCCCCTGGATGTGGGCCAGCCTTCCACGCCAACCAAGCATTTCCAGGGATTCACAGAAGCCCTGGAAGTTCCGGAACCATCGAAAAAACCCCGGAACCAGCCAAACACGCAGGCGAAACCGGGAAACACCCGGAGCGGCAGAAAAACCATAAAGGAAACCTCATGAACCGTTCATTCCGGCTGGTGGTTTTTAGGTGGCCCTGCTCATCGGAATCATCGCTTTGCCGATTGAGTTCCGGCAGATTGAGTTGCTGGCCCGGCTGATTGGCAACCCGTTGCTGTTGCTGGTGGCTCATGTGGGAGCGGTGCTGGGACTGCTCGCGCTCCTGGTTTTCTCGTTTGTCTGGCTGTTCCGGCCCGGTCCCTCCCGACCCCAGGCACAGTTGGAAAAAGAGCGAAATCAGCCCCAAACTGAACCAAAAACTGACCAACAGCGGCGGGTGACGGCAGAACTCAACCGCCGCAAGACAAATTCAGCGCAATGAGTGGCAGTCCGGGCTGCCACCTGCTTTCACCGTTCCGCCAGTTTTCCGGCCAGCAACTCGAATTCATCCAAAAAGCGCCGGTTGTGCGTGGGTTTGGGCAGCTTCAGATAAAGTTCCAGGACCGGCTCAACCTGGGGCCAGAGGGCCTGGCGGTCGAGCAAGGGAAGCTGGGCCAGTTCGGTCAGAATTTTGAGAAAGGTGGCCGGTGTCGGGGCTTTCCCTTTGAAACAGATGGTTTTCATCTGGACATTGACCTGGTGCGAGAAAATTTTCCGCTGGGTCCCGAAACGGAGCCGGATGGTTCGCTCCAGGGCGACAAACCTGGAATAGAAGGCGTATTCGGCTGCCTGCACGGTTTCGGGTTTCCGGGAGGAATTGTCCACTGCCGGAATGGGTCCCACCTCAGCCAGCCGGGCAGTCAGGGACGCCAGTTGTTCCTGCACCGCCCGGTACCCGGCCACCTTTCCCCGCAAATTCCGATAGGCCGCCAGCACCGGCTCAACCTGGGGCCAAAGGGCCTGGCGGTCAGCCAGCGGCAGGCGGGCGAGTTCCCAGACCACCCGCACAAAGCTGGTCGGCATAAGCAGGCTCACGCGGTTCTCGACGTTCTGCACCAGATTTTTGACCGGTGCCGGGAACACACGGTCCAATGCGCCATACTGCGCACGCAGAAATTGTCCCAGGTTGTCAAAAGCCTGCACATAGGTGGCTGCGGGTTCCGGGAGTGCCAGCGGGTCGGAAAAGCTGTCGGCGGATTGCTCCGGCTGGCCGGATTCCGGTTCGACCGCCGGACCTGCCGCCAGCGGGGGTTCGGGGCCAGGTTCCGCATCAGCACTGGTTTCCACGAGCGGTTCCGGTGCTGCCGGTTCCGTTTGGGGATCCAGAGCGGTTTCGTTGGTGGGATTGGTTCCCGTGACCGGTTCCAGTGGTTCCGGCAATTCCGCTGTGGTTGAGGGCATCAGCGCCGCTTCCGCTGCGGCCAGGGCCTCGGCCACCGGGCCGAATTCGCGGCTGGTTTCCTTGACAGCACGATAGGTGGTCAGGACCGGTTCCAGCCACGGCCACAGCTTCTGCCGTTCGGCTGCCGGGAGCAGGGCCAGGTCAGCCAGGATTTTCAGAAAACTGGCCGGGTGCGGCACGGTGCTGCCCAGCCAGGCATGTTTGGCGATGCCCCGGGCCGTCGGGAAAGTATTGGCCAGAATTTGGCCCTGAGCCTTGAGTTCGTTGGTCAGCCCGGCGAAGGCGGCGTAGAACTTCTGTTCGGCGGGGGTGGCTTCCCGGCGCTGGTGGAGACGGGCAGCCGGAACCGGGGTTGGGGGTTGCTCCCCGGCACAAGGGACATCCGCCGTTGCCGCCGGGAGTGCAGCGGGCGCAGGCTCAGGTGCCGGGCCGGTGGCGGAGTGGTCGTTTTCAGGGCGGGTTTCCGGGCTGGCGGCGCGGGTGACAAACCGGGTCCAGGCATCCTCCAGTTGGGGCAGCAATGACCGGTAGCCGGCTTGATTGGCCGGGATGGGCTGATAGCTGCGCCACACGTTTTCCAGCAGTGGCAGCAGCCGC
>JAIBAN010000009.1 GCA_019695185.1 Blastocatellia bacterium | reverse complement strand
GACGCACCCGGAGAGACTCGAACTCCCAACCCTCAGATCCGAAGTCTGATGCTCTATCCATTGAGCTACGGGTGCATGAAGTGAAACCGGAAAGTCGGATGTGGTGCAGGGCGTTTCTACTGTAATCTTCCTGTTTCTGTCAATAGACCTCTTTACAGGGGCCATCCCACGGAAAGGACAGTATTTATCTCTTGAGCACCACCACTCAGCCTGAACCGCCGCCGGTCAGGTCGCCAATGCCGGGTGTCTATGCGGCACTCCTCACCGTCCAGTTGTTTTTTGGCATCAATTATTACGCCACCAAAGTTATTTTAGCTGAAATTCCCCCGCGTGCCTGGGCGGTGTTGCGGATTGCCGCAGCGGCCCTCCTGTTGCTGGGCTGGCATACGTTGTTTGTCCGCACCTATCCAACCCGTAGGGATTTTGGCTGGTTGGCCTTGTTTGCCGTGTTCGGGGTCATGCTCAATCAGATTTTTTTTATTGAAGGGCTGGCCCGCACGACGCCAGCGCATTCGGCGATTATTGGCACCACCATTCCGGTCATGACCCTGTTGATTGGCACCGTGGCCGGAAAAGAACGGTTGCAATTCTTAAAAATCATTGGCATTACCCTGTCGCTTGGCGGAGTCTGGTGGCTGTTGGGAATTGACCGGATCCATTTTGATGCCGGGCAACGCTGGGGGGACCTGTTAACCTTGCTCAATTGCATCTTCTTTGCCGTATTTTTGGCTATCAGCCGGGAAACCGTGGCCAAATATGACGCCATCACTTCGACCACCTTTCTCATGTTGGTTGGAATGGTTGGGCTGGGAATTATTTGCGGGGCTGATTTCCACCGGTTCTGGGTGGACAAAGCCGGCCAGGTTTCGCTCAAAGGCTGGCTGCACACTGGTTACGTGGTGGTGTTTCCCACCGTTGTCAATTATGGGTTGAATTATTGGGCGTTGAAACGCGTCGAGGCATCCGTGGTTGCTGTTTTTATTTACATTCAACCAGTGGTGGCAACCGCGCTTTCGGTTTTTCTGTTGGGGGAAGTGGTCACCCTGCGGATGGTCGTCAGCTCGCTGTTGATTTTTGGAGGGGTTTTTCTGACTTCACCGATTTTACAAAGAAAGTCTTGAGAGTTTTGAGAGTCTTGAGAGTCTTGAGAGTCTTGAGAGTCAAGACCCTGACCAAGTGACCAGATGACCAAGTTTTTCTGACTCCCAAGACTCCCAAGCCTCCCAAGACTGGTCTTTAGAAGGGTGTCAGACCGGCAGCCGCATTGTAAGGCCGGTACAATTCATTGAAGTCGCGGATACTGCGTTGCAGGATTTCGTTGAACGTATCCAAATCCGTCATGTTAACCGTCAGGTTCACCCCGTTGAGGAAGGCCATATAGGTGTCAAGGGTTTTGACCTGTGGGGAAACCAGCACCAGATAAATCCGGCGGCGATACTTGGGCATCATTGAACTGACATGCCGCAAGACCATAATCCCGCCCTGGTTGGTTGCATCAAACTGAGGGTCCAGAATGACCATATCCACCCGTATGTCGCGCATGATTTCCACGGCTTTGACAGCCTGTTCACAGATGGTCAGCTCAAAATGAGTCGGGTCAAGTTGTTGTTTGACTTTGCTGAGACTTTCCGGGTCAGCAATGCAAATAATCACATGACGGCGTTTCCAACTGGCATTTGAGGTACTGCCATCGGCATTCCGCGTCGGGTTAAGTGCCCCGGTCAACAGCGCAATCAATTGAGCCAGGCCATCACCGTCACCTCCCGCCCCAGTTGAGGCCGGAACTCCACTCAATTTAGGTTGAGCTTTCGGCGGAGGGGTGACTTCCATGGTAAAGCGGCAATTGGGACAATTGACGTTGAACGGCTTATTGGGAAGATTGTGTTCTTCCAGATTGAATTTGGTTCCGCACTGAGTACAGGAAACTTGCATGAGAAACCCTCAACTTAAAGGACTGAAGACTGAGGACTGAGGGCCGAGAACTGAGGACTGACTTGAACATCAAAAAGGATGCTGCTGGACATGCGCCCTTTGGTTTTTACTCAGTCCTCAGTCCTCAGTCCTTTGGAAAGTCCTCAGTCCTGTTTTATCTTTCAATCATATCCAAAATGGAGTTGGTTTTGACGACGCGGGTGGAACTTTGGTCAGGTCGGGCCGGGGGTGACATCCCTGGCGACATCCCTGGCGGCATGCCCATGCCGAACCGTTGCTGTTGCTGGGCATCTCGTTCCTTCTGCTGCTTCTGGATTTCGGAACCACCGGCACCCATAAAGTCGTCTGAAGTCCCCAAACCGGAAAGACGCAACATGAGGTTGCTTTGGTTGGTAGCAAAGGCGACCCCATCTTCCTGACTGATGATGCCCTGGCGAATGTAGCGTTCAATCACCTGGTCAAAGTGCTGCATCCCGTCAAGACTGCCATCATCCATGGCATCCAGCAGGCTCTTTCCTTCGGATTCACCTTTTTCAATGTATTCGCGGGTTCGCGGTGTGCCTTTGAGGATTTCAACGGCTGCAATCCGGCCCTTTCCATCCGCACGGGGAATCAGGCGTTGGGAAATGATATAGCGGAATGCCTGAGCCAACCGGACCCGAATCACGTGTTCTTCGTTTTTTGGGAAGAGACCGATGATACGGTCCACGGTTTTTGAGGAGTCCGTCGTGTGCAGGGTGGAGAACACCAAGTGGCCTGTTTCAGCCGCCTCAAGAGCGATCTCCGTGGTTTCCAGATCGCGCATTTCACCCACCAGAATCACTTTGGGAGCCTGTCGCAGCGCAGCTCGCAGGGCCAAGGAGAAGCTAGGGGTGTCGCTGCCCAGTTCACGTTGGTTGATGGTCGAGTTTTTATGTGAATGCAAAAACTCAATGGGGTCTTCAATCGTGACGATATGATAGAACTTTTCCCGGTTAATCTTGTCAATAATGGCCGCCAGCGTTGAGGATTTGCCGCTTCCGGTAGGACCCGTCAGTAACACGATGCCGTTTTTGAGATGAGAGATTTCGCCCAGTTGCGGTGGCAGTGACAAGGTTTCAATTGTCGGCACGTCAGTGGGAATCACGCGCATGACGATGGAAAGGGTGCCCCGCTGGGAAAAGATGTTGACCCGGAACCGGGTGCGCGAAGGAAGGCTGAAAGAAAGGTCCACCGAACCTGTATGGACCAGTTTTTCTGCCGCTTCCTGGTTCCCCTGTAAGAGCGCCATGGAAATGATTTCGGTTTGATACGGCGTCAGACTACGCAATCCCTTGATGTCAACCGGGGCCAGCCGACCGTTGATTTCCACTTGCGGCGGACGTCCAACAGAGAAGTTCAGGTCGCTGATTTTGTCGTCCACGGCGAGCATACGCTCAATAATCGGCGGTAAGTCGAAATATGTCATGCGGGTTTTCCCTCCTGGTTCGGCAGCTCGGGTCTGTAAATTTTTGGGAGTGAAAGCGGGTTTGTGAAAACCGGTGAGAATGTGGGCAAAACCCTACACCAGAAATCCAGCCTGATGCAAGCGGGGAAAAGTCTTGAGAGTCTAGGGAGTCTGGGGAGTCTGGGGAGTCAGAGAAACTTGGTCACCCTGTCACCCTGTCAGGTTTTTGGACTCCCCAGACTCCCCAGACTCCCCAGACTGATTTTTATCCAGCGTATTTTTTAATCAAATCATAGAGTTTGGCGGATGCTTCAGGCCGCTTGACGACATCACCGGCCAATACTTCCTTGCCTGACAAGGTCCGACCATAGGTTTTTTTGTTGGAGTCACCATCCATCTGAATGCTGGCACCTTCGAGGGAAATGCCGGCAAAAACGCCTTGGGTGCGGGAATAGCACAGAATTTGCGCCTGCATTTGGGCGTCTGTATCAGCTTTGGCTGTGCGTCCGACAGGGCCACCGGCCACCGAGGCATCCGCCCCCAGCTTGAATTTGTTATTGACCAGTTTTTCAATGCCTTTCCGGTTTCGGACAACCAGAATGACATCAACATTCTGCCCGCCGATTTGAAAACCGAAGCTGCCGCCGGTCATTTTGATGAACCCTGGGGCACCCCAGCCTTTGCCGTTTTCATTCCGGACCACCATAATGCCGCGTCCAAATTCACCGCCAAAAATAAAGGCTCCTTTTTTGACGCCGGGAATGAAGACCAAAGCTGCTGATTTCTCAAGCAGGTCACCGGGAATTCCTTTGTCGGAAGCTCCCATGATTTCCTCGAAAATGGTGGCACAGGCTTGCAGGCGTTCATTTTCTTTTTCGCCTGCCGCCGCCGAAACAGTTGCAGGCCCGCCCAACATTTGATAGTTGCTGAGGGCCGGGAAGACACACAGAGCGACCAGCAACAAAACCAGTAATTGTCTTTTCATGGTAAGAAATACTCCTGTCAGTAAAGAAGATGGTTTGTGGGTTGCCAGAACGCACCCAAAGCTGTTGTGTGAACTCCGGTGCGGCTGGATTTTTAAGGCTAGATGTTTTTTAGGATTGAATTGGTTGGTTAAAAGACCGTGTCAAGTACATCACATTTTTTTCATCAGCGGCTAGTGGTTTTTGCCGCAGTGCTGGCCATTGGGGGCAGTGGCTGGCTTGGCTGGCTGGCTATGCAGGGGGCATGGCCGGCGGTTTTCGGGTTTGCCGCCTGGGCTGCCATTCTATTGATTTCGGGCGGGGAAACCGGAAAACTGCTGGTCTGGTGGCTGGGAACCACTCCCTTTTTGTCATATCTGACCCGTTTCCCCATGGAAAAATCAATCATCACGTTTGACCGATTGATGATTGGCTGTCTGCTGCTTTTTTTTCTGCGCGACCGGGTGAACCAACGTGACGCAACACCACTGCGGCTTGGTTTGTTTGAAATCACTTGGGCGGTGTTTTGTCTGTTTGCGCTGGGTGACCTGTTGTTTCGTCCGGGAGCTTCGGTGTTTGCCTGGAAGACCGGAATTGACGGTTTTGTTCTGCCGCTCGTCGTGTTTGTGATTGCCAAGGAGGGCATTCAAGTCAGTCGGTTGGGACGCCTTCCGCTCGTATTGTTTTCGATTTTGGCTGTCTGTCTGTTGCCGGTTGGTTTGTATGAATCCGTTTTTCATAGCGATGTGATGTCCTGGCCGGGGTCGAACCTGGTTTCGGATGGAATGGTGCGCCCCAATGGTCCTTTTGCGGCAAATCATTCCTACGCCATGATTTCAGTGTTTGTGGCACTGGTGCTGTGGCATTGGCCTGCGGGAACATCTGCCCGCCGGTGGCCCGGTGGGCCAGGCAACCGGGTTGCGGCACTGGTGGCGCTGTTTTCGAGCGCTTTGCCGCTCTTTCGGGCCTTGTGGCTGACGGCAGTGATTGTGCTGGGGTTTCCGTCTTTTCTGAATGGCACCAAACGGCAACGGCGCGCCCTGATTGGAGGGGTTGTCCTGTTGTTGGCGGTGGCCTTGGTGGGACGGGGAGTGCTTTCCCAAACATCCTTTTACCAGTCACGGGTGGCAAATCCCGAAAACATCTATACGCGGATTGCCACCTATCAGGCGGCGGTGCGGATGTTTGACGACAACTGGCTGACGGGCGTGGGGCTGACCCGCTATACGGAGGCATATAACCGGGTTTACTACAACGAAGACGATTACAACCGCAAATATCCGACCTTTCACGGGGAGATTCCCCGTAACAGTCCGCATAACAATATTTTATCGGTTTTGGCCGAGCTGGGCCTGGTGCCCGGTTGCCTGTATGTGCTGGCTCATGTTCTGTTGGTACTGGAAAGCCTGGTGCGGTTGCGGTCACCCCGACCGGAACTGCGCAGGGGCGGAACGCTGGCCGGCGCGCTGTGGCTGGCCTACTGGATTCCCGGAATGGTGCTGGCCGCTGGGTACTATCCGGATGTCAACCTCTTTTTCTTTGCCTTGAGCGGGCTTTTTCTGGGCATGAAACCACCACAAGAAACCTCTTTTTCAGCCAACTCGGATTGCCAAGCGGCAACCTGAACCCGTATAGTTTCCTGGTCAACAGGTGCAGACCCTAGACTTCAAAACCTCAAACCTCCAAATTTTCTAAATTCTTATGGCCGCCCCAAAGCGAAACTGGAAAGAATTGATTTCCCGGTTTCTGTTGTGGGACCTCATTAAGGGATTTCGCCTCACGCTGAAATACAACCTGAAGGTCTTGCTGGAAAAGCGCGAGCATGGAAACCCCTTGAAGGGAGCCTACACGGAATTTTATCCGGAAGAGCGCGCTCGCGTCAGCGAACGCTATCGCGGAGCACCGCGCCTCAACCTGGACCCTGAGACCGGAGACACCCTGTGCATTGCCTGCAACCTCTGTGCGCTGGCCTGTCCGGAAAACTGCATTCACGTCGGCAGCGTCAACCGCCCGGTGTTGGATAAAGGGGAAAAGAAAAAGAAAAAGGTTTTGACCACCTTTATTTTCGACACGTCGCGGTGTATGTTCTGCGACCTTTGCGTCGAGGCATGTCCGACCGACTGCATTGAATTGACCCAGGAATTTGAATTGGCCGTCTATTCGCGGGCCGGCATGGTGTGGGACCGCGAACTGCTCGAAAAAGGCCGCGAGACGGTCCAGTATGGAAAATAATACAGGACTGAGGACTGAGGACTGAGGACTGAGGCAGGAAATCAAGAGTTCGGGATGTGAAGCAAAACCGAATGTATCTGAATGAATCTGCTCAGTCCTCAGTCCTCAGTCCTCAGTCCTGAAGGAGTGAGTATGTCCATCATTGGCGAAGTGATTGATACGATGAAAACACTGGCGCAAGGTATGGCGCTGACCTTGAGCTACATTCCCCGCAAGAAACTGACGGTTGAATATCCGGACGTGCCGGTTGAAGTGTATCCGGCCTATCGGGGCGAGCATTATCTGGCCCGTGACGAGAACGGCAAAGAACGCTGTGTGGCCTGTTTCCTCTGTTCGGCGGCCTGTCCGGCGGATGCCATTTACATCGAGGCAACCGAGGATTTGCGCGACTATGCTGACCGTCCGGGGATGGAAAACCGCTATGCCAAGGTCTATAACATTGACTATGGCAAGTGCATTTTGTGCGGCTACTGCGTCGAAGCCTGCCCGAAAGACGCCATTAAACATGGCCATAGCTTTGAAATGGCCGTGACCGATTTCAAAGACCTCATCAAAGACAAGCACTACTTGCTGGCCAATCTGGAAATGGAAAAGAAACGCCGCGTGAAGGTTTTGTCAGATCAATAGGACTGAGGACAGAGGACTGAGATCGTTTAAGACCAAAAAAACTCCAGTGGATGGCACATCCGCTGGAGTTTTTGTTTTCCAATGTTCTTGTAGTCGGTTACTCGGTCATTGGGTTTGGAGCCTGCAACACACACAGTCAGAGCGTAGCCCACCGTCCCAACCGTGGGTAATTGGCCAAAAAAGCAGCCCACCTGCGGAATTCACAGAAAATAAACCACGCACCACACCATTACCCATACAGCAACTAAGCAAAGTGGGGTGGCGGCAGCCGTTGCCAGTGTCCGGACCGATTCCGGGCATTTTTTGGCCAACAGAACTGTAACCGTATCCATCACCTGAGACACGACCACATCAGCAAAAAGCCCGGCCAGACTGCCAAAAATCAGAATAATGGCCAGTGCGGCAAGTGAATCTTCCAGGTCAGGTCGCCCCGGTTTGGCAGTCCAAAACAGGTATCCCCACCAGATGGTTAAGAAAATCACCCCGCTCAGGATTCCGACGAAGGTGGTTGAAATGGCGGGCCGTGGCGATGTCAATGAAACTGCCTGAACCGTGGCGGGTTGAATCACATCCTGACAGCGTGAACAGGTGCCGGTTTCCGGTTCAAAGCAATCCGTTTGATGGCAGACCTCACAACGGGCGGGAAGGGATTCAGCCTTGATAATGAGCGCCAACTTGGGCGGGTGATTGCGGAGCATGGTTTTCATACGTGAATCCTTAAACCGGTTTTTTCCTTTCCACGACAGGGGCTGAATTTCAGCGGCGACAAGTCGCCGCACTCCATAAAAAACCGAATTTCCCTATACCTTCTCATCCCCTCAGCCGCAGTCCTCATTTCTCAGTCTTTATGGTGAATTGAGGCGGGTCGGTTTCAATCGTTTCAAGGCTGACGTAGGGCCGTTTCGTCGTGGGAGTCACCATGGTTGGAAGATTGGCAATCAGGGCCAACGGCATTTCCGAAGTGTCCTCGGTTGCTGTTTTTTCCGATTCTGTTTCCGCCGTCCAGGTGCGGTCCAGGTCCTCTGGTGCAAGACCTGTCAGGCTGGCACTGAAAAGTTCATGGAATTCGGTGGCGGTGGGGCGGTCTTCCGGTTTCTTTTTCAATGCGGCCAGGACGACGGCTTCGACTTTTTCAGGAAAATCCGGCAGCACGGTCCGCAACGGTGGCGGCGGCGTTTGCAAATGAGCCATCACCAGACTGAAAAAGCCGGTGGTTCCCATGACAAAAGGACGCCGCCCGGTCAGCATTTCATACAGCATGACTCCCAGGCTGTATACATCGGCCCGTCCGTCATAAGAGGCACCGCTCAGTCGTTCGGGTGACATGTAGGTGGGCGTACCAATGATGCCCCCGGTGGCAGTCAGGTTTTGCATTTTTTCGGATGTTTCTTCGCCCAGCAGCTTGGCAATTCCGAAATCCACCACTTTGACCACTTCTCCGGCAGGGGTCTGATTGAGAAAGATATTATCGGGCTTGATGTCGCGGTGAATAATCCCCAGCCGATGGGCTTCGGCCAGTGAATCGCACACCGGCAGGATGATTTCCGCCGCCCGCCGCAACGTCAAACGATGGTTCCGCCCAAGTTCTTCAGCCAGCGAATCACCGGTCAACAATTCCATCACCAGATAGGCAATGCCTTCAGGGGAAATGCCTGAATCAAGCACCTGAATGGCGTTTGGATGGCTCAGGCGGGAAGCTGACACGCCTTCCATTTTGAACCGTTCGACGGCATCGGCTGAATCATTGCCGGGCGAGGGGCGGAAAACCTTGACGGCTATCGGGCGGTCCAGCACGAGATGGGTGGATTTGAACACGACGCCAAACCCCCCGCCGCCAATTTTTTCATCCAGTCGGTACTTGCCATCCAGAATGGTTCCCGGCAGGGCTTCGGCCAGGGCTGAAAAAATCCGGTCGGCCTGTTGTTGGGAAGCCACCAAGTCGGCAATCCGGCGGTCCAGTTCGCTGTTTTTGGATTCGACTTCGGCCTTGGCTGCAACGAGGGCTGAATTTTGCCGTTCGATTTCGCGGTTGGCATGTTCCAGGGCCGCGTTTTTACTTTCAGCTTCCTGCTTTTTGGTTTCCAGGTCGGTTTTGGCGGCTTGCAGCTCGTCAATGGTGGAGGCCAGTTCGGTCGTCCGTTGGGCGACCATCCCTTCAAGTTTGAGGGTTTGCAGCCGCAAAGCATGGAGTCGCCAGCGAAAGCCGCCGAAAATGCCGCCGCCCAGCAGCAGCAGCCCTCCCAGCCAGGCCCATGGAGTCTCCCACCAATGCGGTTTCAGCCGAAACCGGAAAACGGTTCCGGTTTCATTCCAAACCCCGTCAGCGTTACAGGCTTTGACTCGAAAAGCATAATTCCCCGGCGGCAAATTCGTGTAATAGGCCGCCCGCCGGTTTCCGGCGTCAATCCAATTGGTATCAAAGCCTTCGAGGCGATATTGGAATTGAACCCGTTCCGGTGTGATGAAGCTCAGGCCGGAATAATGAAATTCACAATTTTCCGTTCCGGGATTCAGCAGGGCCGCATCGGTGACCGGGCTTCCATCGGCAATCACCTTGGTTACTGCAACCGGAGGAGGTAATTGGTTGGTGGGAATATGATGGGGGTCAATCACTACCAGTCCCCGAATCGTGGGGAAATAGATGCGTCCGTCATGGGCTGTCCAACCCGAAGGCTGAGTGGCTCCGTTGCATTGGCTGGCCCGCATTCCGTCGCCTTTGCCAAAGACTTGGCAGGGAAGGCGGGAAATCCGTTTGGCGTCAAAATCGTCAAATGCCTGTTTCGGAACCGCATAGATGCCTTTGTTGCAGGTCATCCAGAGGGTTCCCGCCGTGTCCATCCGGATTTGAAAAGCCGTGCTGTCAAACAACCCTGCGGCGGTTGAATAACAGGTAAAGGTGCCATTCCGGAACCGGTGCAGCCCGCCGTTGGTGCCAAACCACAAATCACCTGTCCGGGGGTCTTCGTAGCACGCCAGGACGACATCATTCGCAAGGCCGTTTTTGACCGTGTAGGTCGTTTCCCAATCGCGGTCCACACAGACCAGTCCGCTGTTGGTGCCGACCCACAGGCGTCCTTTGGCATCCACATGAATCATCCGGACATAGCGGTTGAGCACATTGGTCAAGGGAACTGTTTTGAACGTGCCGTTTTCCAGATAATTCACCCCGTCACGGGTGCCAATCCAGATACGACCTGTCGCATCCTCATAGAGAACATTGATTTGGTCGTAAGCCAGTCCGTCTTTGGTCGAATAGGCAGTGACCTTTCCGTTTTCAACCTTGGCCAGCCCGGCGATGGTTCCCACCCACAAAACGTGGTTGCGGTCCATCCAGACGGAGCGGACATTGGCACTGGGCAAACCGTCCTGCAAGCCGATGGTTTTGACTACCTGCCAATCCCGCAGACAGGAAACCCCGTTGCCGTCCATGCCGACCCAAAGGTTGTGGTCAGGGTCTTCAAAGATGGTGCGGACCTGCTCGCCGGGCAAGCCGCTTTCTTTGCCGAGGGTGACAAATTTACCATCCCGCATACAGGTCAGCCCGCCGTTGACCCCAATCCAGAGACTGCCTTCCAGGTCTTCCAGAATGCAGTAAACCTGGTCATTGGAAAGTCCTTCGGCGGTGGAAAACTGGACCAGTTTTCCGTTGCTCCAGCGGAAAACGCCTTTGGCATCGGTGCCAATCCAGAAGTTCCCGTCACGGTCTTCCAGCAAGGCCCGAATCCGGTTTTTCGGCAACCCGAAATTGGTTTCTTCAAATCCTCCGGAAGCCGCATGACGGAACAATTCACCTTGTTCGGTTCCCGCCCATAAATTGCCGGACCGGTCCCAGGTAAGAGTAAAGACCTGCTTGCCGGCCAGCAGCGTCCCGTCCGCTCCCATGCGGAACGAGGAATCCAGAAAACGCCAGATGCCCCCTGTCATGAGGGCGGCCCAGACTCCGCCCTGGGGGTCGGCCAGAACCACCCGCACGGCCCGGTTGGCATTGTTTTCAGCCGAAAGAAAGGTCGTGATTTTTCCTTCGTTCCAGATATTCAGACCGCCGTTGGTGGCAATCCAGAGCGCCCCGTTGCGGTCCTCGCAAAGCCAGTTGACGGTGTTATGAGCCAATCCGTCTTTGGTGGTGAGGGTGCGGAAGCGTTTGTTTTCATAACAGACCAGTCCGCCGCCATTGGTGCCAACCCACAACCGTCCCCGCCGGTCCTCGCACACGGCCAGCACACCGCTGCCGCCGGTTCCTTCGCTGTTCCAGTCGGTCCGGTTAAAAACGGTAAACGTCACGCCGTCAAAACGGACCAGCCCTTCATAGGTGCCAATCCACAAAAATCCATCCCGTGTCTGGCACAGGGTGTTGATCGTATTTTGCGGAAGCTCATCCTGCCAGGTGGTGCGCAGGGTATGAATCGGCAACCGGTTGGGGGCAAGCGCCCAAACCGGGGACAGACACCAAAAAAGCAAACTCAGTAACAGTGGTGCCGGTTCCAGGAAACGCCGGAGGGCGGCAATCCAAGCCGGATTCACAGGGGAAACGTGCGTCAGGGTCATAGTGGCAACAATACGAATTGAGCCGGGTGACTGAGGGTAAATGGCTGTTTTTCGGGGTTTGCCAGCCGTTTCTGGCAGTGGTCGTGGAGGTCAGTCTAGCAGATTTGTGCTTGAAGGGGAGGGGGCTTTTGCAAAAGGCCCCACGCCCACGTGTCGGCAAAAGAGTGTTTTTCCTGGAGTTGGCAAAAAATGTTGGACTTTCCACCGCTTGCCGCGAAGGTGCTTCAACCAAACCCTCGGCCTATGCTAGACTGCCGCGCTTCACTCATTTTCACCCTCTCTCAATTTTTCATTTGCGATTTGCCATTTGCGATTTGCCATTGTGTCTTTCAACCCGTTTCGGCTTTTCCTTTTGTTTGAACCGGCGTGCCGGTTTCAGCGCAGAAACAAAATGGCAAATCGCAAATGGCAAATGGCAAATCAACCGAACGGGACACTCTTTTTTGCGACAGGTGCCATCCATGGAACAAGCACGAGTTCATCTTGACATTCCGGTACTTATCAAGGGGAAAAACGCTCAGGGGAAAGCGTTTGCCGAACGCACCATTGCCGAAAACATGACCCGGCGCGGGGTCTTTATCCGGACCACACAGCCATTTGAAATCGGCCAAATCTTACGGATTTATCCGGCTGACGACGGCTCACGGGCAATAGCCAGAGTTGAAGTGGTCTGGCATCGGCCTGAGGATTCAACTGAATCTCCCGGCGTGGGAGCCAAGTTGCTGGGAAACAACCGCCATTGGGTGAATTTTCTGGTGGATAATTCCTTGCCGGTGGACGCAGCCGACGAGCACGAAAAGGATGAATCGGACGACGACGACCTCGAAGCCGAGTATGGCGGGGGATAAGCCGGGAGGCGGCGCGTTCAGGGATTCCGCAAAAAACGCAAAAAGCAGGATGCGGGCACCAAGGTGCTTCTTCCTGCTTTTTTTGCTTTTGCCGTTACCCGCTGCATGGCGGGCAACCGGTTACTTGCCGTTTTCCGCCGCCTGGGCTTTGGTGTCCTGCGGGGCATTCGGATTGTAGTGGCGCAACAGTGATTTTCCTTCGTTGCTGCGCGGGTCAATCGTGCGAACGTGCCGCTTGCCGGCCATTTCCCAAATCGCGGTGACGACGCCGTTTTTTTCAACGGCATGGTAAGTCTTTTGAATTTCTTCCGACATGAATCTTTGAAACCTCCTCGAATCCTTGCACAAAGCGCTTTTTCCTCACGGCGACATGCCCGTCTGTCACTGAGCACCCAATGAGGCTCGCCCGGATGGAATAAATTATGAATGGTGTCTCGCCATTGTGGCACGTCCGGACGGAACCTGTCCACCACCTCTGCAAACTTTCTCCGGAGAAACGTCTGCAGCCCTGTTTTTGCCTTCATCTGAACAGTTCATCCAGGTCCGGAACCACCAATCGTCCCAGGTCGGTTTCAAACACCCCGCGTATTTCCGCCGGGGACAGCGAAAAATCAGCCAGCGACCCGACCGTCGTTTGTTGGGGCAGGCGACCAACCGAAACCCGGCCATCCACCGGCAAAGCCAGCATGGTGGTGCTGTGACTGCCCTGGGCCACCAGCAGCTTGACGTTTTCGGAAAATCCCGGAGTCAGAGGCAAGTCCCACCGTTTACGCAAATCCAGCACCGGCACCAGTTGGTCCCGCCAGGGCAGCAACCCCGGCATGTCGGCTCCGGCTCCAGGCAGGGCAACCAGCGCCGGAAAGGGCAAAACCTGAATCACCTGCATGGGTAACAAGGCGCAAACCAGGTTCGGGCAATCCGGCAACGAAAAGAAAAACAACCGGTCCGGGGCGGGCACCGGCCCGGCGGGGGGCACGATGCTTTTGAGTGAACCGGTGCGTGGGGCGGTTCGCCACAAAGCTCCGGTCTGGGCGGCAAAGACACCGGTTTCCGGGTGAAACCGCGCCGCATTGACATAGAGGCACCACTCCTGCTCCAGCCGGACCAGCCCGGAGAAGGCCCGCAACCGGCGGGTCAGACTGTCAGGCAAGGCGAAATATGATTCCGCTGCGATTTTGGTCACCCGTGTGACTGTATCGGCTCCAATCATCCAGGCCCCTTGCGGGGATTCCAGGCGCAGAACCTGGGCGGGTTGTGTCCCTGCCGGAGCCGGACTGCCCACCAGCGCTCCCAAATCGTAAACCGGTAGCCGGGAATCCCCTTCCGGATACCAGCCCAGGCGACCGATGGGAGACGGGTCCGGCTGCATCCGGTCGCCGGTGCTGACCCTGGTTACCAGCGAGGCGTCAAACCCATATCGTTCACCCCGGAGCGAACATTGAACCAATTGTGCAAAAGGCGTTCCCATAAGCTGTTCCGGTTAGCGGGCAAAGCTTCCGTATTCGGCAAACTGCCGCACGACGGAAAGCAGAAATTCATCCTGATACGGTTTCACCAGATATTCATTGACACCCACTTCAAAGGCTTTGCGGCGGTGTTTTTCACCGGCCCTGGAAGTCAGCATGACGATTGGAATGGCCTGAAAGCGCTGGTCAGCCCGGAGGGCGGCGGCCAGTTCGTAGCCGTCCATGCGGGGCATTTCGACATCCAGCAGAATGACATCCGGCAGGCGGTCGGTGGTTTGCAGCCATTGGAGGGCTTCCAGTCCGTCGCGTGCCTGGGACGGATTCAGTCCCGCCTGCCGCATCAGGTTTGAAACAATCGTGCGAACGCTGAGGGAATCATCCACAATCAGGACTTCCGGAGCTGTTGAGGTTACGGTTGCCGGTTTGACGGGTTTGACCGGGCGGGGTTCAACCTGGGTCGCCGCCTGGAGCAGTTCAGCCGGATTCAGAATCAACACCACGCTGCCGTCGCCCAGCAGGGTTGCCCCCGAAATCCCCCGGTAATAGCGGATATGCGTTCCCAACGGTTTCACCACGATTTCCCGCTGCGAAAGGATTTCATCCACCGCCAGGGCCGAGCGCCGATTCCCGATTTGCACCACCAGCAGGGAAAGCATGAGGTTTTCCGGCTCACACACAGGTTCATCAAGGTGGAGCGCCTGTTCCAGCCGGGTCAACGGAATCATTTTGCCTTCAATGCGGACCATCGGCTGATGTCCGACCATTTCGACCGAGCGGGCCGGAAGCTGGGCAATCCGGGCGACCAGATTAAAGGGAACCGCGTAGCGTTCGCTGCCCACGCGCACCAAAAAAGCCTTGGTGACGGCAAGCGTCATCGGCAGCCGCAGGGTAAAGGTGGTTCCCATGCCGGGTGCCGACTCAACCGTAATGACGCCTTTCAGTTTTTGCACAGTGGCTTTGACCACATCCATCCCCACGCCCCGTCCGCTGATTTCGGTCAGCCGGGCGGCGGTGCTGAAGCCGGGTTGGAAAATCAAAGACAACAACGCTTCCGGTGTGAGGGATGTCGCTTCGCTTTCTGAAACCCAGCCCAGAGCCAGGGCTTTTTCACGCAGGTGATGCGGCGACAGTCCGGCCCCGTCGTCTGTCACCCGAATCACAACTTCAGCACCTTCATAGCGGCCTGAAACCCGAACCACGCCGGTTTCGGCTTTGCCCACCGCCAGCCGCCGGTCAGGAAGTTCCAACCCGTGGTCAACCGCGTTCCGGAGCATGTGCTCCAACGGGTCGGCCAGGGCTTCAATGACGGCCTTGTCCAATTCGACGGCTTCCCCTTCAAAGACCAGTTGAGCGGATTTGCGGCATGTTCCCGCCGCCATGCGGACAGTCCGCTCCAGCCGCATGGCAAGGGAGGAGAAGGGCACCATGCGAAGGTGCATCAGTTTGTCCTGCAATTCGCCGGTCAGGCGTCCCAACCGATTCACAGCGGCGTCAAAATCACCGTTCAACATCTGCAAGCGGTGCCCGATGGCATCAATATCGCCGTTTCCTTCGGTAATCCGCCGGGTCAGCAAGTGAAATTCATTGTAGCGGTCGAATTCCAGGTCATCGAACTCCGTTTGAAATGTGCTGCGCGGGAACGCATTACCCGTGGGCAGCACGGCTGCCATCCGCCCGCTGCCCAGGGTGGCCACCTCATATTCGGTTTCGAGCCGGGCAGTCACCCGTTTCATCTGGCGGGCGCTGACGCTCAGTTCCGTAACATTTTCCGCATAGACACCCACGTGGCGCTCAAAGGTGGACCGGTTGATGACCAGTTCGCTCATCAGGCGCACCATTTCATCCAGCTTTTTGAGCGGAACCCGAACGTAAAGCTCGGTTTCTCCGGCTTCCGAAGCTGCTTCCGCCGCCGGGTGACTGTTTTCGGCCACGGCTGCGGGCAACGGGGGCAGTTCTGCCGTGAGCGGGGCCGGGGCCGGTTCGGTCTGTAAAATCGTGTCAAATTCTGCCAGCACCTGCCGCAGATGGAACCGGATTTCGGTCTTGTTGCCTTTGCCTTCGACCAATCCGTGCAGCGTATCAACCGCTGCCACCAGGGTTTGGCCCAGTGCTGCCGTAAAAGTCACTTCGGCTTCATAGAGCCGGTCCAGCAGGTCTTCCATCCGGTGTGTCAGTTGTGCCACGGATTTCAAGCCGACCATGTTGGCTCCGCCCTTGAGGGTATGCACGGCGCGCCGGATTTCCTGCAAGGTTTCCCGCTGTGACTCCGGATGGCGGAGATATTCCGGCAGCCGGGCGGCAATCAGGTCCATTTTTTCCGGAGCTTCCAGGTTGAAAATATCCATCAGCTCAGGAAACGGAGCCTCTTCCTCTTCGTCTTCCAACGGCAGGTCCGGTCCGGCAACAAGGGCTTCACTCGGTTCAACTGTCGGAGCCTCGTTGATTTCCAGTACCTGCAAGGCTTCACACACCGCTGCTTCGTCATCGGCTTCGGGCAGATTTTTGAGCCGGCGGTAGGCGACCACCGTGCCCAGAAGCAGCCCTTGGGGGTCGGCTTCCTTAATGTCGGCTACAAATCCGTCCATTTCCGTCAGCAGGTTTCCCAAAAATTCGCCGGTTTCCGGACTGCGTTCCAGGGTGCCGGAAGTCAGTTCCTCCAACACGGTTTCACCAAAATATGCCGAGCGGCTGAGGGCCATCTGCCCGACAATGGCGGCATCTCCCACAATCGTATGGAGCAGCCGGTAGGCTTGATGGGCATCGTCAAGCAGGCTTGCATCCTGCCAAAAACGGCGCAGGTGTTCGGTAATCCGGGGAAGAAAATCCCGCACCTCCGCCACCAAATCGTGAAGCAATTCAGGGTGGGCCGTTGCCATATTTTCCTCCTGGGGGAATTGAGAACTGAGAATTGAGAATTGAGAATTGAGAATTGAGAATTGAGAATTGAGAACCTTTAATTTTTCTTTACTGGTAAATCCTGGACTCTGAATCCTGAATACCGGGTTTCACTCTCAATTCTCAATTCTCAATTTCTCTCTCTCTAGGCCATTACCATTTCCGGAGTTGTCGCGGTTGCTCCCGGAGCGTACAGATTGACGTTGGCTGGAGCCTTTGAAACCTTGAACGTGCTGATGGATTCGCGCAGGTTTCCGGCCAGCACGGCCAGTTCGTTGACTGAGAGCACCACCTGCTGGGTTCCTTCGGTGGTTTCCTGGGTAATGGTGGAAATTCCAGTCATGGCCTGGGCCAGGCATTCGGAGTTGGCTGCCTGTTTGAGCGAGGCTTCGGAGATGGTCTGAATGATGTGCGCCAGTTGGTTTGACACCTGCTGGATTTCAACCAGCGATTGACCGGCTTCGTTGGCCACCACCGAACCGTTGACCACTTCGCGGGTTGTGTCTTCCATGGCGGTCACGGCTTCGTTGGTTTCCGTCTGAATGGCTTTAATCAGTCCGGCAATCCGTTTGGTGGCTTCGGAAGAGCGGTCGGCCAGATGTTCGACTTCTTCGGCCACGACGGCGAACCCGCGTCCGGCCTCTCCGGCCATGGCTGCCTGAATTGAGGCATTGAGCGCCAGAATGCTGGTTTGGTTGGCGATTTCACTAATCAACTGCACGATTTCGCCGATTTCCTGCGAGCTTTCGCCGAGCCGCTTGATACGTTTGGCGGTTTTTTGCACCTGGTCGCGGATGCCGTTCATACCGGTGATGGTTTTTTCCACGGCTTTCATGCCGGTCTGGGCTTTTTGGAGCGATTGTTCGGCCACATGCACGGTTTCCACGGCCCGGTTGGAAACTTCGGTCATCGAATCGGCCATGGCGCGCAGGCCGTCGGAGGTGGTCACGATTTGCGCCAACTGGGATTCGCTGCCGCGTGCCAGTGTGATGGTGGTACCCTGAATCTTATCGGCGGCCCGGTTGACTTTGGCGGTCACTTCGTTGATGCGTCCGATGAGTTTGCGCAATTCGGTCACCGTGTAATTGAACGAGTCGGCCAGTGCTCCGGTCGGACCCGCCGAAACCTCAGCCTTGACGGTCAGGTCGCCTTTGGCGATGTCGCGGATTTCCATGAGCAGCTTGATGATTTCGTCTTCCAGTTCGTCGCGCTCTTTTTGCCGTTGGTCACGTTCATGTTCGCGGGTCTGAATCAGGTTGACGGTGTTGTCAAGCATTTGGTTGACAGCCGTTGCCACCTCGCCCAGTTCGTCCCGGTTGAGGACCGTGGCTCGTGCCGCCAGATTTTCCTTTTGCACTTCCTGCGCCACCTGCGCCACCGACCCCAATTGCTGGGCAATGGTGCGGGCAATGTAGGCCGCCAAAAGCACGGTGACCGTAATTGCCAGGAGGAGCGCCCCAATCACAACCAACATGCCCCGCTGGAGGCTGTCGGTCCGAGCCTGAAGCCTGGTTTCCAACACATTGATTTGTTCGTCAAACAGGGCAAACAGCTTGTCAATCACCCGTGTGCCGGTGTCGAAATATTCGGCTCCTTCGATGTCAATGGTGGTGGTTTTGATAAGTCGTTTGTCGCCCAGTTCGAGATAGGCGTTGATGGCGCTGGTGAGGTCGTTGTACTTGGGTAAAAGTTGCCGTTCGTAATCCGGGTTGGATTGGGCCGCTGCTTTGATACTGCGCATATAGCCGTCGCGGTTGGCCCGGACCACTTCCTGGATGGCGGAAAAGCGCCCGAATTCGTCCTGCGTAACCGCCTTGCGCGCGGCCAATCCGTTGCCGTAACCGCGTAACTGCCCCAGGCTTTCCGCCGTGTTGGGGATTGAGCTGGTTACCAGAAAAGCCGCATAGTAGGTATCCCGCTCCGGGTCCAGAATCAATCCTGAAACGTCTCCAATCAAAGCGATAAAGTCGTTGGTTTCCGCAATCAGAGCCGTATGCCGGTCAAAACTTTCTTTGGGAGCCAGGGTCGGTGTCTGTGATTTCAGGACCCGCCATTTTTCTTTGATGTCGGTAAATTTCGAGGTGGTGCCCAGTTCGGCTCCCAACCGCAGGTCCGCTGCCTCGATGGCTTTCACGTCCTGGTCCAGTTTATCGCCGAGGGCGGTCAGCCGGTCTTTGAGGGCTGTGTTTCCGTTGAGAAACCCGTTGGCTGTGCCGCGATGCTGGGGCAGATGTTCGATAAACAGTTTCAAGGGTTTGAGATAGGCTACTCCTTGCAGTTCGCGGCGGGCCGCTGCCACACGGGTGTAGCGGTCGGACACCACCAGATACCCCACCACCGGCAACAACAACCCGGTTGCCACAATGATGAGCGTCAGTTTCTGCCAGATTTTCAGGTCACGTAATTTGAACATAACTGCTCCCCGCTTAAGGTCTCAACCTCAAGGTAAACGCTGCAATTTCAATGTTTTTTAATGCCAGCCCCGATGGTGAATCAGCACGTCTCGGTTTGGAAAGTGGCGGCGTAATTCCCGCACACGGTACTTAAAACGGTTCAAAACAGCGGAACTCCGGAGCCGTCAACAGCCGGTTCAGGTCCAGCACGGTCAGCAGGCCGGTGGCATGGTCACAAACCCCCTGCACAAAGGGCGAAATGGCATCGGTCGTATCAAAGGCCACAGCTTCGATTTCATGCTCCGCGCATTTCACAAGGCCCGTTACCCGCTCCACCACCAATCCGGCAGCCAGGTCGCGCCGGGCAGATTGGGCAACCAGCAGGCGATTGTGAAACGCATCCGTCAAGGTTGGTTCTCCGCCCATAAAGACTTGTAAATCCACAACGGAAACAATGTCGCCCCGCAGATTGGCAACCCCGCGCAACCACTGCGGAGCACCCGGCAGCATGGTCACCGGAGGAACCAGTCCGATTTCGGCAATCCCGGTCATTGGCACGGCAAAACGGCGGCCATGCAGCACAAACCCCAGATATTTGCGGACTGTGCCGGCTTCGGGAGCCGTTCGAGTTGGCGTCACCGGCATGGCACGCGGATGGGTCTCCAGTTCCTGTTGCATGGTTCCCATCAAGACCGCGAGCGGGTTGACCGGTTCAGCCGCTGTCGGCACCGGTTCGGCGGGTTCCGGCTGAGGCAGCATTTCCGGCGGAAGTTCAAACGCCTCCGGTGTGACCGGCAGGGAGGCCGAAAAACCGGCAGGCAATTCGGCTTCCGAAGCAGGTGTGGTCACACACGCAGGCAGTTCAAATTCAGGGGCCGGTTCCGCCACCAATTCAGGCAGTTCGCCATATTCGTCCAAAGCCATACAACTGTCTCCCTTTCCGGTACTGTTTCATCTGAGTCACACCGCTCCGCCCCAGAAACCATGCACCAAGTCACCGGTTCGGTCGCCATTGATGGCTAAAGGTGTTTGGTGATGGCATTGAGCAAATCCTGGTCCTGAAATGGTTTGGTCAGGTATTCGTCGGCTCCGAGCGACATGCCCCAAAACCGGTCACTTCGCTGGTTTTTGCTGGTCAGGAGCACCACCTTGATATTGCTGGTCGCCGGGGTTTCCTTGATGGCCCGGCAGGTTTCAAACCCGTTTTGTTTGGGCATGACTACATCAAGCACCATGAGATGGGGCTTTTCCTGCTGGGCTTTGGCAATGGCCTCGTCGCCGTCACCTGCCGTCAGGACCCGATACCCCTGGGCGGTCAGCAGGTTGGTGACCAGGCGCAATTCAAGGGGACTGTCATCCACCACCAAAATCGTTTCTTTCGCCATAATTTCTCCTGAATGAAAAAGTGTGAAAATGCAGGTTGGAGCGTCAACTTCCGGTATTTCTGCCGAAGCAGCGGCAGCTTCGCCGGGAGTTTGGGACAAATGCAGAGCTAAAGCAGAAACCATGCCTGGGTCCGTGGTTCCCGAAACCAACAGCACGCTGGGTAAAGCCAGTACCTGGAGGACTTCCGGATGAACCCGTATTCCCGGCACCACCAGAATCGGAACCAGCGGGTTGACCGTGCGCAACCATTCAACAAACCGACTGGTTTCAGTGGCCTCCATAATCAGGTCCGTCACCACCGCCCGGATGGCAACTGCATGCGTTTCATATTCCTCAACAGCCACCCGGAGGGTTTCCGCCACAATCACCGGACAGACCGTTGCACATGCTTCCACCACTGCCTGCCGGTACGGTGAATCCGCCATCACTAGAAAAAGTGCGCCTGTTGAAGCCATATCAAATCCAGGACTGAGGACTGAGGGCTGATTATTGCCCTAATTTGGCTGGTTTGTTTTGCCACAGTATCTGTGCGAAGCTGAGGATTGAGGTCCAAGGCAAAAACTCAGCCCTCAGCCCTCAGTCCTTAAAATTTCAGACCAGCCGAAACACCGACCGACCCGGAATTACCTCCTCCGGTTTGGCGGCTTGCACGTGTTTTTCAACGGTTTTGCGTAATTGTTCGGGGTTGAAGGGCTTGGTCAGATACTCGGTCGAACCGGCCATTTTCCCCTTGACCTTATCGAAGAAGCCGTCTTTGCCTGACAGCATAACCACCGGCACATGACGGGCATGCTGGCTTTTGCGAATCACTTTGCAAACTTCATAGCCGTCCATCATGGGCATATTGATGTCGAGCAGGATGAGGTCCGGCACGATGTCGTTCAGAATGGTCAGGGCTTCCATCCCGTTTTCGGCCTCCAGCACCTTGAAGCCTTCTTTCTCCAGGGTCAAAACAACTGCCTGTCGAATGATGGAACTGTCATCTATGGTCAGCACCAGTCCTTTATGTCGGACCGGGAAAGCCGGAGGCGTTTCCGGGGGCAGCGCAGGTTCAACCGTTGGCAATGCGACCGGAGTGGTTGGGGTTGACACTGGTGCGGAGGCCGCTGGCGGAACCACTGCCACAACCGCAGTCGGTTGGGGAGCGGATTCCCTGGGGAGTCGTTCCAGCCAGCTTTTGGCGTTTTGGTTGGCCGGATTGAGGGTCAGAACCCGCTTGAGATAGTCTCTGGTGGCGGCTGGTTCTTCGGCCAGGGACGCCAGCCACAGCCAGGCCGGTTCGAATGTTTCGTCAAACCCTGTGATTTCCGCAAAAAAGCCGAAGGCTTCCGTCTTGTTGCCGGTTTTGGCCAAATGGACGCCTTCCTGCATGAGGGCTGTGCGGAACGAGTCCCGAACCGGTTTATGGTCCGGCGTGATGTGAAAGGCCCGGCGCAGATA
Organism: Blastocatellia bacterium; assembly: GCA_019695185.1. Taxonomy (GTDB): domain Bacteria; phylum Acidobacteriota; class Blastocatellia; order Chloracidobacteriales; family Chloracidobacteriaceae; genus JAIBAN01. The sequence continues at coordinate 118,404 of JAIBAN010000009.1, read as the reverse complement.
GGTGATTTTGAGCCGTGGAATTTCCGTAATTTGGGCGAGCCACAGCCAGACGGTTTCATGTTTGGGATGCAATTCCGTGACTTCCAGAAACAGCACCCTGGCCTGACTTTTTTCACCCTGCTTGACTGCCTGAATTCCAGCCTGCATCAACTCGGTAATTTTTTGTTCTGGCATAGCAACCCCGCTCCCCGCTTTAGAACCGCACGGTCAGTTCGACATAACCCAGATGGCCGTTTTGCCCTGCCGGGTAAATGCTGGAAACCAGCCGTCCGCCAAAGATATGGCCGTAGTAGCCTGAAATGGTCACTCTCGGATTGAGTTGATAATCCACGCTGACATCCAGCAACCCGCCGAGATTGCGCTGGTTGTTGGCCGGGCGGCCTACAAAACCAAAAGTCTGTTTTTGAAAGGCCCCGCCGCCGAGGTACCACAAATCCCGGCTGTTGCTCAGGCGCAGTTTGTGAAAGTCGGACCGGAGATTGAACTTTTTGTTGGGCCGCAAGGTCAGCGAGGCGAAACTGTCTTCGTTGTTCATGAGGTTGAAAAACGGGGTGCGGGCATAAATACGCGGGGTGGGCAGCACCTGGAAAAAGGTTCCGTGGCGGTTGTCGGTGGGATTGCCGTCACCGCTCGACCGGAAGTATCCGCCTCGAATCCAGGGCTTCCATTTGAGCTTGGGCTGATACCCGCCCTCCACGGCGACTGCCCCGGCCCGATGGCTCAGATTGCCCCAATCGCCAAACTGACCGGCTCCCCAGAAAAGGACGTCTGCCGTTCCTGTGCCGAGTGTAAACGCCCGCAGGTAATGCCCGCCGATGGTGGTCAATTGGATGTCGTTGCGGCGGTCCGCTTCACGGAGCGGGGCAGGGCGGTTGTCGGTTTTGAGGATGGACCGCCCGTCCCGATACCACAGGCCGAAAACCCGGAACTCACCGCGCGGCGTCAGTTTGTCAGCCACTTTTTCCTTATGCAGGGCATGGCTGAAGGCTCCATACACCAACGATACGCTGGGAACCTGCCGTAACCCGTCAACTTGAAAGACGCCTTCCGTTGGGCGGGCTGCGAAAACTGTCAGATTGGAGGCTGCCGTGGAAAACGAAAGCTGGCCGCCGTCGAAACTGCGTCCGACATGAGTGAATCCAAAAGGACCAATCAGGCGTTCCTGAATACGTTGGCGTTTGAGTGCCGCGACAGTGGGGTCGGGCGCTGCCAGTTCCGCACCATCGGAAAACTCAAAACGTCCGACCCGGAAAGCGGAAGTGACTTTCTCCCCTTTGACCACATAACGGACAAACGCCTGTTTGAGGAACACAGCCGCTCGTTCGTTACCGCTGGCGGAAACATAGGTGCCCCCCAGTCCCAAGGCTCCTTGTGGAGCCGGAGCCAAAGCATTTTGGGGGAGCCCGGCCAAAAACGGGGCTTCCAGTTCAGCTTGCCAATCCAACGTGTGGTTTTTGCGGAGCAGGTGGGAACTTTTGATGGAAAAGCGAAAGGTTCCTCCCAGAAAATTCTGCTGGCTGTCGCGTCCCGGAACCTCAAACCAGCCCCAGTTTTCGTTGCGCAACCGTAATGAGCCGGAGAATTCGACCGGGCCGGCTTTGATGGGGGGATAATCGCTTTTTTGCTGGGCGGCAAGAGTGGTGGTGAAGGCCACCACCCAGAACAGACAGCCGATGGCCATCCGCACAAAAGTGCATTTCATTGTATTCGGCATAGGTCTCACTCACAAAAACAGGTGCTGATTGTCGTTTGGCCGTCTATGCGACCGGATACGTTGTTATTTGCCCTCAAAAGGTGCAAACGGTATGCCACAAAAGGAATGACCGGATTGCCGCCGCCGTTGTCCCGGTTTCCTTGTGGCACTTGATGGGCCAAGCCTCCACTGTCCTAAAACTGCCTTGGCCGGACTGGAAAAAATATTTTCAAGCTTGGTTTCTTGTGAAATAATGCTTCTCGGTTTTGGTCAAAAAACAACAATCAAAGAATGAACTGGGCGGAAACCGCCTACTAAAAACCGACCATGGGTTTTTTCGGACCGAGTGAGACCTCGCCGAGCAACCTGCAACCCTGCCCTCCCAGGATTTCCACCTCATGTATCGTTTCTGTGGCAAGTCTGTCTGTTGCCGGAAAAAAGACGGACGGCTTTCTGAAGAAGCAATGCCTTGGGTTTTGCCTGCTGGACCACCCGGATTGCAAACGGGGAAATTTCCTTGATTGGCAGTGCGCACCATGACTGCCTTCCGGGGCGATGTGCGAGTAGGAATATGATGAATGGTACCGGTGCTCTCAGGGCTGAACCTGCTTCAGTCATTTTGGTGGTTGACGACGATGCCAATATCCGGGCGATGGCCCGCATTATGTTCAAACAAAACGGGCACCGGGTTGTCGAAGCCCAGGACGGGCACCAGGCCATTTCGTTGTTTCAGGAAATGCAGCCCGAAGTAATTTTAATGGATGTCAATATGCCGGGACTCACCGGAATCGAGGCCTGTAGCCACATCCGCAAACTACCCGGCGGGGCAACCGTTCCCATTCTCCTCATCACGGCGATGGTGGATGCCGCCCTGATTGACGAAGGATTTGCTGCCGGAGCCACTGACTACATTACCAAACCGCTCCATTGGCCGGTGTTACGTCAGCGCACGCTGCATCTGGCCCGGATTGCCCAGGCTGAACGAAAACTGGCCGGGCTCCAACAATTCAAACAGGCGCAGGATTACATTGAAGAAACTGAAAAAAGTGAATGGAGTCTGGTTGGAAACAGCCCGTCGGTTATGGAGGTCCGCGAACTGATTGCCCGTGCTGCAGCAGTGTCGTCGTCGATCTTGATTACCGGTGAAACCGGAACCGGAAAAGGGTTGGTGGCCCGCACCATCCACCATGCCCAGCAATCCAAGGGGCCGTTTATCAGTGTCAATTGTGCTGCTTTGCCGGAATCCCTGATTGAAGCCGAACTGTTTGGAGCCGAAAAAGGGGCCTACACCGGGGCCACCGCAACCCGCAAAGGCGTGTTCGAATTGGCCCATGGCGGAACGCTCTTTTTGGACGAAATCGGGGAAATGCCGATTGCTTTGCAGTCCAAGCTGCTTTCGGTGCTGGAAGAACATTGCATCAAACGGCTGGGCGGGGAACGCAGCATCCCGGTCAGGGTTCGAATCATAGCCGCCACCAATTCCGACCCGGAAGCTGCCATCCGCCAGGGAAAACTCCGCCAGGACCTTTATTACCGGCTGAATGTGTTGCGTCTGCCGCTACCTTCGCTGGCCGAACGACGCATAGACATTCCGGCTCTGGCCCGGCATTTTATCCGGTTGTTGGCACCGGGGCGGGCTTTGACGCTGGCGGAAGATGAGTGCAGCCGGTTGCAAGCGTATCACTGGCCCGGCAACGTCAGGGAACTGCGGAATGTCATTGAGCGGAGCCTGATTTTAGCCAATGACGAAAAACTGTACCCTTCCCGCCTGTTGGTCAAAGGCAGTCCTCCTGATGTTGGCCCACCACCGGCTCCCGCTCCGGCACTATCTGCTGACCTGCCCTCGCTTGCCGAAGTGGAACGCCGTCATATCACAGAGGTCTTTGCCGTTTTTCAGGGAAACCAGACTCAAACCGCCAAAGCCCTGGGAATTTCATTGACCACCCTCAAACAAAAAATCAAGGAATACGGCTTGAAGAAAGTTTCCTGACTTCCCAATCAAGCAGGATTTGACGCACAAACGGTTCGCTTGCGCTCCGGTTCTGGTTGGGTTGGGCCGAGCCATTGTGAAAAAAGTGTTTGACGATTTACTACAATTGTAGTATTTCTTACTTTGGTTGTAGTAGTTCTAACGTAGTCTGCGGAGAAAAACCTTGTGACGACACCAAAAAACATTCAACTGACCAAATTCGAACTTGAAATCATGGACGCGCTCTGGGGTTTGGGAACGGCTTCGGTCCGCGAAATTCAGGAGCACCTGCCCGAAAGCCGCCGTCCCGCCTATACGACCGTGCAAACCATCGTCAACCGGCTGGAGGAAAAAGGAGCAGTTCGGCGCGCCAAGAAAATTGGCAATGCGTTTGTCTTTGAGCCGACCATCACACGGAAATCAGTCCATCGGCGGTTGTTTGACGAACTGCTTGATTTGCTCGGCGGTTCCGCCCGTCCGTTGATGTCACATCTGGTTGAGAGCGGAAAAGTGACGCTTGAGGATGTACGGGAAATGGAATCCACGCTCAACCGGATTGAAGCGGAAAAAGCCGTTCAGACCACCACCGCAGACAAGCAAAGAAAGGGCTAACCCTCCATGACACTCTCCCACTGGCTTGGTGAAATGTTTCATTCCCTGTGGTCACCGGTTGCCACTCACCTTTGGCAGGCCACGCTCTTTGGATTGCTTGTGGGGACGGCGGCCTGGCTGCTCAATCAGGCTTCGGGCCGCACCCGCTATACGCTCTGGCTGTTGGCTGCGGCCAAATTTGCGATTCCCAGCATGCTGATTTCGACGCTGGTGGCCCAGCTTCCGCTGGAGGCAGTGACCTCGTGGTTTCACACCGTACAGACCGTGCAATCCACTCCGGTGGTTGCCCTGATGACAAGGCCAGTGGCGGCGTTTGACGAAACCGTCATCATCCGGGCTGGCATGAAAGAAACGACCGACTGGCTGACGGGCATTTTCTTTGGCGTCTGGGCGGTGGGATGCGGAGCATTTTTCCTGCGGTGGTGGCTCCAGCACCGGAAGCTGGCCCGCATCATCCGGGAGGCGCAAACCCGGACCAGCGGACGTGAGTACGACGCGCTGGAGCAGGCCCTGCTTCATATTCGCATTTTTCAAACGGCGGATTTTGCCATGCAGTCGCCGAGCGACCTGCGCACGCCCAACTGGCTGCGCCGTCCAATACGGCTGGTCACGTCGCCCGAAATCACCGAGCCGGGAGTTTGGGGTGTCTGGAGGCCGGTGATTGCGCTGCCCGCTGAACTGGCCGTTCATCTTTCCGACACGGAACTCAAAATCGTGCTCATGCACGAGCTGGTTCACATGCTCCGCTGGGACAACCTGCTGGCTCAGGTGCATTACCTGCTCTGTTGCATTCTTTGGTTTCACCCGTTGGTCTGGCTGGTTGACCGGCGTCTGCTCACTGAACGGGAGCAGGCATGTGATGAAACCGTGATTGAAATGACGGGAAATTCAACCGATTACGCCACTGGAATTCTGAAAGTCTTTCGTTTTTGCCTCGATTGGAAGGCCGTCGCCGGGGTTTCCTACGCCACCGGTTCAAGTTTACACAGGAGAATCGAACACATCATGCATACCTCACCTACCTCCAAGCGAACTTTGTTGCACCGCCTGGCTGTCGGGACACTGGCCGTACTTTTCTGTGGACTGCTCTTTTCCACCGGCACCTTTGGGAGCGCCGCGCTGATTGGCCTTGACCCGCAAAAATCCAAACGCAGACCGCCCGCCCCACCAGCGGTCCCCGACGCTCCGCTGCCGCCCGCCCCGCCAGCGGCTCCCGGCGAACCGGCTCCGCCGGATATGGCCATGACGGCTCCGACACCTCCTGTGCCTCCCAGTGCCGCTGAAATGGCTGCACCTCCGGCTCCGCCTTCAGCCGCAGGAGTGCCCGCCCCGCCCGCCGCTCCAAGCGCGCTGACACCACCACCGGGAGCGCCTGCCGCACCTTTGGCACCGCAGGAACCCAGCAAAACCTTTGTCCCCATGACGTTTGAAAATTCAGCCGGAACCCCAATTGCCATCACCCATCTGCAAACCTGGGTCACCACCACAACCACGGATGGAAATGATGTGGTTGAAGGGAAATGCACCATCACAAACGGAACCAACCGACCGATTGCCGGCATAGCCACCTATAGCTTTATCAAAGGCAAAACCGAAGTTCCCTTTGCTTTTTCATTTGATTTCTCTGAGACACCATCCATTCCATTTGGAGTTGTGATTATGGTCAAAGGAAAGGCCGAAGGGTACAAACTCAAAGTGACAGGGGTGCAATTCAAAGATGGTCCAACGTGGGGAATGCCTTTGCGAACCTCGCATCCAGCCGAAAAGCGGGCTGAAGGAAAGCCTCTCCTGATTAAACGGGCTGAGGCTGTATATCCTCCTTTGGCCAAAGCAGCCCGAGCCAGTGGGGAAGTGATTCTGGAAGTAACTGTGGACGAGAATGGCCAAGTAGTGGAAGCTCGTGTTATTTCAGGACATCCACTGTTACAGCAGGCGGCTTTGAGTGCTGCAAAAGAATCTGAATTTGAACCGGCTCGAATTCAAGGCTCTTCGGTCAGGGCCAGTGCCAGAATGACCTATCGGTTTGACTTGAATGATAAAGATAAACATGAGATGAGGGATTACATTCGCCGCTCCGAAGGGGTGATTCGTGGTTCCGCCTTGAATCGTGCCGTTCCTCAATATCCGGAACAGGCGAAGACAGAAGGAGTACAAGGTGATGTTGTCCTTCAAATTACGATTGATGAAGCCGGAACTGTGATTGCCGCCGAAGTCGTGGAAGGGCCGGAATTGCTTCGTGACGCCTGTGTCACAGCGGCCCGGCAATGGACGTTCAAGCCAACCGTGGTCGAAGCCAAACCGGTGAAAGTGCAGGGCCGGCTGACCTTCCGGTTTGTATTGTAAATTTTCTTTCTCAGCACCGCGGGCACAGAGGGCACAGAGGTTACACAGAGAAATGAAGAACCTGTGTAACCTCTGTGCCCTCCGCACGTACGGCGGTAAATCCTAAAAAACTTACAGCGGGTAAATCCGCACCATCCCATCTCCGGCGGAACAAATCAAACACATTGTCTGCGAAGCCCCAAGCTGGGCGACAATCGGCGCGGTGGGAAAGGCACCGAGCGAAAGCTGCCAGGAAACTTCACCCGTATCCGCCCGGACCGCCACCATGTTTCCTTCGGTTGTGCCAAAGACAAACCGGCTGATGCCTTCGCGTCCGGCTGCTTCACGGACACCTAAAACCGTCACAATATCAGTCACCGGACGCTGCAAGGTGCGCCGGAGGAGAATTCCATCGGTCATCCGATAGAGGGAAAAGGTTCCTTCCGGCCCGTAATTGGCCCCAACGACCACATCCCCGCTATTGGCCCGGACCGTGGCCACACCCGGCAACGGGTCGCGCACAGTCCGGCGGACGATTTCGGTCCCAACGACTTTGGCAAAGTCCCAAATCCATTGATTTTTGCTGGAAATCCGGGCGACACGGGCCGGACCGGCGAGCAACATTTCATTTCCGCTCAGTAAAAGCGGGGTGGCATAAAAATCCCCTTCAAGGGTGCGGATGTCCACCGGGCCAAAGAGCGCTGTTCCATCGGTCCCTTTGCGGATGCTGAACTGTTCGTTTGAAACCAGATACAGTTCATCGTCACCGTCACCATCGGCATCGCGCACGCTGACCTGATTGGAAAAGGAAAAGGCTTCCGGACGCCGCCAGACAATATCGCCACCGTCGCCGGTGAGCATGATGCCTTCCGACCGGGAAAACGAGACAAACACTCCGGCCCGGAGGGTTTTGCCAAAAAAGCGTCCGACCGTGATGGTGACGGCTGCGTCCGACGGATGTTCCGGAAAGGTGCGGCCCCAGCGCTGGCGCACGGTAAAGGTTCCAGCCGTGAGAGAACCGGCGGTGTCATAGACCTGGACCAGCAGCCGTCCGCCATCGTTGCGGGTGACAATGATTTCCGGGCGGGCCGGAGCCGTACCCGGCGGGTCCAAATCGGCAATCACCGGCACGGAGTTGCCTTCAAAGGTGGTGCGGTTGCTGCTGGTTCCGGTGGCAGGGTCCACCGAAAAGACGCTGATGCGGCGCGAGGACAGCCGCAGCACCAGTTCGTTGACGCCATCCGCATCCAGGTCGGCCACTCGTGGTTCAAGTTGTCCGGAGGGAGCATTGACGAAACTGGTCGTGGCAGCCATCAGTTTGCGTCGGGCCTGAACATCGTAAATGCCGATTTTCCCGGTTAACACACCATCCGCTTCCTCCGCCACCAGATACCGGACAGCCGCCAGCGTATTGGCCCGGAACAATCCCCGAATGCTGCCCGGTCGCGGAAATGACTGGTCCACCACGACACCTTCCGGAGCAAGCACAGCCACTTGGAGGCGGGCCTTGGCATTCTTTCCCTGGAAAAAGAGAAACGAACGGTTGCCCCGGTCCGGCACCAGCAGTTGGGAGCGAGTGGTGGTGGAGGCTCCGGAATTGGCCAGCAGGGAAAAATCAGTGGCCTGCATGACATATTGCGAATTGGCCAGACTGGTTCCGATGAGGGTGAATTTGGCTGCTTCCGGGTCGGCTCCGGTCGCCGGGACCCGGCTAAAGCCATAGAGTTCCAAAGTTGAGCTTAACGGCAGTGAAGGAAACTCCTCGGTCGAAACCGAAGTGTAGATTTCCGGTTTTCCGTCGCCACTGACATCCAGCACATCCCAGGCATAGTGATTTTCAAGTGAAATCAACAGCCGGGGCTTGCCGGTAACATCCGGCGTGGCACCATAAACCCGGACCGCCTGAGTCTTGCCATTCCAGACATTCAAAACAATTTCGGCTTTTCCGTTTCCATCCAGGTCGGCCACACTGTGGGTGATGGCTCTTGGATTTTCGCCGGGAAATGTCATGCTGCTGATGATTCTGGGGGTTGGAACCAGGTCAAAAACCGTCAGCGCCTGCAATTTTCCATTGCCGAGCAAGACCGGAATCTCGTCCGCAATGATAACTGCTTCCAAGGCGGGGTCGTCGTCCATATTGGCCAGCGTCAGCATACCGTAATGGCGTCCTTCGGGGTCGCCTTCACGGAATTCGGTTTGACTGAGCATTTTTCCGCTCCCGTCAAACACAAACAGCCAGGGCCGCCCCACCACGACCACCTGTTGGATTCCTTTGCCTTCGATATCGCCCACGGCCAATTGCGGGGAGTTCAACTGCCCACCGTTCAGGTTTTTGATAAGCGGCGTGGCATAAGGGCGCAAAGAAGAGTCAAAAAAGTATCCCTTGGCGTCACCTTCCGTGTTGGTATGGTCCGGAAAGCAGATGATTTCCTTGCCGGGCAATTCAGGATTGATGTCGGCAACTTTGATAAAAGCAGGCAGCAAGGTAACAACTTCCGGAAAGCGGAAGCTGCTGCGCAGGTTTCCATCGGCGTTAATGATAAATAAATCCAGGGTATAGGAACTGTAGGCAATGATTTCCAGGCGGTTGTCGCCATCCAAGTCGGTAATGGTGGCAATATCGGTAATTCCCAAAAAAGTATCAAAAACCGTGACGCCGAGGCGTACCACGGTGACCCGGCCATTCCGGACTAAAATAATATCCGGGTTTCCGCTTCCCAGCAGGTCAGCCGCAAATGAAGTGGCGGGCGCGCCTCCGACGGGAATATTCATAAAGTTGGCCGGGTCTTTCAGTGCCACCGTGGTCGGCTCCACCCGTCCGGCCAGGGTGTTTTCCTTGCGATATTGGGGCCAGCCTTGCGGGGTCTGTGCCTGTGTCGGGCCAGCCAAGCCGGAAATCAAAAGCAGGGTCACCAGGAATGATAAAATGTGTTTCATGGGGCGTTCCCCCCTTCAGTTTGAAGAATTGAGAAGTTCAAATTAAGAATGAAAGAAATGTGCGGCTCAAAATGAGCAGTGCTAGGAGAAACTTTTCTTCGGAAAAGGTTGCTCTTTGCCCAAGTCGTGTCGCAACCTATCCGAACACCAGCGCCATCGGAAGCACACGAAAATAATATCAGAAATTCTTTCATCGCAGTGCGTTTGCCCACAGGCTGTCAAAAATTATGAAACTTCTTCGTTTTCACCTGGGACTTGTTTGCTTTTGGTTGTTTGTTGTCGGTTTCGCCTTTGTACCTGCGCAAGAGCGAAGTGCGAGCATCGCCACACCGGCTGAAAAACCGGCGGTAACCAGTACCGCTCCGCCCCCGGCGCTCAAGCATCCGTTTCCTTTTCAGAAGGGGGAAACCCTGACCTATGATTTCAAATTCACCCGTTTTCCGTTCTTTGGTTTACTCGGACAGATTGAACTGAGCGTGGTCGAGCCGGAAGCCCCGCCGGAAAACGTCTCCATCGAGTTCAAAAGCAAAGAACGGCAAACCTTTCAGGCCAAGGCCGAGTCGCGCGGATTTTTTCCTTCGTTGCTGGGATTGAAAGTGCGGGATATCTTTACCACCACGGTTGATGGGCAGGATTTGGGAAATCTGTTTGGCAAACGTGAGATTGAGGAAAACAAACGCAAGAAAAAGCAACTGGCCGTTTTTGACCGCGAAAAATCGGTTTTGACCCTGACCGATACGGATTTGACTCAGGAAAAACCGGTTCCCACCACGCGCACTGTCACAAGTACGCCCTGGACGGCAGACTTGCTCTCCATCTGGTATGTTTTGCGATGTATCCCGCTGGAAGAAAACAAGAAGACCCCGATTGTGATTACCGAGGACGGGAAAACCTACACGGTTGAATTTGTCTCCCAGAAATCGGAGAAGATAAAAACCGATGCCGGTAAATTCAAAGCCCGGCGGATAGAAATCAAAGCCTACGAAGCCAACTTCATCCGGCGCAAAGGCGAGTATTACGTCTGGATTACGGAGGACGCACGGCGGTTTCCGGTCCGGGTCAAATTCAAGACCGATGCCGGAACTGCTGTGGGGGAACTGGTTAAATTCAGCAAAGGGAAGTAAGTGGGTTCAGGGTTCAGGGTTCAGGGTCCAGGGTTCAGGGTTGACTGGGGATTGCTTTTTTCGGCCAACCAGCGATTGAACTCGAACCGGCTTGACCATACCTTGGAGTCTTCCGGAGGAAGGCCATCTGGTAGCCAGGGTGTGAAGCGGAGCGCAACCCCTGGACTGGGATGCCCAATCCGCCCGCACTCCGGCAGGAGTGCGTTCCCCACGGAGAGATGGCGCTCCTGCCGGAGCGCGGAATCAGGCTGGAACTGTTTTCCAGGGGTTGCGCTCCGCTCCACACCCTGGCTATCTGAATCTGCTCCTGCCGGAGCAGGTGGCATTCCTCCGGAATGCGTGGAATGCGTGCCGCCGTGCCGGTCAATGAACTTCTGATGACGAAAGACAAGGTTGCCGCAGGCGGTCCTGACTCGTTCTTTCAGGTTCAGTCGAGACCCGCTGAAAAAAAGCAATCCCCAGTCAACCCTGAACCCTGAACCCTGGACCCTGGACCCTGAACTCTGAACCCTGAACCCTGACCTTGCCTAGAGATGGCTGAACTCGCCCACCCGGTGAACCCGCACCATATTGGAAATCGGGAGTCCGGTCACCCGGCCATTGACGACAATCACCTTTTCGCCCCGCTGAGCCAGTCCTAATTCAACCAGCATTTCGTCACCCTGATGAAAAAGTGCCTCAACCGCCGGGGCTTTTTTGAGCAACATCGGCTCCACTCCCCAAATCAGCGTCAACCGCCGGTAGGTTTCCGGGTAATGGGTCATCGCAATAATCCGCTGCACCGGGCGCAGGGTTGCCATGTGACCGGCCATTTGGCCTTGTTCGGTATACACCAAAATCAGCTTGGCCTTGATTTCATCAGCCGCAAACAAGGCGGCCTCAGACAGCGCCCGAATGGTTGTTCCGGTTGGAGTTGACCACAGATACCCTTTGGTGGCGGGGCGATGCTCTGCCGTCGCCGTTTCCGTGTATTCGATAATCCGGCGCATGGTGCGGACCGACTCAACCGGATAATTTCCCGCCGCCGTTTCGGCTGACAGCATGACGGCATCGCTGCCGTCCAAAATGGCATTGGCTACGTCGGAAGCCTCGGCCCTGGTCGGGCGCGGATTTTCCACCATGGATTGGAGCATTTGGGTGGCGGTAATGACCACTTTGCGTTCCCGGTTGGCGTGGCGGATGATTTCCTTCTGAAAAATCGGAACCTTTTCCGTTTCTGTTTCGACTCCGAGGTCGCCACGGGCGACCATCACCCCGTCAACCACATCCAGAATTTCAGCCAGATGCTCAACCGCTTCAGGTTTCTCAATTTTGGCAATGAGGGGCGTCTGGGCACCATGTTCGGCAATCAGGGCTTTGGCCAGACGGCAATCTTCAGGTTTCCGGACAAAGGAAATGGCCACGAAGTCCACATTATGCCGGAGGCCGAATTCAAGGTCAGCCCGGTCTTTTTCCGTCAGCGAGGGCAGGGAAGTCGGAATGCTGGGCAGGTTGATGCCTTTGCGTTCGTTCAACAATCCTCCGTTGATAACCAGGCAGGTGACTTCAGGCGGGTGGATTTCGACCACCTGGAGTTCAATCAGCCCATCGTCAATCAGAATCCGGTCGCCGGGTTTGGCATCCAGGGCCAGCGAACCATAGCTGCACGTAATGCGCTGGGCGGTTCCTTCGATTTCTTCGGGGGTGATGGTAATCCGCTCGCCGGTTTTGAGTTCCACCGGAGTTCCGTTGACCAGTTTTCCGGTGCGGATTTTCGGCCCGCATAAATCCATGAGAATGGCAACCGGAAGGTTCATTTCCTCGGCAATGGAGCGGATGGCGGAAATGACTTCGGCATGGCTTTCGTGCGCACCATGCGACATGTTAATTCGTGCAACATTCATTCCGGCGGAAATCAAGGCGCGTAACATTTCCCGGCTGCGTGAAGCCGGACCGATGGTGGCAACGATTTTTGCTCTGGCCATAATTCTCCCAAGTGAGTTGAGAATTGAGAATTGAGAATTGAGAATTGAGAATTGAGAATGGAAACCGTGTGGGCAGTCAGAATTGCCTGTCTGGTTGGTTCCGGAAATGAAGTTCACCGGCCCGGCTTTTACAAAAAATTCATCGGAAACCAAAGAACTTTCGAGTCCAGAACTTGGTTCTCAATTCTCAATTCTCAATTCTCAATTTCTTCAATGTTTTCCAGTTGTTCCGGTGCTGAGGCCGGCATATGGTACTCCTCCGATGCCCAGTTTCCCAAGTCAATGGTCTGGCAGCGTTCGGAGCAAAAGGGACGTGTCGGGTTATTTTCCCAGGTGGTTTCTTTTCCGCAAATTGGACATTTCATAGGTGTGTCAGGTTATGTGTGGAATATTGGCTGCAACGGAATAACCGCAAATGACTCAGCCCACCCAATAATAGTTGACGTGCAAAAGCAAGAGAAAAATCTGAAGGATGAAGAGAACCGCCAGTAGCAGCCAACGATAGGGGATACGGGTTTCCGGTTCGAGAAATTTTGCCGCCACCAGAAACACAGGAAAAATCACCAGCATGTAGCGGGTAAACGACATGTAGGAAACCGTCATTGCAGGAACAATGCCCATCGGAACCGCATAGACAAACAAAGCTTTGTCGAGTTTGAACAGCGCCGGTAATGAGAGCAGAAAACCAAAAAAGCAGATTCGGTCAATGGCTGAATCAAAGACTCCATGAAAATAGACGGCTGAAAACGTCAGCTTGAAAAAGCCAGCCACATCAAACAGTTTGGCCAGCGAAGGTTGGGAAACAAACTGTTTTTGCACCCCAAAACCTTCAAAGGCATTTCCTGTCAACCGCTGCATCAAAAAGAGATACATTCCAAATCCAAGCAACGGCACAAAGCACAGGGCATATTCGGGAACCCATTTTTTTCCCCGGTTTTGCAGATAGAGCGTCATTGCCAGCGGCAACATGCAAAAAAGCCCGACGGCACGGGTCAGCGGCAGCAAAAACACAACCAATGCGGTCAAGCGATAGTGTTTTTGTTCCAGGCTCAGAAAGAAAACCGCGACGAGCAAGAGGAACAATGCTTCGGAAAAAGGGAAAAGCAGAAACAAGGCACCCGGAAAGGCCAGCAACAGCACAACCGTCACATCAGCCAGGCGATGGGAAAACCGTTGGGATAGCCAATAATGCAGCAACACAATTCCCGCCAGCGAAAAAACATTGGCCAGCAGCAGGCCGGAAAGCAGGTGGTTTCCACCAGTGACCAGGGCTCCCAGTTTGATACAGAGGGGCCAGAGGGGGTAAAACGCGGCTGAGGGCGTTCCCGGTTGGTATCCGACTTCACTGAGATACAAATATTGTTGGGCGTCCCAGGTTCGGAGCAACGTGGCAAAAGAAACGGTTTCGTTGGGAGGCCAGATATGATTGGCCTGAAACACATCCTGCCGAAACAGGTCCGGCAGCATGGAATGCGTCATCCAAATAAAGAAGATCAAACAACATTTGTACAAAATGAGCGGAACTGCCAACTGCAAACTACGAATTTGCAACCATTTCTGGTTGGAAAAAGGAATCACGGTTTCTGGTGCTTGGGCTTCAGTCTGTTCGATGGGGCTCAAGCCAGGTTCAGGGTTTGATTCGGGCATGCTGAGACAAGAAGGGGGAATTTGATCTCCACCTTGGTTTACTGAGACCACTTGTTTTTTCCGGTTGCCAAACAAACAGAAGTTGAGAGCAGGTTTTACTGAGGACACTGTCAGGATGATTGGCAAGACCTTATCCTGGGCGAGGAATCATCCCAAGATTCATCTCCAGGATTGCTCTGAATCGTTCAGAAGAACAGAGATTTCCCTGAGTGATTAATCGGATTTTTGCATAAAACTCACGGATTTGGGGATCCTTGATCTGATTGGAAGCGGTTTTGAGACTTAGCACATACCCTTCGGGAATCTTTCGGCGAAAATGCCCGATCCGGGAAGGGTACCCCATAGGCAACTGCGCAAGCAATGGATCGGTCAGGGCCAGTTCATCAATAATGATTTTATCGGTTCCGGCCCAATAGCCGAAAACTCCAATTTGATGGGCCTCAAGTACAACTGAACTGGTCGACTGGCGAAACCAGAGTCCTTTTTCGGTTTGCATGGAGAGCGGAAAATGTTGTCCTGGATCAGTAAAACAATACACCAAAAATGACTGTTGCGGTAAATAGTACCCTCGTTCATCAGCAATGCCATACGAGAGCAGAAAGAAGGGAGGGTGGAAGGTATTCGTTTTGAGAGGGGACAACGGAGTTCCCAGGGATAATCCCAGCCCGACTGTCATGACAACCATAATCACTTTGGGCGAAGCAATGAGACGACAACATAGAAGAATTGCAACCAAGGTGGCGCAGGCGACAAAACGCCCATGCATGAAATCACCCCCAACTTTCAGTATGTAAGTGAGATTACAGATGAGCCCAGCCGCGATACCGCCTCCAAACCACGTTTTTGAGCCAAATCCAAGCAACAGCGCTCCGGCAATGACAGGGAGGCTGACAAAATCTCCCTGAACCGAATCCATCAGGTAATGGCATCCCTGAAGGAGTGAAACAGAGAAAGGGATACCCGTGAAAAGTTTGGCATAGGCCGGGTTGGGGACGGGAAACCCATAATAAAACAGACTAAATAATGTCCAAACCCAAAAAGGTGAAGTTCCAAGCAGGCCAAGCCAAGCCAAGTGTTTCCTGAAAAGGGTTTGGTGCCTCCAAACTACAATTAACAATGATGGCCCAACCAGGGTAATCAGGTCATGGCGACAGAGAAGGAGGAGGCTGACCACCAAAACCAACCGCAAAAGTGTGCCTGCAGACGGTCCATTCTCGTCAGATGATGTGAGCAGTTTGAAGGTGAATTCGAGGTAAAGGACGAGAAGGAAATAGGAGAGCGGGTTTTCAAGTCCTGAAGTTGTAAAGTCGAAAAACGCTCGTGAAGCTGAAAACAGCATAACGGCTGCCACCCAATGGCTTGGGTGCAGAAGGAACCGCTTACTGGCCAATAAAGTCAAGGTAAAAAAGACGTATGAGCCGAGGATTGCAGCCAGAAAGAGATTGGTTGTACCGATTCGGAGAAGCGCCAAAAACCAAAACCAAAGTGGGTGGCTAAAACTTTGGACCCGTTCATGTGGATTCCAGCGCGGGCCATGACCGGCGAAAAGCTGCTCGACGCTACGGAAGGTAATATAAGCATCGTCACTAACCCAAGCATTACAAAAAAACAATGCGGATACGATTCCCAAAACCCCTATGCTGATGAATTTGATTTGTTGGGAAGTGAGGGAGCGGTGTGCCGAACTCTGTTTTGACAAAGCCTCTATTTTGGCTGACATGGCTTGCCAATAGCTGAGGAGTCGGCCAAACAGCCTGATGGGGAATGGCCTTTGAGGGAAAATAGTTGAAGCCATCATGAACAATGCTCCTCAAAATGCTCATGCTCCAGGACTTGGTACCCCTCTTGGGGCTACTCAGGTAAAACAGGGAACATACGGCCTGAGCAGGTTGGTATGTCATCCGGAGTTTGTTTTTCGGAGTGTTGGCAACTCCTTTGGGGACTATTCTTCCGTGGAAGATAATTTAAGCAATCTGCCTTGAACTTCTTCCATCAATTCACGGGAGCGGCGGAGTGAATCCTCCAGGTTCCGAATCAGGTTCGCCAATCCCATATTGTCATCTTCCAGATTAAGCCGGATTTGGCGGTCGTTCAGTGCCCGGGTGGCCATATCCTGTTTGAAATCCTGCATCAGGCGTTGCATCTGGATGGTCAGCTCGTTCATTTGGGTGAGGGTGGGGTGGCGCGGCGTGCTGCCCAGCGCCACATGTCTTCCGGTGGCCAGCGAACTGCGCATCAGGCGGGCGCTTTCCATCCGCAGGCGGGCCTGCTCCATGCCGTACAGTTCCTGGAACTTGTTATGCACAATGACATTGATATGGACCACTTCATTGAGGATGGCCGGGGTATAGAAATTTTCCCCTAATTCGATTTTGGTCTGCCGCATCTGGGTCACCAGTTTGCCTTCAATCAGGGTATTGAAGTTGCGGACCTCTGTAATGGAACGGGCCAGTTTGCGCAGGGTGAGCAGGGTTGCCTCCTGAATATTGACCGGCGGGTAGTCGGCGGCACTGCCGGGAAAACAGTCTTCCAGCAGTTGTCGGGTATTTTCCAGCACGGACATCACCTTGATTCCCTGTTCATTTTGAAAGAAGTGAGTACAGAGACGGGTCGCCAGCAAGTCCAGTTTGTCCCGGTCCTGGTCGTTTTTGGGGCTTTTGGTGATGTAATACCGCACGATGTTGCGCAGAAGGGTGCGGTCGTAAGAAGTGACCCGTTCAAAAAAACGCCGGAAGATGGCTGGCGGCAGTTGCAAATCAATCATTGAGATTTCAATGCGGGCCTGGTGCAGCTTTTGGGCGGTTTCGGCCAGAACCACCATCGGTATCTGGGCGGGAACGGTTCGAATGGCTTCAACCCGTTGATACAACTCCCTCATATTAACCGTGGTCGAGCGTTCGGTTTGCAGCATGGTGGCCTGCAAACTGGTGAAAAACTGACTCACGGTCCAGAGCACCGACATTTCCGATGCCAGACGTTTGGGACTGAGTTCGTAAGGATATTCGTCGGTCATTTTCTCCAAATAATTGAGAATTGAGAATTGAGAATGAAAACCGGTGCTTGAACGAAGTGAGGAATCACGGTTCCAGCCTGCTGACGGGAATCTTTCCTGATTCTCAATTCTCAATTCTCAATTCTCAATTCGCAGTTGAGGTGGCTGTCTGTTGATTGCTCTTGATGATGTCAAATACTTCCTGGTCGGAAAAAACATGGTCCGCCTGTTTGGCGCGGCTGAAAATCAGGTCAACCAGTTCCGGCGTGGCTTTGAGCCCGCGTTGTTCAAGCCAGAAAACAACATTGGATTTGCCACTCATGGAACCGATTTCAATCATCTGCTCCCGTCCGAACAGATGGGCCGGAACACCCGAATAAATCAGGTTGGCCAACTGGTGGTCCCCTTTCCGGAAGGCTTTCATGACTGCGGCGGCATGAACTCCGGTGGCTGTCCGGAATGCGTCATAGCCGAAAACCGGGTAATTGTACGGAATTGGAACCTGACATGCTTCCGCGACGGCTTTGACATAGGCTCCCAGTTGCGACAGGTCGCGGTTGATATACCCCATCAGGTGCAGATTGACCAGCAACTGGTCCATGGGAGTGTTGCCTGCCCGTTCACCAACACCCAGACCGGCACCATGCACCCGGTCCACACCGGCTTCGACAGCAGCAATCGTGTTGATGACATCCAGGCCCCGGTCCCGGTGGCCATGCCAGTCTATTTTAATGTCTGCACCGGTTTCGGCCACCACCTGTTTGACAAAGGAAACCAGTTGCCGCACACCGTAAGGGGTGGCATGGCCAACCGTGTCGCAGATGCAGATACGATAGGCTCCGGCGTTGATGGCGGCTTTGTACAAGGCCCGGATGGTATCGGGATGGGCGCGGGTCGTGTCTTCGGTGACATACATCACCGGAATCCCGTTTTGAACGGCAAAGCTGACGGCGTCCTCCGTCAACCGGACCATATGGTCCAGAGTCCAATCCTCTGTGTACTGCCGCACCGGACTGGACCCGATAAACATGGCGGCTTCGATGGGAATGCCCACGTGATTGGCAATTTCAATGATGGGGGTAATGTCGTTTTTGTGGGTCCGGGTTGCGGCATTCGGAACGATTTTCATCCGCTGGTTGACGATTTCCTGGACGAGGCGCGTGACATCCGCCACAGCTCGCGGCCCGGCACCCGGCAACCCCAGGTCGGCGGTGTTAATGCCGAGCGATTCCATCAAATGCAGAATCTCCAGTTTTTTTTCAATCGGCGGGTCGGTGACCGAAGGGCATTGCAACCCATCGCGCAAGGTTTCGTCATCAAATTCAACCGTGCGCGTCGGCGTTGTGGTGTTGACCAAATTCCAGTCGTAAATCAGTTCTTCAAATTGTCCCGATGCAGTTGGTTTTGGAATCGAGTTGTGAGCGTCCGACATAGTTCCTCGAAAATAGATGCTGTCTGTCTGAGAAATCGCACATCAATGCCACCAGCGAGAACGGGTGGCGGGTGCCTTTTTGAAACAGAATGAATCCGGCTGCCAGGGCGACCGGTACCGACACAATCCAACTGGCGGGATCACCAAACGCCACCGGTGCAAAACTCTTGGCCGGGCTTACAAGCGGGATGTGTCCAAAGAAATGTGATTGGCATTAGAACCGTTCCCTTTTCGAATGTCAACCAATGGCGGTTTGGGCAAAGAGGTCTGTTTTACAGGGAAAAAAGGAGTGAACTGTGTCCGTTTGTCGAAAAATACACCAGGGTCGTGTATGCTTGCAGCCTTCACGCCGCGTGCTGCAAATGATTGTTTCCGGATTCCAGGTTTTCTTCCGGGTAGTGGATAACCCTGTGCGACTTCGATTCCTTCCTGCATTGTTTCGTGGTGGTTTCATTTGGCTGTGGATGCTGCTGTGGCTGGGAGGGCCGATTGCTGCCCAGGAAACTCGTATTTTTGAATTTCAGGCGGTTTCGGTTGCCCAAGGACTTTCGCACAGCAGTGTGACTGCTTTGGCGCAGGACCGGGAAGGGTTTCTCTGGATTGGAACGATTGATGGGTTGAACCGTTATGATGGCGGTGATGTCCGGGTTTTTCGCTCCAACCCAAATGACCCCAACAGTTTGCCTCATAACCATGTCCGGGCTCTGCTTTCCGACCGGCAGGAACGCCTGTGGGTGGTGACGGGCAGCGGGCTTTCCCGGTTTGACCCGGCCACCATGGGGTTTGTCCGTTATCCCCAGGTGCCAAGCCTGGATACGTTGCTGGCGGGAACCCCGGTCGGCGGATTGGATGAAGATCACAACGGTTTGTTGTGGGTTGGCACCATGAAAGGGCTCGCCTGTCTGAACCCGGCCACCGGACAGGTCCAGATTCACTATCCCGATCCGGCCAATCCGCGCAAGCTGGCCGGGAATCGCATCAGTTCGGTATGTGTGGGGCAGGATGGCTGGATTTGGGTCGGCACCGACAACGGTCTCCATGGGTTTGACCCTCAGACCCGAACATTTCGTCGGTTCCAGCATCATCCGGAGGACCCCACGAGCCTGGGCAGTAATCAGGTGACGGCTGTTTTTGAAGATTCGGCCCGGACGCTGTGGGTCGGCACCGTGGGCGGTGGAGGCTTGAACCGATTTGATCGCACGACGGAGCGGTTTACCCCATTCCGTCCCAATCCGGATGTGCCGGGCAGTATCAGCGGGGTGCAGATTCGGGGAATTTTCGAAGACCGCTCGCAGCGGTTGTGGATTGCCACCGGTGACGCCGGTTTGAATCTGATGGACCGGCACAGCGGAACCTTTCGCTCGTTTCGGAAGGACGCTGACCGTCCGGGCGGGTTGACTTCCGACAGCCTGGGGCCAATGGTGCAGGATCGCCAGGGCGTTTTATGGTTTGGTAGTTCCGACGGAGTGAATGCGCTTGGGCGAGGGGCCCGGCATTTTCAACTGTTTCATCGCTCCGACAGCCCCAATGGTTTGGAAAATGACCGGATTTGGTCATTTTGTGAGGACCCGGATGGCAATGTGTGGATTGGGACCAGTGGCGGCCTCAATTATTTCGACCGGAAGACGACACAGTTCACTCCTTTCTCCCATGATCCGGACGACCCCGGCAGTCTGGGAAACAATATCGTTCGGCGCATCTATCTGGACCGGGCCGGCGTCTTGTGGGTGGGCACGGACGGAGGCGGACTGAACCGGTTTGACCGGCAGACCAAACGCTTCACCCGGTACACCTTTGACCCGCAGAACCCGCAGAGTCTGGGCAGCAATCAGATTCGGCAGATATTGGAAGACCGGGAAGGGAACCTGTGGGTCGGAACCATGGGGGGCGGCCTCAACCGGTTTGACCGCTCCACCGGAACGGCTCTGCGGTTTCAGCATGACCCGGCCAACCCGGCCAGCCTGCCCAGCAATGATGTCTATTCGCTTTGTGAAGACCGGGACGGGAACCTCTGGGTGGGCATGATTGGCGGAGGTTTTGGCCGGTTTGACCGCCAACGCAGAGTGTTTGAACCAGTTGCCGTGGTTCCTGACCAACCCAAAGATTTTCGGGGTGTTCAGGTTTTTTGCATCGTCGAAGGCCACACCGGGGAACTTTGGCTTGGGACCTCCCTTGGGTTGTGCCGGTTGGACCGGAAAAGCGGTGCCATCCGGTTTTTTTCCAAACAGAATGGCCTTCCCAACAGCCATGTCTATGCCGTGTTGGAAGACAAACAGGGGGCGTTGTGGCTAACCACCAACAATGGGCTGTGCCGCCTGGATTTTGTCACAGGGGCTCTGCGGGTGTATGACCAGCGGGATGGATTGCAGGGCAATGAATTCAACGGCGGCGCTTATCTGCACACAACTGATGGGGAAATATTTGTGGGCGGACCGAATGGATTCAACCGGTTTCGCCCTGAAACGGTGACCCCCAATCCTTTTGTGCCGCCGATTGTGATTACCGGGTTTCAGATTTTTGACCGCAAGGTCGAGGATTTCAATGGACGGGACGTGCGGGTTTTGTCCTATGACGAAAACTTTTTCGCACTCGAATTCGCCGCCCTCAATTTTGTTTCAACCGAGCGAAACCGGTTTGCCTTCCGGCTGGAAGGGGTTGACCCGCGCTGGATTGATTGCGGCACCCGGCGCTATGCCAGCTATACGAACCTCCCGCCCGGTGAATATGTGTTTCGGGTCAAGGGCTCCAATAATGACGGTTTATGGAATGAAACCGGAGCCTCGTTACGGATCAAAATTCTGCCGCCGCCCTGGCGAACGCCCTGGGCCTATGCGCTTTATATGATAGCGCTGGTGCTGGCCGTCATGGGAGCGTTTCGCTATCAAAGCAACCGCTTGCGGGAACAGGCGGCCATCCGGGAAGCCGAATTGCGGGTGGCCCTGGCCGGGGCGCGGGCCGAAGCGGCGGAAATCGAAACCCAGGCGCTTGAAAAAGAAAATCTGCAACGGGCCCAGGCCGAAGCGGAAATCCGTTCCAAAAACCTGGAATTGGAGGAAGCCAACTTCAAGTTGCGGGAACTGGACCGCATCAAGGCCGATTTCACGGCGATGCTGGTGCATGACTTGAAATCCCCTTTGAGTGTGGTCAAAGCAACGTTGGATTTGCTGGAAGCCGACCCGGTGATTGAGGAAACCGGTTCGGGAAAACTGCTGGGAGCTTCTTCCCGGAGCGTTGAGAAAATGCTGCGCATGATTCAGGAAATCCTGGAAGTTTTCCGGAGTGAACAACAGGATGTCACCGTGCAGCTTGAGCGACTGGACGCCGAACGGTTTTTGCGCGAATGCGTGGAGGATGCCCGGCTGGCCGCACTGGCCAAGTGCATTCAGGTCAAGGCGGAAATTCCGGCCCGGCTGCCGCTGATTGTGGCTGACCGGGAAAAACTGGGGCGGGCAATGGCCAATCTGGTTTCCAATGCCATCAAGTTCACCTCCGCAGGCGGCACCGTCACCGTCACCGCGCAGGTGTTAATGGGAACCGGAGTTGAAACGGGGCTCACCCGGCTGGCTCTTTCCGTCACTGATACGGGAGAAGGCATTCCTGCCGAAGACCTGCCGTATGTCTTTGACCCGTATCGGCAGGCGGCCTCCAAAAATGCCGGGCTGGGCGTCGGGTTGGGACTGGCGATTGTCAAACGGGTCGTGGCAGCTCATGGCGGCCATCTCTCGGTCCGGAGTCAGGTGGGGGTGGGCAGTTGCTTCACGCTTGAAATTCCGGCCCTCCCGTTGCCGGAACCTTCAGAGGCAAACCACTCCGACTTATACGAGCCTCAATCAAAGTAAGAAGAAAATGTCTTGGGAGTCTTGGGAGTCTTGGGAGTCTGGGGAGTCTGGGGCATCAGGAAACTGTCACTTTATCACCTTGTCACCCTGTTACCCTGTCACCCTGTCAGGTTTTCGACTCCCCAGACTCCCCGGACTCCCCGGACTTCTTCCTCTCAAGGATTGACAAACCCCACGGGTTGAACTACTTGAACGGACACCGAAAATCTTGAATGAAAGCGGGGCACAAAGAAATCGTGTTCAGAAAAATTGCCGTCTGCCTGCTTTGGATGACGCTTATGACAGCCTCAAGCTACGGACAAAATCGCAAAATTTTTCCTTATCCCATGCACAAAAAGGAATTGCCCAACGGGTTGAAACTGGTGGCGGTTCCATTTGACAGTCCGGGAATCATTGCTTACTACACGGTGGTGCGGGTCGGTTCGCGCAACGAAATCGAACCCGGCGTCACCGGCTTTGCCCATTTCTTTGAACACATGATGTTTCGTGGCACAAAGAAATATTCCGCCGATAAATACACCGCAGAACTGAAAGAACTGGGGGTGGATTCCAACGCTTTTACCACTGATGACTGGACCTGTTATCACAACACGGCTCCAGCCAATGCGCTGGAAAAAATCATGGACCTGGAAGCAGACCGGTTCCAGCATCTGGAATATTCGCTTGAAGGATTTCAGAAGGAATCCAAAGCGGTTTTGGGGGAATACAACAAAAGCGCTTCGTCCCCCTTTAGCGTGCTGGTTGAAGCCGAGCACGATGCCGCCTTTTCGACCCATACCTACAAACACACGACGATTGGGTTTCTGAAAGACATTTTGGACATGCCCAATCAGTATGAGTACAGCCGGAAATTTTTCGACCGGTTTTATCGTCCCGAATACTGCACGGTGTTGGTGGTCGGTGATGTGAAACCAAATGCCTTTTTCGCCTTGGCCGAGAAATATTACGGCAACTGGAAGCGCGGTTCCCACACGGTGCAAATTCCCACCGAACCGGCCCAGCAGGAAGAAAAAATCCTGACTGCCGAATGGAAAGGCCCAGCCTTGCCATATATGTTGATTGGGTATCACGCCCCGGCTTTTTCCACCACCGGCAAAGACAAGGCGGCGCTTGATTTGCTGGGACAGGTGGCGTTTTCCGAAACCTCGCCGCTGTACCAAAAACTGGTCCTTGAACAGCAGCGGGTTGACCTTCTGGGAGCCGGTGCCGACGACAACCGCGACCCTGGGTTGTTTGATATTTATCTGCGGGCCAAGGACGGCAAGGATTTGCCGGCCCTCCGGGATGAGATTTTGGCCACGCTGGAGGAAATGAAAGCCAACCCGGTTTCCGCAAGCCGGTTGGCGGATGTGAAATCCAACTTCCGTTATTCCTTTGCCATGGGGTTGCGCACGCCTGACAACCTGGCCAATGTGCTGGGCAAATACATTCAATTGACTGGTGACCCCGAAGCCGTCAACGCTGCCTTTGAACTCTATGACCAGGTGACTCCGGCTGATATTCAACGGGTTGCCAAACAGGTGTTTGTCAAAGGAAACCGCACGGTCGTGACCCTGAAAGGAGCCAAAAAATGACGAAACGAAGGAATCTTTTCATGGTCCGGGCGTGGTTTTGCACGCTGGCGGTCCTGCTGGGGCTGGTGGCCACCGGTACTCCTGCCGTGTGGGCACAAGGAAAAAAATCCACTGCAACAAAGAAAACCATGCTCTTTCTGCAAAGCCAATCTCCTTTGATTACGTTTCGGGTGGTGGTGCGGGCCGGTTCGGCATTTGACCCGGCTGGAAAATATGGTGTGGCGGCACTGACCGCCTCCCTGCTGGCCGAAGGCGGAACCCAGGCGGCGACCTACAAGGAAATGCTGGAGAAGCTGTTTCCCATGGCGGCTTCGATTGGCGTGGTCACCGACAAGGAAACCGTGACGTTTGTCGGAGAAGTCCACAAGGACCATCTGGACAAATTTTATCCCATGTTTGCCGACGTGCTGCTCAAACCACGCTTTGACAAATCCGAATTTGAACGGTTGCGCGATGATGCCGTCAATCGTCTGGAAAAAAACCTGCGTGGCACCAATGACGAGGAACTCGGCAAACAGGCGTTTGAAATCGAATTGTTCCAAGGCCATCCGTATGGGCATGCCGTTACCGGCACGGTGGAATCGTTGAAAAAGCTGACTTTGGATGACGTTAAGGCATTTTACGCAGCCAATTACACCCGTGCCGCGATCAAGTTGGCCGCTGCCGGGGATGTGCCGGCCCCGGTGCTGGCGCGCATGGAAAAGGATTTCAGCACGCTTCCGGCGGGCAAACCCGTCTCGCTGGCACCTGTTTCTGCCGTCTCGCTGGATGGTTTGGATGTCACTCTGATTGAAAAGGAAACCGACGCCACGGCCATTTCGCTGGGTTACCAGCTTCCGCTGACACGCAAGGACAAGGATTTTTACGCTCTGCTGGTGGCCAATTCCTTCCTGGGCGAACATCGCACCTTTAACGGTTTGCTGATGAATAACATGCGCGGTAAACGAGGACTCAATTACGGGGATTACTCCTATGTTGAGCATTTCTTCCAGGAAGGCGGCTCCACCTTTGCCCTGCCGAATACGCCCCGTTCGGCCCAGTATTTCAGCATCTGGATTCGTCCTGTGCCTAATGCAGTGCGGCTCTTTGCTTTGCGTCAGGCAATGTGGGAAACCGACCGCTACATTCAAAAAGGCATGACCGAAGCGGAATTTGAATCAACCCGCAAATTCCTGCTCAACTACAGCCGTTTATGGACGCAAACCCTCAGCCGGCGCTTGGGGTACCGACTGGATTCACAGTTCTACGGGATTGACGATTACATCGCGGCAATTCAGACCAATCTGCCGAAACTGACCGTCAAGGATGTCAATGCCGCCCTGCGAAAATATCTCAACGCCCGGAATTTCAAAGTTGTCATGGTGACCAGGGATGCCGAGGGGCTGAAAAAACAGATGCTTTCCGGTGCTGTTTCGCCCATGAAGTATGACAGCGAAACTCCGGCGGAAATTCTGGCCGAAGACAAGGAAATTGAAAAATTTCCATTGGCGGTGAAGGCCGAAAAAATCCGGATTGTGCCAGTGGCACAAGTCTTTGAAAAATAGTTTTAAGGACTGCGGACTGAGGACTGCGGACTGAGGACTGCGTTTGTTTTATTTGTGTGAAAGACTCAACGCCAAAACCAGTTTTTGGCTGCTCAGTCCTCAATTCTCGGTCTTTTGCCTCCTCGGTATGTAAGCAAACTCACTTTTTGCGGATAATGGTTTTGACACCACTCCAGTTTTTCCCGTACGACGAGGGGAACCCCTTCCAACTCATGACAGGACTCAAACCCCGCTTTCCGGTACAAGTCACATAAATACATGAAGGGAATGCAGTAAACCTCCCGGTTGGCTGCCTGCCCAAGCAGGAAGTGAATCAGCCGTTGGGCCAGTCCCAGGCGACGGAACGGTTCAAAAACCAGCATCCCGCCCAATTCCACCGTGTTTTCATCCGCTTCAACCAACCGGCCCAAGCCTGCCCGCACTCCGGAAACCTCGGCCACGGCAATAAACTCGCGGGAAAAATCCGAAGGAACAAAATCCACCACCCCATAACACTGGTTAATCCAGTCAAGTTCATGAGGGTAGGCTTCACGCAGGGTGATGGTTTCCGGTTCGAGTGTCATCCACTGGTGCGGACCAGGCGGCTTTAATGAAAAAAAGTGAGCCTGGGCCTGCTCCAGGTTGATGCCGTGTGATTCCAGGACGTGAATGAGGGGTGGCGGCGGTGCCTGAAATCCCAGAAATCCTTCTTTCGGACGAACCACCAGCAGAAGGCTGGCCAGAACATGTTCCGGCTCAACCAAAACAAGTCCGGTTTTTTCCAGCAGATGCTGACTGGTCCGGACCACTTCCTGGCTTTGGGGTGATAAGGGAAGGCCATGGGGAGAAGCCGGAACGGCTGGCTGGGAACAACTTTTGAACAGTGACTCCCGAATGTGTTGGGCAGTCTGTTTGGATCCGCCGGAAAGTTGGTGAAACAGTTCGGGTGCTTCCTGGAGCAATCCCCAGAGGATATGTTCCGGCTCAATGGCAGTTGTCCGGAAATGTTGGGCTGCGTGCAGGCTAAAGAAAATAATCCGTCTGGCTCGGTTTGAAAACTGATCAAACATTTTGAATTCCTTTTTATTTGACTTTGTGAATTTTTTCACAAAATCCCGTAGTTTTTTCTATCGAATCTTGAAAAATCTCTGTGTTTATTCAAATAAATGTTGAATTTTTTATTGAATTTTTAATTCTTATTTCATGATTTTGTAATGAATTTTTTTTGAAATATATTTAATTTTACTCGGAACAAAATAACACCTGAATCGTTTTGGCAAACACTGGAGACAAGGCGCACCGCCATTGCGCCACACACACATAGCCAAAACCACAGGAGAATTTGTCATGAAAAAGAATCTGTTTCGTTCATTGTTTGCCGGTGCAATGTGCCTCATGTTGACGGGTGTCAGCTTCGCTGGAGAAATCAAAAAAGAAGTCACCTTGACCAAGGATATGACCGTCAACGGAGTTGTACTCAAAAAGGGCAATTATAAAGTCAAATTCGATGAAAAAACCGGTGATTTCATTATGTCCCAAGGGAAAAATGAAGTGCTCCGCACCAAAGCCGCCATCCAAGGCCGGCAGAGCAAGACCTATCGCACGGAAATTCACCAGACCGCCAAAGACGGTGGTTTTGAATTGAAGGGGTTTGCTTTCGAAGGCTCCGACCAAAATGTAGTGATTAACCAAGGCGTGGCCGCCCAGCCGAACCAGTAAGAATTGAGAATTGAGAATTGAGAATTGAGGCTCTGGTTACAGGTGCAAACAATTTGGAGCAACCCGCTTGGAAAGGGGCTTTCAATTCTCCGGCAATCCTTATATTGATTCGCACTATCCAGTGAAACAAAGAATTGCCTTTGATTCTCAATTCTCAATTCTCAATTCTCAATTTCGGAAAGCCAATCATGCGGGCGATAGAAATCCATCGCCTCGGCTTCGCGGGAGCCGGGAGCCGGTTGGTAATCATACGACCAGCGGGCCAGCGGCGGCAGCGACATTAAAATGGATTCGGTGCGCCCGTTGGTTTCCAGCCCAAAGAGGGTTCCCCGGTCATAGACCAAATTGAATTCAACATAGCGCCCGCGCCGTAAAAGTTGGTGTTCGCGCTCGGCCTCGGTAAACGGTTCGCTGTGACGCTGTGCGGCAATCGGCAGATAGGCGGGCAGGAACGCGTTGCCCACTCCCTGGACAAACGCGAACGTGTGTTCAAGTTCCTCCGGCGTGCCCTTGAGGTAATCAAAAAACAAACCACCCACGCCGCGCGTTTCCCTGCGATGAGGCAGGTAAAAATATTCGTCGCACCATTTCTTGAAACGCGGATAGTAATCAGGGTCGTAACCATCGCAGGCTGCCTTCAGCGTGCGGTGAAAATGTACTGCGTCTTCACGATAGGGGTAGTACGGGGTCAAATCCGCGCCACCGCCAAACCAGGCGGTGGTTTTTTGTTGGAAAAAACGAAAATTGGCATGAACCGTCGGCACCATCGGGTTGCGCGGATGGAGCACCAGCGAAACCCCGGTGGCCGCAAAGGTCAAGCCTTCGCTGCCCGCCATTTTTGAGGCCAGTTTTTCCGGCATGTCGCCAAAAACATAGGAAAAATTGACCCCGCCTTTTTCAAAAACCCGACCTGCTTCAATCACTCTGGTTCTGCCGCCTCCACCACCGGGACGTTCCCACACGTCTTCGCGGAAGGTCGCCTGTCCATCCAGGTTTTCCAGGGCATGGCAGATTTCATCCTGTAAATTGGCAAAATAAGTACGGGCACGGTCAAGTAATAAAGTTTGATTGGTTGACATAGAGTTCTGAGGACTGAAGACTGAGGACTGAGGGCTGAGGTTATAGCGTCAGACAAGCACTATTGTCCACGTAGCGTGGGAATTCCAGCCAGCCTTGTACTCCAATTCTGTGCTGTTGTTCGATTATTTGCGCTGTCCCGCCAGATTGGCCCATTCGCCCGATTGAATAAACGCCGCCCAGTAAAATGGGTGCTGGAGGCTGGGATTTTTGAGCATGGAAAGTTGAGCATTGCGGAGGGCATCACTGCGGCCCTCGCCGGCTTTGAGTCGTTTGTAATAATCCACCATCAATGCGCCGGTTTCCTGGTCCGAAACCGACCAGAGACTGATGACCTGGGCTTCGCTGCCTGCCAGGACCAGTGCCCGACGCAGGCCATAGACACCGTCTCCGTTCTTGGCTTCACCGACACCGGTTTGGCAAGCCGATAGCACCACCAGTTTGGTCCCCCACAAATCCAGTTGCGAGGCTTCCAGTGCCGTCAAAGTTCCGGTTCCCGGCGCGGCGTTCCCGCGATTGGCTCCGGCAAAAAAGAGCCATGCCCGCAAAAGTGGATTTTCCACCCGGAAATCTTCCTCGTCTCCCAGAATGATGTTGCGCAACAACCCCCGCTGGTCGGCGCGAGGCGGGGCGGGAGCAGTATCTTCCAGAAAATATCCATGCGTGGCGATATGAAGCAATTCAGGCCGGGAGACCGCTTTGACCGACTGCACCGTGGCCGTGGCCCGTGTTTTCAAGTCGGCCTGGGGAAAAAGCGTTTTTAAGGTGGTTCCTTCGCTTTCGGCACCTTTCAGGCGTGGCAACGGAGCGTATTGCTGACCGGCCAGCACCGGTCCCCGCCCGTCTGCATAGTCCGGGTCGGCCAGGAAAAACGGCGGATTGCGGCTCTCAACCTTCACCGCCAGCCGCAATAAATCACGTCCGCTGGTCAGGTAGGTCAACCGATATTGTTCATTCAGATATTTCCCCTTCTGATTGACGAGAGCGGCAAACGGAATCAGGCTCAACGCTCCGTCAGGTGAAATCAGTAAATGATTGGCTTTTCCCAGCCAATTCTGAAGGGGGGCAACCACCAGCTTTTCCAGGGCCTGGGAGGCGGGTTTGACTTCTTTTTTGAGGTCCGCTTTGGGGTTTTTCAACACCTGCCGGAATTTGGTCACCGTGCGGTCAATCAGTTCCGTTTCGCCCAAATCAGCCAGATTGATGAGGCCCTGCCGGTTCAATGTGTAGGCCACATACCGAGGTTTTCCGAATCTATCGGTTTTGGCGTCATAAGGCTGATAGACGGCATACTCCAGCAAAACTGCATCCGTCGGGATTTGTTGTTGCACTCCGCTGAGGGTGATAGGTGCAACCTGGGCTTGAAATTCCTTGCTGCGCTGGCTGATTTCGTTTTCAATTTGTCCTTTTTGCTCTTCCAGGTCGTGCAGGGCTTTGAGCATTTCTTCGGGTTTTTGCCGGTCGGAACTCCGCAATGACATGGCTGAGATTTGGCTGGCCAGACTGGAATAGGTCTCAAGCAGTTTTTGGATTTCCGGGTTTTGTTGTCCCCGCAACACCTCGATGGAGGAGGTCAGGGCATCCAGCGCCCGTCCTTTGCGGCGCAGGAGAATGGTCAATGCTGCCTGTTGGGCTGCTTTGTTCTGCGGTGCCAGTTGCACATTGGCGGAGATGGTGCGGTCGGTGTTTTTTTCGGTTCGCTTGAGATAAAGCAGTTTTTGTTGTTCGGAACCTGAAGCAAGATTCCGGACCAAATCCCGCTCGCTGGCTTCATTTCCTTTGGTGAGATATTCAAAGGTTTGGTCCACATTCCCTTTGGCCTGATACAAACCGGCCAGATTCTCAAAGGTTTGGGCAACATCGGAGTGGTCCGGACCCAGCACCTTCTCCCGAATCGCCAGCGCCCGTTGATAAAACGTCTCGGCCTGGTCCAATTTGCCTTGGGCATGAGAGAGCAACGCCAGAAAAAAATTCGTGGCTCCCACCAGCCGGTGATTCGGGCCGAGCGCTTTTTCAAAGACGGTCAAAGCCTGCTGAAAGAGCGGTTCCGCCCGTTTGTAATCGCCGGTTTCATAGTAAAACCGCCCCAGGTTATTGAGCCCAACGGCATAATCCCGATGGTTGGGGCCAAAGGCTTTTTCCCGGATGGTCAATGACCGCTGGAACAGTGGTTCGGCCTTGGAGAATTCTCTGGTGGATTGATAGACCAAAGCCAGATTATTGAGCGTCGTGGCCACCCAGCGATGGGTGGGGCCAAGCGTCTTTTCATAAATGGCCAAAGTTCGCTGGTAATATGGTTCCGCCCGCTGGAAATCGCCCTTGTTCCAGTAAAAAAGCCCGATGTTGTTGAGTGTGACAGCTACTTCCGGGTGTTCCGACCCCAGCAGCTTCTCTCGCATGACCAAGGCCCGCTGAAACAGCGGTTCGGCTTGGGGGTAATCTCCTTTGGCCTGGAAAACCAGAGCGAGGTTGTGCAGGCTGTTGGCCACATCGGCATGTTCCTGGCCAAACGCCTTTTCCCGAATTCGCAAAGCCCGCTGTTGGAGTTGTTCCGCCTTGCCGTAATCCCCTTTGTCAAAATAGAGCTGGGATAAATTGTTGAGGGTGACGGCCACTTCCGGATTATCTGGCCCCAGGGTTTTTTCTTTGATGGTCAAAGCCCGTTGGTAGAGCGTTTCGGCCCCGGCAAAATCGCCTTTGCCTTTGACCACGATGGCCAAATCATTGAGACTTTCAGCCGTGTTCGGATGGTCCGGCCCCAGGGTTTTCTCCCGAATCCGCAACGCCCGCCGAAAACCGGCTTCCGCCTGGCTGATATCCGCCTTGCGCCAGTAGCCTTCCGCCAGCAGATTGAGGCTTTCGGCCAACAGTGGTTGTTCACCAAAGGCTTTTTCGCCTTTTTCCACGGCCTGTTTGGCTGCTGTCAGCCCCTGGTCATACTTTCCCGCCTGAAAGAGTTTTTTCACTTCATCGTTCAACTTGCGGATTTCAGCCTCGGTCTGTTCTTTTTCAGTGGGTGACTGTGTTTGGGTATCGGCTGGTGTGGCCTGACCGGAGGGACTTTGAACCACGGGCGAACCGGCCAGATTCGGGCCATTGAGGAGCAATCCCATCAAACAGAAAGTAAGTAAACGGGAAAGGTGACAGGGCATAAAGGACTCCCGTAAGTAAGAATTGTCGAGTTTTTTCCGAACCTGTAAGCAAAGTGGGGACTGTGCTCCAGAGGAGCACAATATGGTAGCCAGGGTGTGCGAGCAGAGCGAACACCCCTGGAATTCAAAGTGAAACAACCCGGTGCCCTGGAGGGGCGCTTTTGCTACGAAAGAATTATGGCCTAAGAGCAACCAGATATTTGTTCAGGCACTCTTGCCGGAGTGCTGAGGGTGGGGAACCAGGGAACCAGGGATTTCGCTGCGCTCCATACCCTGGCTACCATAATGCGCTCCTCTGGAGCACAGCCAAGCCGGATTTACTCGTAGAGAAATTCCACTTCTTTTTTGATTTCCGGGAGCAGGCTGTGATGGACGGGACAGGTCAAGGCAGCCCGCTCCAGTTTGGCTTTTTGTTCAGGAGAAAGCCCTTTCGGCATGGTGATGCTCACCGGGAGCGCATCAATCCGGCGGGGCGGCGTTTTCGTCATGTGTTTTTCGACCCGATAGCCCAGCCCGGTACAATCAATGCCGTCCCGTTCGGCCACCATGGCAATGATGGTCACCATGCAGGCTCCCAGCGCAGCGGCCACCATGTCGGTTGGCGAAAAGGAACTGCCGTCTCCGTTGTTGTCAACCGGGGCGGCGGTCCGGATTTTGGTTCCCGAAGGGCCGTGGGTTAGTTCCAGCTTCAAGTTTCCAAGATACGTTCCAGTGATTTCGACGGACATTTTTCCTCCAGGGGGCTAGGGCTTTTAATTGAGAATTGAGAATTGAGAATTGAGAGGATATGTTTGAACATCAAGCGGTTACAGGCTGGATGAATGCGCAAGCGCAGGTTATCACGGCCAACCCAAGTGTTTTAATTCTCAATTCTCAATTCTCAATTCTCAATTCTCAATTCTCAATTCTCAATCAATCAAACTTCACCGACAGCAATTTCGAAACGCCCGGTTCCTGCATGGTCACGCCGTAGATGGATTGCGAAGCCTCCATGGTCTTTTTGCTGTGCGTGATGACCAGAAATTGAGTTTGCATGCTCATTTCGGTGATTTTATGGGTAAACCGCCCGATGTTCGCATCGTCGAGCGGAGCGTCAACTTCATCCAGGATACAGAAAGGGCTGGGACGATAGCGGAAGATGGCCAGGACCAGCGACAGAGCCGCCATGGCTTTTTCTCCGCCGGAAAGGAGCAGCACCGATTGCAGCCGTTTGCCGGGTGGTTGGGCGATGATGTCGAGGCCGCTTTCCAGCACGTCTTCCTGGTCAATCAAAACCATTTCACCGCGTCCACCGCCAAACAGTTCGGAAAAAATCTTTGTGAAGTTGGTATTGATTTGGGTGAAGGCATCAAGGAACCGCTGTTTCGTGTGACGGCGGATTTCCTTGAGCGCTTCTTCGGTTGCGGCAATGGCGGCCAGCAGGTCGGCCCGTTGCCGGACGAGGAATTCCTGCCGTTTTTCGGATTCCTCAAGTTCTTCCAGTGCCAGCATATTGACCGGACCCAGCGCCTCGATTTTGCCACGCAGGTCTTCCAGGCGTTCGGCCAAATCATCCAGGGAATGTTCCAGAAAGTCCTCGCATTTGAAAGTCGGAGCTGTTTCCTTGAGTGCCGGACTTTCGGAAGGTTCCAGTGTTTCCGGTGTGCCTGATTTGACTCCGGCGCGGACGGTTTCAAGCGGTTCGCCCAGTTCGTTGCGGCAGGTGCGGGCAAGGTGTTCAAATTCCGAGGTCAGCCGGGCGTCCTCGACTTCCTGTGCGGTGCGTGCTTCGCGTAAGCCGCTTTCGCGGCTGTGCAGTTCGTTGAGCAGCGTTTCAAGTGCGTCCGCAGCCGTGCGGGTGGTTTCCAAATGCGTCACGGCTTTGGTCACAATTTCACTGGATTGGCTGCGGTCTTTGGCCAGCCGCGAACTCTGGGCTTCGCATTCGGCCAGTTGTTTTTTCAACTGTTCGAGCCGTCCGGCGGTTTCCACCTGTTCAAATTCTGATTGACTGCGGGCGCGTTCGGCTTCCTGGCGTTCGTGTTCCAGCCGCCGGAGTTCGGTGGAGGCCGCCCGCCGCCGCTCCAGCCGGGCGGCTACGGCAGAGCGCATTTCGGACAGTTCGTGCGAAATTTTTTCAACGGTGGGCTTGAGCGTCGCCAGTTTTTGGGCCGCTGCGGCCAGTTGTTCTTCCAGCGCGGAGTGATGTTCCTCGGCCCGCACCAGTTCCGCCGAATTTTGCTTCATCCGTTCAGCCAACTGTTTCTTTTCCTGGTCCAGTTGGTTCCGTTCGGAGGCAATCACATTCAGGTGCTGAACGGCCCGGTCCACTTCGCGCCGCCGTTGCTGGACCTCGACTCCCAAGGCAGCGGACTTGGTTTCCGTTTCACGAAGCTGGTTGTCGAGGGTTTGCCGTTCGCTGCGGAATTCAGCCAGCTCGGCATTGGCGGTTTCCAGGGCCTCGGTGGCGGTTTCAACCTGTTTCCCAAGGGTGGCCACCTGCTTGGTCAGTTCCTTGATTTCGCGTTTGAGGGCCAGCACGCTGGTGGGCGGACGCTCGCCGCCACGGGTCACAACCAGCGAACCGGCAAAGACCTGTTCGCCTTCGGCGGTCAGAAAAAGCCGTTTCGGTTCGGTCAGGGAACGTTCCAGCGCCTGATTCAAATCAGGAGCAAGCCCGGCTTCGGCCAATTGGGGCAGGGCACGAGCAAAGGTGGCGGCCAGATGTTCCGGCAGGCCCAGAAAATCGAGAAGGCGAGAGCTGGAAAGGGGAATGTTGGACTTTTGGGTGCCTGCTCCCAATGCTCCTTCCCCTGAACCCTGGACCCTGAACCCTGAACCCTCTGTTTGCCCGCCGTGCATGCCGGTCACAAGAAAAGTGGCTCGTCCGCCTTTTTTTTGATTCAACCAGGTGGTGGCGGTGACCGCATCATCAATCGTCGGTACCACAATCGCCTGTAAACGTTCGCCCAAAACATTTTCAACCAGTGATTCATGGCTGCTCGGAACGTTCAGAAAATCCGCCAGCGTTCCGACCACATGCAAACCCGGTATTTTATTGGCTTCGTTAAAGAACGTCTGGACCGTGCTTGAAAAATAGGCGTGATGGTCGTCCAGTTTGCGCAGATTGCCCAACCGGTCTTCGGTGCGGCTGCGTTCGCGCTGCAGTTCATTCAACCTTCCCTGGGCCTGTTTGACATTTTCAGTGGCCTGGGTCACGGCTGCACCGGCAGCGGAAAGCTGTTCCCGCAGGCGCTGGGCCTGGGACTGAATCTGTTGTTGTTCGGAAAGGCTGGCCTTCAGTTCCTCTTCGGCGTGGGTCTGGCGTTCGGCGGCACGGACGCTTTCGCTTTCCAGATTGGCTGTTTGACGCACCAACCGGGCTTCGGTATCGCGGTGCTGTTGTTCGAGGCTGCGCAAGCGCTCGGTGCGGGTGACATGTGCGAGCAGGTGCGAGCGCGTCTGCTCCTGGGCTTTTTCGCATTC
Organism: Blastocatellia bacterium; assembly: GCA_019695185.1. GTDB lineage: Bacteria > Acidobacteriota > Blastocatellia > Chloracidobacteriales > Chloracidobacteriaceae > JAIBAN01. The sequence goes on along the minus strand of JAIBAN010000009.1, from coordinate 83,363 downwards.
CTGGAGGGCCTGATACTCCGCCCGGTAACGGGCTTCCACTGTGCTCAACCGCTGTTCATCCCCACTCAATTCCGTGGCCAGGGCTTCGTTTTCCCGGCGGCTGCGTTCGATTTCCTTTTCGACCAGCCGCCGCCGTTCCTCGTAGCGTCCGGCTTCGGCAGAAAGCTCGCTCCGGCGGGCGGAGGTTTGTTCGATTTGTTCCTTGAGATGAACATGCAGATTGAGGGCGCGGTCATGTTCCAGTTCAATCTGAGCCGCTTTGCGCCGTTCTTCGGCCAGCAAGGCTTCAGCCTCACGGGCGGCTGTCCGTGCCTGGGCGCTCTCGACCTGACAGCCGTGGAGCTGTTCGGCCAACGTGCCCAATTGTTCGGCGGAAGCCGTCAGGGCAGCCCGGATGGCGGCATGGGTTTCGAGCACGTGGTCAGCGCTTTTGGCAAAAAAGACACGGGCGACGACTCGCATTTCATCACGCAGGGCAACATAACGGCGTGAACGGGCGGCCTGTCGTTTGAGGCTGCCAACCTGTCGTTCGATTTCGGAAACCAGGTCATTGAGCCGGGAAAGGTTCTGACGGGTGCTTTCCAGTTTGAGTTCGGTCGTGTGCCGCTTGGCTTTGAACTTGCTGATGCCGGCGGCTTCCTCAATCAACGCCCGCCGGTCATGTGGTTTGGAAGAGAGCACTTGCCCGATCCGGCCCTGCTCGATAATGGCGTAATGGGCGCGGCTGAGGCCGGTTCCACTGAAAAAATCAAGAATGTCCCGCAGACGGCAGGTGCGGCCATTGATGAGGTAATCACTTTCTCCGGAACGATAGAGCCGCCGCCCGATGGTGATTTTTTCACCGGCGGCCAGCGTCGGAATCCGGTACCGGCGGGGAGGTTTTTTCTTTGAGGACTGATACTCTCGGACTGAGGACTGAGTTTCACCAGCGGCAGATTCCCCAAAACTATCGGAAATAACCGGTAAATCAGTCGTTGAGGCTTCCAGGGTGTCTTCAATTGCCTCAATGTCAATTTCAGGAACGACCAGTTCGTCGGCGGACAGTTCCTCTTCGTCACGTTTGTTGGGTTCAATGTCAACCACGGCGGTGAGGGTCAGCAGGACTTCCGCCATTCCGACCGGTTTTCGGTCACGGGTGCCGTTAAAAATCACGTCTTCCATCTTGCCGCCGCGCAGATTTTTGGCGGATTGCTCACCCAGCACCCAGGTGATGGCATCCATGACGTTTGATTTTCCGCATCCGTTGGGGCCGACGATGGCGGTCACGCCTTCATGAAAGAGGACTTCAGTGTAGTCACAAAAACTCTTAAAACCGCGAATTTCCAGCTTGTCGAGACGTAGCATTTCGATTCCTTGCAAGTCGTGCAAAAACAAACCTTTGGAAGGCTTGGCACGGGTTGTGCCCTCCGGTGGGAGCACAATCTGTCTGGTCGTTGGAGTAGCACCTACACTAAATGGCGGGAGGGCGGGATGTCAATTCTTTGAAGGACTGAGGACTGAGGACTGAGGGCTGAGGACCTGGTTGTACGAATACCCCTCACCAGCCTCAGGAAACAGTGACCTGCCGCAAGTGAAAATGCTCGGGCCTCAGTCCTCAGCCCTCAGTCCTGGCTTACTCAGAGTGGCTTGACGGCTCCGGCAGGTTTGTCGTTTAATTTCGCGGTTGCATTCCGGGCGTCCTTTTCGGAAGCCGAATGCTAATGTGATCCCGGTTGGTGAACAGTCCGCCAATCCCATTCAAAACGAGTTTTGGTTGGTGAGTCCCTGAGAACGTCGCAAGCCAGACGTTTTCAGGCATTCGTGTGTGTAAGGTCGGTTTGCCACCACATTGACTTTAGAAAAGAGCACGTTTCACATGAAAAATGTTGTTGTCATTGGAATGCAGTGGGGGGACGAAGGAAAAGGTAAAGTTGTAGACCTGATTGCGCCCCACTTTGACATTGTTGCCCGCTATCAGGGGGGCCACAACGCGGGCCACACGGTTATTATCAACGGAGAGCGGCATGTGCTGCACCTGGTTCCGTCAGGCATCATGCACGAGGGAAAAATGTGTGTGATTGGTAACGGGGTGGTGGTGGACCCGCTGGAATTACTCAAGGAAATCAAGGAAATCGAAGCCCGTGGCGTCAAGGTTGACGGACGCCTGCTGGTCAGCAGCCGGGCGCATCTGATTTGGCCCTACCATCGCGCCCTGGAAAAAGCCAACGAAGAGCACCGTGGTGAAAACAAGGTTGGGACCACTTTGCGCGGCATCGGTCCCTGCTATGAAGACAAATCTGCCCGGCGTGGCATTCGGGCGGGTGATTTACTGTATCCGGAACTGCTGCGGGACAAACTCAGCGCCAATATTGCCGACGCCAACACCTTGCTCAAAGCCAAAGGCGCATCGGTGCTGGACGCCGTTTCCGTGAGTGAATCCGTGGTTGAACAGGCCAACCAGATTGCCCCAATGGTGGCCGACACAGCCGTATACCTGAATGCCCAAATCAAGGCCGGAAAGAATATCCTCTTCGAAGGCGCACAAGGCACCATGCTGGACGTTGACCACGGCACCTATCCGTTTGTCACGTCGTCCAACGGCACTTCAGGCGGTGCGGCAACCGGAACCGGCGTGCCACCGAACCACATCACGGATGTGTTGGGGATTATGAAAGCCTACACAACACGGGTTGGCAGCGGACCGTTTCCCACGGAGTTGTTTGATGCCACGGGTGAACTGTTGCGGGAACGGGGCCACGAATATGGTGCTTCGACCGGACGGCCCCGGCGGTGCGGCTGGTTTGACGCCGTGGTGGGCCGTTATGCCGTGGCCATCAATGGCGTAACCACGATTGCGGTAATGAAAATGGACGTGCTGGATACGCTGGCAGAATTGAAAATCTGCACGGCCTACCGTTACAAAGGGGTTGATTTGACGGAAATCCCTCACGATGCCAGTATTCTGGAAATGGTCGAACCGGTTTATGAAACCTTCCCCGGTTGGCAGTCCTCGACGGTCGGCATCACTTCCTACGAAGAACTTCCCGAAAAAGCACGGGCGTATCTGGACCGCCTGAGCGAGTTGGTCGGTTGCCAGATTGATTTGATTTCAACCGGCCCCGACCGGGTGGAAACCATCATCCGAGACGGTTCCCGACTGAAACAATGGATGCAGAATTAAGGACTGAGGACTGAGGACTGAGGACTGAGGACTGAGTTTCTCTGAAGTCGGTCAAGAATTACGATCAGGAAAGAGTTCTTGGTTCCTCAGTCCTCAGTCCTCAGTCCTTGGAAAAATATGAGCACCAAACCCCCCAAGCCCACCGTAACTGACCGCATTTGCCCCAAATGTGACGCCCGCATTACATTCCCGGATGATGTAAAAACGGTTTTGTGCCCCAAATGCCGACAGACGTTTCGGGTTTATAAGGAAGAGGGCAAGATTCAGTTAAAGGAGCCGGACCGCAAGGATGACTTGGCGGTTGCCTCGGCTGAAATTGAAAGCATCAATTTCGAGATTTCAATTTTGCTCGACAAAGTGACACGATTGGAGCGATTCAGTTATGTTGCCCTGATTGCGGCGGTGATTCCTTTTGGTTTTCTGATATTTGAACTGAAAGCAGCGCTCGCTCCACGCGGTACCTGGTCAGAGTTCAATTTTGTGCTGGTCATTTTCCTGATTTTTCTGGGGGCAGCCTACTGGCTTGCTTTCAACCCGGTCTACAACCGTAAAATCATGAAGTTGCAAGAAGACCGCACCCAATTGCGGCGGCGTATGGAATCCATGTAAGGCCTGAGGGCTGAGGACTGAGGATTGAAAACCGGGGAGGAATTGAAATGCTCGAATTACGCCCGAATTGCGAATCTTGTGACAAGGATTTACCACCTGATTCACTTGAGGCTGTGATGTGTACGTTTGAATGCACCTTTTGCACCGGCTGTGCCGAAACCATCCTCCACGGAACATGCCCAAATTGTGGGGGCGAGCTGGTACGGCGGCCCCGGCGTCCGGCCCAACTGTTGGAAAAATACCCTGCCTCCACCAAACGGGTAGTCAAACCGGTTCATTGAAGTTCGAATTGAGAATTGTATCTGGTTCAAAAAACTGCTTTTTGTGATATTCAAAAGCCCTGAACCCTGAACCCTGAACCCTGAACCCTCAAGACTGAGCACCTGATTGACACAACCACCCACTCCGACCAGTACTCAAAAACTTTCTCATGAACCGCTCTTTCCCGGCATGATGTTGGCTTTTTCAGCTTCCACCCTGTTTGCGGGGGCCGGAACCGTCACAAGGTTTGGTGTTGCGGTTGGAGCCCAAACGGCTGGAATGATGGTGATTCAGGCTTTGGTGGCTGCTCTTCTGGCCTGGGCTTCCGTCCGCGAATTTCCCCGGTTGGAACGGCATTCAACTTTTAATGTCCTTTGCCTTTCTCTGGTTGGCGGAACCGGGGCCATCTGCATGATTGAGGGGTATGCCCGGTTGGGGGTCGCTCCAACGGCCATCATTCTTTCCCTGTATCCCGGTATTGTAGGTCTCTATTTATGGGTTTTTGAAAAACAGCGGCCCACGTTGAAATGGTTTCTGGCATTGCTGGTGGCTGTCTCAGGGGTGGTGCTGGCGATGAGCACGGCTCCGGCAATCAAACGCCCGCTGTGGGAATATGTGTTCCCGGTGACCGCCACCATGACCCTGGCCGGCAATGATTTGCTCATCCAACGATTGACGGTTCAGATGAAACCAGGGCAGGCGATTGGCTGGGTCAATTTTTTTACGGCGCTCATGGCCTTGGCCGTCTATAACGTTCAGGCAATTGGCCATCTGGGTGAGCTTCCCAACCTGACCGTCGGAGGGTTTATGGGCACAATGCTGTTTTTGGCTCTCCAGTTGAAGTTCATGGGTATCGGGCGCATCGGAGCGCGGCTGGTTTCTCTGATTGCCACCGCCCAGCCGGTGCTGGCAATTCTGATTGCGGCAGTGGTGCTCGGAGACAAACTGTTGCCCAATCAAATCGGCGGGGCTTTTTTGGTGATGGTTTCTTTGGGGATGATTACCCGACTGCGCTAAACCAAGGCTATTCTCTAATGAAATTACGGCGAACAAACCTCAAAAAGTGGGTTGGACTGGCCGGGATGTGCCTGGTGCTGGCCTGTCACGAAACCCCTCCTGCCAAGCTGCAAACCTCCCCTGCCAAATTGCAAACTCCGGTTGAAGCTGCCAAACCCGTCAGCAAAAGCCCGTTACCACTTCCCCAAGACATTGATGCGGAGCCGGTTGATACCCATCCTGTCAAGCTGGAGCCACACCCGATTCAATTACAAAACGGAAAGTCCTACGTTTTGAATGTGGCCCAGGGGTTCGAGCTTACGGTTGCCGCCGAAGGTCTGAAACGGGTTCGTTTTTTTGCCAAGAGCCCCGACAACCGGTATTTCGTGACTGATATGTACAACCTTACTGATAACTCGAAAGGGGCAGTGTACATCCTCAAGGATTTTGACCCGAAACAGGGCCGGTTTGCCGAAGTCATTCCGTATCTGACCGGGTTGCGCAATCCCAACAGCATTGCCTTTTGGACCGACGCTCAAGGGGTGATGTGGTTTTACCTGGCTTTGACCGACAAACTGGTGCGGTTCCGCTACACCGCCGGCGAAACTGCTCCCACGGCGGAGCCTGAGACGCTGGCGACCTTTCCTGATTATGGATTGAGCTACAAATACGGCGGCTGGCATTTGACCCGAACCATTGTCATTGGCGACAACGGGAAGCTCTACATTTCAGTCGGGAGCAGTTGCAATTCGTGTGAGGAAAAAGAGGAAGTCCGCGCCACTGTGATTGAAATGGACCCGGATGGCAAAAACCAGCGCCTGTTTGCCAAAGGACTGCGCAATGCCGTGGGACTCAAATGGCTGGCTGGCCGGTTGTGGGCGACCAATATGGGCTCGGACCATTTGGGCGATGACAAACCCGAGGAAACGCTGTATCAGGTGCAGGACCAGCAGAATTACGGCTGGCCCTACTGTTTTGAGTATCGTTCAAAAATCTACGCCGACGAGCAGTATCATGCTTCGGAGGCAGGAATGGACTGTGGTCGGGTACCGGTGGCCTATGCCAGCTTTCCAGCCCACAGTGCGCCACTCGGTCTGGAGTATTTTGACAGCAGCAGCACTGAAAAAAGCCTGCGGAATTACTTTTTGACAGCTTTGCATGGCTCGACGAAAAAGGAACTTGACCGGGGGTATCGGGTGGTCCGGGTGAAAAAGGGAATCCGTCCGCAGGATTTCATCACCGGATTCAAAGAGGGTGAAACCGTTCACGGACGCCCCTGTGGAATTTTAAGGGTGGGGCCGGATGCCTTTTTCCTGACGGATGATGCTGCGGGAGTGATTTATTACGTCAGCAAATCCGTGAAAGACTGAGGGATGAAGCTGAAGGAGCTGAACCGCTCAATCTTTGATTTTTACTTCAAACAGTTCATCGGCAACTTCAAGGTTATAAAGCACTTCCGAAACCGTTTCCTCTTCCTGAAGCCGGTTGTTGAGGAACCGACGTTCACGGCAAGGGGTGGTCACCTCGCTGATTGCCCGGTAATCTTCATAAATCGTCAGCAATCCACGGTTCCGGTCCAGCAGTGACCGGCACAAAAACGTTTCCCCATCAAAGCAAAAGCGGGCGTTTTCGGCTGGAAGCTCAACACAAAACACGGATTGTCCGGCGACTTCATCCGGAATCGGGTCACTGTAGGAGTGTTCATCCGCATGAGCCAGAAAATTACGCGGATACAGCCGAATGGACCGTTTTACGGTTTCAACTTCAGGACCGGTCAGACGTTCGGAGACGAGCGGCCATTTTTTCGTACCAACGTCGTCAGGGTTGTCATAGGTGTGGCGGACTCCGGCCAAGCCATTGACAATCGTTACTGTGGTCGTGCCACTGGCCAGGGATTCCTCAATCCGGATCCGTCCCCCGGCTTTGCGAAAAACGGTTAATTGGACGGTTTCACGACTGGGAAAAACCGTCCGCTCTGAGCGAATACGAATGGTGCGGACTCCGTGCAGGTGCGACAACCCGCCCATGGCTGCCAGGCAGCGGCCCAAAAAGGTCTCTGAATCCATAAAACTTTCGGTTTATTTGAAACTTTGGTGAGTTGGGTTTGAGAGCGGCCACAGTGCCACAGCAGGTGAATTTTTTCCAGCATGTTTTCGGGCCGGGAACACTTGGTTATGACCAATCCCGGTTTCTTTCACACTGACACTTCTTAAAAAGGTGGAAAAACGATGCGCAGCAAAATCACAACCTATGAGGAATTGTTTGAAAACAACCGCCAATGGGCAGCCGAGAATCTTCGGAAGGATCCCAAATATTTCGAAAAAATGGCACGGGGGCAAAAACCGCATTTCCTTCTGATCAGTTGTTCCGACAGCCGGGTGCCGATTACAGGTATCACGGGAGTTGCGCCGGGAGACATGTTTGTCCATCGCAATGTTGCCAACGTGGTGGACCATACGGATATGAATGTTCTTTCCGTGCTCCAATATTCGGTGGAAGTGCTCAAGGTGCAACACATTATCGTTTGCGGCCATTACAATTGCGGTGGCGTGGCGGCTTCGATGGAGTCCAAACCACATGGATTGATTGACAACTGGTTGCGCAATATCCGGGATGTCTACCGGTTGCACTACAGAGAACTGGATGCCATTTCGGACCCTGAGCAAAGACGCCGCCGGTTGGTGGAATTGAACGTGATTGAACAGGCCTATAACGTCGCCAAAATCTCATTTGTCCAGAATGCCATTCGGCGGGCGCATAAACCGCTGGAAATTCATGGCTGGGTTTATGAAATCCGGACGGGCCTGATTAAAGACCTTGAGATTGATTTGGAAACGGCTTACGCCGAGCACGGTCATATTTACGAAATGGGCACCTCATAAGCGACACTCAGGTCCCATCGGCGGCAAAAACCTCTGCGCACAATCCTCAGTTTCAAGAGGTAATCATATCTCCTGCGAACCGCAAGGTTCAGGTGCAAGACACCTGGGCTTTGCGGTTTTTGATGTTATGGCGGCCTTCGGAAGTTCGGCTTGACTTTTTCATGAATTCGATTATTTTGAAATTCAAATATTCATATATCTGAATATTTCGAAATGATAATTTTTTTTCTTCGTTTGAGGAGCCCGTATGAAAAACCGCACTGTGACCTTACTCAAAGGGGATGGCATCGGCCCTGAAATTTCCGATGCCGTACTTGAAATTTTTGAAGCTGCCAAGGCTCCTATTACCTGGGAAGAGGCCGAAGCCGGCCTCAGTTGTGTGGAAAAATACGGCAACGGATTACCGCAGGAGACGCTTGAATCCATCCGCCGCAATCAGATTGCGCTCAAAGGTCCAACCACCACACCGATTGCCGGAGGGCACAAAAGCGTCAATGTGACCATTCGGAAATCATTGGATTTATTTGCCAATGTGCGTCCGGCCAAAACGCTGCCCGGCGTCAAAACCCGCTTTGACAATGTGGATGTGATTTTGGTGCGGGAAAACATTGAGGATACCTATGGCGGGATTGAACACTGGCAGACGCCGGATGTTGTGCAGTGTTTGAAAATCATCACCCGACCCGGTTCCATGGCTGTCATTCGCTATGCTTTTGAAATGGCTACGGCGATGGGACGGCAGCGGGTGACCTGTGTGCATAAAGCCAACATCCATAAATACTCCGACGGATTATTTCTGGATTGTTTCCGTGAAGTGGCCAAAGAGTATCCGCACCTGCAAGCGGACGACATTTTGATTGACAATGCCTGTATGCAGCTTGTTACGAAACCGGAACAGTTTGACGTGATGATTACGCAAAATCTCTACGGCGATATCGTCAGCGACTTGTGTGCCGGACTGGTCGGAGGTTTGGGAGTCGCTCCGGCTGGCAACATCGGGCGTGACCGGGCAGTTTTTGAGGCGGTCCACGGCAGTGCTCCCGACATTGCCGGCATGGGGGTGGCCAATCCGACAGCATTGCTTCAGTCAGCCACTTTGATGCTGTATTACTTGCGGCTGCCTTCGTTTGCCAAACGGATTGAACGCGCCTTGCACAGCGTTTTGGCGGATGGTTTGAAAACCCGTGATTTGGGGGGCAAGGCCACAACCAGGGACTTTACCCAGGCGATTATTCACGCCTTGCCGCCGTTTGGCTCGTTTGAAACCTCGGAACTGGCTTCTCCGGCGGTGATGACCTGTGAACCGGAAGCCGCCCACGTCAGTGACCGTGAATGGGTTTTACGCGGGGCGGATGTGTTCATTCAACATGAGGGGATGCCTGAGGTTCCGCAGCGAGTCGGGAAAATGGAGCTTTCCTTGATTTCAAACCGGGGTACCAAGATTTATCCCGGCCCACGCCCCGACATTTATCTGGTGGACTGGTTCCGCCTGCGCTACAAGGCCACCGAACCACTTACCCAAACGGATATTGACCTGCTTTTAGCGGAAATTTCCAAACGGTTTACCTGGATGCATGTGGAAAAACTGCATGAGGAAAACGGAGTGGCCATGTTCAGCAAGGCGCAAGGGGAATAGTTTTTGAGCAACACCAATTGGTGAATGGTGATTTTTGAAGGTTTGTTTCACTTCACCATTCACCAATGAACAACAGCATTTGTTTCTCAGCTTACAATTACCCCATAGCTTTCAGGATAAAATGCCGCTTTGATGTAGGCTTCGGTTGCATAGCCAAACCCATGGTCTCCCCAGGTTGTCCCCCAGCTATTACGAATGATAAAACGCCCATCATTTTGATACCCAACCAGGCACACAGCATGCCCCCCTCGTACTGTGCCGGGTTGGAATGTATCAAGGTTGCCATTAGTCGCCGAGGCATGATCCCAGGTCGCATCAACACTCAACCCAACCAGAATCGGTCCTTGCGTGGCAAGCCAGTTGCGCCAGTTGCTAAAGTCGAGAAAGAGGTTGTGATAGGAGGCAATTCGATAACCTGCCGCAACACTGAAGAAAACATTCCCGTCACCCAGGTACATGTTGGTTGTAATGTGGAACGGCAGCATGGATTCCGGCACTGCTCCGTATCTCCGCAGAAAATCAACGGCTGCCTTGAGGCTGGTTCCTGCTTCTTCAATAAACGTTTCCGGCCTGTTGGTGAACTGGTCGGTTTCTTTTGAAGCCATCCACGTGCAACGCGAAGACAGTTTTTTGTCCTTGCTGAGTTTGCCAGCTTTAACCATGTGGTAACGGAGCAGGCTGTCAGTGGAGGCCCAACCGACACATGATCCGGTTGATTCCTGATTGCCAATAGTCCACCACTCGGCACGAAGATCAATACTGGCCGGTAATGTCGCCAATGGTGCGGCCAGGGAGCCTGCTGCCAATGCGTGTTCGATTTTCCAATCTTTTTCAGTGTTCCGTGATGGAACCAGGTTACAAATTCGATCTGCTTCAGGTCTTAAATTCTGCGAATCGGTCATAGCTTCATCTCCAAAAAGTATTCGGTACAGAGTCCAGGAGGAGTGAGCTACTTGGTTTTCGGCGGGTCGGACAAAGTGTGTTTGGAAGTCCGGAATGTCGTGACAAGGTGCCTTTTTTGCTGATGGCAGCAAGCTGGTACCACTTGATTGGAAACATTAACATCCAAATTCAGGGACAAGTTACTGAAAAACAAAGAAACGACAAGTCTTTAGACCCCTCAAAACGAATTTCCAAACACACTTTCAGCGGGAGAGTTGGTATTTACCTGTTTTTGAAAGGCGAGGATTGAACCTCTGGTTCTCCTAGTTTTAACCAGCCTACCGAAAGGGATTGACCCAACTTGGGTGAATGTAGCTCACATGTATCTCACTATTTCTGAAAGCGTAAATTTCAAAAGAAAAGGGCCATGATTCCAAAAGAAAGGGGCCATTGAATTTGATTGGCGGTTGGTGGAAAAGTCAGAGCCTGGCTTCTGGCAGAGCATGGCTTTTGCAAAACAGGTCAGCGGGTGCCATATTTCAAAATTGCCTCCAAAACCGGGTCGTGCCCGCTGAAGACTTCTGTTGAGGTTGGTTGAACCAGGATTTCCGGTTGAATGAACGTGATGTCTTCTTTGGTCTGTTTGAAGAATCTGGTTGAGTAGGTCACATTGAGGGCCGAATGGGGCAGTTTGAAATCCTTGGTTTCTCCGTAGTGGTTGGTTCCCATTCCCGTTGGTTGACCAACCAGAATCGCTTTGGTCCATTCCCGGAACTGAAAGGCATTCATGGAGCCGGAGGAAAACGTCCGCCCTCCGATAATGACAAACAGGTGACCTTTCCGGTTGAGGTTGCCGTGTTTTTGCAGGGCTTCGAAAAAAGGCTGCATGATGGCCGAATTCCCACCTGAATTGTGCCGCAGGTCAAAGACCAGTTTTTCAACCGGATGCGAGGCGATGAAATCCCATACCTGTTGGTTAAACGTGGCGAACGGCAATTCCGGGGTTTCCCGGCAGCGATTGTATTTGATGAAAAAAGTTTTTGACTCCGGCAAATACTCAAACCAATAGTTTTGGTCAGATTTCCGCAGATAGAGCGGGGTGGTTGGCTGGGCCGGGTCGAGCAGATACTCCCATTTGAGTTTTTCAACCGGGATGGATGGAAGGTTGACCACCGTTTGCTTGCCGGTTTTATCCTCCAGGGTAAAGGTGCCGGTTTCCGCATCCGGCAACAGGCGCAGACCATGCAGGATTTCAGGTGAATTCAGAATGAGCTGGCTTTTGACCCGCGCCCAGCCGGGAGTCTCAGAGGCAAACACGGTGCAAATTTTTTCGTAAGCCTGCTCCAGGCTGGTATTGCCAATTTTGACCACCCGTGCTCCCAAATGCTGTTTATATTCGGGAGCGATTGCCGCAACAAACAGTCCATCCTGAAACCACGAAGCGCCCAAGGGGTAAACCCGCCGGGGGGGAAAGTTCAGGGAGGTATGTGAGTCGTGAACCGCCGCCACCGCTCGCATCAACTCCACCGTGATTTCATGGTCATTCAATTTGGGGATTTGGATATCCAGTTCAGCCAGCCTTTTTTCGAATTCATCTTTTTTCAGATGGAAAAACAGATTGAGGTGGCGCTTGGGCAATTCCTGGCGCAAAAGCTGCACATCCTGCCGCCATTGTTCGTCGCGGGAGAGCGGTGCCGCCTCCGGTATATCGGTTTGTGCCTGGATGCTGCCGGTTACCAAACACAGCCAGCCGGAAAAGCACAGGAATGGAATAATCCATCGTGGTTTGATTGCATTTCGGATAGGTAGGTTCATAAAATTCTCGCCTGATAGAAATGGAATTTGGTAAACGCGGGTAGGTGGCAGAATTCAAACCGGAGTTGCAAAAAATTGAAAGTTCAGTCCAACAAATTGTTGAACGCCCAGGTGCTGGAGCGATCCTCCGTTGTGGCCAATTGTCTGATGAACCGGGAACGGGTGCTCCAGGGTAAAAACAGCTATGAAAAGGATTTGAAATTTCCGGTGCTCGACTTTCTGGAAAAAAGATTGCAGGACAAACAGGAAGTTTCCTGGCTGGACCTTTGTTGCGGCAGCGGCAAGGCACTGATTGAAGCTGCCGTCCGGTTGCAAACCTCACCCTTTGTTGCCGGAGTCCGTTTGGTGGGAGTTGATTTGGTCGGGATGTTTGCCCCGGTTGGATCCTTCCTGCCTTTGCCCGAGTTGCGGATTCAGCCAGTGGATTCCTTTGTTCCCACCGGTTTTTTTGATTTGATTACCTGCGTTCACGGATTGCATTACCTGGGCGACAAGCTCCGCACGCTTGAACGGGCTGCTTCGTGGCTGGCTTCGGATGGTATCTTTCTGGCCCACCTTGATGTGAACAATTTTCGGATTGAAGGCCATCCCCAGGCGGAAAAGCTGCTCCGGGCCGAATTTCGCAAACAGGAAATTACATTCAGTTCACAAACCCATATCTTGCAAATCGCAGGTGGAAACCAAATTTCCTTTCCCTTTTCCTATCTTGGGGCGGATGACCGTAGTGGCCCGAATTACACCGGCCAGCCGGCGGTTACGTCGGTTTACAGTGTTGAATTTTGAGTTTTGAATTTTGAATTTGGCAGGCATTCATCTACAGTGCGGGTTTTACCTCTGGAGAACAAAACAAGGACCACACGTAACACCACGAACATGAAAGAAATTTATGTAAGCACCGATGTGGAAGCCGATGGGCCGATTCCCGGCCCATATTCAATGCTCAGTATTGGTTCCGCTGCCTATTGGCCGGACAAAACCCTGGTCAGCACCTTTACCGCCAATTTGGAAACCCTTCCCGGAGCAACCGGCCATCCGCTGACAATGGACTGGTGGAAGACCCAACCCGAAGCATGGGAAGCCTGTCGCAAGGATGTACAGGACCCTGAACAGGCCATGCTCAAATACCGTGACTGGCTGAAAGCACTGCCGGGAAAACCGGTTTTCGTCGCATATCCGGCAGGTTTTGATTTTACTTTTGTCAACTGGTACCTGATTCGGTTTACCGGGGAAAGTCCGTTTACCTTTATTTCGCTCGACATCAAAACCATGGCCATGACCATGCTGGGAACCGACTTCAAGGAAACCACCAAGCGGATTATGCCTTCCCGCTGGTTTGACGAAGGGTTGCCCCATACCCATCTGGCGCTGGAGGATGCAATCGAACAGGGCGCATTGTTTTGCAACATGCTGGCGGAACTCCGCAGCCGCAAAGAATAAAGCAACCTTTGGACGGGTTTTACATCGCTGAAGCGCTTGTAAATTGTTCGTCAAATGGAATCCGGACGACTCAAATTTTCGGATTTGACTGTGCTACCTTCACACAACTTCAATCTCAGTAAGCAATTTTCGGGTATTTCGAAAGGATGGATATGAATTCTCAAGTTAAACGTTTTTTTCTTTCCGCACTGACGTTTTTGGCCATTGCCGTGACGGTTTCCACCACCGGCGGGCTGTTTGAACGAGCGACTGCCGCACCGCCGGTGCAGGCTGCGAAAAAAGCTCCGGTGTTTTCCATTCCCAATATCAAAGGCGGCACAGCCGCTTTGAGCAATTTCAAGGGGAAAGTCGTGCTCGTCAATTTTTGGGCAACCTGGTGTGGTCCGTGCGTGAGCGAATTACCCGAATTGAACGCCCTGCAAAAGGAATTCAACCCGCAGGGATTTGAAATTGTCGGGATTTCGATGGATGACGATGCCGAAACCGTCAAGCATTTTATGAAAGGCACACCGATGAACTATACGGTGGGCATGGGCAATCCGAGCGTGCAAAGCAAGTTTGGCAAAACGGGCGTGCTGCCCACCACCTATCTGATTGACCGGAAAGGGAATATCCGCAAGGAATTTGTGGGCCGCATCAAAAAACAGGATGTCGAGGCGGTTGTGAAAGCCCTGTTGGCAGAGAAGTAAGGAGCCAGGGTCCAGGGTCCAGGGTCCAGGGTCTAGGGTTAAGGGATGAGGCGTTTTGAAAGGGTGATTTTTCACCTTTCAAGCTCCAAAAGACCCCCAACCCCAGACCCTGGACCCTTGTTCTTTTCTGGACACAACCCCGGTCTTTTGGTATACTCTTATTTTCTTGAAAATCATTGATTTATATGAATTTGGCACTGTTAGAAGCGTCCGGGTTTCGCAACCTTTCAGGGAGTCTTTCCGGGCAACCGGGACTGAACTTTCTGTGGGGGCAAAATGGTCAGGGAAAGACCAGTTGGCTGGAAGCCATTGCCATCCTGGGAAGCACAAAATCATTCCGCACCCATCATTTGAGTGAGACCGTTACCTTCGGAGGCCAAGCCGCCCACCTTACTGCCGAAGTGCATCGTCGCAGCCGGGTTGAAAAGCTCGAAATTCATTTGGAAGGCTCCCAAAAACACCTCTTCATCAATTCAAAACGGGTGTCGGTGGGTGATTTTCTGGGACATTTGGATTCCTTTCTGTACAGCCGCGAAGAGATGGCGATTGTCCGGGGTGAACCGGGTGAACGGCGGCGGTTTATGGACCGGGGGGTCCTGAGCCTGAAGCCGGGGTATGTGCAAATCCTGGCCGACTACAACCGAACGCTGAAACAGAAAAATGCCCTGCTGAAAACCGTTGGCGAGGATGGAACCCGGCCACCCCAGTTCAATGACCTGCTCGACGTGTGGAACGTGCAGATGGTCGAGCATGGAACCGCCATTCATCGGGCCCGAACTGAATATGTCAATCAATTGAATCAGGTGCTGGACGCCCGCCTGTTTGGCAATGAGACGGTAACGGTGCGATACCAGTCTTCCCTTGAGGGACGCGGTGATTTGGCAAACTACGCCAAGCTGATTACCGAACGGCTGCAAGTCCGACGGGAAGCTGAAATTGCTGCCGGACATGCTTTAATCGGCCCGCACCGGGATGATTTGGAAATTCTGGCCGACGGCAAGGATGTGGCGAAATTCGGCAGTTCCGGCCAACAACGGAGCGCCTTGCTGGTGCTGGAGCTGGCCCAACTCAACTTGTATCATCGGCATTTTGACGAATATCCGCTCTTTTTGCTGGATGATATTGATGCCGAGTTGGACCGTGACCGGATTCGCACTTTGCTGGACCATTTGGAAGGCCAGGTCCAGGTTTTTGTGACCACTTCCAAGAAAACACTGGCTGAGGAATATACCGGACGGGCTGCGCTGAGCCAGATTGTCAGTGGTCAGGCCCTGACCGCAGTTTTAATTGAGAATTGAGAATTGAAAATGACGGAAATCACTTTTCCTGAGTTGATGTTTTTTACCTCATGTTTCAGTTGGAAAAGGTTTTTCATTCTCAATTCTCAATTCTCAATTCCAAGAAAGACTCTCCATCGAAAAAAGTGAAAACGAAAAACTCTCATAGAGGAACGTAAAAGACGATGAGCACTCCACGCGAAGATATGGACACGACTCCCAAGAAAAACGGCAATGGTGCCGAAACCTATACGGCTGCTTCGATTACCTCCCTTTCCGGACGCGATGCGGTTCGCTTGCGACCGGCCATGTATATTGGTTCCAACAGCGAGCAGGGCCTTCATCACCTGGTGTATGAAGTTTGTGACAACTCGGTTGACGAGGCGCTGGCAGGCTATTGCACCCAGGTTGATGTCACGATTCACCTTGATAATTCCATCACCGTGATGGACGACGGACGCGGCATTCCGGTTGACATCAAGGAAGACGACCCGCGCAAGCGTTCCGGGGTGGAAATCGTGCTGACTGAGCTGCACGCCGGAGCCAAATTCGGAGAAGACAACAGCTACAAAGTATCGGGCGGTTTGCACGGAGTCGGCGTCAGTTGCGTCAATTTTCTGTCAGAATATCTGCGGGTCGAAGTCTTTCGGGACGGCAATACCTACGAACAGGAATTCGAACGGGGAATTCCGGTCGGACCATTGGTCAAAACCGGAAAAACCAAACGGCGTGGCACCAAGGTCACCTTTAAGCCGGATTCGGAAATTTTCACCGTGACCGAATACAATTTCGATACCCTGGCGCAACGCCTGCGGGAAAAGGCATTTTTGACCAAAGGGTTGTTTATTACCCTGACCGATGAACGGGCCGAGCCCGAACGCAAAGTCGAATTTCTGTACAAGGGCGGAATTGCCGAGTTCGTCCAGCATTTGAACAAAAACAAGACCGTGCTCATGCCGGAGCCGTTTTATTGTGAATCGGTGCAGGGCGACCTGACGATTGAAGTGGCGCTCCAGTACAATGACGGGTTTGACGAAAAAGTCTCCACCTTTGCCAACAATATCAACACCGTGGACGGCGGAACGCACCTTTCCGGTTTCCGGACGGCACTGACGGCGAGCATCAACAGTTACGCTGCGGCTGAAGGACTTTCCAAACAGTTGAAGGAAAATCTGACCGGCGACGATGTGCGCGAAGGACTGGTGGCGGTCATCAGCGTCAAAATTCCCCAGCCGCAGTTTGAAGGCCAAACCAAAGGCAAACTCAACAGTGATGTCAAAGGGCAGGTTGACTCGGTTTTGCGGGAACAGCTCAAAACCTACTTTGAGGAACATCCGCAAATTGCCAAGCGGCTGATTATGAAAGCCGTGGACGCCGCCCGTGCCCGTGAAGCCGCCCGCCGCGCCCGCGAAATCGTCCGCAAATCAGCCCTCGGCAACCTCACGCTGCCTGGAAAACTGGCTGATTGCTCGGAAAAAGACTCGACCAAATGCGAGTTGTTTTTGGTGGAAGGCGATTCCGCCGGCGGAAGTGCCAAACAGGGCCGGGACCGTCGAACCCAGGCGATTTTGCCTCTCAAAGGCAAGATTTTGAACGTGGAAAAGGCCCGTTATGACAAAATGCTCTCGCATGGGGAAATTGGTGCCATGATTATGGCGTTGGGGACCGGTATCGGGAAATCCGATTTTGACCTCGGCAAACTGCGCTATCACAAACTCATCCTGATGTGCGACGCCGACGTTGACGGCAGCCACATCCGCACGCTTTTGCTCACCTTCTTCTATCGCCAAATGCCGGAGCTGATTGAGAAAGGCCATGTTTATATTGCCCAGCCACCGCTCTTTAAGGTGAAGAAAGGCCGCTCTGAACAATACATCCTCAATGAAAAGGAAATGAACCGGTACCTGATGCGCAAGGCAACCGAGGACGTGAAAGTCAAAATCCTCAAAACCGGGCGTGAAATCGAGGGGCGCGAACTTTCCAGAACCATCGAGAAACTGATGGATTATGATGGGTACTTTACCAAGCTTGAACGCCGGCTCCTCCTGGATGAGAAGCTGACTGAAACCACGGTCAAGGCTTTTGGCCGGGTTGGCGGGATTGCCGAGGGGGTCAAACTCCATAAGGTGTTTGAAGACCAGTCGCGCCTCAGCCGTCTGGATGCTGCCCTGACGGAAGCCGGATATGGCACGGAACTGGTCCAGGATGAAGAACACAACCTGTTTGGCGTCCAGGTCACTGGCAAAAACGGCGTGGTCCGGATTGATTGGGAACTGGCTGCCCACGTGGAGTTCCAGAAATCGCTGTCCTACTTTGTGGATTTGCGTGAAATCCTGACCTCAAATTATCAGGTGACTCATGGGAATTCCGCGGTTCAGGTTGAAACCCGAACGGAACTGGTAGACCGCGTTTTCAATGCCGCGAAAAAAGACCTGACCATTCAACGCTACAAAGGGTTGGGTGAAATGAATCCGGAGCAGCTTTGGGAAACCACCTTAAATCCTGAAAAACGGACGCTTTTGCAGGTGCGTATCAATGACGCGGTTGAAACCGACCATGTGTTTACCATTCTGATGGGTGACGCAGTTGAACCGCGCCGCAAGTTTATCGAAGACAATGCGCTCGATGTCAAAAACCTTGACGTGTAGCAACCACTCACATAACCAAATTCGGCAAGCCAAGGCTGGGAGTTGTTCCCAGCCTTCTTTTTTTGTCTTGAATTGGAGGGCATGATAATTGGCTAAGAAAAATCTGAGTTAAATCAAAAAATTAAATCTGCCGGTTTTCTTCCTAAAGAACAAAAACATCGAAGCGAAGAAATTTCAGAAATGGAAAAAAACTGAAAAAATCATTGTGTAAATTGATCTTAAAAAAATTCCGGAAGAAAATATTGACAAAACTACACTCAGATATTTATAACTTTGTCACGTTAGCTGATTCACAGCTTTCAATACTGGTTAAGAACATAACTTTGGGGAGAAAATCAGAATATGAACACCTTGGCTTTGTGTACACCAAATCGTTCACTGCCTTTGACCACTCGGAACCTGAACCGTCTGTTCCAGGATCCGTTCACGCTTTGGAACCAACCCTTTTTCAGTGAAACCAGCAACCCGTCGGTCATCATTTTTGAAACGGCGGAAGAATTTACCGTCCAGGCGGAATTGCCCGGCTGGGGACGTGACCAAATCACGATTGATTTCGACAAGCACACCCTGACCTTAAAAGGGAATCGGGAGCTGCCCAACGGGGAGGGCCGCAAATATCACCGGGTGGAAGGATTTTTCGGAGAGTTCAGCCGTTCGTTCACCTTCCCGGATTCCGTGGATGCCGAAGCCATCAAAGCCGATCTGCGTGACGGGGTGTTGAGCATTCGCCTGCCGAAACGTGAAGGCATCAAAGCCCGTACGATTGCCATTGAAACCAACTAAATAACGACGGCTGTTCTTACGCCGCCAAGTGTGAGTGGTAAATGGTAAATGGTAAATGGTTGAACTGACTGCTGGGCACCATTCACCACTACCCTTTACCATTCACTCTTTTCAGTCAGTCACGAAACGGCAAACGGCACACGAATATGAAACGCGACTACTATGAAATCCTGGGTGTTGGAAAGAATGCGACGGAAAGTGAACTGAAGTCGGCCTACCGGAAGCTGGCGATGAAATGGCATCCGGACCGGAATCCAGGTGACAAGCAGGCCGAAGACCGGTTCAAGGAGGCCGCCGAGGCGTATGGAGTTCTTTCCGACAACGAACGCCGGGCTGCCTATGACCGCTATGGACATGGCGGGGTTTCGGCAAATGCAGCGGCTGGTGGAAGCGGTTTCAGGTCTGGTTTTGAAGGATTTCCGTTTGGGGATATTTTCGAGGATTTTTTTGGAAATACGGCCAGAGGGCAATCCCGACCACAACGTGGTGAGGATGTGCAAACCAAAGTCCGCATGACGTTGGAGGATGCTTTTGCGGGTAAACAGGTGAAGGTTGCCTATCAGCGCCCGGAAGTATGTACGACCTGCCAGGGAGACGGGGCTCGTCCTGGAACCCATCCGGCGGTTTGCCCAACCTGCAAAGGGTTGGGGGAAATCCGTATTCAGCAAGGGTTTTTTGCCATGAGCACAACCTGTGTGCGTTGTGGCGGCGAGGGGCAGGTGATTACACATCCTTGTGGCACCTGTCACGGGGAAGGGATGGTTCATTCCCACAAGGAAATCACGGTTGCTGTGCCTGCCGGTGTCGAAACAGGCAACGTGCTCCGCATGACCGGAGCCGGGGGAACGATTCCCGGAGGCCGTTCCGGAGACCTTCATGTGGTCATCGAAGTTGAACGGCATTCAGTATTTACCCGGAAAGGGAAAGACCTGGTGTGCCGGCTGCCGCTCAGTTTTGCCCAGGCTGCCTTGGGGGAAACGCTGGCATTGGCAACTCCGGAAGGCGAGGTTAAGGTCAACTTTCCGGAAGGGACGCAGGCCGGCGATGTCATCCGCCTGAAAGGGCGCGGAATGCCGGAGATTGGGCGTGCCGGGCGGGGCGATATCCTGGTTGAAGCCCAGATTCAGACCCCCACCAAATTGACCAAAGAACAACGGAAGCTTTTTGAGCAGTTGGCTGAACTTGAAGGAACTTCACTCCGCCCAAAATCAGGCAGGAAGGCCAAAGGTGTGCGGGCCAAAATGTCCGATTGGGTCAAAAGGGTCGGGCAGGCGGTCAGAGAATGGGCCACAGGAGTGGTTGGAGTGGTTTCAACACCCAAAGCTGCAAAAAAGTTGCTCTAAATCAGCAATTCTCAGTTTGCCAAGCCGCTTGGCTTCATTCAACCAGCCGGTTTTTTTCAATCCGCGTAATACCGCCGGTTGTGCCCACAAAAACCTGGGAGTCCGTCACCACGATTCCGGTTACGTTCGCAGCCGCTAACCCGCCGGTGCGATTTTTCCAGACTTTCCGGTTCAGGTCATAAATCAACAGGCCACGGTCAAGGGTTCCCACATAAAGAAACTGGCCGTCGGAAGCCATGGCGTTGGGGTTGATTTCCATCCCGGCAGTTTCTTCAAACCTGATAATTTCCTCGTTGGGCAGCAAGGCGTTGACCCCCCCGCCATAGGTGCCGATGTACAAAACCCCATTCACTGCCCGCAGGGCGTTAATCCAGTTGGCCGAGAGGCGGGAATTGTCAATCTTCCAGGTTCGCACCACCTTCAGTCCCTCCAGTTCCATCAATCCACCCAGACTACCCACATAGAGTTTTCCTGCCATCAGTTCACTCGAATATAAATAGTTGCTCGTCAGACCATGAAAGGCAGTCAGACTGCGACTAATGCCGGACTGCAAAAAGGTCAGCCCTCTGGCGGTTGAAACAGCGAGTGGGGCATCCTGCGGAGAAACCGGTGCTCCAGGCAGAGGATAACCCGGCAAAGGCAGGACATGCGCCACGTTGTTGCCGACCAGTCCGGCTGATTTCTCATCGTATTTTTTGGCTTTTAAGGCCGCATCGAATGCGACCAGTCCCGCCGAGGTGGCAACCACCATGTTTCCGTTTTCGGGACTTGGCAACAAATAATTGATTTCACGGATGGTTTCATCCTGAAAGTGGTGCAGTCGTTCACCACTGACCGGGGAAAGCAGGTCAATTCCGTGGTCAAACGTTCCAACCCAGAGCCGTCCCTGCTGGTCGAGTGCCAGACAATTCGTATGGGCGTCAGTCAACATCTGCGAGTCAGGTGGAGCCGCCCAGCGTTTCCACTCGAATGCGGTGGCCGGTGTTTCCTGATTCAACTGATAAAGCCCGTTGGTGGTCAGTGCCCACAGTTTCTGCCCCTCGACGTGCAAAATCGTTCGCAGCTTTTTGGTTTCCTCAGGCAGATTGGAATGCCCAAAATATTGAGCTGAAGCTTTGTTTGAAGCAGCGGAAGTCGGAGAAATCTCAGTAATTCCTCCTGTCACAATCCCTGCAAACAATTTCCCGTTGACCGCTGCCAGCGACGTCACATTGGGAATTTTGGAAATAACCTCAATCGTTTCACCGGTCAAGCGAACCGTTCCGGCATCGGTGGCAGCATAGACGGAGGAACCAAGCACCGCAAAACCGGTGACATGTGGTGAAGGCAATCCGTCCGCCAAGCCGTAGGAATGCAGTTCTCCTTCGCGCCAGACGAGCAGACCGGCAGCCTGGGTACCGATGTAAATCCGTGATTCAACTGCCTGAAGCGCCGTCACCGCTGTGATTTTGGGACCTTTGGCAGGTTGGAACCGGCGGGCAAATTGACTTCCGTCATAGTCAAACAGTCCTCCGTCCAAGGTTCCAATCAGAAGATAGGCAGGCCCGGCTTCAAGGACGCTGACCTGTCGAGCGGCAGGTGTGCGGAACAGGTATTGAATAAAGGTGTTGCCGTCAAAAGAGATAAGGCCGCTGGTCCGGGTCCCAAGATAGAGCCGGTCTTGGAAGACAGCCAAGGTCGTCAAATCATGTTCCGGTAGTCCTTCGGCAACCGTAAAGCGCTTTTGGAGTTTTCCGCTTTCGTCAAAGCTCAGGAGGCCCCCACTCGTAGCGGCAAAAAGCTGGTTCCGAAACATGGCAACCGCCCGCACATCGGCAGCCGAAAGCCAATTGGTAACACCTGTCAGCGCTGGGGGCGAAAGCGGTTTGGTATCAACCAAGACCCGGCCGGAGACTTCCGCCTCAAGCCGAACTTCCTGAATTGCCTGCCGGGCATGCCTTTGAGTCCACCAAACCAAGCCGCCAGCCACCGTCACAACCAGGACTGAAAACGTGAGAATCGCTTTTTTGTGAGGAGACATAGATCATGGGCGATTTGTGAGTGCCACTTTTAATTTGTAATCTGGGTGTTGAGTCTTGCCAGTGGTGGGCTACTCAACAAGGTGGGAAATTGCAAATCGCAAATAGGCTGTGGCAAATAAGTAAGGGCCAAACGCAATGATTAAGAGGTTTCAGTGTCGTTCAGAATATTTTCCAGGTCATCGCGGTTGAGCAGGTAAGTGCTGTTGCAATAGTGGCAAGTCAGTTCGGCCTGTCCGTCTTTTTCAAGCATGTCGCGGACTTCTGTTTTCCCCAAAGCGGAGATGATGGAAACAGCCCGTTCCTGGGAACAGGTGCAGGCGAAATGCAACGGTTTTGAGGATAGGATCGTGGCTTCCAATCCACCCAGGGCAATTTCCAGGATAATTTCGGGGGTGGCTCCACCACGAATCATTTCCGTACTGGGGGGAGCGTTCAAGACGGCATTTTCCAGATGGGTAATGATATGGTCGGGCGTGTCCGGCATGACCTGGACCAGAAACCCTCCAGCCGCACTGACATGGCCGCTACCCCGATCCATATAGACCCCAAGGCTCATGGCCGAAGGAATTTGCTCTGAATTGGTCAGATAAAACGTCAGATCTTCTGCGATTTCACCGGTTACCAGTGGAACCGAGCCCTGATAGGGGTCTTTGGAGAACCCGATTTCAACTCCTGCATCCCGAATGACATGCAGAACACCCTTTCCGACAGCTTCCCCAACATTGATTTTCCCGTCTTCACGAAGTGGTAATTCAGTTTGTGGATTTTGTACGAAACCCCGCACCCTGCCGTGTGCATCGGCGTCAACCGTGATGGACCCAAGCGGACCACGTCCCTGAAAATGGAGGGTGAGGCGCTCAAGCTCTTTCATTTGGCTGGCCAGCAAAGCCGCCCCAGTCAAAGCCCGCCCTAAAGCCACCGAGGCGGTTTTCCAGGTCATGTGTCGTTGGCAGGCTTCCTGAGCCAGATTGGTTGTTACGGCTGTCACACAGCGGACGGTGTTGTCGGCTGCAGTGGCATAGAGCAGGCGGTCGGGTTGAGCTGATGGTTCGTCTGTCTTTTTCTTTTGCATGAAGAATCCAGGGGAAATTTCAAAATTTTTTGACTGATTTAGCCAAAAAACACGCCTTAGGGGGTGGCAGCCATTTTATCACTCGGCTGACTTGTGTGCATCGTTTGTCGCTCACCGGTTTGGTGAAAGGCAAACACCTTTGAAGCCCAACTTCTTGGTTCCTTTGCTTCAAAGGATTTATTTCGGGAAAACTTGCCCAACGGACTCTCATCCTCTCCCATTCCTCGCCCGAGGAGGGCAGTTTTCCCGAATTTTTTTCGAAATAAAATACCAAAGGCGGGAGCTACCCCGCCTTCAGGCACAATCAAACTCCTCACCTGACCCTACTCGCCAGCTTCAACTGTTTCCCCAACCGCAGTTGCGATGTGGGCGCGCGAGCGGACCACATTTTTGATCAAGTGGAGTTTTTCCATCGTCCACAGCAGATAAGCTGAAGGGTCGATTTCCCACCAATGATGGGTATGGATGGCTGCTTTGGGTTGGGCATGGTGGTTGTTATGCCAGCCTTCGCCCAAGGCCCAGAGGCCGACCCACCAGACGTTGCCACTGTTTTCACGGGTATCAAACGGGCGCTGCCCCCAGCGATGACAAACACTGTTGACACACCACGTTGCGTGCCAAACCCAGATGGTCCGTAAAATCCCGCCCCACAGAACACCGGTCCAGCCCCCGATGGCCAAGCAGATGACCAGTGTCGCCAGCCACGGCAGGACCGGATTGATGCCCTTGTCGAGCCAATATACCACTGGGTCTTTGGATAAATCAGAAGCCAGCCGCATGTGCCGGGAAAGCCTGGATTTTTTCAACATCCAGCCGATATGGCCGTGAAAGAAGCTTTCGCGGGGCGAATGCGGATCCTGTTCCCGGTCACTGGCCTGATGGTGTTTGCGGTGTAACCCCACCCACCACACTGGCCCGCCCTGCAAAGCAGCAGTTCCCAAAATAGCCCACAAGCGATACTGGAAACGGGAACAGTCAAAGCCCCGATGGGCCAGCAGGCGGTGAAATCCAATGGTGATACCAAAACCGGACAAGAGGTAAAACGCCACAAAAAGTGCCAGGTCCGTGATTGAGGGAACGAAAAAGAAAGCTGGGATAGCAGCCAAATGAATCAGGGTCATAAAAATAACATTGACCCAATTCCAGCGAACCGACTGGTCCAGTTCAGCAGCAGCAGTTGCCATAAAGTATATATAATCCGTTTGAGGTTGTGAGGTGAGCCTTGGTTTAAGATTTCGGCAGGAAAGCAAGCACCATGCATTTGACGAAGGCCAAGGACGCCGAACAATACTGGAAAACGACTGATAAGTCTAGCTTTTTGCCTTTTTGCGAGGCTCTATTTCCAAACTGTTTGGGTTCAACAAGGGGAATTGGCAGGGAAGTACGGGTTGGGTAAAGGGGGGAATAACAAACCAGCACTTCAATTCAGGCAGCCAGCCCTGCCAGTCCCAATACAAGGAGCAGCGTCCGTTGGAGACTGGTTTCCCGCCCCGTCGGGTCGTACCATTCGTCCAGAGTATGACAACCGCCACACCGGCCTCCGGCTCCAATGGTAATGGCTGGAATTCCCAGTGAAATTGGCAGATTTGAATCCGTTGAGGCGCAATCAAGCAATGGTTTGGCACCCCGGAGACGGGTGGCTTCCAGTGCCAAGCGGACCAGTCTTGAATCCACAGGAGTGATGCCTGAAGGACGGTTCCCCATAGAGGTTATCAGGGACTTCAAACGGATATGAGCGTGCAGGGAAGCCCGCTCCTCTTCCTGGGCGGCAAGCTGGGCCGCAGTCCGCAAGTGTCCTTCAAGTCGGTCCAATTCAGTCTCAGAGGTGGAACGAAGGTCAACCTCACACCGGGCCCAGCCTGGAATTGTGTTGACGGAAGTACCACCTTCGATAACCCCAATGGTGCAAGTGGTTCGGGGAAGTGGAGGCAGTTGGCAGGATGTCATTTGATAGATGAATCGCCCCAAGGCATGAACCGGGTTGACAATTCCAAAATCACCCCAGGAATGCCCCCCTGGGCCTTCAAATTTCACTTCGAAACGGCGTGAACCCAGAGCTTGATGAGTGATGCGTTCAATCCCAGGGCCATCCAGCGCGATGAATTCCGTAATATTTCTACCACAGGGGTTTTGCAGGAAAAGATGCCGAACGCCCCGCAGATTGCCCGGACCTTCTTCTCCAACCGTCCCAACAAAAATCAGTGAATGCTCAGTTGAGAGGGGGACTTGGGTAAAACACCGCACCAAGGCCAGCAACCCAGCCAGACCGCTTCCATTATCACCTAACCCTGGCCCGAAAAACCGACCATGTTCAAGCCGGACGGAAACATCGGTGCCTTCCGGAAAAACACTGTCAATGTGAGCGGCAAGGGCGATCAAGGGGCCGGTTCCAGCCGGATCGGAGCGTCCGGGCAAAATGCCCAGAATATTTCCTTCCAGGTCCTGGTGAACCTGCTGCAATCCCATTTCCTGAAACCGCTGGCAGACAAACTGGGCCCGTTCCTGTTCTTTGAAAGGGGGAGCTGGAATTTCATTGATGGTAATCAGTTCACGGGTGGTTTCACGGGTCGAGTTTTCCAGGTAGCGAAAAGCCCGGCTGACCGCCGGGTCTTTCAGTATGGCTTCCAGCTCAACTGTATGTGGGTCGCTTGGAGCTGAGGAAGGTGTGCGAAAAAGTGAGAAAGCCATAGCTCAAAGGATTCAGGGTTCAGGATTCAGGGTTTTCGAATACTGGAAACTTGAAAGATAAACTGGATTTCAAATCAAAAATCAAAAATCACTGGCTGCTATTTGGTTTCCCAATTCCAGCGTTGGAATGCCTCCAGGGCTGATTGGGCATCCGGAACACAAGTGATGAGTTTGAGATCAGTTTCACCCACTGCCAGGTTCTGGCAATAAGCTTCGATAATCGGAGGCCAACAGTCACCCACCAGAATCAACGGGCGGGGAGCCAGCACCCCGGTATACAATTTGTTCCACACCAGGGAAATCTCAGTAATGGTGCCCATTCCACCCCGCAGGGCAAAAAAGGCTTCGGATGATTGAATCAGATGTTGCAGCCGGTTATAGAAATTGTCGGTTGGCCAGGTTTCCTTCAAAAAACGATTTGGAACCGATTTCAATTGGCTCATGGTTACACCCACCACGTGCCCGTTGACCTCATGCGCACCACGACTGATGGCCTCCATAATACCGGCATAGCCGCCGGTACAAACGGCATAGCCGGCTTCAGCCAACAAGCGCCCCAGCGTCATGGCTTCCTGGTATTCAATTGATTCCGCCGTACAGCGGGAACCGCCAAAAACAGTCACCAACGGCTCTGCCAGATCTTTTTGAAGACTCAACATAATATCGAGGGGAATCCGGAAACAATGGGGTTTTGCTGTTTGTGAAAAACCTTTATAACCGGATCGAGCAGAAAATCAATCACCTTTTCCCTGGACCTGTTGGTATTGAAGTGGCTGGAAACCGACCTTTTAAAAAACTTCGGATGAGGTATGCCGATTGATGAGGTCATGTTCCAAACGACGGGATTCGGCAATAATGGAGTGAAAGAGGCGAATCAGCGCCTCCCCATCAAGCGGTCCTGGATTGGCGGCGCAAATCCGGGCAAAGACCTGTGCTTCCCGATCAGGAAAGTGTACTGGCAACCCTTGCCGATGTTTGAGTTTTGCAATTTCCTGGACATATTGGGCCCGCCGATTGAGCAGTCGGACCAACTCTTCATCCACTTGATCAATTTGATCACGCCAATATTGCAACGTCATAAGCGAGTTCTGCTTCTTTAGAGCGATTCATTTGAACCACCCGACAGTTGGAAAAAAGATAAGCAAAATGAATGAGTTGGAAGTGATTCCAGGCAGGGTTGCGCCCCCAAGGGCCAACGTTGACAGTGCCTAGGCGCGACTCATATACTCGGCGGCGTTCTCATCCCATGAACGTAGCTCGTAAAACGAATCCAAAATAGCATGTTTGATTCATTCAGACCACACAAGTTTCGGTGGCCCAAGCCCGCAAGGCGGAGCCGATCTTTATTGTGGAGGTAATTCAGGAGACCAAAGTATGCGTATTTCCAAAATTTCCATGGTATGCCTGCTCATTGCGGCAGGACTTTTGTTTTCATCAACTTTTGCCCCAATTTTTGCCCAACGGCAGGGCGGACAAGACAAACCGGCAGGAAGCCTGAAAGAGGCCAAAGCCAAAAAAGGTGGAAAAATCACCGTGGCGGTCATTCCGCAGGCTGCTTCCAACCCGTGGGCCAAGGATATTACCCTGGCTGCCCTGGAAGATGCTCTGGTTGCCAGCGGGCGGTTTGCTGTGTTGTCACGTTCGGAACTTGATTCCGTCTTGAAAGAACAATCTTTTTCAAATTCTGATCTGGTGGACCCCAACGCTGCCGTCAAAATCGGGAAAGCGCTTGCGGCACAATATGTTGTCATTGCCAAATGTGTCAGCATTGAAAACAAGAGCGGCGGCGGTGGTGGTTCCTTTGGGGGAATCAGCATTGGCCAAAAGACCCAGACCATGAAGGTCAATGTGCAAATGCAGTTAATCGATACGGAAACGACTCAGACCATCGAATCGCAATCCTACAATGACAAGGCTGAAACCAAATCCACCCAGACCAATTTTGGGGGTGGAAAGTCGGATGCTCCAGGTGAGGATTCCTACCGTGAAATGGTGGTCAAGTTCTCGAAAAATTTTGTGGAAAGGCTCAGTCTGGCCGTTCCGATTGAAGCCCTGGTGGTGTTAATCAAAGACAACCGGATTGCCATCAATGCCGGTGCCGAGCAGGCGGTTACCGAAGGACTCGAAATGGAAGTGGTCGAAGAAGGTGAGCCGGTTCGGGGCCCGGATGGTGCCGTGCTTGATTACGATACCACCAAGGTGGCTCGTGTCCGGGTAACTGAAGTTAAACCCAAAATTGCCTATTGTGATGTGATTCAGACTTTTGATGCCAAGGGCACTCCTGATGCGGCTCCAAACGTTGGCCGCATTCAGAAAGACTTTTTAGTGCGCCAAGTTGCCAAGGCTGCTGCTGCAACCCCGCCCAAGAAAAAATAGTGGGTTGAGAGCCACGAAAGAAAGGATGAGGGAGCCGGAACTCCACTCGGAACCCCAACGCTTGTGGGCTTCACCGGGAGAGGCTCCGCTTCTCATCCACGGCAGTTTTTGCTTTTTTTGAAAGGAGCAGCTATGAAGCGCTATTTGGCACAGGTTTTTGTGATGGTGGGGGCACTGGTTGTCCTCAGTTTGACAGTTCAGGCCGAGACGTTGAAAAAACGGTATACGTACGATTACAAAGGAGGCTCTGCCCGCCGTGCCTCCGAAGCCAGAGCTCAGTCTCAAGCCCGGAAGGATTTTCTGGCTGATTTTCTAGTACAGAAATTTTCCAAGGACATTGTGGATAATCTCCGCGAAGACATCGATGTCGCCCTGGATCCACCGGAAGAATATTTGGTCAACTTTGAGGTCAAGTCCACCAAGGTCAATCCGGAGGAAACCCAAATTTCAATCACGGTTGAGGGCGATATGAATCTTCCGGCCATGGTTTCGGCTCTGGTCAACAACAAAGTCCTCAGTTTTGGTGAGAAACCGCCCCGGATTATGTTTATGCCTTCCCATCGGTGGGACAATCCCAAAGCCGCCAAAACCCTCCGGGCCATGCTTTTCGACAAAATGAAACAGGCTGGATTGCAACCGGTGGCATTTGAAGGTGTTACGGAAGTGACTTCGGTACAGGGCAAAGTCACCCCGGACAGCATTCGCATACTGGCCAAGACGGCCTTGCAGTATAAGGCTGATTATCTGGTTTACATTGACGTTGAAGCCGAAAACAAACCGGCCAGTGTGGGGGGATATATTTGTGATGGTAACTTTATCTACACCATCATGCGGCCTAACGATAACACCATCCTGGGAGAATCGGTAATTAGCGAACGGGGCAGTGGCAGTTCCTCCATGCTTGCCTTTGACCGAACGCTTGATGCCGTGGCCCCCACTCTGGTCACGCAGTCGGTGGGACAGCTCTACCGTTCGATTTTTTCCGACAGCGATGTCATTTACGACACCAAACAACTCAAGAACCGGATTGACCTGACGGTTTATTTCAAGGATACCCCATTGCAAACCCAGGCTATTATCAAAGGTCTGCAAAGCCTTGGCTGCACTGTTGACATGGGAGTGGGTGGAGCTGCTGACCGGATGACCATTGAAACAACCATGGATGAGTTGGATTTGTACAACTACTTCAATGATGCGGCTTTTGAAACCACGGCTGGTGGAAAGTTCAAAACACCGGTGATCGATTACGGGGAAAACACCATTTCAGTGGAAATCGTCAAACCAGGGGCACCACCAAAGAAACCGGTGGTGAAAAAGACAGCACCCCCGCGGAAACCGAAGGCGGCGGCCAACACCGGCGGAAGCAAGCCGAAGACGATTGTTCTGAGCTTGAAAAATACGGTTCGACCGCCCTCATATGTGCAAGAATAATCAGGGATAAGCGTTTTTTCTGGAAAGCGGAAAAACCTGATTGAACAAGCTTCAAAATCTTGCTTTGGAAAAAAACCTGACGTTCTTTCCTGAAGCCCGTCAGGTTTTTTTGTGCCCTGCTTCCGGGCCGTGTATGATGGCGCAGTTTTGCCCTATTCATTCGTTCAGCACATGTTAAGGAGTTCCTTTGTGGAAACCGGTCAAGACCTTGCTCCTCGTTTATCAAAAGCCGAAACCATAGTTCAGTTACGAAAACTTGAAGATGCAATTTGTTCTGTCATTCGGGGAAAACGCGACGTGGTGCGTTTATCCATTGTGACACTCGTGGCGGGCGGACACTTGTTGATTGAAGACGTGCCGGGTGTTGGAAAAACCACCTTGGCTCAGGCACTGGCCCGTTCATTTGATTGTACCTTTCACCGAATCCAGTTTACCAGCGACCTCCTCCCTTCAGACATTGTTGGCCTGAATGTCTATAACCAGCAAAACAATCAGTTTGAGTTTCGCCAGGGGCCGATTTTTGCCAATGTGATTCTGGCTGACGAAATCAACCGAACAACTCCAAAAACCCAAAGCTGTTTGTTGGAAGCCATGTCCGAGGGACGGGTGACGGTTGAAAACACGACCTATCAGTTGCCACAACCGTTTATCGTATTGGCTACCCAGAACCCGGTTGAGCACCATGGCACCTACCCTTTGCCTGAATCGCAACTGGACCGCTTTATGATCCGCCTGCGGATCGGATATCCGGATATTAAAGATGAGCGGCAGGTGCTGCTTTCACAAATGCGGGTCGAGCCGTTGAAAACCCTGACTCCGGTGCTCCATGCCGAAGATGTGGTTCAGCTTCAGACGATTGCCCGCGCTGTCCGTGTGGATGATGCCCTGATTGATTACTTGTTGCGGATTGTCAATGCCACACGGGAATCCGAATTACTTGAACTCGGCGTCAGTCCGCGGGGGAGCCTGGCCTTGATGCATGCCGCCCAAGCCATGGCAGTGCTGGATGGACGTGACTTCTGCCTGCCGGATGATATCAAACGAATTGCCGTTCCCGTGCTTTCGCATCGGGTAGTTGTTAATCCCCGTTACTCCAGCAACCGTCGGCAAACCGAAGAATCCGAGGCTGCACTCGAGGAAATCCTCAAGGGGGTCTCAGTCCCCCTGTAGGCAATTTGCGACACTTTGCGCCACGATGTTGCACTGTTGCAACGGTAGGGGGCTTTTCAGTTTTTTGGAAATCAGCATAAGTTATTGATAAATCAATGGTTTACTTTTTTCTGAAAGAAACTGGAAAGTATGGAATGAAAAATGCAGAGGTAGCAATCGGTTGTTTTCCACATCTTGCACCGAGCCAGGCGGTATCCCCTTCAAACAGACGACCAGGGAAACCCATACTTCCATCCAATCTGTTGACAGAGTGATGGGTAAGTGACTCTTCCAGGCTCTGAGGTGATGAATGAAATTACAAACGACGCTTGCTTGCGCCGTCACTGCTTCCGGAATTGGATTGCATACCGGAATGCCTGTTGAATTGAAATTGTATCCGGCTCCCGCTGACACAGGTTATGTTTTTCGGCGGGCTGATTTGAACGGATTTGAAATCGCTGCTTCTCCACATCATGTTGCCCATGTCAGTTACGCAACCACGTTGATGCGGAAAGGGGTGATGGTGGCAACGGTGGAGCACCTTCTTTCAGCTTTGCACGGTTGTGGTATTGATAACGCCATCATTGAGGTGAACAGTTTTGAAGTCCCGATTTTGGATGGCAGCGCGCAGCCATTTGTTGAAATGATTTACCGGGCAGGGGTGGTTTCCCTGTCTGCTGCACGGCAAACGTTGCGCATTTTGAAGAGTGTTGAAATTACTGAAGGAAAACGACGAATTTCAATCCATCCCTCGGATGGATTTTTTATTGACAGTACGATTGATTTTGACCATCCCTTGATTGGCCGCCAGGTTTGTTCCCTCGAAATCACTCCTGAATCCTATTGTCGGGAGATTGCCCCAGCCCGGACGTTTGGATTTCTCCACGAAGCCGAAGCCCTGCGAAAAAACGGGCTTGTTCGGGGGGCTTCGCTGGAAAATGCTGTGGTTCTTGATCGGCAGGGATTGGTGAACGATGAACCCCTCCGGTTTCCCGATGAATTTGCCCGTCACAAGGTACTTGATATTGTGGGTGATTTGGCGTTGTTGGGGATTGCCATTGAAGGGCGGATTGTAGCCGAACGTTCCGGCCACGGATTGCACTCGGCTTTGATGACCAAAGTGCTGCGGGAGGCTGATGCCTGGGAAATCACCGAACCGGAACTCGCTGTTTCAGGAATGGCTTCGGTTTCGCAAGTCGCCATCGGAATGGCCTATGTGTAAGGTTCAGGGCTCAAGGACTATCGAAGCGGTGGAACGTCAATCTTTCTCGTATTTGAAACTCCTGAACCCTGAACCCTGAACCCTGAACCCTGAACCCTGAATCGTTAGACCTATTTCTCTACCTGAACTCGCCCTTTTCCAAGAGTCAGAGTTATCAGTTTCTTGTTTCGTACGACCTGGATTTGGTCAAAAGACTTCAATCCGTCCAGTAAAACCTCAAAATATTGGGTCCGAAATGGGGTTTTCTTTCCTTTCATTTCCACAATCACATCACCTGCCTGAAAACCGGAAAGTTCAGCCAAGCTTCCCCGAATAACGGTATTAACCAGGACACCACTGACTGGAACCCCAAAGAATGCCGCCAGTTGAGCTGTCATGTCGGTTGTTTCAAGTCCAAATACAGTTTGCTCATTCTGTGGCTGAGGAGGCAGCAGCTTGGGAGCTGAAAAGGATTGTCCCCCGGTGTTATTGAAGGTCTGCTGCGATTGGAGAAACGTTTGAGTTAATTCTCTTTCGCCCAAGGTGACCGTTTTTTCAAACTGTTTACCCTCTCGCCAAATCGTCAATTGAAACTCGGTTCCTGCTGGGTTTTGGTCGATCATTTCAAGAAAACTTTTGAGGGAAGGCAGCGGGTGCCCTTCCACAGCGGAAACCACGTCAAAGTTCTGAATGCCAGCCAAAGCCGCCGGGCTGTGGGGCAGTACGTTCTCGACCAGTACCCCTTCCAAAACTGTGATATGGCGCTTTTCCCGTTCCTCTGCAGGTATGGCTTTAAGGTCCTTGCCGCCAATTCCCAACCAACCGCGGGGAACGTTACGGCCCAGTTTCAACACCCTTTGAAAAGCCTGGCGGGCCAGCGTAATCGGCAACACCCGCAACAGGTTATTGGTGGCCGTTTGAGCCAATCCAAGGACCTGTTGTTTTTTCGAAAGCACCACACCTGCACTGACTTCCTCTCCGGCAACACTGGGAGGTTCAAATGTGACTTCCATCCGAGTGGGGCTGATTCGCTCAATTTTGGCTGGTGAAACCCGAACTTCGGGTGGTGTAATCCGGGAAACAAGATTTCCCCGGGAGGTTTTGGTTGGCTTGACCTCAAAGGACGGTACCCAAAGCCGCACCTCATCTTCAGGTTTCAACAAGGTGAAATCGTTGGTTACATCCGGAGGTTCAATCAAGAGGCCATTCACCCGTAAAACGGCTAATCCGGTCACCCCGTCCAACCCGACAAAGCGGGCGGGAAGCTCCCTGCGGTCAGCCGTCACCACTGTCAGGTTGGTCGGCGGTTTTTCGGGGTTGAGATTGACAAGGTTGGTCAGAACATAGCCCCGGCCATCCATCACCAATCCGGTTGTGATGTTGGTGACCTCCACCTGAGACATTTCAACCGCATCCACCGAGTTGATTTTGACTCCCTCAGGCAGGTTTTTTTGCACTTCGCCCAAAGTAAAGGAATGGGCCACCGTCACCAACCACGGGGCAAAGATACGAGCCTCGGTGGTTGAAAGACGAGGACTGACAGGAGCAACTGTCTTTTTGCCCGGTGCGGGCACAGGTTGTTCCGGTTGGGTTTGGGCAACTCCAACCTGGGTCAGGCTGAGAACCAGACACGAGGTTGAAACAAATTTTGGAAATGATACAGACATATCAAACATGTTTCAGACTGAACTGCCTCCGTTTGGTTGTGCTGCCGGAAGCAGGTGTTCGTTTGCCTGCACCTTCAGAAAATATGCTGGGCGTCATCCGCTGGTTCAGTGCGCGGAGCGTTTGTATTGATTACCGGTTGGGCTCCGAAAATGACCGTCGGAACGGTAACGAAGTTTTCGGTATTGTTTTGGTCACGAACCAAAACCAGAACCTTGTCGGGGTTCAAGTCATGCTGCCGGTTTGACCGGGGGCTTGGACGATTCTGCGGCTCGGTGCTGCCGGTAGCAGCCATCACCAAGGACAGCCCTTCTGCCGGTTCGGGCTTTAAGGGTTTTGGTTGCACGAGCTGGACCGGCCCGGAATTTGGTGTTGGTTTATGAGCAGCAGTAGGATCTTGGGAAATGCCGGTCGGTCCTGGAATGCTGGTGTAAACCGACAGGACAACAGTGCAGACCACCACTACGGCCAGGGCGGAAAGAGCTGGTGTCGGAATCCATGGAAGCCAAACCGTTCGCTGCTCGGCGCGAACCCGACGGATTTGAATCTGGAGACGCAGTTCGAAATCGGCTGGGGCCGAAACACGCTGTTCTGTTTTCAACAGGTGCTTCAACTGAAGCATTTCAGATTGGAAACGGCGGCATTCAGCACACGTGGCGAGATGCTGTTCAATTGCCAAGGAAAAACTGTCCTCAGCCATAAAATCAGCCAATTCCAAATGCTGCCGTATTCGTTTGCACGTATTCATCGTGGTTCCTTTTGCAAAACCGTGACGTTTCGTTGTGGGAGTATAATGGGCTTATCGTTTTGTACTTGGTAACAGCAACTGGGACTCACAAATATGCCTGGAGTTTCTCACGAAGCATATTTCGTGCCCGATTGATGCGTGATTTGACCGTACCTTCGGAAATGTCAAGAATTTGTGCAATATTTTCATAACTGATTCCCTCGACATCTCGCAAGACCAAAGCTGCCCGATACTTTTCCGGCAATGTTTTAATTGCCTTGGAGAGAGCAAGGCGACGCTCCCGATCAATCAAATCCTCGTCCTGTAAGGGCCGGGTGTCGGGCAGGTCAAGCATTTGCTCATCTTCCGGACTTTCCGGAGCGGTCTTCCAGGGGGTAAAGATCGAAAACAATTGCCGTCGTTTACGTTGCCGTAGTTCGCTGATGGCAAGATTGGTGGCAATCCGATAAATATACGTCGAAAAGCTGAAGGTTGCCTCATAGCGCCCTGAATTGGCATAAATCCGCAAAAAGGTTTCCTGGGCAAGTTCGACCGCACGGTCGTAGTCGTTCAGCATTCGAAAGACAAAATTGGTGATCGGGTTCCGGTATCGGCGCACGATTTCCTGGAAGGCCAGTTCATCGCCTTCCTTGGTCGCAGCCACCAACTCATGGTCGCTGGCGGATTCAATTGGAATCGTCCGTTCCAGATTTAGTTCAATTCCATAACTCAGCGCAATGCTCATGACGTGTGCTTCGTGATCTGTGTGGCCAGTCCGTGTCAATTTGCAGGTGTACTTGCGGACAGGCGAATTCGGTAACGTGTACGGATTTTTGTTTCCAAAGTGGGTTTTACTGGCGTTCCACGTTGCCGCCGGGAAAGAGTTCCAAAAGTTTTCCCGGACCTACCACGAAGGCTTCGAAGTCAGGTCAATGAATTTGCTGAGTCGGGTGATTTTCATGCCCTCAATAATCCGTTTGCGACAGGAAAGGCATGAGAGTTCTTTATCTTCGCCGGGACGCTGGTACCAAATCTGGCAATTGGTGCAATCGCCGTTCCAGCAAAAATCACCATAGGAAATGCTTTCCATATTGATGTATTGGAGACAACGCAGAATGGTGTTGTTTTCCGGAACCAGCATTTTTTCCCCAAGGACATCAATTTCGATCAAGCGCTCAAAGGGTTCAAACAGTTCGGTTGGAGGTGTTCCCGGCATGGATGTTTTATTCTGGGTAAAATGGAAAATAGGCTGGCCGTTGCCTGATGGCAGCGCCAGCCTTGATGTTGTACCATTTTCTCTCACAAACGCCAAGTCAGGGAATTCGCACACCTTTGTATTCGCCGGGAAACGGGTTGGCCCGCCGCCGGTCCCGTGGCTGGCGATATTCATAGGGGTCCAGGAGAACCCCGGCCCGAATCAACCCAGGCCGGTCGTCATAATAAAGCGAAACCGTACCGAGTACCCGGACCCGCCGATACTGGTCTGTCAGATAAGCACTGTCACCAACCCGGTTACCGGCACCTACGCCAATGCCTCCGTTATCCTGGTAAATTGAAGAATCGGCTGATTTCCCTGCTGTTCCAGGCTGGGTTTTGCGGTTTTCAGCCGATTCCCGGTCCTTTTGCAGCGGAACCGGGCGTTGTTGGTAACGGTCTTCCAACTGCCAGACCAACACGCCTAAAACCCCGATATTGCGCCGGTCTCCTTTGCGGGCAGCCAGCGACTGGTCAATCGAGGTAAAGACCAGCTCCCGGCCACCTTGCAAATCTTCCCGCCAGAGCGAAACAGTAATGGTTTCGTAAGGCTGCACCACATAGGCTGGATGCGATGCCGAAGCCCTTCCATCCGCAGTCAGGGAATGGCCGTCAGCCGAAGGGATGACACCAACCGGAAAAGCATTGGGATTGGTGATGTGAAAGGCAAAACGCTGGCCGCGCCGGCCTTCAATCCAACGGTACGGACCATCAGGGTAAACCGGGGCAGGGGAACCCTCAACGAAAATGGTGACCTGCACTGGATCACGGCGGATCCGTTCGACGGGATAGGAACGGCTTTGAGATTGGGCTGAACCTGTTGCGGAAAAGTTGCCCCACAAGACAAGCAACACTGCACAGACCGGGAATATGTGTTGTAATTTCATAAAGCCTCCTGGCAACGGTTATGGTGCTTTTCTGAATGTGACGTGGTATGCAGGGTACTGTCGTTTCACCGCCCGTCAGGGTTCCCGAAAATGAAAAAAGCGTTACCGAAATGCTTCGGCAACGCCTTCTTCCGATCAAATGGAAACCAGTGTTTAGCTTTCTTTAGCTTCACCGTCATCAGCCAAGAAGTTGGTCAACTCGCCCAAACTGGTTATGGTTTCATTATTGATGTAATTGCTCACATCTTCCGGGTCATTTTCTTTGCCGACAGCACGGGCTGAGAGGCCGATTTTCTTTTGGCCTTCGTCCAGTTTGAGCACCTTGAATTGCAGTTCCTGACCGATGGAAACTGCATTTTCCGGTTTTTCAATCCGCTGATCGGACAGTTCCGAAACGTGGCACAAGCCTTCAATTCCGCCTTCCAGTTCGACAAATGCACCGAAGCTGGCAAAGCGGGTCACTTTACCTGTGACCACATCACCCGGTTTGTGAACCTGGAAGAAACGATCCCAGGCATTCGGTTCAAGGTCTTTGATTGAGAGGCTCAGACGGCGGTTTTCGGTATCAATGTTGGTGATGACGGCTTCAACCTGCTGGCCCTTTTTAAGGGCTTCGGACGGATGTTTGATCCGTTTGGTCCAGGACATGTCAGAAACGTGAACCAGCCCGTCAATCCCGTCTTCAATTTCAATAAAGGCACCGAATTCGGTCAGATTGCGGACCCGCCCGGAAACCCGAGTGCCTACCGTGTAGCGCTCCATCACCGTATCCCACGGGTTGGGAATCGCCTGTTTCATGCCCAGGCTGATCCGGCGGTTGGACTGATCCACTTCCAAAATGATGGCCTCGACATCCTGGCCGGGAGCCACAATTTTGGAGGGATGTTTAATCCGTTTTGACCAGCTCATTTCCGAAACGTGAACTAGTCCTTCAACACCTTCTTCCAGTTCAATGAAGGCACCGTAATCGGTTACCGAAGCCACCTGACCTCGAACCACATCGCCCTTATGGTACCGTTCATTGACGGTATCCCACGGATCCGGTTGCAACTGTTTGAACCCAAGGCTGACCCGGCCTTTGTCCCGGTCAAATTTAAGGACCTTAACCTGAATGTTGTCACCAACTTTGAACACATCGCTCGGTTTTTGGAGGCGACCCCAGGAAATGTCCGTGATGTGCAGCAACCCGTCAATTCCACCCAAATCAACAAACACACCGTAGTCGGTGATGTTTTTCACCTGACCGGTCACGATCACGTCGTCATCCAACAGTTCGAGGGTTTGGCCTTTTTTCTTGGTGACCTCCTCTTCCAGGACGACTTTGCGCGAAAGCACAATGTTGCTGCGTTTCTTGTTGACTTTAAGAACCCGCAGTTCCATTTCCTTGCCCTTGAGGGCGTCGAGGTTTCGTACTGGGCGAACGTCAACCTGGCTGCCCGGCAGGAAGCCACTGACTCCACCCAAATCAACCCGCAGGCCGCCTTTGATCCGCTCGACCACGCGACCCTTGATGGTTTCACTGTCGGTGTATGCCTTTTCAATCACGTCCCAAATTTGGAGCCGGACGGCATCAGCCCGGGACAGTTCGACATAACCGTCCATGTTTTCGAACTGCTTCACCATGACATCAACCGAATCACCCGGTTGCACGGTAATGACGCCTTCGTGGTTGGTGAATTCTTCTTTCGCAACGATGCCTTCGGATTTGAACCCGATATCAATGATGACACCGCGGTCGGAAACCTTGATGACTTTTCCGTTGACAATTTCACCGATGCTAATGCTGGAAGCGGTTGCCTGCTCGAAATCGTCAAGCATTGCCCCGAAATCAGCATCTTCACCGGGGGTCAGGGAAGCATCGTTGAGTGAGTTGGTATCTGGGTCGTTGGAGTGAATGGTAGAGGCCGCAGCACCTTTCGTGCCGGACTGGGTTAAGTTATCAGCCATGAGTTGAAGATCTCTCTACAGAAATGGATTTTAGTTGGAAACCGGGAATCTACAATGCCTGGGCGTATGGTGTCAAGCGCAAGCATGGATTGGAGTTGGGTTTGCCGGAAAGTCTTTACGGATGTATGGGGTTGTGCTGGAAAAATTCTTGCAAAAGCAAAAAAGCAGCCTTGGATGGGCTGCTTTTCAAGACTGAATGGAGCGGGAGACGAGATTCGAACTCGCGACTTCAACCTTGGCAAGGTTGCACTCTACCACTGAGTTACTCCCGCAAAATACTGCTTCGCTTTCAGTGAAGCGCGGAAAATACTCCAGTCTCCAGAACCTGTCAAGCCCCTTTTTCAAATTTGAAGGAAGAAATGTTACTAGTCAATGCGGTCCGGAAATGGTGGCAACCGCCTCGGGTGTTGAGGAAAATACTGATGGTGTCACCGGAAACAATCCCTGCCTGGGCCAATGTCTGACCTGGACGAAGTTGTGTGTTGCGAAAAACCAGAGTTGTGCCGGGAACACTGGGGACCAGTCCGGCATCGGCCAGATTGCGTAAGATGGCATCGGCGGTCATATCATCGGAGACGGTCACTTCAACTTCTTTTCCGTTGTTTTCATTTCGAAAGGTAACGTCAATATCCGACATGCGTGACTGTAAGCCCGGAGGCTTCCTCCTCAATTCAATAAATTTAATTCACAAAGACTTTTATGAATGGCACCGCTTCAGGCCCTGACGGTTTCAATGGGTCTGATGATTGCAGCGGGAACAGTGACCGGTTGTCAAGTCAAATCTATCCTGTTGATGACAGATTTCACAACGGTTGGCTTGTTCCTGGCGTTTCACCTGGAACTTGCCTGGCGGCACTGCGGGGAGCAATGGAGCGGCGTAATTTTCTCCGTGCAGTTGTCGGTAATTGCGCCGTGGGAGCAGGCGGAACCCACGCTCCCCGCCATCAGCACCACCTTCGCCGAGATATCGTTCCTGGAGTTCAATTCCCACTGAAATAGCCACCACCACCAGGAAAAACAAGGCTCCAACTGCCAAAAAATCCATTTTCCCCCCTTGGAATCAGAATCCGTGAGGTTCGGGTTCTCAAATCGGAATATACATGCCCGAGAGGCGTGATCACCGGAAAAAATTTCGTCTCTGTCTGAAACTGTAGCATTCCTGTCCGTTGTTTCAAACCCACACGCGAAACCGGACTGATTTTTGGTAATCAGGACCGGATTTCCGAATCCCAGTCAGCCAGAAATTCTGTGGTATCGCCGGTCAGTTCATAGGTGAATCGCTCGCCTTGGTCATTGGTCACAGAAAGCAGATGGAGCGGTGGCACTCCGACCTCCCACAGAGTCATGTGCCGACGGTCCGATGTCATTTCAAAGCTCCCAAATCTGGTCCGGGAGAAACGGGTGGCATCCTCGACATAGGCCTCGGTTGTTGCAGGCGTAGCAGTCGGTACCGAGGTGTGGTTTCCCGTGCGACAGTTCGGGCAAAAGGTCTCGTCATCGAAAACCCGATGCACCGGTCGGTTCAATTCCACCCAACAACTGCACATCCGGCACCGAATTCGGATCAGAAAACGGCGTCCGAGATCAACCGTGACTGGTCTGCCAAGGTCCTGTTCAACGAGGTCGAGAAATTGTTCCAAGGTTGTGGTGCGGGCGCTGGCAGGAAGCTCCCGGATGGCCTCAAACCGGCCATGAGCGAGACAGTGAGGGATTTCCGGCAACTGAATGGTATGAAACCGTTGGGTTGACCCGTTATAGACAAGTTTGACACCATCAGCGACTGATTCTCCATGGAGAAGTTTAACGGCTTCCTGAACTTGTAGGCCCGAAACAATCGCCGACGTAACCTGTACTGTGGGCAGTCGTTCTGTTTCCAGATAGCGTTTTTTGACCTGTTCGCAGGAATCATAACGGGAACGGGCATCGGCAATCTGGTCGGCTGTGACTGCACATTCAAAACAGGCTGCCTGTCCGGCAAAGACTGTGACACTGCCGGTCAGTTCAAATATTCCGGCGTTAATCCAGGGAACCCCAACTGCTCGTGCCATTCGATTGATCGTCAGACGGGCTTCGTCGTTATCCACGCAACCAAGAATCAAGTCCATGCGGCGCACCAACCCCCAACCCACATCCCAAACCAAATCGGCGTTCAATCCAATGATTTTAGCTGATGGTTCAAGGGCGAGATCACGGGCCCGTGTTGCTGCGAGCGGGGCTTTCGGCTGCCCGATGTCTTCTGTCCGAAAGAGGAGCGTCCGACTCAGGTTGGACATGGAAATGGTGTCAAAGTCTATCACCAGAATTCGGGTAGCCCCCAAAAGAAGCAGATTTTTGAGCGCTTCATTTCCCAAAGCACCGGCTCCCACCACCAGAATGCGAGCTTGCCGTAAAATATCCTGCTTCCACCAGCCGATGCGCTCCTGCCGGTCAAACGGCGTTTCAGTCAGGTCGGGTTTGATTGTAAATTGGGACATAAAACAGGGTTCAGGGGTTAGGGTTCAGGGTTTTCGAACCTCGAAAACTTGAGATACAGAATGGATTCCAAGTCAAAAACCAAAAATCCCTGAAACCCTGAACCTTTGCTTTTTATAAAAGGTACCGCCGCCGAACCAAATCCAGGGCAGCTTGCGACGTAAGCCAGCGGATGCGCTCCCGGTCGCCAGGCAGTATCAGTTTGCGGTGGGTGGTTCCAACATCATCGGCAATTCCAATATAAACCAAGCCCACGGGTTTTTCCGTTGTTCCTCCATCAGGTCCGGCGATGCCGGTCACACCGACCCCGATGGTGGCTCCGGAACGTTCCTTGATGCCACGTGCCATGCTTTCGGCAACTTCCGGGCTGACTGCGCCGTGGGTGGCAATCAAATCTGCCGGAACGCCCAAAACCTGGGTTTTGGCTTCGTTGGAATAGGTCACCGCTCCCTGCAAAAAATACTTCGAGCTGCCGGGAATATCCGTCAACCGGGCGGCAATCAGTCCGCCGGTACAACTTTCGGCGGTGGCAATTGTGTAGCCTTTCACAGTGAGCTTGAGTGCCACCACCTGCTCCAGTGTTTCGCCTTGATGCGCAAACAGGTTCTCACCCAATTTTTCTTCAACCTGGACGGCCACTTCGTCAATCAATCGGTCGGCTTCGGCTTCGGTTGGGGCGGTGGCTGTCAGATGAACTTCAATATCCGTCTTATTAAAAAGGATGGTTGTGGCTGGGTTGGTATAGCGCTGATAGACCGGGGCAATTAAATTGTCCACGGCTGATTCGCCCATGCCTGAAACCCGCAGGATCCGCTGACGTAATCGCAAACCGCCGGAAAGTGGTTCCAGCACCGGGCGGACATAATTCGTAAACATGGGCTGCATTTCACGGGGCGGCCCCGGCAGGATGGCAATCACTTGGTCCTGGTTCCGAATCAGAATTCCCGGTGCCGTGCCATTGGGATTGGGAAGAATTTCCGCATCCTGTGGCACCAGGGCCTGCCGTTCATTATTAGGTGACATTTTCATTCCCCGACTTTCAAACAAGTGGCGAATCCGGTCCAGGATTTCCGGATGAAAGACCAGCGGACGGCGCAAAACCCGGGCATAAACCTTGCGGGTGATGTCATCCTCCGTCGGCCCCAGGCCCCCGGTCGAAAGAATAACGCGGGTTCGTTTCAGCGCATCCCGAAGGGTGTCCTCCAGGCATTGTTCATCATCCCCAACAATGGTTTTCTGCCGTAGGGTAATGCCCAGACTGTTGAGTTGTTGGGTCAACCAGAGAGAATTCGTATCGGTTCGGTTGGGCGTCAGCAGTTCCGAGCCAATGGCGATGATTTCAGCGTGGAGCGGAGCAGAGTCAGGTTTGGTTTTTCGGGTTTCGTTGAGGGTCAGGGCCATAGTGTCTTCACAGTCTGTAAAAACGGAATTGGGAAGCCGAATTCAGTTTGGGGTGATGGTTGGTGTCAGGCTCGGCTCGGGGCCAAAGAATGCTGCCAACCGGCCAAACCGACCAACGGCAGAGCGAGTTTCGCTGTAGATGCCATCCGAATGCAACTCAACTACGCTGGTGGCGGGTGGCACCCGTTGCAGCAGGTCTTTGATTTTCGGGTCGTTCAGCCGGCGGGGAGTCGCATCCCCAGCCCGGCTGATTTTGGCCAGCAGCAGGATGAACATTTCGGTTTCGTGTGGGTCGGTATCAATCGAACGCAAAAAGGAAACTCCGGATCCGCCTGTAGGCAGGGCTCCACTGGGAATTCCCTGTTGGGCCAGGGTTTTTCCATCCAGAAATGCGTCACAGCAATGTTTGACTGCCGGAAGTGGTGCCAGGATAAGAAAATCACCCAAAAACACTGCCGTTCGCTGGTCTGGGTGGGACGATACCGCCAGTTCCAGTCCTCGATAGGTTTGGTTTTCCAACGTGGCATTCCCAAAGCGCAGGTAACGATCAACCGTGGGGAGCAACCGGACCCGATTTCGGGTTTGCAGCACCCAACCCGTGGACTCGGATTGACGGAATTTCACGAGGCCAAATTCTGTGCCAAAGGCATCTCCTATGGTTTCTTTGGGATTAATGCCAAATGTTTCCCCCAGTCCGTTGAGGGCCTGCCGTAGCGCGAAACTGACCGCCACATTGCTATGTGCTGAAACGTAGGCATGGACTGCGTCAATCATGCTGCCAGGACGGGAAAGATTTACAATCGAAGTGCTGGCCGCATCTGCCGGGAGGACTTCGCGGATCCGGTTTTCTGTGGCCGTAACCTGCACCAACGGGCGTAATCCATCCACCAGGTCAGGCTGGAGCAGGATAATGGATTTGTCCACAAAGAGACCGTTTTCCACCATGGTACTGAATGCAATTCCCTGATTTACATTGGAAACAGCCTGAGTGACCAGTTCGGCCTCTGACTGTCCGAATTTGGGCACCACCAAGGCCAGCCCCAACGCTGCCAAGCGGCCCACTCCGGTGGGGGTAATAAATCCAAAACAGGTTGCCTCTTCGTGTTTGAGTGAAATCTGGGCAGAACGACACAAGCCCGTGGCTGCCAGCCCGGCTGCCTGTCGGGTGGCACTGGCCAGGCAGGCTTTGAGCGAGGCTTCATCGTTACTGATTAAAATCAGGTCGCCGACGCATCCGGCCCAGAGTGCCTTTTCACTTCCTTGTGCCCGGAACCGTTGCACCGCCTGATTTTCCAGAGAAAGGGTTTCCCGGACCGGATTCGAGCCAAATATCTTGCGGGCCAAAAGCGGAAGTCGGTTCTCGCAAAAACGCTGAGTTCGGGTTTCCGTGGTGTGGGTTTTCAGAAGCAAGGTGCCCCGCAGGGTCAGGCTTGTCTCCAACGGTTCACCTGGCTGCAGGGCCGGGACCCGCTCCAGTTCAAACC
The DNA here is from genome assembly GCA_019695185.1 of Blastocatellia bacterium. Classification (GTDB taxonomy): domain Bacteria; phylum Acidobacteriota; class Blastocatellia; order Chloracidobacteriales; family Chloracidobacteriaceae; genus JAIBAN01. The sequence continues at coordinate 39,170 of JAIBAN010000009.1, read as the reverse complement.
CTGACACAGTCAAACCAATCTGAGCTCGTTCACCAATCACCAGTTCGTCCGGCCCTAATGGATTTCCTTCAAGCCAGTCCAGGGTTTGACCAACATAAAGGAACTGGTCTGGCACATTGAGGGCAGTGCAGGATTCCTGCCAGAAATGTGATTGGGTGACGGCCCGGTAAAGGTCCGGTAAACTTTGGGCTTCAAAATAAAGAAGGCTGTGTTCTGGTACCAATTCTGCCAGATTGACTGGTGTTGGCCGGCGGACGAGCGTCCACCACAACCAGCCGGTCACTATGAGCAGCCCTCCCCATACCAACAACAAAATTTTTTTCTTGTTCATGTTCACCCTGCGAATTTACACGGATTGACGCGTTTTTGACAAAGCAGGGAAGCGCTTTCTGCCAGGAAAAAAAAACGATCATGAGAATTTTGAAAAGTACAGTAATCAGTCTCGAAATTCCATTCGCTCCGTGTCCCCTGGACAAAAAAAGGTTGACGCCATCAATTGATGAATGGTAATTATGGGCAGCCTAATAGCAGCAAGTTTTTACATCAGCACACGCTGCGATTCACTCACGTTTTACTAAACGTTCGTTACTGTCATCCAGGGTAATCGTCTAAAACCAGTGTCAAGTTATGGGTTGCCGAAGTTTCGTTTTGGTGAAGCTTGGCGTCTCTCATTTTCGGTGCGAACTTTGACCTCTTGAAAAAGAGGTTGCACGAGGAAGCAGGTTTCGCGCTTACTACGTCTCTTCTCACTTCCCAGGTTGTCCCAAAAGCTGAGATTGAGTGGGCATCAGAGGTTTTTTGGCGGCCTGTGTTGTCTTTACGCGTTTGTACGTGCGCTGGTTGCCATTTGTGCCACCCCAAAAATCATCATGTGACCCATCCTTTTCACTTTCATTTCGCCAGTTTACAGTCCAAGGTCGTTTGCCCGTTCGAAATCAACTGAAGACAAAGGAAACACTATGTTTGGCGCAAAGCGTAGTCTGGTCGGTGTTGACATTGGTTCCAGTGCAGTCAAGGCTGTCGAACTCAAGCATCAAAAAGGGACATTTGAGTTGGTGGCAATCGGCCACGTCCCGTTGCTTTCCGATACCATTGTGGATGGCCACATCATCGACTTAAACCATGTCAGTGATGTCATCAGCCGGATTTTTACCGAGCAGGGAATCAAAACCAATCAGGTTGGCACCTCCGTTTCGGGCCATTCAGTGATTGTTAAGAAAATCTCAGTTCCCTATATGAGTGATGAGGAACTGGCGGAGCGCATCAATTGGGAGGCTGAACAGCACATCCCTTTTGACATTGCGGATGTAAACCTCAGCTATGAAGTGTTGGGAAGGGACCCGGCCAGTGGCAGCATGGAAGTATTGCTGGTGGCATGTAAGCGAGACAAGATTGCCCAATACACCCAGGTCATCGCCCAAGCCAGCAAACAACCGGTTTTCATGGATGTGGATTCATTTGCCCTCCAAAATTCCTATGAGTTGAACTATCAACCCATGCCCACAACAACCGTCGCACTGCTCGATATTGGAGCCAGTGTGACCAGCATCAATGTTGTGCGGGGAACCTCCTCGCTCTTTACCCGTGACGTTTCGGCTGGTGGAAATCAATACACCGACTTGCTGCAAAAGGAATTGAATCTGACCTTTGAACAGGCGGAAGCCTTGAAACGAGGTGTTCCCACCGACAATGGCGTGCAGCCTGAAGACGCCCAGCCATTGATTGAGTCAGTAACGGATATTCTGGCGATGGAAGTGCAAAAAACCCTTGATTTCTGGAAGGCGACCAGCCAGATGGGGGACTCGGTCCAAATTGACCGGATTTTAGTTTCCGGTGGTAGTTCCAAGGTGCGCGGACTGACCTCGTACTTTTCAGAGCGGTTTGGCATCCCCGTAGAACGATTTGATGCGTTTCGCACCATTAAATTCAATGCGAAGAAGTTTGATGAGGAATATATTCGGGAACTTGCTCCGAACATGGCCATTGCCGTGGGGTTGGCCAGCAGGTGTGCAGATCAATAGGTGACAGAAAGGCCGGCAGGCGGGCCGGGTGCCATTCCGGCACCATCTTCCCGCCTAGAACACTGGTTTTAACATTGGTACCTCCCCAGGAGGCGGATCAGAAAGGAGAGGCGGTTCGGCAGACTGTCATCGACAGTTCCAAACAACCGCAAGCTTTATGGTGAGAGTCAATCTATTGGCAAGCGCAGTCCAGGAAACTGCAGCCACTCCAGCACCCAAACCTGCTCAGGCCACAGGTCAGATTTTAACGGTGGCAGTTGCTTTTTTAACTTTGATAATAGCCATTGGGGCTGACTATCAGGTGACCTATTCACGGTTGGCTGATGCGGAAGCCCGGTTAAAAACAGAGAAAGAAGCGAAAGTCAAACTCGAAGCAATCAAAAAGCAGGCCGAGGAATTCAAGAAAAAGAACGAAATTGTGCAAAACCGGCTGAAAATCATTAAACAATTGGCTGCTTCACAACGTGGCCCAGTGGCTGTTCTATCCAATATCAACGACCGGATTCCAACTGGCGTTCAACTGGAAAATATCAAACAGCGCGGCAATCAGATCACCATTGATGGTAAAACTGAGCGCAAGGAGTTGGTGACCCAATTTGCCCAGCAGTTGGAGCGGTTTTCCAACGGGTTGTTTACCAATGTGGATCCCACCTTTGATTCAACCGGGGTAGGAGGGGTCGCTAACCCGGACGATAAGGAAGCTCAGGTTTTGAGATTTACCATTGTCTGTAATTACAACCCGCCACAACCAGCTCCAGGTCCGGGAGAAGCAGGTAAAACTGCATCTGTCCCGCCTGGGAAGTAAACCTGTGGTATCGGCACTGAACAAGTGACCGGTGGGAGACCTGATACATTAAGGCAAAAACCGTCGTCAATGTGGCGATTCGTGTGAGGAGAACTATATGGCTGAAGGGCGTGGATTCCTTGGCAATATTCCCTGGTGGGGTCAACTCTTAATTCTAGTGGCGTTGGTTTTTGGGTTGTGGTATCTCGTTGATTTGCTGGCTTTTTCCGATGTCCGGCTGAAAACGGATGGGATTAACAAAGAAGCCGACACTTTACATGAGGAAAACCGTCAGGCGGAACAGGTGCGAGCCCAATTGGCAGATTATCAGCGGCAATATCAACAGGCTTTGGATGAACTCAAAGTGTACCGGGAGCGGTTGCCAGAGGAAGTGAAAATTTCAGAGACACTGGCTGAATTACAACAAAAAGCCCAAAGTGACACTTTGATCATTCGAGCCTTTAAGCCCAAAGCTGCCACATCGAAAGAGTTTTACAAAGAAAAACCGGTTGAAGTTCAGGTTGGTGCAACCTATGCCAATCTGGGGAAATTTTTTGAGGACATTGCCAATTTCAAACGGATTGTACAGGTGACGGATGTTGATATTAAGAAAGCCAGTCCGCAAACAACCAATCTGACCATTGAGTCCTCGTTCACGCTGACCACCTACTTTGCTTCAGAAGCCGATGTCCTGAATATGCCGGCAGATGCGCCAGCGAAGAAATAATTCCGGGGTTGTGCCTTCATCCGTTTGAGGAGGATACCAATGCGAACTGTTCAGAGATGGTACAAACGAGCTCGATTCCTTCGAGTTGCTTTTTTGGTGGCGTCTCTTGCTTTGTTAACTGTTGAGAATACAACAGCACAAACACCGGCAACACCGGCTCAAGGGAATCAGCCTGCTGCTGGAACACCAGCAGCACCAGCTTCACCTCCTGGGGCTCAGGATAAGAAAGGGCCTACGGTTGATACGGTTTCACCGACCTATCGTCCACCTGATAAGGATCCATTTTCTGATCCAAATCTGGTCCGCAAAAAAGGTGCTCCGGCTGAACCGGTTGCCTATCCTCCCTTGGCTGAAAGACAGGCCAAATGGCGGGAGCGGCGTAATTACAATCTGGACCATAACCTTCCGCCTCCAGACCCCACTGAGCAGTATTTAGTGGATGAATTCGACGTCAAAGGCGTTTTTGCAACGGATAAAGGGTTGGGAGCTCTCCTTAAAGTCAAAGGAGGAACCGCAACACTTTTTGTCCGTGAAGGGGCGAAGTTTTGGAACGGGTCAGTGACGAAGATCGACAAAAGTCCGTACCGGGACTTGGCCAAGGGGACAGTAGCCGGGACAGTTATTTGCTCGGAAGTAACCTTGTACAGTGACAAAACAGTCAAAACCGGTCAACGGCCACTGACATATGTGCCCAGGCCATAAAAAGTTGTGATTTTGATTTTTGCCAGGGAAATTGAATCGTTGAGGGGAAACCCTTCCACCTGAACGAAGCGAAACAAACGACGGGTTTCAAGAAGTTTCAGCGACGAAAACATTTGAATTGTTTGAGGAGGTATCCTTATGCCTAGCTGTTATCGCGTGTGCTTGGCTGTGGCGTTAGCTCTTGCGGCAGGTTGGTTTAATATTGCGGCAGCCGTTGGCACCGGACAGGCGGAAGGCAATCTGGTGATAGTCACCGCCCTGAAGGTTCAACCAGCCGATGCCCAAATGACAAAGGTTCTCATTGAGGGGTCAGCCCAATTTACCTACCAGGTTTTACGTCCGGAACAACGACTGGTAACAGTTGACCTGTACGGCGTTGACGCATCCAAATTGCAATCCATCTCAAACGTGGGTGGCCGCTTGGTTGACTCCATTCAGGTCAAATCGGTCGGATTGCCCGGAAAAGCAGCTGCACGGGTTGAGATCAATTTAATCCAACCATGTGACATCAAATCTCGTTTTGAATCCAATGCCTTGGCTCTTGAATTGGTACCCATGGGAAACAAAACCGAGACGACCGCAACTGCAACCGAGGCTCGCTCGAATTCGAATGTCGGTAGTGTGATTCGTGACATTACCACGGACATGGGAGAAGGCGTGTTGGGAGCCCGCATTCTGACGGACGGAAAAGTTCAATACAAACATTTTCGGGTTCATCAACCGGAACGCTTGGTAATTGACATTCAAAACGTCAAAAGCTCAGTGGCCCAGCGGGTTATTGATGTCAACAAAAACGGCGTTGAGCGGATCCGCATTGGCAATCCATCTTCTTCGGCAACCCGTGTAGTGTTTGATCTTAAAGAAGACAAACAGTATTTGGTTTCTGATGATGGACAGGGTTTGACAATAAGAATCGGAGATGGAGAAGCAATTGCCAAAGCCGACAAGGCGGTGCCGGAGAAAGTGAATTCAACTCCCTCCACACTTCCCAGTGTCGAAGCGAAAAATGCTTTGGATGCATCACGGGCCCGTCGTTCTCCGGCCACCCCCAAGGAATCCGCAGTTGAGCCAAAGGTTAAGGCGGAAGAGAAAGAAGTGGCTGCAAATGTGGGTCCGGAGCTCAAACCGGCAACCTTTACCAGAACCCTTGCTCCTCCTCCAACCGCTCCTGCGCCCTCCACGGGTCGCCGCAACAAACCACAGGCCGGTGGGATTCAGTTTGGGGATCCAGCATTCCAGGGTGAGCCCATCAGTCTTGATATCACAGGTGTGGATTTAAGTGACATTCTGCGGTTTGTCTCAGACAATTACGATGTCAACTTCGTCCTGGACAAATCAGTGCAACGGGTTGAAGTCACCATTAAAGTCAATAATGTTCCCTGGGGGCAGGTGCTGAACTCGATTTTCAAGGCTAATCGGTTGTCCTACAAACGAGAAGAATTAATCGTTCGGGTGGCCACGATTGAGGCTTTCAAGGAAGAGGAAAAGCAAAACCAGGAACGGAAACTGGCCCAGATTGAAAATCTGCCGTTGATTACCGAATACTTCCAGTTAAGGTATGAACAAGTTGGGGTCGCTGCTGGTGGTGCTGGCATTGGGTTACGCTCAATTCTGAGCCAAAACCTTTCAAGCCGAGGAAATATTTCGGTGAACCCGCGCACCAACATGATGATTATCACCGACATTCCAGACCGCATTGAACGGGCTAAGGAAATTATTGCCCGACTTGATGTCCCGCAATCACAAGTCGAAATCGAAGCCCGCATTGTGCAGGCCAACCGGTCATTTTTACGGGACCTGGGGATCCAATTGTTCACGGGCGTGGTTTCATCACGGGGCGGTGGCATTGGTTTATCAACTGCAGCTGGAGCTTCTACGGCTTTCAACTTTGTGCCCTCCGCCCAAACAGGTGGAACAACCCAACAGACCGGTATTATCCGAGGTCGTTTTACCCCTCGGGATTTTATCTCTGATGGTTTGTTTGTGGGACCTCTGGCATCAGGGGCATTGGGAGGTAGAGGAACCGATACAGTGTTGAGTCTGACCACCGGCTTGATTGGAACTGGTTTTATCTCAACCGCTATTACTGCGGCAGAAAATAAAGGGATTGCTAAAACAATTTCCTCACCTCGGGTGACAGTTCAGAATAATTCCCAGGGAGTGATTCGGTCGGGTTTGTCAATTCCCTATACAGCAGCTCAAAACGCAGTGGGAGCTTCAGCGATTGCAACCACAACATTCCAGGAAGCAACTCTGAGTCTGACAATCACACCGCAGATTACGAGTGAAGGGAATGTCCTGTTGCGGCTGGAATCAAGCAATGACTCCATCAACAACAGCTTGTTGGTAAACGGGCAACCCCCCATCAATCGCCAGAGCACCAATACCATCGTGTTGGTACCAGACGGGGGAACGACCATCATTGGAGGGGTGAACATTGATTCGGAATCCAATACACAGACTCGGACGCCAGGTGTTTCGAGCATTCCTTTGATTGGAAACCTTTTCAAACAACGATTCACCCAGCGTCAGACTTCAGAATTACTCTTTTTCATCACTCCTCGAGTCTTTCGTGGTGAAACTTTCTTGACAACAGGCGGTGAACCAGCACATTCACCGGCACCAATTGCCCAGCCCAATCCTGGAGGCCAGCCGTAATGTTTGCCGAACTCCTCAGATCAATCGTTAGTCGGGTTGAAGGCAGTGTTGGAGCGCTGATCATGGGAATGGATGGCATTGCTGTCGAACAGGTCCAGGATCAACAGCCAGCCATAGGAGAAAAACTCAATATGGTGGCGGCGGCGCATACAACTCTGTTAAGGAATTCGATGCGAATGACTTCTGATGTTGGGGTTGGGGCTTTGAGTGAACTGACCATCATGTCAAGTGATTTGACACTGGTCATGAAACTCATTAACAAGGAGTATTTCCTTTTGATTGCCCTGCGCCCTGATGGCAATTTAGGCCGGGCACGGTTTGAACTAAGGAAGGCACAGCTCCAACTGGAAGAAGAGTTTGTCATGTAAACGACCTACTCCAATCAAATAGCCAAAAGCCCTTGCCGTTTATGGCAAGGGCTTTTGTTTTCTGAAGGAAGAAGATTACTTGGTACAAAAAAATCGAAACCGGAAAAAGCCAAATTACGTGTTTCTTGGGGGGCCCAATCGCCGAATGCTATCTTTCACTCGGTCCACCAACCCCTTCATCCGTTTCAGATCAAATTCATGAGGGTTGCCGCCACTAAAGCGAATTCGATAATAGTAATCAGTTAAAGCCATGACTTCAGGTAGCTTTATGGCTTGGGCAAACTCAAAGGGGGTTTGCCCAGGAGCACGTTTCCATCCTTTTCGGGCCAGAAAAAAAAGCATTTCCTGATACCCGAGCAAAGCGAATTGTTGAGGATGGTGGCGATGAACCCAATAGAGAAGAGGTAACAAAAACCACTTGGTCACATTCATTGAAAAAACGGACTCTGGGGCGAACCGCAACCTGCGGAGTGTGCGATACAGATAAATCACAAGGGCGGCGGTAAACAGGGCAAAAGCCAGTAACCAGACCATTGCTCCCATCAACTGATGTCGAAGTAAGGGCAAAACCCGCTTGTCAAAATGGAGGATAGATTGAACCAGGCGGTCTTTAAACTCAGTAAACCGGTGGGCATAATCGGATTTATAGTCAGACACTTTTTCCTGGGTATCCTGGGCGAGTGAACGCTGTTTCGAGGCATCGTAAGAAACTACATAATCAATCCAGAACATTCGCATGGCTTCAACTATTTGGCCCACATAAGCCATCCAACCAGATTTGGAAAACTGAACAGTGCCGGCGGGGGGAGTGGGGTCAAATTCAACCCAACTTTGAGTGGCTGGAAAGTAAACTTCAACCCATGAATGAGCCTCAGATTGATGAATGACATAGCTTTCGCTGACGGGGTTGTATTCACCACTTTGAAACCCATTGACAATCCGGGCAGCTATGCCTTGCGAACGAAGCATCAAAACCATTGAAGTTGCAAAGTATTCACAATGGCCGACTTTGGTATTGAATAAGAAATCAACGATTGGATCTGGTTCATCAGTCCGCTTGAGATTGAGGGAATAGCCAAAATTATTTTTGAGATAAAACTCAATTTCACGGGCTTTATCAAAGGCAGTTGGAGCGGTGGCAATCCCTTGGGTCAACTCTTTGATACGAGGGTTGAAATGAGACGGAAGTTGTAGGTAGCGATCCTGCTCTTCTTGGGAATAACGCATCGGATCACGCCGGCAGGTGTCATCGGATGGAATAGTGGTATCAGCCGTAACAGTATAGGTTATGCGTTGAGCCGAATGGTCAGCCGTATACAATGTTCCGGTTTGGTCGCGGGAAAGAAAAGAAAGTTGATTGCTGACCAGCAAGGGCCTGCCTGCATAGAAAAGAACGGTCGAACTCATCGGCTCCAGGAAAAACGTTTGGAGGGTTGGCTGCCCTCCTGCAACTGAACGCTTATCAAGCAGGAAGGTGCCTTGCGCATCGGTGGGAACCCGCATTCGGCGCAAATCTACCGGTTTCCCCCAAGAACTTCCGTTAAACGAGGTCAGTGCAACTCCATGCCAGCGAAATCGTTGCCCCGGCACCGCCCCGCCCTTGACGCGAACATACATCACAATCTGTTGGCTTTTCTTGATGTTGACAACATCACCCAATTGCACAACGTCTGAAAATCCCGTCATGGCTACGGTTGAATCACCAAATGAGCGTCCGAAAAAGCCGGTATTGAATCGCGGCAGAGCAAAGAAAAAAGGAAATGCGATAGCCAGGATAAAAACTGCCATAACCCCAGTGATCACAAGTAAATAGAGGACTGGCCTAACAGGTTTTCGGAGTTTTGCGCCATCATGAGAAAAAGCCCGTTCAGCTTGATTGGGCCGGGCTTCGCGGCGGGTTTTCCGGATTTCAAAGACCTCAAGCGCGATGAGTCCAGTCAGGACAAACACAATCAGCATGACCACAAAAACAGCGTCTACGGTGAGACCTGCGGCCAATAAAACTTCAAACACCGCCAGCAGGTACAAAAAGACCCAATCACGATCTTCTTTGTTTTGAAACAGTTTGAAAATTGAGACAAACAGCGTGAAATGAATGAGAACGAGGATGCCGGAAGGGCTGAGGTAGCGAAAATCCAAATAGGCGAAGGGTAAATAGAGGATGGCCAGCCAATTGGCAGTCGTTGCACTGATTTGCAGATTGGAGCCGGGGACGTCAGAACGCCAACTTAAAATCAGGGCAATTGTATAGACCAAAATGGAAAAGGCATCCAGGTGGCCGGTTACAGCCAGAGTGGCAAAGCCGGTTCCGATCAACGTATAGGAAACTGATTTAAAAAACTTTTCCATAAAAACCCTGACCTGACTCCGCTCTGTGAAAGAGAGGAATACAACTTTCAAAACAGATCCTTGGGCTTGGATTCAGAACCTGTGACAGGTTGTCAATCAAGCCTCAGGCTTGTGCCCATATTTTTTCAGCCGCTTCTTGGGAGACCAGAACCGGGAAAACCTCAAAATCCACCAAGTCGTTCCAATTTGCCATCCATTCGTCCAATAATTCCCGATCAGTTGTTTCCATGAGTTGAAAACAGCAGCCAAAAGACTCATCCACCCAACTTGCCACATATTCCAAGCCATCTGGGGCAAGTCGGCCACGTTCCCGGAAGCGTTGATAAACCGGAAATGGATTCTGATTCTTAAAATGCTCAACAATCATATACAACATCAGCACAACCTCCCAGATGATCGTTCAGGGTTCAAACGCCAACAATCGCCCCATCATAGCGTGCCAAATCCATTTCGCCCACTTTTCCAAGTCAATTCCAGAACGATGCTGCCATAAATATGATACCATTGGAGAAGTCACCCAAAGACATCCTGCGCTTCAGTCGAATTTCAGACTTGTGACCGAGGGGGCGATTTCATGGGCAAAAAAAGCAAAATGGTGGCTCACCACCGACTGGCACGGCGGGATGAACTGCTGACGAAAACCGCCAATTTTTTGCAAAAGGCTCAATTTGAGGTTGAAGAAACCTATAAATTTGAGGTTACAGAGCAGATTATCAAGGTCAATGAACTGCCTGAGGAATTTGAGGATTTCCGTATTGTACAAATGTCGGACATCCACCACAGCCCTTATTTGCGCACAGAACATATTGCCGAAGCCGTCAAAATCTGTAACAGCCTGGAGCCTGACATTGTCGCTTTGACAGGGGACTATATTACCCATACCGCTCATTATATTGACCCTTGTGTTGATGAATTGGCCAGGCTGGAGGCCAAAAACGGGGTTTTTGCAGTATTGGGCAATCATGATGTGTGGGTGAATGCCCGCACAGTAACCCGTTCATTTGAAAAACGACATATTGAAGTGCTCACCAATGTCAATACGGAGATTGTTCGCAAGGCCGAGCATATCCGGATTTGTGGGATTGGGGATATGATGATGCACCACCATAACCTTCCGGCAGCGCTCAGAGGAACTACTTTGCACGACACAAGAGTTTTACTTTCGCATAACCCGGATATTATTGAGGCGGCATCCTATGCCAAAATTGATCTGGTTTTGGCAGGGCATACTCATGGTGGCCAGTTTCATTTACCCTTCATTGGGGCCCCGATGGCCTTTTCCCGATATGGAAAGCGGTTTGTTCAAGGGTTGGCCGAAATGAAACAAACCCAAATTTATGTCAATCGCGGCTTAGGGACAGTGGTGGTCCCCGTGCGGTTCCGATGCCCGCCGGAAATTACCTTGCTGCGGTTGGTGCGGGCCCCGGAAGAGGTGGAACCGTGAAACAGCGGGCAGCTATGTCACCTCCAGAGCAGAACATCAGAATGAGCAACGGTTGCCAAAAAGGTTGACCAGACCTCGATTCATACAGATTTATGAACCACCAGGAATCCCTGCCAGAACCAACTGAATTGGTTTCCAAACGGGTTTGGACCATTCCGAATCTCATCAGTTTTTTTCGGATTGGCCTCATCCCAGTGTTTGTTCATTTTATATTGAAAGGGGATTTTGATTGGGCTCTGGGAATTTTTGCAGTGGCTGGAATCTCGGATGGTTTGGACGGTTTTCTGGCCCGCCGGCTGAATCAACGATCACAGTTGGGGCAAATTTTGGACCCCATTGGCGACAAGCTGCTCATGTTGTGCAGTTTTATTGTATTGGCCGTTCCAGGTGGTTTGTACACACCCATCCCGCTATGGCTGGCGGTCTGTGTGATTGGGCGGGATGTCGGAATTGTGCTGGCAGCCGCACTCATCTATCGGCGGACAGGTTTTCGGGATTTCAAACCTGCTTTTCCGGGAAAATTGAGCACAGTGGTTCAGGTTTGCTTTGTGGTCTTTGTTCTGTTGGCCAATGTTTGGCCGGCTGCCTTGTGGCTATTACCTGCGGCCAGTGGATTGACCGGGGCAACAACGGCATTTTCAGCCATTTATTATGGATTTTACATTCGGGTTCAACTGCGGGCTTTTCGGGAACAAACTCCGGCGATATGTTATGAGCAGCGAGTTGTTGCTCTTGATGCCCCAAATTTGATTCCAACGGAACCCTCTGAAAAAAAAGCAACAGTTCCAACTTTAACCTCACATTAAAGACACATGCACTCATCCAATCGCCCACACCACGAAGCACAGGCGGCGCAACAGCCCGTTGCCCCTCTCCATCCTCCCTCTGCTTGGTGGGTTCGTTTGTTGTGGCCCCGTTGGCTGCCGCTCTTGGTGGCAACGACAATGGTTTTGCTCTTTGGCAAAGTGTTGGTCAGCGTTTTGCCAGGGGTGTCAGAGGTTTTTAAACCGGTTTTTGTACCTTTCATTCTCTCCCTGGCGCTGGCCTATCTCATCAAACCATTGGTGGTGTGGTGCGAAAAACACCGCCTTTCCCGGCAATGGTCGGTCCTGGTGGCTATGACTCTGGCCACCATCGGGTTTCTGGTACTGCTTTTGATTTTTATTCCCATCGGAGCCCAGCTCTCCCAAGTAACGGCCCAGGTTCCTGGGACGGCGCAAAAATTTTCCGCCTGGTTGCGCCCCAATTTGGAAACCCTCCATCAAAAGTATCCGGCAGCCTATGAAAAGGTGGCGGAAAAGGTGATGGAGCGACTGCAAAATCCTTCGGGATTGATTGAACCGGTGCTGGAGGAATTTGGTTCCATCTCGGCCAGTCTGGTGAGTGTTTTGGGCAGCGTTCTGAACCTGATTTTGATTCCGTTTTTTGTCTATTACATTTTGAAGGACGCAAAACCGGCCAGTGACAAATTCATCGGGTTGATTCCGCCTCGCCACCAGGAAAGTGCCCGCCATTTGCTGGGGCAGGTGGATTCAGTCCTCAGCAATTATGTGCGGGGACAGTTGATTGTCTGTTCATGTATGGCGGTGCTTTACACAATTGCTTTCTGGCTGCTGGGAGTCCCTTTGGCACTGCCGCTGGGAATTTTGTCTGGTTTCGGACATTTGGTACCGTATGTTGGAACGCTCAGTGCGGCGGTTTTGACCCTGATTCTGACTTTGTTTGACCAGCCAACCTTATGGCAGGTTCTGCTGGTCATTGCCACATATCCAGTCGTGCAGTCCACCGAAGGTTTCGTACTGACTCCGCTTATCCTTGGTGAGCGGCTGGAGCTTCATCCCTTCATTGTCATTGTTGGGTTGCTGCTGGCACACCATTTGTTTGGCATTTTAGGGATTATGCTGGCAGTACCAGTCCTGGCTTCCTGCAAAGTTATTTTGGAATTTGTTGCGGAAAAGTACGAACAATCGGATTTCTATCGGTTTTTGCCGTCAATCCCTTCCCCCCCGGCCCCCATGACGGCAAGTCAACCGACATCACCTCAAATGGCGGAGGAATTGGGAATCGAGAATTGAGAATTGAGAATTGAGAATTAAAAGCGCCAAATCCAATTCACGGGTCTTTGGGTAAATTGAATAAACCCAATTGATTTCGTTTAGAACAGGTATAGCTTTTCAATTCCGGTTTCAATTCCAGAATTCGAACTTCTCAATTCTCAATTCTCAATTCGAGCACGGAGTTCTGCCTATGACACACTCCTCCGGACCGGGTGACATGGGGCAATTGCCGACCTCCTCCGATGTGGCGGCACCATTAATTGATGTCTTGGGAATTCTGCGGTATTTGGGACATTCCCAGCCCTCTGAAAAAATCTGGCAGCATATCCTTGAGTCCATTACCTTTTGGAGCGGTTTTGACGCTGGCCTGCTGTTTTTGCGAACCGAAGAGGGCGGATTTATTTGCCGGGCCGTCCATGGTCTCAAACCACGGTTGGTTCAGGGAGTCAAACAACTGGCCAAACAGCCCTTGAGCGCTTTGGGGGATGTCAAACGGCAGGACCGGTGGATTTCCAACCCGGCGGAGCAAGTGGGGCCGTTTTGGCGAGTGCTGGCTCCGGCCAATATCAAATGTTGGCTGGCAAAACCGTTTACGGTTGCCAGCGGAACTGAAAAAGGGCTTCCTGCCGGAGTCTGGCTGTTGGGCAGTTCGTCAATTCAAACCTTTGAAGGACACTTTCGGGAGCAGACCCTGGCGGTCATTGACACCTTTTCCAATTTGGTGCTGAACCTGGAACAACTGGCTGCCGAGCGGACGCAGTTTCAAGAACAGAAACGTCTGCTGGAAGCAACTGCCACAGTGCTGCGCTTCAAACATGACCTCAGCCTGGCAACCCGGATGTTGGGACAACATCTGTATTTCTGGTTCAAGGCTGACGTGGCAGTCTTTTCGTTTGTTCTTGACCAGACAAAAGCTACTAAACCCCAACGGGTTTTTGTCCGCCAAAATCCAAACACTCCCCCGGTTTCTTTAACTTCATTTCAAATTAAAGATATTGGCTTGTTTCATCAAAAACTGGAAAAAGCCCCGCGCCCGGTCCGGTTTTCGGCAACAGATGGGCAACAGCAGTATTCCTTTTGCCGTGAAGGGCGGCATGTGTTGAGCGCTCCAATTCGGGATGCCGGACGATTTTTGGGAGGGCTGACCTTGTTTCGGAACGGTTCCCAGGACGCCTTCGCGGAATCGGAAGTAGTTCAGGTTGAAGCACTTCTGGCCGGGTTGTCCGAACCTTTCCTGCTCTTGATTGAAGAAGCCCGCCGGCTGGCGACTGAAGAATTGCGGCGGACCTTGGCCCAACTGGCCCGTGACCTTTTCAAACTGACCGATTTGAAATCACTGCAACAGTTTGTCTGTAATCGGCTGCATGCCGCCCTGGATGTCACTGTGGCATTGTCGGCTTTGAACGGAACCATTTTGGCGCAACATCCGAAAACACCGCTCCGCTGGGATTTGCCGAATGTTTGCCTGCCGGTGGAACTGCATGGCGAAACCCAGGCTGTCCTGATGCTCAGTGCCCGCGCGGAAAACGACCAGCTTCCTGACCTGAGTCTGATGGAAGATTTCATGGCGCAGTTGAAGCTTGCCTGGGACCAGGTTTGTTACCTCAATTCATTGGTTTCAGAGGCACGTACCGACCGGCTGACCGGCCTGCTGCACCGGGAGGACTTTATTTCCGACCTGAATCAGCAGGTTGTGAGGAGTCGTGATGAAGACCGCCCGTTTTCGCTCATGGTCATTCATACCGACCACCTGGAACGCATCAATAAAAAAATTGGACGGCAGGGAGGGGACGCTGTGCTGGTGGCTTTTGCCAAACTGCTCAAGGAACAATACCCCCACCACAGTCTGGGGCGCATCACCAACAATGGGTTGGCCGTTTTGCTGCCACGGGTTGATTTGGATGAAGCGATGCAGCACGCCGAAGGTTTTCGGTCCAGACTGAGCGAGGTCAGAGTTCGAAATTGGGAAGTTCTGACGGCCAGTATCGGCATTTCAACCTTTCCATTTCATGCCCTGGACGCTGAGGAAATTCTTTTCAGCGGCGAACAGGCTGCCGCGCTGGCGGAACTGCAAGGGCATGACCAGGTTGCCATGATTGGCAGCGAACGGGTGAAAAATCTGGTCCTCAAGGCTTTTGTCACCACCCTCAAGAATTCCCAGTTTGAAACCGGTCCCAGTCTTTTGCGGCGGTTGAGCGGCCAGATGCATGCGATTCACCCAGCTACGGCCAAATCTTCCTCCATTATTGAAATCGTCACCTCTCTGGCTCAGGCACTGGATGCCAAGGACCACTACACGGGCAATCACTCTGCGGAAGCCAGCCGGATTGGCCAGTTGCTGGCCCGGCACGCCGGGCTTACCGAAAACGACATCGAACTGGTCCGGATGGGCACATTGCTGCACGATATTGGGAAAATCGGCATTCCGGAGCGCATTCTCCGTTCCCCCGCCAAACTGACCGAAGAGGAATGGGAAATCATGAAACAGCATCCGGTGATTGGTGAACAGATTCTCAAACCCATTCCAGCCATGTCCGAGGTCGCCCGCGTGGTGCGCCATCATCATGAACGTTGGGACGGCAAAGGGTATCCTGACCGGCTGAAAGGAGACGAGATTCCACTTGGTTCCCGGTTTGTTTCACTGGTGGATACCTATCACGCCATTGTGAGTAACCGGCCCTACCGTCCCGGAGCCTCGCCGAAAGCTGCGATTGACGAAATCAAACGATGGGCGGGAACCCAATATGACCCCTATCTCGTCGAGGTTTTTGATCAGATGCTGGCCGCCCGTGGCTATGAACTGAGTCTGGAAGACGCCTGAAGGCATTTGTGATTTGCGATTTCCCTGAGTGCGGGTTGCGAATTTGTGGGTTGTCGGTTGTGAATTATGCTTGGTTTGAGGTTAAATTCAGGTGTTCCACAAACAAAGTACAATCAACGACGAACAATTCACAAAATAACAAAATGGCAAATGGTAAATCGCAAATCGCAAATGTTCTGGATGCCGCCTGCCGGTTGACGCTCGGCACGTGGTTGGGAAGTATGCTGTGTTTCAGCGCGCTGGTGGCTCCCAGTGCGTTTGCTGTCCTGCCGTCGCGTCACATGGCCGGTTCAATTGTCAATTCGGTTTTGGGCAAACTGGAATGGATGGGAATCGGGGTTGGGTTGCTGCTCATCGTCCTGATGGTCCTGACGGTCATTCAAACCGGAAATTTCCGTACAATTTTGGGCAAGCTGGCGGTCTCGTTCCCCATTGTGATGGCAATTGATTCAGCCGTTTCCAAATGGGTCATTTCAAGCAAACTGTCCGCTTTGCGGGCGGCCATGGTCGTGATTGACAATATTCCGGCGACCGACCCCAGGCGGATTGAATTCAATGACCTGCACCAATACTCAGTCTGGCTGATGGGGGCGAATCTGCTGTTGACTGTTGGGTTGATAGTGCTTCACATGCAATTGACCAAGGTCCAGAAAAGCTAAATCGGACCACACAACATTGGAACACATCAGATATTTTTCTCACCGCAGAGGCGCAGAGGATGCGCAGAGAAGAAACCAGAAAAACTCTGCGAAAACTCTGCGAAAGCTCTGCGCCTCTGCGGTGAAGGGTTTTGTTCAAATCATCTGTGGTTTGATTTAGGGTTCCGTTTGGCGGAAACAGTACGTGGGGTCCAGCAGGTTCAGGTGTTGGGTTCTTCGTCCAGCCAGGGAACAATTTCGGCTTCCCCGGTGTTTCGGACATACACTTGAATTGTCTCTATTTTGAAATCCGGCGGTTTCTGGATGCGGAATGCGACAATCCACTGGGAAGATTCCTGGGAAGTATTGGACACTACCAATTCAACCACCCATTCCGGATTGATTTGTGCGTGGTCAAAGGCGACATCAATGGCTTGTCGTGCATAAACCATATATTTCAATCACCTTACAGCAGGGGAATGAGTTCTGCCGCCCCAGTGTCGTAAATGTCAACCCTGATAATTCCGGGCTCAAACCCAACTGTGTTGACAGTTTCAAATGAAACCCACCATTCAACGTTTTCCTCCCCATGTGCCCGATGGATATTAATTGAGACCACCACTTCAGATATCAGTCCGGCTGTTTGCAGGGCCAAATCCACAGCTTCAAGTGCATTCATGACCTACAAATCCTGGTTGGTTTTCCGCCCTGGCTTTTTGAGGAACTCCTGCCGTTCCGCTTCGGGAAACTTCTCAATTGCATAGCGCAGCATGGTGCGGGGCATGGTGTGATGGAAATGGCGTAAAAATTCGCGTTCCCGTTCGGGGGCACGCTGGCCGACTTCGCGCAACATCCAGCCCACAGCTTTATGAATCAGGTCGTGTTTGTCGGAAAGCAGGGTTTCGGCAATGGCGATGGTGTCGTCAAACTGGTTCTGGCGAATAAACTGCTGGGTGGCAATGATGGCAATCCGTCGTTCCCACAGGCTTCCCGAAACTGCCAGTTGGCGCAAAACCGAGCGGTCCCGGTGCAAGAGGTACATCCCGACAATGTGCGGTGCCGAGACATCAACCAAATCCCAGTTGTTGATATGGCGGGTGTTTTCCAGATAGAGCCGATAGATTTCCGCCTGTCGGTCTGCCGTCGCTTTGGGAAAAAGCCGCACCCACATGAGCAGGGTCAAAGCGCGCTCGTCATGAATGGGAGAGCGGAGCAGTTCAAGCTGGTCAGCGGTGCTGCACAATGGAGCAAATTCATGGGCAAGCGCCCGCAGTTCAGGCGCACTGAGGCCCAAAAATACGTCCCCTTCGCCATATTGGCCGGGGCCGGTCTTGAAATAGCGTTTGGCAAATTCAGCCCGTTCGGGCTTGGTCAGTTGCTCCAGGCGGGTACGGATTTCAACGAGTTTCGTCATGTTCAGAAGCTGGTTCGGTTTCTTCAGATTTGACCTGGCGGTACATGGCTTCCAGACCAACCGTGCAGCCAATCGAAGCAATGGTCATGAAGTCGGTAGGTCGTCTGCCTGGGTCAAATTCCAGATGGCGTCTGATTCCCGCCGGAATTATGTATCGTCGCCCTTGAGTTCCATCACCTTCTGGCGGAGGTCATCCAGCGGCAGATGCCCCAAGAGCATTTTTCCTTTTCCGACCTTGAGCATGCGGCCCATGGCAGTCCGGACAAAGGCTTTGGCGCGGGCCACGGCTTCGGGTGCTTCATAACCGGAACCCATCAAAGTGGCAATCGCCGCTGACATCGTGCAGCCAGTCCCGTGGGTGTTGACCTCCAGTCGGGTACCCTCAAACCATTGGAAGGTTTTGCCGTCATAAAGCAGGTCCGTCGCGCTTTCGCTCAGGTGGCCGCCTTTGACCAAAATGTATTTCGGTCCCAGGTCGTACAGCCGAAGCGCAGCTTCCTCCATTTGGGACTGTGTTTCAACCGTGCGACCGGTCAGCGTGGCGGCTTCGGGCAGGTTGGGCGTGATGATGGTGGCCAAAGGCAGGAGCTTTTTCCGCATGGTGTCAATCGCCTCCGGTTCAAAGAGCAAATGTCCGCTGCTCGCCACCAGCACCGGATCCACGACGAGTGGTGTCAGCCAGTGCCGGTGTAGCCAGTCACAAACGGCTTCAGCAATTTCACCGGTTCCCACCATGCCGGTTTTGGCTGCGGCCAAAGGGATGTCTTCGTGGAGGGCATCCAATTGCTGGCACACAGCTTCGGGCGTCAAGGGGAAAAAACTTTTCACGCCGACCGTGTTTTGGGCTGTGGTTGCTGTCAGAACGGCCACTCCGTGGTTGCCATGCGCGGCAATGGTTTTCAAGTCAGCCAGAATTCCGGCTCCACCAGCCGGGTCGAGTCCTGCAATTGTGAGGATGCTTTTCATAAGAAATTGAGAATTGAGAATTGAGAATTGAAGAACAATCTTCGGTTTCTGGGCTTAGGGTTTTTGAGTTTTGGAATCTTTGAACCAGATTGAGTTTTCAATTCTCAATTCTCAATTCTCAATTCTCAATTCTCAATTGGGAAACGAAGGTGGTAAAAGCCGCCGGTTCTTCAAACGCACCCCGGCAGAAGAGCCGAATGCTGGCAATTCCTGCCGCACCGGAACGAGCCAGTTGGGGAAGATTGTCCACGGTAATCCCACCCAATGCAAATACGGGGAGGCGGGTTGAGGCTGCGAGAACGGAAAATTGTTCCAGTCCGATTTTTGACTTGGTGGGCATGTCAAAGACGGGGCCGCAGACCAGAAAATCCGCTCCTTGTTCAGCGGCACGGATTTCCGGCTGATTATGGGTTGAGACGCCAATCAGGAAATCGGATGGAACGTGTTGGCGGACAACATAAGCGGGAAGGGAACGGGTGGTCAGGTGAACGCCATGGGCTCCGGCAGCCAGGGCAATGTCAAACCGGTCATTGAGCAGCAGGCGACTTTCAGTTCCGGCAAAAATCCGGACGATTTCATCTGCCAGTTCAAAAACCTCTCTGGCTTCCAGGTCTTTCTCCCGCAGTTGAAAATAGGGAATCCGGGCCATTGCTGCCGCGTTCGCCAATTTCAACAGGCGGAGTCGGGCGGTCGTTTCGGAAAACGACTCTCCCGGCAGGAACAGGGCTCTGCGGTCTGAAATCAGGTACAACACAAGGGGTTATCGCTTGCGTTCAAAGAATTGGCGCAGCACTTGGGTGTGGAGCGGAAAGGCGAGTTCCTCAACCTGAGTCAAAATCAACATTTCCGACGTTTCATCAGTCGGAATGAAGGTTGGCAACTCATCTGATGAAATTGTCTGGGCCAGTCCGAAAATCAGGACGGTTCCATCCGGTGCGCTCAGGACACGAAAATCCGAAATGCTTTGCGGGTCAATGGTAATCCCGGTTTCTTCATAGAGTTCGCGGGCACCCGCCGCTTGCCAGGATTCTCCCACCCCAATGAAACCGCCGGGCAGGGCAAGTTTCCCTTTGCGGGGTTCAATCCCTCGGCGAATCACCAGGACACCCGTCTCGTCAATCGGGAGCACCACCACTGAAACCGGCAACGGGTTGACGTAGGTAATGTTGCCGCAAGCCCCGCATGTCCGTGGAAATGGTTGATTTTCTTCAAATTTCACACCACAGAAGGAACAATAATCGTTTCGTTTAGCCATAAAAGTTTAGAGTTCCGCGTTTACGCGGCTGTGGAGAGTTCCGCGTTTACGCGGCTGTGTAGAGTTCCGCGTTTACGCGGCTGTTTTGATTTTAAAGCAAAGAACCAGTCTCAAGACCGGTTTCCAAACTGCCGCCTGAAGGCGGAACTCCGAAACTGCCGCCTAAAGGCGGGACTCCGAACCGGTTGCCGAAAGTTGTTTGTTATTCCGGAAAATCCACTCTTGTGACGCCTGTCTGGCCCACGTGTCAGCCGCCAGGATGGTTTCCAGGCTGTCAGTTTCAGTGACACTGTGGTTGTGCATGACATGCTCAATCAGCAGCGGGATTTCCACAAAGCGAATCCGTTCATCCAGAAAGGCTGCTACGGCTTCTTCGTTGGCTGCATTCAAAACCGCTGGCATGGTCCCACCGGCCCGGAGCGAATCATAGGCCAGGCGCAGGCAGGGGAACTTGTTGAGGTCCGGGGCTTCGAATTCAAGTTTGCCGATGGACAACAAATCCAGGGCGGGAATATGGGCGGGCAGGCGGTCCGGATAGGTCAGCGCATACTGAATCGGATGGCGCATATCAGCAATGCCAAGCTGGGCCATGGTCGAGCCGTCCACCAGTTCGACCATCGAATGGACGGTGGATTGAGGGTGAATGATGACATCAATCTGGTCAGGCGGAAGATTGAACAACCAGCGGGCTTCGACGACTTCCAGCCCTTTGTTCATCAAGGTGGCAGAATCAATTGTGATTTTGCGGCCCATTTGCCAGGTTGGATGTTTGAGGGCCTGTGCCACGGTAATCTGTTGGAAGTCTGCGAGTGGAGTGCGGCGGAAAGGCCCTCCGCTGGCGGTCAAAATCAACCGCTTGATGTCGGAAGTCCGTTCACCACGCAGGCATTGGTGGAGGGCGTTGTGTTCACTGTCAATCGGCAGAATTTCGGCTTTTGCCTCACGGGCGCGGCGGGTCATCAGCTCTCCTGCCATGACCAAGGGTTCTTTATTGGCAATCCCAACCCGCTTGCCACATTCGATGGCCCGGAGGGTTGGGACCAGTCCGCGTGCGCCAACCGTGGCGGAAACCACAATCCCGGTTTCGGGAGCAGTGGCCACCCGGACCATGCCTTCGGTTCCGATTCCAATTTCGCCTGTGTAGTCGTGACCGAGCAGAGTTTTCAGCTTTTCAGCCGCCGGTTCATCCGCAACCGCCACGTAGGAGGGGTGAAATTCGCGGATTTGTTCAGCGAATCGTTCAACGTTGGTACCTGCGCTCATGGCGTCCACTTCAAAACGCGGAGCCAGCCAGCGAATCACATCAAGAGTATTGCAACCAATCGAGCCCGTGGCTCCGAGGAGGGAAACTTTCATAAAACAGTTTTCAGCTTTCAGCTTTCAGCTTTTTTGGAGGAAAATAGAAAAGGTTAAACATTCGCAGTACAATCAGTTCTTACCTGCTGGCAGTGGCTATTGGGTGCTTCTTCGGTCTTCAATTTTTCAATGGTCCGCGTGATTGAAAATGCAACTGAAGGAATCAGCACAACGCCTTCAGGGATTTCAATTTCGAAGAGTGAAGGTTGAGGTTCAGTAGCAACTAAGATCATATGAGTGATTCGCTTTGAGCGGGCAGCTTTGTACAATGCGGAAGCTGCTTCTCTGATGGTCTCTCCGGAGCGTTGTACCCTGACTGGTATTGGAACCCCTCGAACAGTAGTTTTCAGGAAGGCATCAATGCCTTTGTTCCTCTGAACTGTCACATGTGGAATGCCTGTTAGAAAAGAGAGTGCGTCGGTGTCTGCGTTCTTGTAAGCCTCTATACCATTCTTCAGTAAATTTGAGTCTGTCTTTATTGGGTTGGCCAACCTTTGGCGAGTGAGTTCCACTGCTTTATGAGCGATGTCAATTCCAATTGCGGTCCGTCCGAGCAAGCTAGCTGCGACCAAAGTAGTCCCGCTCCCGCAGAATGGATCAAGTATCAAGTCTTCCTCGTCAGTGACAAGTGAAATAATTCGTTCTAAGAGCAAGATGGGTTTTTGTGTTGGGTACCCCGTTCTTTCTTTGGCTTTCGGATTGAGAAAAGGAATTTCCCAGACGTCACTCAGTGGCACACCTTGTTTGGCACCTGCATAAATGACTTCACCATTTTTATCGCGGGCATAGACTGATTTATTTGACCCATCCCGGCTACGACGCTGAAGAATTTGATCAACATTGGTGGTGGGAGAATAGTCGGAAAGAATTGTATTGAACTTGAAAGCACTGCTTTTTGTGTAGAAAAGAATGGTCTGATGGGCTGGCAGGAGCTTGTGTGAAGCGTTGGACCAACGTTTGTAATGCCAGATGATTTCAGACTGGAAGTTTCGTTTCTCAAAAACCTCATCAAGGATAAGTTTGGCAACATGGGAAGCGGTTCTGTCACAATGGAAAAAAAGTGAACCTGTAGATTTGAGAACACGATGAAGCTCTGTCAATCGTTCATGCAAAAATGAGGCATAGCAGGAAATTGATTGCCAACGATCATCAAATGAGAATTGTGTGCGTCTGTCTCGTGTGGACAGTTTTTGCTCACGCTGAGTAAAGAAAGGTGGATCAAGATAAATCAAATCTACCTGTTCAGCCGGCCAGCTTCGCAGAATCTCAAGGCAATCACCTTGATATACTTCAGTTTTCGTTTTGGGTTGCAGGTTCATCTGCCAGTTCCTTCAAAATGGCGAAAAGATCTACATTCGTTTTAACCTTGATATAGGACCAAGCGGCATCTCCAAAGTGATACTCTCCCCCCATCCCTTCATAAAGTGTCTGAAGTGTTTGTTGTATGCGTATAGCTTGTTGCCGATTGGGGTAGTAGAACATGATTCGAATGGGATGAAATCCCGCATTTTTTACAGCTTTGAGGCGTGTATGTTCTTTCGTGATATGATCTCCATCGGTTGTTGCATCACGCCACTTAATCTCAAGCGCCTCTTGACCTACCACACAATCAATTTCGAACATCTTCGGTTTTTGACCTTCCGTATTCGGAATTCGTCGCGAGCAAGAATCTGGATACTTCTCTTTAAAACAGAGTTTAGCTGCCTCTTCAAGAAAAGAACCTGCATATTTATACAGAAACCGCCCTTTGTTCTGGTAAACGTCAATCATCTCACCCTCCTGGTCCGTGATTCCAAGAACACGGTAAATCAGGTAGTGCGACGTATCATCTGTTTTCATTTCGGTCACCCGTGCATCAACTTGAGCTTTCAACTCAGAGGCATATCGTACTGCAAGTGCTTTGAGTTTTTCCCGTATTGTTGCCACAATTCACCCTTACTTTTATTCGACACTCCCCTTACCATTCTGAGCGAACAAAAGGCGCTAAACCGAAGTCGGTAACCTTACCCGGAAGCGGTCAATCACGCAACTTTTCTTTCTAACAAAAGAAACAGCCCCGGTGCAAAACCGAGGCTGAGAGCATACACACCCTAAATCTTTGAAGTTGCTGTCAGGAACCGACAACTCACAACAAAACCGATTAAATCACGGCTGTTTCATGAAGCAATTCGCCTTTGGCAAACCGTTCAACCGTCAGTTCATGTACGTCCAGCGTGCGGGATTCACCATACAGAATCATTTCCGCCACGGACACTCCCATGGCCGGAGAGTGCATGATGCCATGCCCGCTGAATCCATTACAGAGAATGAACCCTTCAAGGTTGGGAACTGGTCCGATGATAGCGTGATGGTCGGGTGAAATGTCATACAGTCCGCCCCAGCACCGGCGCAGGTTGATGCCGGCATTTTCCAGGCAGGGCATTCGGGGCAGGGCTTTTTCGATAATGACATCAATAAAATCGGGGTTGAACACGGTGCTGAAGCTTTCGGGTTCATCCGGGTCGGCCCAGCCAATCATGACACCGCCCGATTCTTTCCGCATATAACAGCCAGTGGCCATATCAATCAACATGGGGAGATTGGTGGGCAGTTCATCAAATTTTTCGGTGTTGACCAGTTGGCGGCGGGTTGGGCGGATGGGCACATCCACCCCGACCCAGCTTCCTACGATTCGGGCCCAGGCTCCGGAGGCATTGACGACGGTTCGGGTGGAAATGGTCCCGTGACTGGTGACCACGCCGGAAATACGGCCTGATTGAGTGAGAATATTCGTGACTTCGGTTTCCAGTAAAACTTTGGCACCTTGCGCCCGCGCCCGCGAGTTGTAGCCCTGCATGACACTGTAGGGGTCAACAAAACCGTCCGTAGGGCAAAAGCTGCCGCCCAGAACATCCTCTGTGTAAAGCTGCGGGACCATATCTTCGACATCACCCCGGCTGAGGAAGCGGACCGGAATGCCTTCGGCCAACTGGGCTTTCATGTTTTCCTGCAAATACCTGATATGCTCGTCCGTGGTCGCAATGAAGAGGTAGCCGTAGGGATGATATTCCGGGTCCTGTCCCATCGTTTCGTGAAACTCGTGCAGAACCTGAATCGAATATTTGGACATCCGGATGTTGACCGGGGTCGCAAACTGCTGGCGGACACCGCCGGCACTGCGTCCGGTCGAGTGTTTGCCCTGAAACGTCTCGCGTTCCAGAATCACCACATCCTTACAACCCATTTTGGTGAGGTGATAAGCAACGCTACAGCCGATGATGCCGCCACCGATGATGACCACGTCAGCGGTTTGAATCATAATTTTGTGTGACCTTTCTCTTGTTTTCAGGACTGAGGGCTGAGCAACGAACTTGCCTGTGAAATAACGAAATGACAAGAGGAACAGACAAACCTGAAAGAAGGCGGTTTCTGGGGGGGTGAGGAATTACTCGGACCTCAGTCCTCAGTCCTCAGTCCTAAAGAATGCCTTTTCCAGCCAGAAGCCGTTCCCAAATGGCGCTTTGGTCCACGATTTTGAGGCCGGCTTTCCGGGCAGTGGTTTCTTTCCACATGATTTCGACAATGGCAGTTCCCTCAAAGTCGCTTCCACTCACCTCAAGCTTCAGTACGCTGCCGACATCCAAGTCCTGTTTCGTCATGACACAAAGACCATTGCGGCTGACATCCTCAGTGGTGGTGATTTCTGAAAAAGTTTTTCCTTCTCGGTTGGTGCCAGAAAGGTGGACTTCAAGCTGGGCTGGCCGTCGTTCTTCCCCTCGTCGTTCTTCTTCCATGTCCCAGGGGTTTTTGCTTTCTTCCAGTAAATCGTCGTAGCAGGTCTGGCAAACGTGGCGGTAATTGAATTTCTGAACGACCGGTTTGAATTCAGGCAAACGGCTGATATCAAAAAGACGGTCGGAGTGTTCATCGCAACTGTCACAATAGCCTGTCATAGTCGCTTCATCGCCTGACGGCTGCACCTGTTGTCCACAACAGATTCGCCGCATGATTCCTGCACTGGTCGCCGGGACACAGTGCAGTACCGACAAAATTCAACGAAAACAAACAATATGCGTGGGGTTGACGAAATCGTCGCAGTTCGATTTATTGGGATTCGGATTGGAGCAACCTGATATTACCAGTCGTGCCTAAAAGGTGAAAAGAAAAAAGTGAAGCGGGCATTTTGCTCATGTGCGATTTGCCATGTGCGATTTGCCATTTGGAGCCGGAGCCGGTCAGAACGGCCAATTGGGGTTTGGATTTGGCTCATTCGGTTTGGCTGAAGGGAGAAATGACACCGCTGCTTTCAAATGGCAAATGGATTATTCCACAATCCCACGTTGCAGAATGGTTTTTCGAATCAAGGTTGGGTGAAACGTTTCCACCAGTTTTTGACAGGCATGGGCCACGTCGAAATGGCGGGAAACAAACATATCACAGCCGATATACCGTTGTTCGGGACAGGTATGAATGGCAATGTGCGCGGTGGGAAGGATGATGACGACCGAGAAGCGGTCATGTTTTCCGCTGCATTGGATTTCATGACTGGCTGAAGGTGTGACATTCAAGGCCCGGCGGGCGGCTTCGAGGACATGTTCGTTTGATTGGAAATGGTTGGTGGCAACGCCGAATAAATCAACCACCAGATGCTGGGTGGCGGCAGGGGAAAGCGGCGATTGGGAAGTGGTTTCGGTCATAAATGAAGAATTTTGGTAGCCAGAAAAATCCCAAAGTAATAATCGGTCAAGCCGATTTCAGTTTGTACCTAGAACCGTTTGGACAGTCAAGAAAACCATCTGGGAAAGCTTCGTGATTCACAACGAAAGAGTGAGCTTTTTTCCGGCAGGTGGCCCTGAAAAACACAGAAAAAAACGTTGCGTTTTCCAAAATGGCTGTGGTAACTTCCGAATTCACCAAGGTCAACCTTTTTCCTTCCAACGGTTACAAGCAAAACATTAAAGTAGGATCTGAATTGTGGAGCACCTCCATGGGCGCACAGCCCTGCCGCTTCGCTGTTCTTATTTCGTCCACGCAAAATCCCTATGATTACCTTTGGCACATCCGGCTGGAGAGCCATTATTGCGGAAGACTTTACCTTTGCGAATGTTCGTCTGGTGACACACGCAATTGCGGATGTCCTGACAGATTTGGCGACCGGAAACGGGGTGATTGTCAGTTATGACCCGCGTTTTATGGCTGAAAAATTCGCAGCGTTGAGCAGCGATGTTTTGGCATCCCGTGGGTTCCCGGTGGTCTTGACCGTCCGCGATACCCCAACCCCAACCATTGCCGTGACAATTCGGGCCAGGGGGTTGGCTGGAGCCATCAACTTTACCGCCAGTCATAATCCGCCGGAATATTGCGGGATGAAATTTTCCACTGCCGACGGAGCACCGGCACTGCCCGAAATCACCAAACGGGTGGAAGAACGGATCCGGGTTCGTTCCGTGAGTGAAACGGAATCAGTCGCCGGAACGGAACAAGCAGCCATTTCCCAGGAAGATTTGCGGGAAGCCTATCTGACCGAACTGCTGACCAAAGTGGATACGGACGTCCTGAAGCGGGTTCGGCCCAAAATTGCCTACGATGCCTTGTGGGGCACCGGGCGCGGGTATCTTGACGCGTTCCTGCGCGATTGCGGGTGCGAGGTGGCAGTCCTGCATGACTGGCGCGACCCTTATTTCGGCGGTGCCAGCCCTGAACCCTCACCGCAAAACCTCCGCGAGTTGTGCGCAAAAGTGACGGGTGGCAGCTTTACCCTGGGGCTTTCCACCGATGGCGATGCCGACCGGTTTGGCATTGTGGATGCCGACGGAACCTGCATTGCCGCCAACGATGTGTTGGCTTTGTTGGCCGATTACCTGATTGAGTCACGGGGCTGGACAGGCGGGATTGGCCGCAGTGTGGCCACCACCCATTTGCTGGACCGGGTGGCAGCACACCACAACCGGGCCGTCTTTGAAACGCCTGTCGGATTTAAGTTTTTGGGTGAATTGATTTTGGCCGACAAAATCATTCTGGGCGGTGAAGAAAGTGCCGGCCTTTCCATCAAAGGACATATTCCGGAAAAAGACGGCATTCTGGCCTGTCTGCTGGTGGCCGAAATGGTGGCTGCACGAGGCAAGACCATGGGCACGATGCTGGCGGAATTACACCAAACTGTCGGCTCCATTCAGAACAAACGGATTGGCGTTCGCTTGACGCCTGAAATTAAAGAACGCTTTCAGAAAAAACTGGCTTCCGAACCACCTGCGGAATTAGGCGGCAAAAAGGTCGTTGAAATCAACCGGACCGACGGAGTGAAGTATTTACTGGAGGACCATGCCTGGATGCTGGTCCGGTTATCCGGTACGGAACCACTGGCGCGCTGCTATGCGGAAGCCCAAACTGAATCAGAATTGGAGGTGCTCCTTGAATCGGGCCGGAATTTCATACTCAGTTGATACGATGCAACCGTCAGTTGGCACGTTTACGTTGCCACGGGTTGAAGTCCAACAATTTTCCATTCCGTTTTCGGCATGGCTCTCCATGATTTTTTTAGCGCTGGGAGCGTTGTGTATTTCCGTCGGGGTGCGCACCCATAATGAGATGCTGCACGCCCGCCAGGAAAAGGAAGTCATGCAGCAAAAGCTGAATGAGCGCCGGGCGGCGAACGAACGCCTGAACCGTGAAATTGGCCGGCTGGCTTCGGATTCACGGGTGATTGAACAAGCTGCCCGTGAGATGGGCATGGTCAAGCAAAACGAAGTGGTTGTGATTATTCCAAAATAGTCTGATCGTTGCTTTCTGTCGGAATCTCCCAAATGTGTTCCCATGTGCCCTGCCAGCTTCGCAGGGCATTTTTTTTCAAACCATCAAAAAAACCCAATCTATCGGCCAACAGGGTTGGTCTGAATCCACTGGTTCCAGGAGCTTTTCAAAATCCGAACAGTCGAGAGAGCGCGACTGTGTAGAAGACCGAAAGTGTGAGGGTGTGGTTTTTTTCAAACCGTACCCCATCGGCTTTTTGGATGTATTGGTCCACATAACCAATCTGAACCTTGGCAACCGGATGAACCTGATAGTCTACTCCGGCACTGAGGCGGCTTTGATCAAAGACATTTTTCTGAACTGACCGGCCAAAATCGAAGAAAATTTCATTGGTGGTGGTCAAGAAGAGGACTTCTCGTTATTTTTCTGTCAAATACAGCCGAATCTGCTCCAGATTCACAAAACCCACTACTAAGCCGTCCGCATCAAGAACTGCAATCGCTCCAAAGCCATTTCGGAGGGCGGCGGCTTCCCACTGATGCAGAGGGCTGCGGGAATCCACAAAAAACGACTCTTGGACAGGTTCCATGAACTCCCGGACCGGTGTGGTGCCGGTGGTCGAGCCGTTCAGGGGCAGGGCTTTCAAATTGAGCAAGCCATACAGCCGCTGATTGTGAATGACAGGACAGGATTGGCAGGTGGGGAATTGCTTTCTGAGAACTTCCACTTCACTCACAGGAGTTTCCGGTTCGAGCGAAACAAATGTGGTTGCAAACCACTTGGCCGGCGGTGCAGCCAAGTGGGACTCAGGTGGGGCTGGAGTGAGTGGCAGGGCAGTGCTTTCAGTTGGTTTTACGGTCGCCAGAAACGAAAGCAGCAGCACTCCGAAAAACAAGGAAGAGAGGGCAAATTGAGGGGCGCTGGTCCAGGTTGCCACCCCGCATCCAAGGCTGCCCCAGCCGACCCATTTGCTCAAGGTCAGGGTGACATTGGTGGCATTGGTATGGTGGCCGGTTCGAAACCACAGAAAAGCCCGCAAAATGCGGCCTCCGTCCAGGGGAAACGCCGGAAACAGATTAAACCCTCCCAGAATGATATTGATCCAGCCCAGATGGTGAAAAATCGGTTGCAGGAGGGGAACGGTATGGCTGGAAGCGGTACCCAATTCCACCAGCAAAAAGCAACCTCCCAGGCCGAGACTGGCTGCCGGGCCGGCCACAGCAATCAGAAATTCACCTTTGGGAGTGGAAGGTTCCCGGTTGAGCCGGGCAATTCCGCCGAACAAATACAGCGTAATGTGGTGAATCCGAATCCCTTCCCGGCGGGCAACCAGTGAATGGGCCAGTTCATGCAGCAGAATTGAAGTAAAAAAGAGAATGGTGGTCAGTGTGCCAAATACAAAATACAACCAGCGGGACAATCCCGGTGTAAAGCCAGGCAGATAAACAGTGGAAATAATCCAGATATAGGTGAAAAAAATTAACACCCAACTGCCATCCACTCGAACCGGAATGCCGAAGATTTGAAAAATTTGGCGGGGCTTCATAAAAAGTCTTGGGAGTCCTGGGAGTCTTGGGAGTCTTGGGAGTCTTGGGAGTCTGGGGAGCTTGGCAGCTTTTGTCAGGCTGTCAACTTGTGATCCTGTCAGAGAGAAACTTCCAGGACTCCTCAGATTCCCCAGACTCCCCAGACGTTCAAGACTTTATTCATGGTCAAGTGCATCAATTGGATCCATCCGGGCAGCCCGCAAAGCCGGATAGAGTCCCCCCAGCATACCTCCCAGCAGGGCGGCAGCAAAAGCAAACCCAATCCAGCGAGGTTCAAATTCAATATGTTTGAGTGCCGTGGCCCGGACCAACAGAAATTGTGCTCCGAGAGAAAGAACCAGTCCGGCCAAGGCTCCTGTCAAACTGATAATCAGGGCTTCCGATTCGATGGCGCGCAGGATGAACCCTTCGGTGGCTCCCAGCGATTTAAGGATTCCGATTTCGCGGGTGCGCTCGGTAATGGTGGTATACATCGCCAATAAAATCACTAGTGAGCTGATGCCGACTGCCACTCCAATCACAACATTCAAAAAGGTGTCGAGGGCCGGAAGTTTCGAATAAAGAGCCGGCAGGTCACGGGTCAAAATGATCTGGTCCTCAATTTCATTGGCGTTGGCCTTTGCCCGCAACGTTGAAGCCCGTTGAATCTGCTCGGCCACCGCATCCTGTTGGCCAGGGTCGCTGCATTTGACCAGCAGCAGTGAGCATAACCCTTTGGCTGCCAACCGCTCCTGCATGGCCGGCAGGCGCAATTTGATACGGGCACCACATTCGGGGGCGTATATTCCGGCAATCTTCATCATGCTGCCCAGAACCTCGATTTCAGAACCCACCGTGACATTGCGTTCTTTGGCCAACTGCGTGTCAATATTGATCTCATGGTCCGTCTGAGCCACTCCGCCACTGACAATCCGAATCCCACTGATGGCGGAATAGGCTTCAAAATCAACTGCTTCAATCGCTCGGAAGCCAAACCCGCTGTCAGCCGCCTGGATATATTGAATGACTGGGGTGACGGCTTGCACCTGGGGAATCCGGCGCAATTCTTCCGCCCGCGAAACAGGCAGGGACGGCTGATTGGAACCCATGCCGCTTCCAAAAGTTCCGGCGGAACGAACCATAATTTCGGCTCCGATGCTGGCTTCGCGGCGGGCTCGGTCATTGACAAAGCCGTGAGCCAGTCCGACAGTCAACAGAATCAACAAAGTTCCCAGGGCAACTCCCAAGGCAGTCAGCAAAAAACGCATAGGGCGATGTTGGATATTCGCCCAGACAAGATTTTTCATAAGAGGCACTTACATCATGGTCAAAGGTACCTGACGGGAAGCTGGGGCATCCTTTGGAAGCCGAAACGGGCACTCCGTCACAAGTACCGCAGGTTGGAAGTCGAAAATCGACTTCAGGTCGGTTGTATGTGAAAGCGCATAGACTCGCACAACCGAAAAAAACGTGCAAATGCTCCAGCGACTTGCAAGGAACAAGCCAATCGTTCAAAGTAGAGAAAACAGTCATGCCTTTATATCCCGTATACCAGCGCTATTTCGGCGCGACGGAAGGATTTTTGATAAACATGAATCTTGATGTATTTCTGATCCGGGCTGTGTTCGTCCTGCTTTTGGCGATTACTGCCTGGTATTTTCGCCCGGTTGCGGGCAGTGGGACAGTTTCACTTATCCTGGCACTTGGGGCCGGACTGGCAATCATATTTTTCGAGACTCGAATTCGGCAGGCATCCCTTAAATCACTTGTTGGCGGTACAGTTGGTGCAATCATTGGTGTTTTTGCGGCGGCGGTCCTCGGTTTTCTGATCTCAGTTCAGGGACTTTCACCTGAAACCAAAGCCTTTTTGACGACGGCTTTGGTTCTCAGTTTTGGCTATATTGGGCTTTTGATTGGAGCTTCCAAGGGAGATATCCGCGAATTTCTGGCTTTGGGAGGTGTGATTCAGACTCCCAATCGCCCCCAACATCTGGTGCTTGATACGAGTGTCATTATTGATGGACGGGTAGCCGATATTGCCGAAACCGGTTTTCTGGCCGGTCGCTTGGTGATTCCCCAGTTTGTGCTCAGAGAACTGCAACAGGTTGCCGACAGTGCGGATTCCGCCAAACGGAACCGTGGTCGGCGTGGTCTGGACATTCTGCAACGAATCCAAAAAAACCAGAACCTGGATATTACCATCACCGATGTTGACTTTCCGGAGATTCGGGAAGTGGACCTCAAGTTGATTGAAATGGCCAAACAGCTTGATGGAAAAATCGTGACCAACGATTTCAACCTCAACAAAGTGTCACAGTTGCGCGGAGTGCCGGTGCTCAATATCAACGAACTGGCCAACGCCCTGCGCCCGGTGGTGTTGCCCGGCGAAATCATGCGGGTCTTCATTTTGAAGGAAGGCAAGGAATACAATCAGGGTGTAGCCTATCTTGATGATGGCACCATGGTGGTGGTGGACAATGCCCGCCGTAACATCGGCAAAACCATTGATGTCAACGTGACAAGCGTGCTGCAAACCACTGCCGGAAAGATGATTTTCGGTCGGTTTAACGAGGAAAACGGCGGCACCCCGCAAAGCGGCACCCCTCGTTATGAACCGCGGGAAAGTTCCCGTGATGCCCGGATGGATCGCTCCGAACGCCCGGAACGTTCGGAACGGCCCGAACGCCTGAACGCCCCTCGTCCGATAACACCAACCAAATCTGCCTAAACACAGGATTCAGGGTTCAGGGTTCAGGGTTCAGGGTTTTCAAATTCACGAACCTTGATCCTGAACCTTTTTTCGCGCTCAATGCTCAATTCCCGGATGAAAAGACCCTGAACCCTGAACCCTGAACCTTGAACCCTAAGATGAATGTTGCGCTTGTTCCCGCTGGAGGCACCGGTTCCCGTTTTGGCAGCACCAAAGCCAAACAGTTTTTGGAGTTGGCCGGAATCCCCATCATCATCCGCACGCTTCGTCATTTGGCCACCTGCCCGGAACTTGACCGGATCATTGTTGCCGTTCCTGCCGTGGACCTGGCGGCCTGCCAGGAACTCCTCACCGAGTGGAAGTTCGAAAAACCATGGCTGGTGGTTACCGGCGGCAAGGAACGGCAGGACTCAGTGCGGGAAGCCCTGATGGCTGCTCCTGCCGAAACCGAGTATGTAGTTGTTCATGATGCCGTCCGTCCTTTTATTTCGGCTCAATTGGTCACTGAATCATTAACCGCTGCCCGTGCTTTCAGGGCAGTGGTGGTCGGGCATCAGGTGACGGATACCGTCAAACAGGTTCAGGACGGATTGGTTGTCGCCACCCCACCTAGAGAAACTCTGTTCGCAGTCCAAACCCCGCAGGTTTTTGAAGCGCAATTGTTGCGGACTGCGCATGAACGGGCACTGGCAGAAGGCTGGCGGGTCACTGACGATGCCATGCTGGTGGAAAAACTGGGGCTTCCGGTCCGAATTGTTCCCGGACCCATTCATAATCTGAAAATAACGCACCCTCGTGATTTGGCGTTGGCTGAGTTTTGGTTGAGCCAGCCCCAATAGGTTTCTTTGCAATTTGTCTTGGCTGGAGACCATCACCCTTGACGGTTGGTTTCCAGTTGGCTGCTTGCAAATTGCACATGGTGTCAGGGTTCTTCAATTTGAGTCGGAGGACGAACCGTCGGCATCTGCGTTGGGCCGGGTTCCACTTTGGTGGCACCTGCCGCTTCAAAAATGGTGCCCGCATCCGGACTTGCTGAACCCTGGACCAAGGTCGGTTCAATCACAGGTAGAGGCAGCTCAAAGTTGCCACTCATGCGGCCAATGAATTCCACTGCATGGACTGCGGCCACCTGAGCCCACATGCGGCCAAACTCAGAGGCGGTCGGACGTTGGGCCGGATTTTTTTCCAACGCTTTGAGTACGATGGTTTCAACTTCAACCGGAATACTGTTGTTGATTTCAGTCAGCGGTTTGGGTTGCTGGCCGATATGGACCATCCCGGCTTCCCACATGTTGTTGGTTTTGGAAATGAATGGCAGTTTTCCACAGAGCATCTGATAGAGCAGGATTCCCAGACTGTAGACATCTGATTGCCCATCATAGGGTTCACCCTGAAACCGTTCCGGAGCCATGTAATAGGGGGTTCCAATCAGCCCGCCGGTGATGGTCAGGTGCTGCCCGTCTTCGCCCGTATCCATAAACAATTTGGCAATTCCGAAATCAAGCACTTTGACGGTTTCACCCCGTTCGTGCCGATGGAGGAAGATATTGTCCGGCTTGATGTCCCGGTGGACGATACCGTTGGAATGGGCTTTGGCCAACACATCGCAGACCGGGACGGCAATCTGAGCGCAGCGGGCCGGAGACAAAATCCTTTGTTCCCGGAGTTCGGAGTTGAGGGTCCGCCCGTTGAGCAGTTCCATCACCAGATAGGCGATTCCATTGGCGGAAATTCCTGAGTCCAAAACCTGAACGGCATTCTGGTGCTGAATCCGGCACGCTGAAACCCCTTCACGGCGGAAGCGTTCCAGCGCTTCCGGTTGGTCATTACCGGGAATCGGGCGAAAAACCTTGACCGCCACCGGGGTGTCCAGCGCCAGATGGGTTCCGCGAAACACGGCGCTGAACCCGCCGGAACCAATCTGCCGGTCAAGCCGGTATTTGCCATCCAGCACGGTTCCGGGCAGGGCTTCGGCCAACGCCGAAAAAACCAGATTGGTTTGTTTTTGAGCTTGAATCAACTCTTCGTTTTTGCGGCGGAGTTCGGCGTTTTGCCGTTCCAGTTCTTTTTTGTTGGCTTCCAGTTCCTGGCGCAGCCGTGCCAGTTTGAGTTGGGTCTGGACTCTGGCAATCACTTCAGCCGAAGAAAACGGCTTGGTCACATAATCCACCCCGCCCGCTTCAAAGGCTCGGACTTTATCTCCGGCATCGTCCAGCGCGCTGATAAAAATCACGGGAATATCACGGGTGACGAGTTCATTTTTCAACTCGGCGCAGACTTCATATCCATCCATGCCCGGCATGGTGATGTCGAGCATAATCAGTTCGGGCATCAAGTTACGAATGGCCGCCAATCCCCGCCGGCCTGAGTTGGCTGCCCGAACTTCAAACCCCTGATGTCGCAAAATTTCAGCTAACAAATTGAGGTTGTTAGGATTGTCGTCAATGATGAAGATGCTGCCGGCAGTCATTTGGGTATTCGTTCAATTAAATCCATCAAATCATCAAGTTGAAAATTCTTGACCATGCGCTGCAATTTTTGGCCCAGCGCCGGGTCGTATTCCGCTACCTGGGCAATTGCCCGCAATGCTTCCTGGTCATCGCCACTGCTGAGGGCGCTATACAATTCCGCCAAGGTGTCCGCTTTGATTGATGCCAATCGGATCGGAGTCAGGATAACCCTGGTGTCAAGGTCCCGTACCAGCGGGGCAGAGGTGGCATACCGGTACTCAACTCCTAAGTGTTTGCGTATTGTTTCAAAAATCTGGCTTTCTTGAAAGGGTTTTGTCAGAAAATCGTCACAACCAAGTGACATCACCCGCTCCCGGTCATGATCAAAGGCTGAAGCTGTGAGGGCCACAATCACAGGGTTCAGGGTTCGGGGTTCAGGGTTTAAGGGATTTTCGGCGGTTTGAGTTGTTCGTTTTGGGTTTTGAGTTTCCGCTTCTAGCTGCATTGCCGGAAGATTGCCTGAACCCTGAACCCTGAAACCCGAACCCTGAAGCCTTATTGCCTGGGTTGTGGCAAATCCATCCAGTTCCGGCATGCGCAGGTCAAGGAAAATCAGGTCGGGTTTCCAGGTGCGGCAGATTTCCAGCGTTTCCCGTCCGTTTTCCGCTTCCGCAATTTCAAAACCAACTCCCTGCAAGAGTTTGACCAGCAGGAGCCGGTTTTCATAAATGTCATCGGCAATCAGAATGCGGACCGGCGTCGCCGGGGAAATCAACCCGGTGACAACCCGCTTGTCCGGCACGGCCAGCGGTTGGGCGGCCAGTGGCAGACGAATGGTAAAGCGGAAGGTGGTGCCTTCC
The DNA here is from genome assembly GCA_019695185.1 of Blastocatellia bacterium. Taxonomy (GTDB): domain Bacteria; phylum Acidobacteriota; class Blastocatellia; order Chloracidobacteriales; family Chloracidobacteriaceae; genus JAIBAN01. Next base: position 3,335 of record JAIBAN010000009.1, on the reverse strand, counting down.
CCGACTGTGCTTTCCACTCCGATTTCACCGCCCATCAACCGCACAAAATTGCGGCTGATGGTAAGCCCCAGGCCGGTCCCTTCTTTGGCTTTTTGTCCGGTTGCGGTTTGGGCGAAGGCTTCAAAAATCGTTTCGGTTTCTCCGGGAGGGATTCCCGGACCGGTATCTTCCACGGCAAAACTGCCGCTGCCGATGTGCCAACTGGCTCGCAGGGTAATACCGCCGGAAGTGGTGAATTTGACCGCGTTGCCAAGCAGATTGATTAACACCTGACGCAGTTTGCTTTCATCACCGATGACCGCTGTGGGGAGGTTGGGGGCGAAATCCACCACAAAAGACAATGCCTTGTCCGTGGTCCGGATACGAAACATGTCTTCGACGCCTTTGAGCAGGCGGCGCAGGTCAAAGGTTTCCGTTTTCAGCGTGACTTGCCCGGCTTCAATCTTGGCGATTGAAAGAACATCGTTAATCAGGCCCAACAAATGTTCGCTGCTGCGGGTAATGATGGCCAGATGTTCCCGGTCCTCCAGCGAACGATGCGCAGTTCGCTCCATGACCTGGGCAAATCCGATAATGGCATTGAGGGGTGTTCGTAACTCGTGGCTCATGCTGGAAAGAAACATGCTTTTGGCATGGCTGGCTTCTTTGGCACGGGCTTCGGAATGTTTAAGCTGTTCCACCAGCACCGCCAGTTCCAGCGCTTTCCGGCGGGTTTCGGTTTCGCTTGCCTGTAATTCCGCCGTACGTTCCCGGACCTGGGTTTCCAACAGGTGCGTGCGAAACCGCAAGGTTCTGGTCCGAAGCTGCATGCCGCCATAGGCCAACCCCAAAAAAGTGACTGCATAGAGGGTGTAAGCCCAGGGGGTTTTCCAAATGGGCGGCTTGACCACAAGTGTCACCATGGCTCCGGTTTGATTCCACAACCCGTCGTTATTACAGCCTTTCACCCGAAAACGATAAGTCCCTCCATCCAGATTGGTGTAGGTGGCGGAGCGCTGGGTACCGATGAGCCGCCAGGTTTGGTCGAACCCTTCAAGCAGGACGGCATACTGGTTTTTTTGCGGGTTGGAAAAACTGAGAGCCGCAAATTCAAACGTCATCACGTTGTCCTGATAGTTGACCGTGATGGTTTCCGCCGCCGTGATGGATTTGGGGAGTGGGAACGGCTGATTGAAAACCTGAAATCCGGTCAGGACAACGGGGGGCATATAGGTGTTTGAACTGATTTGCTCCGGGATGAAAGCGTTCAATCCGGCAATCCCACCAAAATACATCACACCTTCACGGGTTTTGAGGGCGGCGGTTTGGTTGAATTCATTGCTTTGCAGGCCGTCCGTTACATCGTAGGCATGGATGTTGCCCGTACTCGGTGTATAGCGGGCCAAGCCTTTGTTGGTGCTCATCCAAAGATTTCCCAAACTGTCTTCCTGCACTCCATAAATCACATCATTGGGCAGTCCATTGGCCTCCCGCAAGGCAGTAAAGGTTCCCGTGGCCGGGTTAAAACGATTCAGTCCGCCGCCATAGGTTCCAACCCAGAGCGTTCCATTCCGATCTTCACACAGGGAAACGACGCTGCCATGGCTCAGACTGCGCGGGTCGCGCGGGTCATGCTGATAATTGGTAAACGATTCGGTTGACGGGTCAAATTTGGCCAGACCACCTTGAGTTCCAACCCACAGTCCCCCGGCATGGTCCTGAAAAATGGTGCGTACTTCATCCTGACAAAGAGAGCGGGGTTTGGCCGGGTCGTGGCAATAGGCGATAAAGCGGTCCTGTTTACGATCATATTTGAACAAACCGCCGCGAAAGAGCCCCACCCACAATGTTTTGGATTGATCAACCAAAACTGCGGTGGCAACCAGATGCGGCAATACATCCCAGTAGGAGGTAAAGCGTTTGGTTTTCGGATCAAAATGGCATAACCCACGGTCGCACCCAATCCAAAGGGTATCGTCCCAGTCCACACATAATGCCCAGATATTGTCATGCGGCAGGCTGTTGGGGTTGTGCGGATCATTCCGGAACCGCTGATATTGGCCCGACTTTGGGTCAAAACAGGTAATTCCCGCCTGAAAGGTGCCAATCCAGATGCGCCCGGCTGAATCTTCACACAAGGCCCTGATATAGTTGCCGCTCAGACTGTTGGGATTGTTGCGGTCACCGGTCAACGTTTGAAATCGTTGGGCGTTTGGGTCGGCTGCACAAAGACCGCCCCCGTCGGTACCAACCCACATAATGCCAGCCCGGTCACAGTAAAGTGAATGCAGGTTGTCCCGGCTGAGTGAAGAGGGAACGGTGGGGTCATTTCGATGAAAGGTGAGTGTCTGACTGGCAGGGTCAAAAATACAGAGGCCGTTTGATTCAAGTGCCAGCCAGAGACGGCCATCCGGTCCCCGTTTGATGTCCACCACCGCATTGCGCGCTTCATTTTCAGGTGTGGGGGCTTCCAGTTTGTAAAAAGCAAAACTGTCGGTGGTCGGGTCATACCGACTGAACCCATTGCGTTGCCCAATCCAGATGGTGCCGGTTTCGTCCTGGTACGGTACAAAGGTTGCCTGATTGGGAACGGATGCTCCGTACATGGCAGCGGGCAAGTAGGTTTTGGACCGGTGTGCATGGGGTTCATAGCGAATCAGACCCATCTGCTCCGCACCCACCCAGAGCGTGCCGTCCCGCGCCAGCAGAAATGAGGCCAAGACCCGCTGAAAACGGTTGACGGGATGTTCCGGGTCATCATGATGACTCAGAAACCGGCCTGTTTGAGGGGAAAAGAGACACATGCCGGCACGGGTCAGGACGAGCAAGGTGCCATCCGGCATCTCACAAAGAGAGTGAACGTCACTGCTGGGCAGGCTGTAGGGATTGTTCGGCTCTGTAATATAGGTGGTGAAGGTTTCGGTTTGCGGGTCAAACCGATTCAGACCGTTATCCGTTCCAACCCAGAGTGTTCCCTGTTTGTCTTCGAGTAACGTCTCAACCAGGTTCCCTGTCAGAGAACCAGGCCGATTGGGATTATTGCGAAAGACTGTGAAGCCATAACCGTCGTAGCGGTTGAGCCCATCGTTGGTTCCCACCCACAAAAAACCGCGCTGGTCCTGAAGGATGCAATTGACGGAATTTTGCGAAAGCCCTTGTTCAAGCGTAATCCGACTGAAGCGCACCGGTTGGTCGGCCAGGGCCGGAGCGACAGACACGAACACCAAAACCATGAGCAAGAGGCGTTGCATAGGATGGGGTTCAGGGTTCAGGGTTCAGGGTTCAGGGTTTAGGGTTCAGGGTTTAGGGTCCAGGGTTCAGGGTTCAGGGTTCAGGGTCTAGGGTTCAGGGTCTAG